>NZ_CEEDCD010000016.1:0-95640 GCF_979253085.1 Dyadobacter sp. AC419 | reverse complement strand
ATCGTTTTGCTGCGCCTTCGCCCATGACAAAACCATCGCGGTCTTTATCAAACGGACGTGATGCTTTTTCAGGCGCGTCGTTTCTTTTGGAAAGTGCTTGTGCAGCACCGAAACCGCCTAATGCTGAGTAAATGATGGCTGCTTCCGATCCGCCTGCAACCATGATCTTGGCTTTGCCCATTTTAATTGTATCAAATGCGCTGATCACGGCTGTGTTCGAAGATGCGCAAGCTGAAACCGTGCAATAATTAGGGCCATGCAATTTGTGGCGGATTGAAATAACGCCCGCTGCAATGTCCACGATCATTTTTGGGATAAAAAACGGACTGAAACGTGGCACTCCTCCGCCTGCAATGGGGAATTCAAGCAATTGATCTTCAAAAGTGCCCATTCCACCATTTCCAGCGGCCCAGATCACGCCCATATCATAGCGATCCTCAATGTCAATGGTGCTGAAATCAAGACCTGCATCTTTAATTGCCGTATCCGAAGCGACAATTGCGTATTGCGTATGCAGATCGTATTTTTTTAATTCTTTTTTGTCGATAAATTCCTCCGGATGAAAGTCACGAACTTCACATCCGAATTGCGTCTTAAACTTCGAAACGTCCATTTTCGTAATGGTAGCAGCACCGCTTTTACCATTTACAATATTTTCCCAAAATTCGTCGACCGAATTTCCGAGCGGAGAGATATAACCCCCAAACCAGTAACTACAACTCTTTTCATAAACAATTTTTGAATTTTTTCGACGACATCAGGAATTAATCGTCAAACTCCTGAGTCACTGCATCTTTAAATAACCCTTCCACCAGTTTTTGAACCACCGGACCGACCATCAGGATCACCGGAATGACGATCACATAGGCCATAATCCAGGATTTCAGCCAAATCACCAAAAAATTGGCAACAAATCCAATATTTATAGAAATCAAACTGAAGGAAATTATACCCGTCGTAATGACTCCCATGACGACTGCGAAAGCAATTTTTTTCTTCATCTTTTACGTTTGTCAAAATTGACGATTGTTACTGGCAGACACTTATATTTCCTGGTTCATTGCCAAAAACGCCTGCTCGGGCGATTGCAGCGACAATGCATACAATTGTGCGGGTTTGTCCGACGTGGACCTCGAATGTGTCGTTTTCAAATGCGGTAAGCAGGTCGTCAGCAACTTGTTTTGGCGGAATGCCGTTTTGCTCCGCCGATATCTTGTGAAAAGTCTGTGTTCACCAATGGCGGCATCAGTTCAAAAACTTTGATCGCAGTCGATTTTGCCAAAGTGTGACGCAGTGACTGGGTGTAAGAATGCAATGCGGCCTTGCTCGCGGAATAAGTTGCGATAATGTGGTTAGGCGCAAAAACGGCAATGCTCGACACATTCACAATTTGCCGCATCAGCCTGCTGACTAAGCAGCAGCGTTAATTTTTGAGTTAAACCAATGACTGACAAATAGTTGGTCACGATTTCGTCTTCGGCAATTTCGTAAGCATCCTTTTCTCCATTCAGGTTATAAGTCTCCGCCCTTCCAGCATTGTTGATGACCACATTCAGTTTGGGAAAATCATTTTTCAATTTTGCAACCAGCTTTTCCACGTCCTCCTTGTTTGAAACATCGCTTACAATTGCAGTCGTATTTTTCAATTTGGCTGCCGCATTTTGCAGGCGTTCCTCGTTTCTGCCTGTGATAATAATGTCATTTCCGTTTTCCGAAAAGACTTGTGCAATGGCGAAGCCAATTCCTGCACTCCCGCCGGTGATCAAAATTGTATTTCCAGTAGTTTTCATTTCTCTTTTGTTAATCAACATGAATATATAATATACCGATCGGTATATTTATGGGTAAAAAAATATGCTATAACTCGTCTATCAGTTTTTTCACTGCTTTCATAATGGTTTTTCTGTATTGCAGTTTGCCGGTCACCTTACTGATCATAATCCCGCCTTCAACCAATGCAATCAATGTAATGGCAGCTTCATCGGGATCAACCGACGCGCTCAACTCATTATTTGCAACGCCCTTTTTGATGAGATTTTCAATTTTGTTTTTCCAAACGGATATGGCCTCGGCAGCCTTTTGTCTCAGTTCCGGATGTGTATCATCGGCTTCCACGGATGTATTTAAAATAGGGCAGCCGCCTTCGGGAAAAGGATACGTCAGGAAATTTTCGTAGATCTCAACATACACGAGCAGCTTTTCTTTCACAGTCGTCTTGCTGTCCATTCCATGCTGCACTGACGTGAACATTTTCTTCAAATTGAAATCAAATGCGGCAATGGCAACTTCATCTTTATTGCGAAAATTACCGTAGATGCTTCCCTTGGTAAGTCCCGTGGCGGTTATCATGTCATTTATCGAAGTCCCGGAATAGCCTTTTACATTGAAAATCGGAGCCGTTTTTTCAATGATAAATTGCCTGGTTTTTTCTGCCTTGTTCATACGCTTCAACATTAACGGCACAAAAATATACCGATTGGTATATTTATCCTAATATCAAACGATTTATTTTTGCCTGTTATAATCAGAACATAAAAAAGTGGCCTGATTGATCAATCAGGCCACTTTTCTAGACTTAAAAACTATTTTTACTTCGCGGTTACGCGCCAAATTGTATTTCCGGAATCGTCACAGACCAGCATTGATCCGTCCGTCATCACTGTAATTCCAACTGGCCGACCGTACACTTTCTTCTCGCTTTCTACAAAACCAGTAAGAAAATCTTCTGGCTTCCCGGCTGGTTTTCCACTTTTGAAAGGAACAAAAACAACTTTATAACCAGACAGTTTCGCACGATTCCAGGACCCATGCTGCCCGATGAATGCACCATTCTGGTATTTTTCAGGAAATTTCTTTTGATCATAAAATGCAAGGCCTAATGAAGCCGTATGCGATCCAACCGGCACATCGGGCACAATGCTCTTTGCAACCAGATCAGGACGCTCGCCTTTTCTTCTCGGATCTTCGTTTTTACCAAAGTATGCATAAGGCCAGCCATAGAATCCACCTTCTTTTACACTCGTAATGTAGTCAGGCACAAGGTCATCACCCAATTTATCCCTTTCATTTACAGCCGTCCAAAGCGTGTTGGTTCCGGGCGCCCAGTCCATTCCGACCGGATTTCTTAACCCGCTCGCAAAAACCCTTTCACCCGTTCCATCCGGATTAATCTCCAAAATATTAGCCCTCCGTTTTTCTTCATCAATGCCGTGATCCGCCACATTACTAGCCGAGCCGACTGAAATGTAGATTTTCGATCCATCCGCATTGGCTAAAAGGTTACGCGTCCAGTGGTTGTTATATCCGCCTGCGGGCAACTCAACGATTTTTTCGCCTTCGCTGGTAATTTTCGTTTCACCGCCTTTATACGGATATCTGTAAACTCCGTCCGTGTTGGCTACATAGAAATAGTTTTTGAGCACAAGCATACCAAGCGGCTGTTTCAATTTTTCCATGAAAATCTCCTGAATTTCAGCCGTCCCGTCTTCGTTAACGTCCCTTAGCAACGTAATTCTGTCGGCACTTTTCTTTCGTTATTGGATTCAGCGACAAACACATCGCCATTGGGTGCCACGTAAGTCCAGCGTGGATTTTTAAGCTTATCTGCGTATTTCGCAACCGTAAATCCAGCCGGTGCAACAGGCATTTTGCCATCCGGCCAACCCGCTTCTTCGGGCCTGTTCTCGACTGATTCCGAGGCGAACGGTGCTGGCAATGCGAGGCTGTCAGTGGTTGTCACAACGGTGTCACCGGTGGTTTGCAGGCCTTCTTCTTTTTGCTTTTTTGATTCGTCGCTGCTGCATCCGGCAAGGGTAAGCAGCATACTGAGGCAGGGAATTACTAATTTAGCGCTGGTTGTCATAAAGCATTTTTAAATGTAAAAAGCAGATCATCTGATTGTTAAACCAATGATCTGCTTTAAAATAATGATGCCAGTGTGCCCTAAAACCTCAGAAGCTAACGGGAACCTCAACGACCGTAGAAGCCCATCCCATGAACATTTTGGCCGATGTATCTGAGACCTCTTCGAATACGATTGAGAAGTTTTCTATCGGGGCTTCGGCAGCTTTCACAGGAACCGTAACCCTGAGCACGTCATTGCCTTCTTTGTATTTGTAAGCGCCCCGATAAGTCCAGATCCGAGCTCAAAATAACCGTCCATTCTTTCTCACCCGGGATTGTGAATAGAGAATAGGTTCCTGCTTTGATCTTTTTGCCACCAAATGTCGCATCCTGATAAAACTTGACTTCGGTGGACTCATCCGCGCCTGTCCGCCAAACCTTCCCATAAGGCTCCAATTTGCCAAAAATCTCCCTTCCTTTCAGATTAGGACGGCTGTATGACACTTTTACCAATGCTTTTTCGCCATCCTTACGGTCATGTGCGAAGTGGTCTGGGAAATACGCAATATCGCGCTGGACGCTTATCCAGCGGCCTGAATTTCTGTGCCTGCGCAGTCAACGCAAAAAAGAGTAATGTTAAGGAAAGGATAATGTTTTTCTTCATTTGAGAATAAGTTGGTTGGAATGGAAAATGCTTTTAAATTCAATCAGGCGATCATCTTCCCGCTTAGCACTGGCCGCGGGTCTTTGGTTTTTGCCAAGATAGCAAGACTTCGCTTGAATTCTATTTGTACGCAATCTCCTTCGAACTTGCAGGTGACGATTTCATAATGAGCCGTTTCGATGAAGCGCCATGTCATTTCGAATGTGTAATCGTCGACCCAGGTGCCGTTGCACGCAATTTTGGTTCTTCGGATCATTAGGGACTGGCGTCAGCACAAGTTTCAACGGCATTGGCGAAAGATCCGTAAGCCCGATTTTCCAGTTGCCAATTCCATTTACGACCAAGTGTTCACCTTTGTCATCATATAGTCGAAACAGACACCAACCTTTCGCAAATTCAAATGATGCTTTGTTGATTTTGAGATCATTATCAGCAACTTTGAAGCTTTTCCCGGTCAGTTTTGCGATAAATTCAGAAGTCGGTTTTCCGGCAGTCAGCTGCAAGGCGCGGAAAGGGTCGACAATTTCTTTTGCAACTCCCCCAGCACTTCTTTGTCAGCCGCTATGCGATCGGACTTTACGGATGTGAGGATGTGGTTCCAGACGTGGTCCAGAATGGCCTGCATGTCGCCCGTTTCACTGGTTATGGCAACAACCATATCTTCCTTCGGCATTACAATGCAATATTGTCCAAAAGCCCCGTCGCCGCGATAGGCTCCATTGCGGCACCGCCAGAATTGGTAACCATAACCTTGCAGCCAGTCATTTTCCTCAGGCTTCCGCGATCCGCCTTTTGACATGATATGCGAACGTGTGGCCTCTTCAACCCAAGCTTGGGGAAGGATCTGCTTGCCGCCCCACATTCCTTTTTGCAAATATAACTGGCCAAATTTGGCGATATCCTCGGTTTTCACACGTAGTCCCCATCCGCCCGTGTTGATTCCATTCGGGTCCACTTCCCAGTCTGCATCGTCAATGCCGAGCGGCTCGAATAACCTCGGCGTCAGATATTAAGCAATGTCTGGCCGGTCAACTTTTGAATAATGGCCGAAAGCATGTAAGTCGCGGCACTGTTATAGACGAAAAACGAACCGGGTTCGTGCTCAACGGGCAAGGAAAGAAAAGCTTTTACCCAATTTTTCTCTTTTGATTCACGGACCGCACCGGTTGCATCCTTATCATGCCCGGTCGACATGGTTAGCAAGTCCATGACGCGCATGGCGGCCATATTACCACTTACATTTGCCGGCTTATCCTCCGGGAAAAATGACAAAACCTTATCCTCAACAGTCAGTTTTTTCTCAGCAACAGCCAATCCGATTGCCGTGGAAGTAAAACTTTTGCTCAGCGAATAAAGTGTATGCTTCATGTCAGGGCCATATGGTGCCCACCAACCTTCGGCAACAACTTTTCCTTGTCTCAGGATCATTAAGCTGTGCAGATTGAGTTTATCCGCTTCAACTGCATTTGTAAAATCAAGAATATTTTTGGCAGACATGCCTTGCGATTCGGGCGAGCTACGCGGCAATTGGCCGAAACTTAATGATGCTGCCCAGGTTGAAGCAGGAATTGCGCTGATAATGCCGAGCTGCAACGCACCAAATCCGAGTTTTTGTAAAAATTCCCTGCGGTTAGAAGACATATTTTTAAGAAGAATAGAGTTTAGAAGTCACATCACCAGGCGGTCGGAGGCATGCAATGGCCGATATGTCTGCGCGTAATGGTATCTTTGCATTTCATAAAAACTACATTGATCAATTGCCGCACAACATGATGTCTTTCAATCGCTGGCTTGTCCGAACCATTGACCAATTTAACCATTGCTGACAATTATACTCAACCTTACCCAATTCAGCAGGGAAGCTAATTCCGGCTATATTAAAAGGGAAATGATGTGCTGGGCATTGCTAAAACTGGTTCGGGAAAAACCGCAAGCTTTGTTCTGCCGATTCTGGAATTGTTTCAGAGCAAACCGGCTGCTGCAAACCGGCACATTTCTGCATTGATATTGGTGCCAACCAGAGAGCTTGCCGTTCAGATCGCGGTTGTATTTCAGACATTTGGCGAGCGCCTTCCGCGTAAAGTGAAGACATTGGCCGTTTATGGCGGTGTTTCCATTAATCCGCAAATGATCGGACTTCAGGGCGTGGAAATTCTCGTTGCAACGCCGGGACGACTTATTGATCTCTTGTCACATAAAGCCCTTAGCCTTTCAGAAACACAGATTTTGGTGTTGGATGAAGCAGACAAAATGCTGAATCTGGGATTTGCAGAAGAAATGAAGGACATTTTTTTCCTTTTGCCTAAAAAACGCCAGAGCATTCTTTTTTCTGCAACGCTTGGCGATGAAGTTGACCAGATCAACAAAACGCAGCTCAGAAATCCGGTGCGTATTGAGATCGAAGAGGAAGAACAAAACCTTGATTTGATTAAACAGACGGGATATTTTGTTGATCCGGACCGACGCGGGCCCTTATTGCGTTACCTGATCAAAACACAGGAAATGAAGCAAGTGCTGGTGTTTGTTTCTGCGACGCGGACTGCTGATATATTTGGTTGAAAAACTGAATAAGAACGGAATTCAGGCGATGGCCATGCACAGTAAAAAAAGTCAGGGGAGCTAGAACAGAGGCGCTTAACAAGTTCAAATCGGGAAAATTGACTGTTCTTGTGGCCACAGACCTTGTTTCGCGTGGAATCGACATTCAGTTTCTGCCTTATGTGATCAATTTTGAACTGCCGCGCTCACCCAAGGATTACGTGCACAGGATCGGCAGGACTGGCCGGGCAGAGGCGTCTGGCGAGGCCATATCACTCATCTGCCCGGAAGACGTTCACCATTTCAAGATTATTCAGAAAAAAATGGGCAAACGTGTCGAAATGCTTGAATCTTACGATCTGGAATTGATGGGTTACTGATCCGCTTTGGTCTTATCTTTTGCAGCCAGCGCAATGATATCTTTTTTTACTTCCTGTCCAGAAAGCAATTTTCTGGCGGTTAAATGTGTAGGTGACAGCAACCGAGTCACCCCAACTAATGATTGCCGGATAGGAATATTCGTCCTCTTTTTTGCCTGTTGCAATGTCAACTCTGTCCGTCCAGTTCTGGCCATTATCGTAAGACAAGATGAGGGAAAGCGGAGACCTTGAACCCCAATCTTTATCATTTGGATTGTAAGCGAGCACAATGGTGCCGTCGGGTAATTTGGCTGCGTCGATGCCGCTATTCGGGTTTGGCAAGCTGGTTTTCTTGATCGGCGTCCAGGTTTTTCCATAGTCTCCTGAATCACTTCTTCCGATGACGCCGCCCGTTGTCCGAACGAGCATATGCACCAGCCCAGGCTTAGATTCCCACAATGTAGGCTGGATTGCGCCTTTTCCTTTAATCTCTGTCGTGTCAATTTTCAAATACGGACTTGCTTTCCAGGTTTTGCCCTTGTCCGTGCTTCTGTCCACAAAAACCTCCCAGCGATTTACTTCATTAGATGCGCCAGCGAGCCAGTCACCATTCGAAAGCTCGATCAATTTGTCTTTAACCGGTCCTCTTCCACCCTTATCACCTTTCACCAACTCGTAAGCATCGGACCAGGTTTCACCATTATCGGTCGAGGTTTTCACCCAAGTTTCCCAATACGGGATTTCCTTGCCGACTTTAAAATATAAAATGATCTTCCCATCGGCAGTCTTTTGTAAAACCGGATTCCAATGTGCGTCTTCCCTGATTTTGGCAACTTCTTTCGGAGCGCTCCAGTTACCCGGTTTTCCCTTTGAAACCCAGATGCCTACATCCGGATTCTTCTCTTCCGTCCCGCCAAACCAGGCGATCAAAAACTGACCATCATCAAGTCTTACAAGCGTTGAAGCGTGGCATTCCGCAAAGTCCCGTTTGTCACCAAACACAAATTCCTTTGCCGATGCCAGCGAATGCTTTCAGATCCTGCTCAGTTGCTTCTGAGGTTTTGGAATTACATGAAGTGAGCAGGGTTGAACCCATTATCAGGCCGGTAAATAGACTTACTGAAAGAAATTTGGTGACGCGCATAAGGTTTTCAAAAAAGTGAGATTCGTAAAATGTACCCGAGAAAAGGGCAATCAGGCTATTTATTTTAACAATTTCTTCAAATCGTCCATAACCATGCCGGGCGCCTGTTCTTCGTATAAAATGCGGTGCACAGCATTCGTGATAGGCAGATTGACCTGATGGATTTTGTTCATTTCTGTAATGCTTTTCGTCGCATAATATCCTTCGGCAATCATTTTCATTTCGAGCTGTGCGGCTTTGACGCTATAACCGCGGCCAATCATATTTCCAAAAAGCCGGTTTCGGCTAAATTGAGAATAAGCCGTTACCAGCAAATCGCCCAGATAAGCAGATGAACTCATATTGCGTTCTCGTGCGTCGAGTGCCGTTACAAAATGGCCGATTTCTTGCATGGCGTTTGAAACCAGAACGGCTTGAAAATTATCGCCATAACCCAGTCCATGCGTGATTCCGCAGGCCAATGCAATGATATTTTTCATCACAGCCGCATATTCGACTCCGTATAAGTCGTCTAGCGGATTGGCTGCGACGTAGCGGCACGTCATTAATTTGGCAAAGTCCTCTGCTGTGTCACATTCCGTAGAAGCGATGGACAAATAGGATTGCTTTTCCAATGCCACTTCTTCGGCATGGCAAGGACCGGCGATCACGCAAGTTTCGTGCAGCGGAATGCCGTATTCTTTGGCAATCCAGTCTGTTATCAGCATATTCCGACCTGGCACCATTCCCTTAATCGCCGACACAACGCGTTTTCCGTGCAAATGTTTGGCACTCAAATCGCGCAATGCTTCCTGGATAAATGCGGCCGGAACCGCCAGGATCACATAATCTGCACCCTTAACGGCATCGACCGTTTTTTCAAAGACCTTTATTTTTTTGGGAGACAGGACGACGTCGCTGAGGTAACTGGGGTTGTGGTGAAACTTCCGGATATGTTCAATGTCCTTCTGATTGCGAAGCCACCATCTGATCTGGATATTGTTTTGTTCGCAAAGGATTTTGATGAGTGCAGTTGCCCAGCTGCCCCCTCCTATCACCGCTATTTTGGTCTGATTTAATAAACTCATTTGAGAAGCTTGGAATACGGTTCAGCACAAATTGTAATGTCGCTGATTCGTCCAAAAATCGAGAATATTTGGCAGAAAATAAAAAATCCTTGCAGCAAAGCCGCAAGGATTTTCTTTTTTAACCTAAACTAAATCGAACTTATTACCCTTTTACAACGTATCAATTCGCGTTTTCATTTGATTTTTTTTCGTCTTTTTTCACATCTTCTTTCTTTTTTTTCTACCAGGTCTCCGTTCTTCAGGTTTTTAGACACGGCAATGTAAGGTCCGGAGATAATGCGGTCGCCAGGTTTAAGCCCGGACAGGATTTCAATATTTTCAAAGTCGCTGATTCCTGTCTTTACTTCCTTCATTTCGGCTTTTCCGGCCACATCAATGAATACAACTTCTTTGATAACCTCCACTTTTTTAGGCTTTTTATCATCTTCCTCGGCAGGCTGATCCGATGGAGGACCTGGCTGTCCTTCTGCCGCAGGCGGCGTGTTACTCCTCGTTGTTACTGCCGCGATAGGCACGGTTACGACGTTATTTTTACGTTCTGTAATGATCTCAACTGAGGCCGTCATTCCAGGTTTGAATGGATAAGATTTTTTTGATTTTGAGATTAAAAGATCCGAAAATGACTCATTCAAGATCTTAACTTTCACTTCGAATTCAGTAACCGCATCGGCTGACGCGCTTGATAAAGATGTGCTGCTTGAAGTTGATGAAGCCAATCCAGCGGCTGTGTTGGCTATTTCCTTCACAACTCCCCGGAATTTACGGCCCGAAGCACTGTATGCATCCACATCAATTTCCGCCGTATCGCCCAGGCTCACTCTTACAATGTCGTTTTCATTTACATTAACCCGCACTTCCATATTGCGCAGGTTAGCAATCCGCATCATTTCAGTTCCGGCCATTTGTGAAGTTCCCACAACACGCTCGCCTGCTTCTACATTAAGCAAGGAAACAATGCCGCTTACCGGTGCAAAAATGCTCGTTTTACGCAGGTTTTCGGATGCTTCTTTTAAGCCTGCTTCTGCACTCTTAATGTTAAAAAGTGCTGCTGAAACATTCGCCTTTGTAGATTCAACATCCTGTTGTGCGACACCAAAAGTGGAGGCAAATTGCTCATAATCAGCAGCAGAAATCACTTTATCATTGTAAAGCTTTTTATTCCTTTCAAAATTAGCTTTGGCCTGTACTAACCGCGCTTCGGCCTGTGCAACCATTGCTTTGGTCTGCTCGTAATTGGCTTTGCTGGAATTTACTGCCGCTTGCGCACGTGCAAGTAAAGATTCGTAATTATCCGGACGGATTTTCAGAAGAAGCTAGACCTTTCACAACCGAATCGCCCTCAGCAACATTCAGGCTGATAATTTCTCCGGAAACATCTGGGCTGAGTTTGACTTCAACTTCCGGCTGAACCTTGCCTGACGCGCTGACACGCTCAATAATGTCTGCCTTTTTCACATTGGTATATTCCACTTCTGTGGTCTTGGGCTTACCAATGTAACCGGCTTGTTTTGCGCCAAACAAACCTGCTGCGAGGAGTGCGACAAGGCCTGCTGTGATCCACCAGATTCGTTTTGAAGACTTACGTGCCATACTGACTTTGGTTACAAATAATTGTTGATTGAGGATATGAACAGTTCGCCAGAAATGCGTCCGGCTTTCAGCTTATTTTTAGAAATCCGATAACGGACGGTTCATGTAAAAGTCAAGGATTTTTGTCCTGAAAACGTAGTCATACTTGGCCTGAACGAGGTTTCCGTTGGCTCTGTCCAGGTTCGCTTTCGCAATGCTATATTCCACAGAGTTGATCGATCCGACATCAAACCGCACTTGCGATACGCGAAATGTTTCCTGCAATGCCCTAACCTGATTGGCCGTTGCAGAATAACGTTTTGCAGCGTTGGTCATATCAATGTATGCCTGTTCCACATTTTTGCGGATGGTCAACTGGACTTGCTGCGCCTGATATTCATATGTTTTTTGCTGAATTTTGGCATTCGCAACATTGTATTTGACCCGGAAATTGGTAAAAATCGGAATGGTAAGATTGAGGTTGACTGCTGAATTTCGGTTAAAGTCCAGCTGATCCAGATAACCGAATGTGCGCAATGAGCCGCTGGGCGTCGTGATTTTCTGAACAATCGGAACCTGTTGATCATTATAAACAATGTAGTCCGTAGCAGAAATCACCTCCGTTGTCGTGCTTTGTCCCGAACCGTCCGAGACAAACCTTTCTTTCGGTGCTGCACTTGAATAAGCTGTGTAAATGCCTCCGTTTAATGTTAATGAAGGCAATCCGGCACCTTTTGCAAGATCAATGTTGGTTTTAGCAGCTTCAATACGAAGCTCCGCAGCTTGCATTTGCGGCAAATTTCCGCGCGCTACATCAAATATTTCTTGGATTGTTGCGTCGTAGGCTTTTAATGTTGGATCGGGAACTTGAATTTTAACGACATTGATCTGCTCGCTGCCGGGGATGTTCATATATTGTTTCAAGTTCAACTTCGCAGTTTCGAGATTGTTCTCGGCATTGATAAGGGTCAGTTCATCATTGGCGAGCTGCGCTTTAAGATCCAGCAAACTGCTTTCTGCCAATGTTCCAGCTTCTAATAATTTGCTGGTTCTTTCTACTTGAAGCTGAGACGCTTGCACTTGAAACTTTGCCACCTGAATCAGCTCTTCATTCGAGATCACCTGCAGATACGACAATGCAACATTGAGCATAATATCATTCCGCGCAGCGTCCAGGTCTTTTGCACTTGCCTTGTAATTGGCATCATTAAACTTGATGTTGTTTTTGATCTGAAACCCGTTGAAAAGGGTTATTTGCCCGCCTAGCTGATAATTATTGGAATTGATATTCTGCTGAACGAACTGGTTGGTGAAAGGGTCAATGTTACGACCGGAGCTGAAACCCTGGCTGGCGCTGAAACTAATGCTTGGCCAGCGCTGCCATTTGGATTGAGCGTAAATGTTGCTGTTTGTCTGAACCGTTAATTCTGAGATTTTTATAGAAGGATTGGTCTCCAATGCGATCCTGATGCAATCTTCCAGCGTGTAAGTGTTGGCCGCCTGGCTGGTGTCCTTTTGCGCAAAAGCTTGCGTGACACATACACAAAATACAACGACGAGCAGTGCGGATTTGCGTAACGATTTAAACATAAGCGGTTCAGAGTTAGATGATCAATATTAACGTTTACCACAAAAACCAGCCATCCATTTTGTACGGACGGTTGCATATCGAGGGTAAAAGGGTAATTCGTGTTAAGGAGCCGGAAATCAGTGAAAAAATAAGTATCCGAGCCAGATTCCAGCCAAAACGCCGATCAGATCAGCGATTAATCCCGCCACGATAGCATAACGCGTGTTCTTAATGCCGACGGAGCCAAAATAAAGGGCCACAATATAAAGCGTTGTGTCTGCTGAGCCCTGGAAAATACACACGAGGCGGCCTATAAACGAGTCCGGCCCGAACTCCTTCATGGCATCGATCATTAATGCGCGCGCACCGCTTCCGCTAAGTGGTTTCATTAAGGCAACGGGCAATGCATCTGTAAAATCTGTGTTGAGGCCAGTCAATGAAAACACCCATTTGAGGCCGTCGATCAGATGATCCATCGCCCCGCAAGCCCGGAATGCGCTGATTGCCACAAGCAGTCCGACCAGATAAGGAATAATTGTTACTGAGGTTGTAAAGCCCGCTTTTGCGCCTCAATGAATGTTTCGAAGACATTCACTTTCCGATACATTCCCCAAAACAAAAACCCGGCAACAACACGCCAAAAGGACTGAATCACCCACGAATATGGACACAGTTTCGATTTGTTCTTTTGGCAAGGCAGACAAATACCAGAGAATCAATGCGATCATCGCCGTAACGCTTCCTAAGCCGAGCATTACGGTTTTGTTGAAGAGATTGATCTTTTGCCATGCAGCCGTCGATCAGCATACTTACCACCGTCGTAATGTAAGTGCCCACGACGCAGGGAATGAAAAGACGTTTCGGATGGACTTTCGGCTCCCAAAATAGCCGCGCTTGCGCAATGATAGAAAGCGGAATGATTTGCAAACCCGAAGTGTGCAAAACTAAAAACATGATACTGTGCATTGGAAGCGGTGTCTTTGCTTGGATTAAGTTCCTGCAAACTCTGCATGGCCTTCAATCCGAAGGAGGAGTCGACGGCGTTGTACCCAATCCCAGAAAGTTGGCTGAAAAATTCATGATCATCTGACCATTCGCCGGGTGATCTTTCGGGACTTCGGGAAATAATTTATTGAAAAAAGGGCCGATAAATCTTGCTATGGAGTTGATAATCCCTGCTTTTTCACCCACATTCAAAATGCCCAGAAAGAAAGCCATAACGCCCGTCAACGGCAATGCAATGTCCATCACCGCCACCTTCGCCATTTCGAGCATTCCTTCGGTTATTGCTTTAAAGGTTTGTACATCACCAGTTAACGCGAATTTCAGTAAGGCAATAATAAAGGCAATGACGAAGAAATTGCTACGAAAATATAATTTAACGCCAGTAGTTGAAGGTCGGGAGTGAGCGGCAGGATTAGTAAAAACTTGTTTACAATGTCGGAAGTAAAATATTTTATTTAATGCAAATAACAAAGGTATATTGCAAAGTAGTACTACGATCTCTTAACCAAACAGAATTTCCGATGAAGTATATCAGCTTTTTCTTTCTGCTGACATTGTTTGCTTGTAATCAAAATGATAAAAACGACAATTCCGGTGGCCAGTCCTCAGGCATTGTGAATGACACGATTCCATTGGAAAGAAAAAGTTGTCGAAAACAGTCCGGTTGCAAGTTTCAGTGAAAAAGTAAAGGATCCGCTGAATGACTGGCGATTTGCTGTGGACGTTTATGAAACCAAGAGCACGTTTGATTTTTTGGTTAAAATAAAATACAAAGAACTGGACGCCGAGGACAACATTAAGATCCCGAATTTTGGCATAATGCCGAAAGTTGAGCTGCGCAAAGGCAAAGAAGAACAATCCTGCATCATCGGCTTCCTGGACAAAGCAGGCGAATTTAAAGAATACAAGCTGGTTCAGGTGAAAAACCAGCAACTAAAAATCTCCACCATTAAGCATTACGCAAGAACGCTGTATAAAGTGAAGAAATAATTTTTTTTTAGCTTATAACAATCAGAAAGAGCCTGGATTTCCAGGCTCTTTCTGATTGTTATGTTAGATGGCTTCATTTTCAGTTTAGCACCACACGGACTTTCGCAAATGTCAGATTTCAGGATGAACAAGCTGTAAATAATATGTGCCTTTGGGCAAATCATTAACGGGAATTGAAACGGTTGTCATATCATTTTCGCTCTAGCCCACATTGATTCACCCGCAGCAAGTGATTTCACTTCTTTAGACGTCGGCTTTTCGCTGTAAATGTTCACCGTCTCGGGTAAAGCATTTGACTCCGCCAAATGTTTGAATGTAACGTGAATAAATCCTGTAAGCGGGATTGCGATAGACGTCGGTGAACCGGACCGTCCTGCAAGCGATTTATCAACACCAATTGTGATTCCTTTTTTGACGGAGCCGAAGCGATTGCTAGCGGTGACATCGACGCCATAGCAATTATTGACATAAGAATTGAAATAGGCCGTTCCGCCATTCGAGTTCGCGAATTGTATTGGCAGGATCGGATGAAGTCCAAATGCTAAACTTCGGTTTCGGGCTCGCTGAGTGTAGGCACATTAAAGAAACGCCGGCGCCGTTGCACATGAAATCCGGCGTTCCGCCAGCCGTTTTCAGTAACAAGCAATGATGCCGCCTGCGGCGCACTTCTCTTCACCTGAATCAGGCGTGCTGTCAGCGGTAGTAACACCACAGGCAGCATTTGTCGCCGAAACTTTCACCGTGCCATCGCTCACCCCAGTCAAATGTGCCATATTCGTATTTCCCGGCGAACTAACCGTAATCCCACCCGTCGAAGCCCAGTTATAAGAAGTCGCATTGCTAGCCGAAGCAGTAATGTCCTTTGGAGCGCAAAGTAAGATCGGGCCGGATGTTGATGACCGGGATTCTGGGCAGGGGGCGGGTTATTGTGATTGAAATCTTTGTTTTTAAAATTGCTATCATTCCGCTTTGCCTCCACTTTGATTGTGCCTCCTGTCTTCGCATTAGTATTCACCGTAACAGATGGCGTGTTCGAACTCGCCGGCCCCGACCAGTTAGCAGGATAATGGAAATGATGAGTTACCGGCCCAAAAGGATCGGTGCTCGCCGCAGGAATTGAAAGCGTTTTCGGACCTGCTCCCGCATGCAGTAAGCGAGCGTGCTGCCATTGCCGACTGTCGAACCATTAAAACTAACAGGAATTCGGGACACTGATGTATTTCACTTCAATAGGCTGCGCTTGATACCGCTCCCGTTGATCGAATGCTTACTATTTTTTTGGAATACTTCACACCCTTAATCGTCCATTTGAAAGTGACGGTAAGCCTTATTGTTTTAGTCGGCGTGCCGCTGCTATAATTTACAGTGTTGTTCCATTTTGCAGTAAACTGCTCTACACTTATTGCACTGACAGGATCTCCTCCTACAACCTTCCACTCATATTCTTTTTTAGCAGTATCCGGAACACTGCTGTTATTCAGAGGCATTACAATATGTGGAATGTAATAGTAATGTGTTGTATACTCTGCATTACTAGGCTCCAGGCCATAAAAATCCTTTCCATCATGAATAGAACTGGCCGTTGTGCCTTTGACATAAACGATTGGGTCTGCTGCAAATACAAAGTTGAACAATGTGCTTAATAGCAACATAATGAAAATACCTTGTGTACTACGTAAAGATTTCATAGCATACTTTATATTTAAAAGTTATAACTCAAAGTGACGAAATAGTATACTGAAAGGCTCTATATTCATTGTGCGCTGTGTATCTCGCGCTACCTGCACACCCTCGCCCCAATGCGTACTTGAAGTAACATTATATTTGAATTGAAGCTGACTCTCAACTGACACGGAATAGCGATGTGTGATGTAATGTTTAATTCCTGCAAAACCTGAAAGCCACATTGTATTAATTTGATCTCTTGTTCTAGCAACTTCGAAATAAGTCTGATTGCCATCCCAAGGATCGACGGTGAGTCTAGACTTATCAAGTCTCTCAAACCATCCAACATCGACACCGTAATACGCCATCGATTTTGCAACTCTTTTTTGCCACTCATATCCTATTTGCACTGTTGGCATAAATTGTAAGGACTTATGCTTGTTATTAGAAGAAGAGTCAAGCCCATAACGGGCTTTGGAGAAGCGAGAAAATGGAAAGACAACAATGCGCCAAGCACCTAGTTTATTACTCTGGCCCACGTTACGTTTTAGCATAAACGGGTAAGCTAACCAAGATACATTATGCCTAACTGAATGGACGCTGACATGGAACTCCCACGGATGCCTTTTGTACAACTCCTGTGCATGGCTATTCCAGGGCAATAGAAATACAAACGTTACTAACGCAAATTTTCTCATGGCTTATTGATTATAGTGGAGTCAAAAGTGGTAACTGAAGTTGATTGCGTAAAAGAGGTTTGGCTCGAAATAAATATTACGGTCGAAACCTTTAAGAATTGGCGTGTAGTCGAAGAATGCATTTTGCCTATTCATTAGATATTTGAGTTGCAGCTGGCTTTCAAATGAGAATGAGAAGTCTTTTGTCAAATGGCATTTTGAACCAAACAGACCGCCAATGGATGCCATTTGTTTTCTGGAACTTTCTGAATATCGACCTTGTGGCGATGTGTAAGTGCCATCCGGATTCATATGATAGAGTTCTTCATATTTGTCATTTTCAATTGCGCATATGGTGCTTAATCCATAGAAAAGCATAAATCTCCCGTCCACTTTGTGCCATTCGTATCCTAATTCAAGTCTGGGATTTAAATGTCTTTCGTCACGGTTAAAAAGCTGTTTGGACTTGTCTGACTCTAAACCATCGTAGGTCGAGCTAAAATAAGGTGACAACGAAAACCGCCAGGCTCCGAGATTTTTACCTTTGCCTACGTTCCGCTTGATCATATACGTATATGTCTCACCAAGGTAAAAATCACTTACGTCTAAGTTCAGCGCAACTTCCCAACGGGACCTTTCAACTTCCTCGTCGATGAGCGCATTTAGCCTGTTGAAAAAATTACTTTTAGGCAAAGTGCCTTGCGCAAATCCAGTCGTAGCTATCAAATGGAAGGTGGTCAGCAATAAAAGCTTAGCTAAATATAAAAATGTGTGCTTCATTTTTCAATCAAGAATTTTAAGTTTGATTGATACAAATAAAACTTCTAATAGTCATACAACACCCACCAAAAACCCAGTTTCGCAACTACAAAAACCCAGAAAATTCGTTGTCTGGCTTTGAGCTTGCTTACGTAGTTTTCTGATATGCCTAAGTATGATGCAATGTATTTTTGCGGGACTCTGAGGAAGAGTTTTTTTGATTGCTGATGAAAAATGTCGAGCCGTTCCTGTGCGGAATGCAGGCGCATTTTACGCAGCCGCTCTTTGTGGTCCAGCCCGTATTGTTCAGCAATAAGCCTTCCTAATTTGCAGATTTCAGGATGTTTGGCGTATAAGCGATATAGGTCTTCGCGCGAAATGTAAATCAGTTGGCTCGGCTCTAATGTCTCGATATATTCTTGCGAAGGAATCTGCTGGACGAAGCTCTCGAAGTGCGTGGAAGAAATGATTTTCGCTCGCAAACCATTCGGTTACTTCGCAACTTTTGCCTGAACTGTGATTGATCGTATAACAGCCGCGCACAAGCCCTTTTTTGACAAACCAAAGCCTGTTGCAAACCTAGCCTTCGGAAAGCAGCAGTCTTACCTTTCGGCACATGAATCAGTTTTAAAACTTGCAGAGATTCCGAATGAACACATTGTCATTGAGTGGAGTAAATGCTCCAGAAAAGGAAAGTAATTGTGCAGGCATGAAGAATATAGTGTGTCATAATAATTACGCAAGAATAATAAAATTTCTTTGGTATAACGCAAAATAGCCCGGAAATCCGGGCTATTTACATTTATTACATTTCGTCTTGATTACGCCTTAAAAACCTCATCCATCTTCTCCCGGATGGTTAGCAGGCGCTTTCTGTCGCCACCGGCAACTTCTGCCGGATGCCCAGCCTTGAGTAACCGATCTTTTGTAAGGCTTTATTCACTTCGGGCCAGTTGTTGTCGCCTTCCATGAACTCCACTTACGTATCCCTTCCAAAGGCCTAGTCGTTGGCTGTTTTTTGAAACTGAACTCTTTAAGGTGGAGCTTCAAAATGCGCTTGTTCAATGCCTCGATCCAGGAAACAGGCCAGCTGTAACGCAGCACATTTCCAACGTCGAAATACCAGCCTACCATCGGATGCTTGAAGTCGTCAACAAACTTCGCAGCTTCCAGCGGACTGAGCAAAAACTGGTTCCAAACATTCTCAATGGCAATTTTAACGCCTGTTTTTCAGCGATTGGAAGCAATTTGCGGATCTCAGCCTGAGAACGTTCGTAGGCTTCTGCATAAGAAACGGTTGCGGTTACCACGCCTGGCACGACGAGAACCGTGCTGCCGCCATATTCTTTGGTGTCCAGCAATGCTTTTTCGATGGATTTCACACATTCTTCCCTTTTCTTAGGATCCGGGTCGGATAATGGTAATTTCCAGTGCATTGAGTTGACGGTTCCAGGAATCAGTAAACCCGTTTTGTCGCGGGCTGCAAGCACTTCCTCATGTCCAGCTTGTCGGGAGAATCTGGCTCGACACCGTCGTAACCCAGATCTTTGAGCAATTTGAACTTGTCCATCACAGACAAATCTTCTTTGACCATTCCCCACATCAGGCTCTTTTTCACCATCGGTGGTGCCAGTGGATGGGCTGATGCAGCAGCATCTGCAAAAGCAGGTGCTGCCACTATTCCACTCCCAACTGCCGTTGCAGCGAATGCCGCGGAAGCTGAGTTTTTCAGAAAATCTCTTCTTTGCATAAGATTTTAAGAAAACGCTGTGATACCCGGTTTCGCAACTTCAAGCAACTGGCGGCTTCATATCGAAGCTGTAAGTATCAGGGCCCAGTTTTTCTGTTGAGTTCATTGCTTCATCCCAGGTAATACGCTTTCCTGTGTACGCAGCCATTCTTCCCATAATAGCAAGAAGTGTGCTTTGCGCCATAAATTCACCGTCATTGATATGCTTACCGCTTCTGATGGAAGCAAAAAGCTCATTGTGCTCAGTTTGATACATATCATTTTGCGCACCTTCATATTTCCATGGGTTTTGACCAAAGATCTCATGAACGTTTCTAGCGCAGTTAACCATTGCACGGCCTTTTGTTCCGATTGTTTCAACCAGATAGCTGTTTTCGCAGTTAGCCTGTTGTCTTGAATGGTGGAAACCTTTTACGCCGCCTTCATATTCGTAAGTGACAGCGAAATGGTCGAATATATTACCAAAAAGTGCATCTGTACGCACCTGACGTCCACCTGTTCCTACTGCTGACAATGGCAGTTTTCCGCCCATTGCCCATGACATCATGCTCAATGCTGTGCACAGCTTGCTCAACAATGTGGTCACCGGCAAGCCAAGTGTAGTAAGTCCAGTTACGCAACACATATTTCAGCGCATCTGGCCAGCCTTGTACGCGTTGGGAAAGACCACAATGTGCCTGTATCGTAAGTGTTATAAATGGCAGAAATATCACCAACAGCGCCGTCCAGGATCTTACCGAAACTTGCACGCTTTTGGCTCATGGTGACGCCAGCAGAAACCTGACATTCAGGATACGTTCTTTTGTTTTGCCAATTTGGCAGCAGTTGCCAAAACCTTACGAACACCCCGGGCGCGTCAACAGCGACTGGCTTTTCGCAGAAAACGTGCTTGCCTGCATTGATAGCAGCCGTTAAATGCTTCCGGACGGAAATGCGGAGGCGTTGCAAGGATCACAACGTCAACACCCGAATCAAGTACTTTTTTGAAAGCATTCAAATCCAACAAACTTATGACCTTCATCAACCTTCACCTTTGACCCGTGAACCTTGGTCAGGTTTTTCAAGTGAAGAGTCCGTTTTGTCTTCTGAAAATATCGCCCATTGCGTGAAGAACAACATTTGGATCTGCCTTCAAAGCCTGCGTTTGCCGCACCGGAACCACGTCCGCCGCAGCCGATCAAACCCACTTTAAGCGTCTCGGCATTGACCCCTGCAAACGCACGGTTCGGGTTAAGGATCGTAACAGCTGGTAATGTGCTGCCTGCCAGTGCGATACCTGCCGTTTTCAGAACGTCTCGTCGAGAAGTACTCATCGTTAATTAAGGATTAGGTGATAGATTTTATGATAGTTACACGAATTTTCGAAGCGATAAAGATAGAAAAATCTCTTATTTTTCCAGCAAAGATGAACCAAAAAATCATTTTGCGTGCTCGAATTGTAGCGCGCAAAAATCTTATAACGTCTCTTTTCATTTTTGCATACATTTATATCCCGAAACTTCTCTTTCCTCTATGGTTCACGATAATTTACTATTAATCATTTCCCTGCTTTTCATCGTCTCAGATGCTTCACCATGCTGAGCGAAAAAAATCGGGGCTGCCTGTCCTATCTTTTTTGGTTATCGCAGGTTTACTGATCAGTTCTGTTCCGGGCATGCCGCATGTCCGACTGGAACCTGACTAGGGACTTCCTGATCTGTTTACCACCAGCTTATTATACTCCGCTGCCTGGAACACGTCCTGGAAAGATTTCTGGGAATCCCGACGGCCTATCGGATTACTTGCGATCGGACTTGTGGTGTCTACGGCAACAGCGATCGCCTATCTTTCAAGCTCGATCATTCCCGGCTTTACATTGGCCATCGGGCTTTTTCCTCGGCGGCGTCGTTTCTCCTCCCGATGCGGTGGCAGCCACTTCGGTTTTGCAAGGACTTAAAGTGCCGAAGAAAGTGGTGACCATCCTCGAAGGCGAAAGCCTGGTTAATGACGCTTCGTCGCTTCATCGTGTTCCGGTTTGCACTGGCGACCATTGCAACGGGACAATTTGTCCTTTGGAAAGCCGAGGTCGACTTTTTCCTGGTTGCCGGAATGGGCATTGTTGTCGCGGCTCGCGATTGCGAACCTGCTTTACTTCGTTCAGCAAATATTCCCCTACCACCACCCAGCATCGACACGAGCGCTTACATTCGATCACACCTTATATGATGTACATCGCGGCGGAACATTTTTGAATATTCGGGTGTGCTGGCGGTGGTGAGCGGCGGGTTATTTCTGAGCTTTCGTTCGTCATGAAGTATTTTCTTACCAAACCCGGATGCAGAGCGCTTATGTCTGGGAGACGGTCATTTTCCTGCTCAATGGCATTGTTTTCGTTCTTCATAGGCCTTCGATCGCCCGGAAGTGATCGAATCGACTTGGCGCTTATACATTGCCCGAACTAATATACACAGTGGTTCTCAGCATTGTTTACCATTTTAATACGCATGATTTGGGTTTTCCCGGGCACTTATCTGCAGGGCTTATAAAAAATCAGAGATCAGTGGGGCCTAGACCAACGTGGCGAACTTCTTTCATTGTTGCTTGGAGTTGAGCATGCGAGGCGTCGTTTCCCTTGCCTAGGCGCTGGCAATTCCGCTTACCCTTGACGGGAAGGCTTTCCCCATCGTAATATGATCTTATTTATCACATTTGTAGTAATCCTTTAGCACTTGTTTTACAAGGTTTAAGCCTTCCGCTGGTGATTCGCTGGCTGAAAATCGAGGACGAAGGTCGACGAAACTGAGCAGAAAGCAATCATTAATGCACGTTTCGCATTGTAGAGCCTGGAATGTCAGGCTAATTATGAAGGGGAAATCTCGCAGATTCGAGCCTTTCCGGCTTTTGAAAGACCGATACGAAAAGATTCGTTCAGACTTGCCGACAGCCGCTATCTCGATGTCGATAACAACGCGACGCTTGGGTTTGCCAAGCTTACCGCAGAATGCTTGTTGACATTGTTGGCATTAAGCGCGAGAAGGAGATAGAGAAAAATTCGACGGGACCAGATCTGTTTCCGAGCGAATTGATAAGGACGAAAAGAAAGAGAATTGGATTTGGAAGAAGCGCGCCTCAGAAACTCAGGCTGATATCAATCCCAGGCAACTTCGATCACATATGTTTTAAGGTCAATGGTCGTGAAGCGCTCACCGTTCTCGGCGTTTCAGCGCAATCTTGCCATTCTGAATTTTGGCAACCTGCTGCGCCAGAACATCTTTATCCGTTTTCTTTCTGTAAATGGCCACCATTTGCTCATCGCTGTTTACATCCACGTCAATGCTGCGTCCTTTTGCATTGATCAGCTTAGCATTGTCAGGCAAGTAAGGCGCTTTTGCAAGTGCCAGTGCACGTGAGGCCTGCGGGACGCCGTAACCCACGAAATTGTTGCCATAAGGATACAAATGCGCCGATTTTTCAATAAGACTGATCAATTCTTTATTGGTCGATTTAGGATTCGCTTGTAAAAGACATGCTGCAAAACCTGTGATCACCGGTGCAGATAATGAGGTTCCATATAAAGAGAAGCACGAAACATTAGGCTTTACATAAGACAAAAACTCAGGCCCTACACTGCTGTAACCGATTCTGTTCCAAAGCTTTCCATTGGTCGCGCCCACAGCCAGAACGCCTTTTGCATCTGCCGGAGCCGAAACAATTTTCCAGCTTTTATCGTCACCTTCATTTCCTGCCGAAACAATCAGCATAATGCCTTTTTTGTCTGATGCAATATGCGCCGCTTTTGAAATCGCTGACGTTTTCCCGTCCATTTGAGACGGCGTGTAATTTTCTTTCGGATCCGAAAATCCTTTGGCATAACCCAATGATGTGTTGATCAACCGCACACCCAGGCTGTCCATCCATTCCATCGCCGCGATCCAGTTATCTTCCTCGCCTCTGTATTCCCGCAATGAATAGTCTGTTCTGGCCAGATAAAATTTTGCATTGGTCGCCATGCCATATTGGATCTCATCCTGAAAATCGATGCCGGAAATGGCAGCCAGGACTTCCGTTCCGTGCATATCGGAAAATGATTCGGCGGTGCTGAAAAGCAATTCTCCTGCGCGGCCTGGCTTCACGTAATCGCGAATGCCTAATATTCTTTTGTTGGAAAAAATCTGTGTAAGCGAAAGTGAAGAATCTGCTCCGTAAAAACCAGCGTCGATCACGCCTATGGTTACGTCTTTGGCTGAAATGTTCTCTTTTGTAAATGCATTAGCCTGAACCTGCGACATTACGGGCGCCATTTGCACTTTCAATGGCCTTGGTCCGGGCAATGTAAAATCCGGGATCAATAGGAACAACCTCCTGAACGAAATCCAGCTCACGCACTTTTTGTGCCTGCTCACTGGTCATGATTGCCGAAACTGCATTCAGCCATTTGGAGCGATTGATAATGCTAACCGATTGTTCTTTTAATGCGCGCTCGTAGTCACTTTTCACAGGCAGATCCAGCTCATCAGATGCTGCGATGCCAAGTTTGATGCGGTTTTCAACGGTTAGTGCGGATATAGCGGGCGTTGCATTCAAATCCTTATTTTTAAGGTAAATCCAGTATTTCGGACTTGCCGACAACATTAAAGGAGCGAAAACAAACGCCAGGAGAAACAATCTTTTCATGAAATTTTTAACAGTTAGGTCTTTATCAACAACCGGTTTTTTGCCGGTTTCACGCGCTATTTTTGAACAAGATAAACGTAATTTTGCAAATTAAATTACCAGTTACAAAAATTTAGCTCTTATGCGTTACGCCCCCATTGGCAAGGATCTGTTCACTGAAAACCGCCGCAGACTTGCCCAATTGTTGAAGCCAAAATCGTTGGTAATCCTCAATTCCAACGACATTATGCCCACCAATGCAGACGGCTCCATGGGCTTCAAACAGAACTCAGACCTCTTTTACCTGACTGGCGTGGATCAGGAAGAAACGGTCCTCGTTCTCTCACCAGAACATCCCGACGAGAAGTTGCGCGAAGTTCTTTTTCTGCGTGAAACCAATGAAATGATCGCTGTTTGGGAAGGGGAAAAACTGACGAAAGAGCAAGCGCGGGAAGTGACCGGCATCAGGACCATTTACTGGACGCACCAATATGAAACCGTTTTCAGAAATATTGTTTTTGAAGCAGATCATGTCTATCTCAACACCAACGAGCACACGCGGAACGACTCGCCGGTGCAGACGCGTGAAACGCGATTTGTAAATGAATTCAGAGACAAATATCCCATTCACACATTGGCCCGGCTTGCGCCGCTCATGCACCAGCTTCGGGCGATCAAGCAGCCGAGGGAAATTGAACTTTTGCAAAAAGCCTGCGACATTACCAAACTCGGTTTCGAGCGGCTTCTGACATTTGTAAAACCCGGCGTGCAGGAATTTGAGATCGAGGCAGAGCTGCTGCACGAGTTTGTCCGCAATCGGTCTAAGGGTTTTGCTTATCAGCCCATTATTGCATCCGGCGCCAGTGCCTGCGTGCTGCACTACATTCAAAATGATCAGCCTTGCAAGGATGGCGACGTGCTTTTGCTGGATGTTGCGGCCGAATATGCCAATTACGGAGCCGATCTGACGAGGAGCATTCCGGTTAATGGTCGGTTTACGAAACGGCAACGGGATGTTTACGATGCGGTTTTAAGGGTTTTCAAATCAGCAAAAGGGATGTTAGTCGCCGGCAACATTTGGGACGAATATCACCTGGAAGTCGGAAAAATGATGGAGAGCGAGCTGATAGGCTTAGGCTTGATTACAAAGGACGACATTGCAAAACAAGATCCCGAAACGCCTGCCTACAAAAAGTATTTCCCCCACGGAACCTCACATTTTTTAGGACTCGACATTCACGACGTTGGCAATAAATACCGCCGTTTCGAGCCAGGAATGGTCTTTACCTGCGAGCCCGGCATTTACATTCGCGAAGAGGGCCTGGGAATTCGCCTCGAAAACGACATCCTCATCACCGAAAACGGAAACCTCGATTTAATGGCACATATTCCCATTGAAGCAGAGGAAATTGAAGAGATGATGAATCGGAAATAATTCAAACCCATCAAAAGCCGGGAGATTTAGCGTCTTTCCGGCTTTTGAACTTTGTAGCCTTTAATTTTAAAATGGAGTTATTGCCTGAAGACGTTTATAAGTTGCTGATATCCTTTTTTCTGGGTGCTATTATCGGCACCGAACGGGAGTATCGAAGCAAGTCGGCGGGGTTGAGGACGATGATCCTGATTGCGGTTGGCTCCACGCTTTTCACTATTCTTTCTATAAAAATTAGCTCGGATGCGGGCCGGATCGCCGCCAACATTGTGACGGGGATCGGTTTCATCGGCGCCGGAATTATTTTCAGGGAAAACAACCGCGTCGTCGGCATCACCACCGCAGCCATTGTCTGGGTTACGGCTGCCATCGGCATGGGCATAGGCGCTGGCTTTTATGAAGTCACGGTTGCGACTTCGTTATTTCCGGACTTTCGCTCGTGATCCTCGCTCCTATCCAGAAATTTATCCGCAAAAAAAGCCAGATCCGGAATTACAGACTCGTGTGCCCTTACCAGAAAAAGACATTGAAATTGTACGAGGAGCTGTTCAAAGATCACGATCTGAAAATCTTGCAAGGCCAGCAAAGTCGCTCAAATGGGCAGATAACCGGGAGCTGGACATTGCAGGGCTCGGAAAAGAAGCACGAAAAGCTCACGCACCATTTATTAAATGACCCCGGAATTACAGAATTTGACTTTTGACAACAGTTAAGATTCACCCGGCACATTAGATTTTGATTAAAAATAGGCTTAAATCCCGTGTATAAGCGCCTTTTTAATGCACAAACGCGTTATAGCATTTCAAAGGGAAACTTTATAAGTAAAAAATACTTTATTATTCCATAACCCATTATTAGAACGATTTACAAGTCAACATTCTATGTGAATCGAGTTACATTGCTTCGTTATGTCCGACATTATTAAAGATAGGATTTGGGATATTCTGGCCCTCAATATTTCCACTACTGAGGCTGACTGGTTACAGCAAAAAGCGCTTTCCAGCCCAATGGATATTATGACGGCCTTCGTTTCAGCGCCACGTTTTCTTCCTAAAAAAATCATTTCCGTCGACGAAAGCGGAAAATTCACATTGAATGCAGAGATTCCCGGCTTTTCGGTTGAAGGCTGGTCGCTGGTGAGGCTTGCGCGCGTTTGGCTGCTTACCCAGCTTGATCCATCCGACAAAGAGGAATATGTAAAGAACGTTGAAACGCTTTTTGACACGGCTGAAATGAATGAGTTGGTGGCGCTTTATTCGGCATTGCCAGTCCTGTCCTACCCGGATCAATGGCTTTTCAGGGCCACTGATGCGGTCCGTTCCAATATGGGTTTTGTTTTTGATGCCATTGCATTGCATAACCCTTATCCGGAAAAGCATTTCAGCGAACTGGCGT
Source organism: Dyadobacter sp. AC419 (assembly GCF_979253085.1). Lineage (NCBI taxonomy): Bacteria > Pseudomonadati > Bacteroidota > Cytophagia > Cytophagales > Spirosomataceae > Dyadobacter > Dyadobacter sp. AC419. Next base: position 68,581 of record NZ_CEEDCD010000016.1, on the reverse strand, counting down.
GGAATCAGCTGGTTTTAAAAACAATATTTAATGATAAGCCAATCCATTTTATAGAAGGACTGGAAAATCGCGCGAACGAAAAACTGGCGATGACGCTTTCAGATTTCGCGCATGAGCGTTGGGCTGCGGGACGAAGCGTTCCGGCGCAAGTGTGGCGACTGGCCGGAAAATTCATGAACCCGACATTGCTGGCAGATATGCAGCATTTGTTTGATTCAGAACTTGAAGAAGACCGTAAAGCTGCGGCGCTGGCCTGCAAAGATTCGTCACTTCCTGCTGCTAATTATTTATTGGCCAAATACATTGATCTAGAAAAATCGGTTAGATCCGGCGCATTCACCTGGGCCGATCTTGAACACTGACACCTGAACTTATGTGCCTTAACACGAACGATCTAGCACCAAATCCTTCGCATTTCGAAGACAGCGAAGAAACAGTCGCCGCACCTGCGCACCGAGACATTGCCTGGAACGACTACAAAGACCTGATCAAAGGAATGCGCTTTTTTGATCCGCATATCCACATGGTTTCCCGCACAACGGACGATTATCAGGCCATGCATCAGGCCGGGATCGTTGCATTGATCGAGCCGGCTTTTTGGGTTGGGCAGCCGCGGACAGGGGCTTTCAAGTTTCAAAGATTATTACAGCAGCCTCGTTGGCTGGGAAAGATTCCGCTCTTCGCAATTTGGCATAAAACATTATTGCACAATGGGTTTAAACTCCCGCGAAGCAAATAATGAGCCGCTTGCTGAGCAGGTTATGGAAATCTTGCCATTATATATTTATAAAGAAGGCGTCGTAGGCGTGGGCGAAATCGGGTTCGATGATCAGACGCCTGCCGAAGAAAAATATTACCGCTTACAGCTTGAACTGGCCAAGTCGGCGAAACTTCCTGTGCAGATCCACACGCCGCACCGCGACAAGAAAAAAGGAACGGAACGGAGCATGGCCATTGCATTAGAACATGGCATTGATCCTTCGTGGGTGATTGTGGACCATAATAATGAAGAAACGGTTAAAAGTGTTTTGGACAAAGGTTTTTGGGCTGCATTCACGATTTATCCTTTTACCAAAATGGGCAATGAGCGCATGGTAAAAGTCGTAGAACAATATGGTCCTGAGCGCATTATGGTCAATTCTGCGGCCGATTGGGGCATTTCTGATCCCTTGGCAATTCCTAAAACAGCTGCGTTAATGAAAATGCGTGGCATTTCAGATGAAACGATCCGCCTTGTGACTTATCAGAATGCCATTGACGCATTTGGCAAAAGCGGGCAGATTGACGTGAGCGATTTTGAATCCGGTTACGCCATTGACCACACCGAAAAGTTTCATGGAAACAGCATTTTGAGAGGCGGACAGCAACCTTCGCCCGCCAAAGATTCATTAGTAATTAATTAAAGTGAGCAGTTTAAAACCCTATCTGCAGCTAACCCGACCTGCCAATGTTGTAACCGCATTCACCGACATTTTTGCGGGAATGGCCATTGTACAATTTACATTTTCGGATTACAGCCCTGCCCTGCTGCTTGTTTCAACATTAGGCTTATACGGCGGCGGTGTGGTTATGAACGATGTTTTCGACGCCAAGCTCGATGCCGTTGAACGTCCCGAACGTCCGATTCCAAGTGGAAAAGTGCCGTTAAGATCGGCTACAATGCTGGGCCTCACGCTCTTATTTCTGGGAATTCTTGCAGCAACCATGTTCAGCGCATTAAGCGGGATGATAGCGATTGTCGTCGCAATGTTGACCGTTTTGTACAACCGCTTTGCAAAGCACAGCCGGTTTTTTGGCCCCTTAACGATGGGCATGTGCCGCGGTGGAAACCTAATCCTCGGCATGAGTGTCCTGCCCGAATCATTGCAGCAATGGTCCTGGATCGCCATTTTCCCGATTCTTTATATTGGCGCGATTACATTGATCAGCCAGGATGAAGTGCATGGCGGCAAGAAAACGACGCTTTATCTGGCAGCCCTGCTGTATCTCATTGTGCTGATTTCACAGGTTAAGTTCGCCGACGATCACGGGAATTTGCTTTACACGATTCCATTTGTGCTTTTGCATGCGTGGTTCATTTTCAGGCCGTTGTGGAATGCGATGCAGAATCCGGTGGGGCCGTTGATCGGGAAGGCCGTAAAAGCTGGCGTCATTTCCCTGATTGTAATGAATGCGTCGTGGTGCGTCGCTTTCGGTTTGTTGCCGCTTGGCTTGCTCGTTTTGGCGTTATTGCCCTTATCGATGCTATTAGCAAAGGTTTTTGCGGTAACTTAGTGTTATATAAACGTTTCTATTATAATAATTCATTGCTTGTTCAATGTCACTTTCAATGCAAACCATACAACAGCGTTTCAAGATAGAATACAATTATGCTGTATTCTTCACCGAATATTTATTTGATACAAAAAATCCTCTTTTACAGAATTTTTTTCAGGAATATACTGAACAGGGCTTTCAGCGCAAGGCTTTGGTAATCGTGGACGAAGGTTTTGCGCAACATCACCCCGATTTATCCGACCAGATTCAATCCTATTTTTCTGCATCTGTTCCACATATTCAACTCGCTCCCGATGTGCTTATCGTGCCCGGCGGTGAAGCTTGCAAAAATGATCCCGCGCTTTTCGATGGTCTTGTTGAGGCCGTGGACACTTACCGGCATCGACAGACATTCTTTTATAATAGGCATAGGCGGCGGCGCGGTGCTTGATCTGGTGGGTTATGCAGCGGCTGTTTCGCACCGGGGCATTAAACTGATACGCATTCCAACGACCGTTTTGTCTCAAAATGATTCCGGCGTAGGTGTTAAAAACAGCATTAACTTCCGCGGTAAAAAGAATTTCCTGGGCACCTTCGCGCCACCTGTTGCGGTGTTCAATGATCTTACTTTTTTAAGAACATTAGACGACCGCGATTGGCGTGGAGGCGTTTCAGAAGCAATTAAAGTGGCATTGATCAAAGATGCTGCGTTTTTCGAGTGGATTGAAGAGCATACAGCTGCGATTGTCAGCCGCGATGAAGAAGCCATGGCTTACCTCATTCACCGTTGCGCCGAAATGCACACAGATCACATTGCCGGCGGCGACCCGTTCGAATTCGGTTCTTCACGACCACTGGATTTTGGACACTGGGCGGCACATAAGCTTGAATTTTTAACCGGTTTTCAGGTTCGTCACGGAGAGGCGGTGGCGATTGGCATTGCTTTGGATTGTGTATATGCAGCCAAAATCGGCCAATTGTCGGAAACGGAGTTAAACCGCATTCTGGATGTGCTGAGCAAGCTGGGTTTCGATCTTTTCCATCCGAAATTGTCTGAAAACGATAAGATTAACCTGCGCAACGGCTTAAACGAATTCCGCGAACATTTGGGTGGAAGGCTTACCATTATGCTGTTGGAAAAAATCGGAAAAGGTGTTGAAGTTCACGAGCTGGACGCCGACATTATCGCACAATCCGTTGATTATCTGGAAGGAACAAAAATAATTCATGCCTTATGATCACGCCGCACGGACATTTAACCTATTGCAGCAACATTCATCCCGGCGAAAAATGGGCTGACCATTTTCAGTCGCTTCGGGAAAACATTCCTTATATAAGGCAGCAACTTGCGCCGGGTCAGTCATTTGGCCTAGGCCTTCGCATTGCCAATGAAGCGTCCATTGAGCTGAGTAAGCCGGAGGTTTTGCAGGAATTCAAAAACTGGCTGAAAGAACAGGATGTCTATGTCTTCGTGATCAACGGATTCCCTTACGGCGGCTTCCATAACACAGTCGTGAAGGACAATGTCCACACGCCCGACTGGACCACGACCGACCGCCTTGCATACACGATCCGACTGTTCCGCATTTTGACCGAATTGTTGCCTAAGGGCATGCACGGAGGCGTTTCCACACCGCCATTGTCTTACCGTTTGTGGTGGACGACGATGGAAGAAAAAATGAATGCGACCGAGCAGGCCACAGACCACGTGCTGCAACTGCTGGACGAATTGATCAAAATAGAAAAAGAAACGGGCAAGCTCCTTCATCTCGACATTGAGCCCGAGCCGGATGGCATTCTGGACAATGCGGTTGATTTTGTAAAGTGGTATCGCGACGTGCTTTTGCCAAGAGGAACCGCTTATTTGTCTGAGAAACATAGCGTTACTTCCGAGGAAGCAAAGGCAACGATTTTGAAACACATTCAGCTTTGCTATGACATTTGTCATGCAGCTGTGGGCTTTGAAAATCCAGAGGAAATATTGCAATCGCTGCAAGAAATAGGCATTCAGGTTGGCCGGATTCAAGTGAGTTCTGCGCTGAAAGTTAATTTTTCAAGCGAAAAAGAGATCAAGCTGAAAGCCATTGAGACATTTGATGAGCCCGTGTATTTACATCAGGTTGTGGCTTTGAACAATGATGAAACGAAGTCGCATTATCCCGATCTGAAAGAAGCAATCCGCGATTGGAATGAGGATCAGAAAGAATGGCGCGTGCATTTTCACGTTCCGCTTTTCATTCATGCTTACGGCGTGCTTGAATCTACGCAGGGCGACATTATCAAAACCCTTGCTATTCATCGGGAAAGGCCGTTTTCGGCGTTTTTAGAAGTTGAAACTTACACCTGGGGCGTGCTGCCCGAGGATATGCAAAAACCCATTGGAGAGTCCATCGTTCGTGAAATTGAATGGGTGAAGAAAATATTGAGTTATGAATAAAACAGTTGTTATTGACATTGTCGGACTGAGTGCAAACCTGATCGGCGACCATACTCCGTTTCTTGCAAAATGCTTAAAAGACAGGCATTTAACTCCTATTAAGCCTGTTCTTCCTGCCGTAACCACGACATCACAAAGCACTTACATTACCGGAAAATGGCCAGCTGAAAATGGCATTGTGGGCAACGGCTGGTATGATCGCGAGGATTCGGAAATCAAATTCTGGAAGCAATCCAATAAGCTGGTTAAGGGTGAAAAAATCTGGGATGCGGCTAAAAAGCTCGACCCGAACTTCACCTGCGCGAAAATGTTCTGGTGGTATAATATGTATTCGACCGCCGATTTCTCAGTAACGCCGCGCCCTCAATATCACGCTGATGGTGTAAAAGCGCCTGATTGCTATGCCTATCCGCCTGAAATGCGGGATGAATTGCAGAAGGATCTGGGCCAGTTTCCGCTCTTCAATTTCTGGGGGCCTAATGCCAAACATTAAGTCAACCAAATGGATCGCGGATTCTTCCATGTGGGTTGAAAAGAAGCATAATCCAACATTAACGCTGATTTATCTGCCGCATCTGGACTATTGCTTGCAAAAATTCGGTCCGGATTTCTCCAAGATCAGCAACGAGCTGAAAGAGATCGATGACGTCGTTGCAGAGCTTGTTCAGTTTTATGAAGCCAGGAATGCAAAGGTCATTTTACTATCCGAATACGGCATTAACCCGGTTAGCAATCCGATCCATATCAACCGGATTTTAAGAAATGAAGGACTGATTTCCGTGCGGACCGAGCGCTGGTATGAACTTCTGGATGCGGGGATTTCAAAAGCATTCGCAACTGCCGATCACCAGATTGCACACGTTTATCTGAATGACGAATCTGTTAAAGATCAGGTTGTTAATGCATTGAAAAAAGTGCCTGGCATTGATCTGATTTTAGATAAAGAACAACAAAAAGCATATCACATCGACCACGAACGTTCCGGCGACCTCGTTCTGATGGCCAAACCTGACAGCTGGTTCACTTATTATTACTGGCTCGACGACGACAAAGCACCGGATTATGCACATTTGGTTGACATTCACCGCAAGCCAGGTTACGATCCCGTGGAAATGTTCATGGATCCCAAAAATCCGCTCATTAAGCTTCGTGCCGGTTATAAGTTAGCGCGAAAACTAATGGGTTTCAGATATTTAATGGATGTTATTCCACTGGATGCCACATTGGTAAAAGGCTCACACGGAAGCATTAATGTGCCTGCCGAATATTATCCGATCCTGGTCACGGATTCTGCATTGGAAAAATCCGAAATAGAAGCCGTTGACGTCTATGATGTGATCTGGAAACATCTGACTTAAATTCTGTTTCGCGAGCCATCATTAAGGAGCTGGTTAACGGAAATTTAAATTGAAAAGTTAGCCGGTCATTCTATCTTTGCCGGAAATCCGATCAGGCTTTTCAGGTCTTTGCACTTGAAAAGTCTTTTAACTTAAACGAAATAAAATGTCGAAGGTTCTTATAATTGGTGCTGGTGGGGTTGGAAGTGTTGTGGCGCACAAATGTGCTTTAAATAGCAATGTTTTTACCGAAATCATGCTCGCCAGCCGCACAAAAGCGAAGTGTGATAAAATCGCTGCTGAGATTAAAGAAATGCACGGCGTAACCATTGAAACGGCACAGGTTGATGCAGATATCGTTGCTGAAACAGTGCTGTTGATCAAACGTTTCCAGCCAAAAATGCTCATCAATGTTGCTTTGCCTTACCAGGATCTAACGCTTATGGAGGCATGTCTGGCGACAGGCGTGCATTATCTGGACACAGCCAATTATGAGCCAAAAGATGTTGCCAAATTTGAATACAGCTGGCAATGGGCTTATCAGGAAAGATTTAAAGAAGCAGGATTGATGGCGGTTCTGGGCTGCGGCTTCGATCCCGGCGTTACGCAGGTTTACACTGCTTATGCCAACAAGCATCATTTTGACGAAATGCATTATCTGGACATCATCGACTGTAATGCGGGTGATCACGGAAAAGCATTTGCTACAAACTTCAACCCGGAGATCAACATTCGGGAGATCACGCAGCCAGGCCGTTATTGGGAAAATGGCGAGTGGGTTGAAATCCCAGCCATGTCAATCCATAAGCCGATCGATTACCCGGGAATCGGGCCGAAAGAGAGCTATGTGCTTTACCATGAAGAGCTTGAATCGTTGGTGAAAAACTTCCCGACATTAAAACGTGCCCGCTTCTGGATGACATTCGGACAAGCTTACATTACACATTTGAATGTGCTTGAAAACGTAGGTATGACAAGCATTAAGCCTATCAAATTCAACGGATTGGACATTGTTCCGCTTGAATTTTTGAAAGCTGTGCTTCCTGCACCGGACTCTTTGGGAGAAAATTATTCAGGACAAACTTCGATCGGTTGCCAGATCAAGGGCATCAAGGACGGAGAAGAAAAAACATATTACGTTTGGAATAACTGCGACCATGCCGAGTGCTATCGCGAAGTGCGCGCCCAGGCCGTAAGTTACACCACCGGCGTTCCGGCCATGATTGGCGCAATGCTGATGCTAACCAACGAAGAGTGGATGAAGCCAGGCGTTTACAATGTGGAAGAATTGAATCCGGATCCTTTCATGGACTTGCTGAATCAGCATGGCTTGCCTTGGAACGAGCTGGTCAACATTGAGTTGCCTCACGAATATTAAGATTTTTTGTCCGCCTGGATTGATCATAATTCAGGCGGACAACATCAAGTTCCGGCTTTACTTCACCTCATAATCGATCCGGATCGTTCTTTTTCCTTTATTGTCAGTTTCGCCAATAGAAATGTCTGTGATGTTTTTACTGTTCGTTCTGATCTCGGTTTCCGCCCGCTTCACATTCTTTTCCTTTCTTCCGTTCAAAATATACAGCACGCTGTCTTGCTGATAACTGAAAAGGTTAAATCCATGTTCAGTAACAATGGTGCGCTTGATCAGGTTGTAATTGCCCGTTTCGGGAACTGCGGATGTTGGATTAACCCGAATGCTTTGCGGCGCTACAAAATCATAGATCTCAGATTTATTTCCCCTTATTTGTTCATAAGTCGGAAAACTATCCTTCTTCTTTGCCTGTGCAAATACGGAACTGAATGCGCTTAATAATGTAATGACGATCAACGAACTGAGCTCTTTCATAGCATTCCGGTTTACACATTTTGCTAAGAATGATTTTACAACCTTAATCACCAAAAACGGTGATCTTAACCTGCGAAATGGTCGAGCGCTGTTTTTCAAAACGACAAACTCAAAGTGCTTAGTCTTTAACTTTTCACCCACAGCCGGAATTCTTCCAAATTTATAAATTAGATAACCCGCCAGCGTTTCGTCAGTCGCCTTCTTTCGAGATATCATGCGGCAGTTTATCATTAATGTCCGTGATCGACGCTGAACCCAGCACTGTATATGTGTTATCGCTTTCGTTTTAACAATCGGAATCTCGTTGTCATACTCGTCCTGAATTTCGCCAACGAGCTCTTCCAGAATGTCTTCCATGGTAACAATGCCGTCCACGCCTCCATATTCGTCAATAATAACCGCCATTTGCTGACGGTTAACCTGAAAATCACGCAACAATGCACCAATCGGCTTTGATTCATGCACCGTCGAAACCGGCCTGATCAGCTCGGTAAGCACGATTTCCTTTCCCTGACGCATTTTCAAAAGCAGATCTTTCAAATGTAGCACGCCCACAATCTGGTCCAGTGTGTCTTCATAAACAGGAATTCGAGAATAACCTTCTTCGATGACTTTTTCCAATTTGGCTTCATCAAAATCATTGATATCAATGCCGAAAACCTGCGTCCGCGGAATCATAATCTGCTTGGCGATCCGGTCTGAAAAGTTGAATGCGTTCTTGATCAGGTCATAATCCGCCGCTTCGATCATGCCGCTCTCCTTTTGCTGCTGCACCAGATAACGCAATTCGTCGCTGCTATGAACCTCGCTGCCGTGCGAAGGCGTAATGCCAACGCCTTTCAGGATAAAATTGGCTATGCCGTTCAAGATCCAGACAATCGGGCGAAAAAGCAAGGAAAAAGCCGTGTAGTGGATAGGAAAGAAACAATGTAGTTGCTTCTGGACGTTGAATAGCGATTGATTTTGGGGCTAATTCACCGAAAACAATGTGTAAAACGGTGATAATGGCAAAAGCCGCAGGCAATGCGATCTGATGCGCCAGTTCCGGATCAAGCGATATGCCGACCAGCTCCATGCCGCCGATCAGCACTTTGGAAACAACCGGCTCCCCAATCCAACCCAAGCCAAGACTTGCGAGCGTAATCCCAAACTGCGTTGCAGCCAGATATCCATCCAGATTGGCTACGATTTGTTTGGAAAGAATGGCCATTTTGTTGCCCTCTTGCGCCTTTTGTTCCAGTTGCGAAGCTCTGATTTTTACGATGGCGAATTCGGCTGCAACAAAAAAACCATTTAACAAGACAAGCACTAATGTGATTAAAACCTGGATAGCCATCCTATTGAAAAATACGTTTTGGGATAAAAAAGGAGATTATGCTGCATGTTATGAAAAAATTATTCCAATTAATAACTCCCGCTCATAGGCCGGGCGGCGATCCAGCGGGTTTGTAAATTTTGTAACTTACATCTTATATGAAAAGTGGCCACGCAGATTTGCCTTTACATTACGGAAAAGTGCCCGTTTGGCTAGCCCAGCGCATGAGCGCATTGGGCGGTGCCATCGTGGAGGCAGTCGTGCTAGAATATGGACGCAATGCACTGCTTCAAAAAATGAGTGACCCGTTCTGGTTTCAATCGCTGGGTTGCGTTTTGGGCATGGATTGGCATTCTTCTGGCATTACAACTTCGGTTATGGGCGCTTTGAAAGGCGCTGTTAACAAGAAATCCGCCGAGCTCGGCATTTACATTTGCGGAGGCCGGGGCAAATATTCCAGACAAACGCCATCCGAGTTGCTGGCCATTGCGGACAAAACGGGTTTGGACGGAAACCTGCTCGTTCACAACAGCCGACTTTCAGCAAAAGTGGACAGCACGGCAATTCAGGACGGTTTTCAGTTGTATCTGCATTCATTTGTTTTGTCCAAAGAAGGGGATTGGACTGTGATTCAGCAGGGTATGAACACCGACAGCCGGATGGCCCGGCGCTATCACTGGCATTCCCCATCGATCCAGTCGTTCATTGAGGAGCCGCACACTTCCATTTATGGAGAAAATCAGGGCCGCATTTTGAACCTCACCGACAAATTAGCCGCGCCAACAAGAACCGGAATCCTGGAATTGACCAAAGAAAATCCGGACAAAATTATGCGCGAGATCAGTAGGCTGGTGATGCCCGGCCATCACGATGTGCGCGCAGAAGATGTGAATTTGAAGCGGTTAGGCGCCGTTCTTGCATTAGCGCATGATAATCCGGTTGCTGATATGGAGTCGCTTTTGCTGCTGGAAGGCGTCGGACCAAGGACGGTGCAGTCGCTGACGCTTGTAAGCGAGATCATTCACGGAACGCCCTCGCGCTTTTCTGATCCGGCACGGTTTTCGTTTGCGCATGGCGGCAAGGACGGGCATCCTTTTCCTGTTCCGATTACCGTATACGATGAGTCGATTATGACTTTGGATAAAGCCATTCAAAAAGCAAAACTTGGCCAGAATGATAAGCTCGACGCGCTGAAAAATCTGTCAAAAGTTGCTGGTCAGCTTGAAAAAGATTTTCAGCCTAACAACCGTTTTAATGACATTATCGAAGAAGAAAGAAATAATTCCTGGAAATACGAGGGGCGGACCGTGATGGGAAAAGCCAAGAAGCCAAAAGGCCCAAACGGACAGCTGGAATTGTTTTAATGTAATTTCAATGCCATTTTTGACAGTATAAATTTGCGCTTTGCCGCTCTTTAAAATGCTCTGATTCCGATCAAAACTTAGATTATAACTAAATCCTGAAAAAGGAACTGCTTCAATGATTCCCAAAAAACTTTTACGAAAACCATTATTTATTCTTGGAGCCACTGCAATTGTGGTTGTATCCTGCATGAAAATGTCGCCTAAAAGCGCAAAAACAGGCTCCACTTCCAAAACCAACAGCACGGCTGTCATCATTAAAGAAGATGCTGCAACGGGCAGGACCCGCGCCAAGGAAATCCGTGAGAAAACAGTCGTTAAACTTGCTGACGGCCTGAAATTAGATCTTTGGGCATCAGATTCGCTGGCCCCAGACCCGGTTGCCATTGCTGTCGATGATATGGGAAGGGTTTACCTGAACCGCACCAATCGTCAGAAAAACTCGGAATTTGACATTCGCGGTTACCGCCATTGGATGACGGCTTCCATTGGTTTACAGACCGTTGAAGATCGTCGCGCATTCCTGCGCAGCACATTTGCTCCAAGCAAAAGCAAAGAAAACAGCTTCTTGAAAGATCTTAACAAGGACGGAAGCCACGACTGGAAAGACTTAACCGTTGAAAAGGACGAAGTATGGCGCATCGAAGACACTGATAATGACGGCATCGCAGACGTTTCGATGCGGATTTTGGACGACTTTTTCGAAGAAGTTTCAGACGTTGCGGGCGGCTTGCTCATCCGTGCACACGACGCGTTCGTAGCCATCGCGCCGGACCTTTGGAGATTGAAAGACACAAATGGTGACGGTGTGTTGGATCAAAAAACATCCATCAGTCATGGGTATGGCGTTCACATTGGTTTTGGTGGACACGGCATGTCGAACCCGATCGAAGGTCCGGACGGAAAAATCTACTGGAACATTGGTGACATCGGCGCGAACATTACAACTGCCGAAGGTGTGAAGCACGAGCATCCTAATTCGGGCATTATAGCGCGTTCTAACCCGGATGGAAGCGATTTTGAGGTTTTTGCACACGGATTGAGAAATACGCACGAGTTTGTTTTTGACGAATATGGAAATCTTATCAGCTCGGATAATGACGGTGACCACCCTGGCGAAAGCGAAAGATTGGTTCACGTGGTTGAAGGCTCTGATGCGGGCTGGCGTTCGAACTGGCAGTATGGAAAATACACGGATCCAAAGAACAACAGTTACAAGGTCTGGATGGACGAAAAGCTTTTCAAACCACGTTGGGAAGGTCAGGCGGCGTACATTATCCCTCCTATCCAGAATTTTCACAATGGTCCGACGGGCATGCAGTACAACCCGGGAACGGCATTGGGATCGGCTTGGAAGAATAAGTTTTTCCTGGTTGAATTTGTAGGAAACCCTGCCCGCTCACCAATCTGGGCGTTTGGCCTGAAACCAAAAGGCGCTTCATTTGTCCTGGATGGCGAAAAAAATATTTTGAACGGAATTTTGCCAACAGGCATTCGTTTCGGTCCGGATGGCGCATTATATGTGGCTGACTGGATCAATGGCTGGGATACGAAAAATTACGGCCGGGTTTGGAGATTGGATGTTACCGATGACAAAAACGATCTGAAAGAGCTGAGAGCGATCACAAAGCGCCTTATGCAGCTTGATTATGAAAAGCAAACGGACGACATGCTGTTCTCGCTGCTCGACAATCAGGATATGCGCATCCGCCAAAAAGCACAGTTTGAACTGGCAGCACGCGGCGCAAAAGGCGCAACCGTGCTTAGCAAGGCCATTGCACAAACAGGCAATCAGCTGCAAAGAATTCACGGAATCTGGGGAATGGGCCAGTTGGCGCGCCAGGATAAGTCTTATGCTAATGTGCTCATGACATTGTTGAAAGATTCCGACGAAGAAATTTCAGTGCAGGCGGCGAAAGTGCTGGGCGATGCGAAAATTGCAGAAGCTGCTCCTATGCTGATCCCGATGCTGTCTTCTAAAAATCCACGCATGCAATTCTTTGGTGCGCAAGCTTTGGGACGAATTGCTGACAAGCAGGCTGTTGCACCGCTTTTCGCAATGATCAAGTCCAATAATGATGAAGACGTTTATTTGAGACATGCGGCCGTGCTTGCTTTGTCGCGCATTGGCGAAGTTGAGCCGATTGTAGCATTGTCTTCCAGCCCGGAAAAGTCGCTTAGAACAGCCGCAGTGCTTGTTTTGAGGAGAATGCGTAGTGACAAGATAGCTTTGTTTTTGCAGGATAAAGACGAATATATTGTAACAGAAGCAGCACGTGGGATAAATGATGACTTGTCGATTCCGGCTGCATTGCCTGAGTTAGCGGATCTGCTTAAAGACAAAAGATTAAAGTCCGAGCCATTGTTAAGACGCTCGATCAATGCCGCTTTGCGCGTTGGTACCAATGATCAGCTGGATAATCTGATTGCTTTTGCACAAAGAAAAGATGTTGAAAAAAGTGTTCGTACGGAAGCATTGGCAGCATTGGGAACCTGGGCGAGCCCATCGGTTATGGACCGTGTTGACGGCCGTTACAGAGGTCCGATCACCCGCGATCCTGCACTTGTAAAATCAAAAGTGCAGCCTGTAATTGCTGGCTTGCTGAATGATGATGATTCCGAAACGCTTATTGCAGCGGCGCAAATGCTGACGAATCTAGGTTTATCCGAAAACAATGCTGTATTGGCCAAAATTCTGGCCACGCATAAAGACGCCAAAGTGAGAACCGCCATGCTGGTTGCGCTTAATGAGCTGAAATATGCTGATATGGAAACGGCCATGAAGCTTGGAATGACGGATTCTGACGCGGATGTCCGCACTGCTGCGCTTGGAATGGCAGGAAGTGTTAATATGTCAAAGGAAGCATTATCAGACATTTCCAAAAGCATTTTTGAAAAAGGAAGCGTGAGAGAGCAACAGCAGATGCTGCGGGTTCTGGGCACAATTCCGGTTGCTAAGACGGAAGGGATTTTTGAAGATTTGATTGGTAAAATGTCTGACAAAAAGCTTCCTGCAAGTCTCGCGCTGGATCTTTCAGAAGCCATTGATTCAACCAAATCCAGCACATTGATTGCTAAACTTGCTCCTTTACGTTCAAAAGGAACGACGGTTGCTGATTATCAGGACGCGCTGGTTGGCGGAAATGCACAACTCGGCCGGAGATATTTCATGACCAACTCGGCAGCGGAATGTGTGCGTTGTCATTCGGTCGGCGGACAAGGCGGTGAAGTTGGTCCGAATCTTTCGAACATCGGCAATGTGCTTTCAAGAGAGCAGATATTGCAGGCACTGGTCGAGCCGAGCGCGCGCCTCTCGCCCGGATTTGGTATGGTGGTGCTTACATTGAAAGATGGAACCTCAGCCGCAGGGATTCTTGCTCAGGAAAATGATCACGAGCTGGTCCTCAAAACATCCGAAGCCGAGCCACTCAAAATCGCCACGGCCCGTATCGCAAAACGCGAAAACGTCCCATCCAGCATGCCCCCCATGGGAACGATCATGTCAAAAAGAGAAATCCGGGACGTTGTAGAGTTTTTGTCAAATCTGAAAAGTGGAAAATAACAAAACCCAAAGTCCGGATCCAAGCTGATCCGGACTTTGGGTTTATTGCGCTTTTTAAGCTCGATCAATAAATTCTTCATCAACATCAACTGTGAATGGAATTAGATAAGAAAGAGGCGGCGGCTGTGGAGAAAGCGATTCAGTTTTGGAAGGATAGCGGGAAGGTTTCCGGGGAATTGGCTGACGAATTGAAAAACAGTTATCAATTGCGCAATGCCAATGTCGATGCAATTGCGATTTATGCCTTGATTTCGGCTATTTCCTGCGGTTTACTGGCATTCGGGGCGCTTGTGCTGGATGAAAAGTGGCTGGAATTGCTCCGGAAAAAATGGGGCTTCTCAGAAACCATTTTTGGCATCGGCTTTACATTATTGGCTGCATTATTCATCTTCCTTGCGAAAAGAAGACAAGTCAAATATCCGGCTTCAAAGGCCAGTAACGAGACTTACAACATTACAATCATTCTCACGATTGGCGTCGCTATCACTTACTGGACGCGCAGCTTTACCAATTTCGAGGGCAATTACGCGATCCCGCTTTTAATCGCGACCGTTGTTTATGGAGGCGTTGCCGTATTCCTGCGTTCTACACTCTTGTGGACGGTTATGATCATTTCCCTTGCGGGATGGTGGGGCGCACAAACACACTTTTGGTCGGGTGGAAATTACCGTTTTCTGGGGATGAATTATCCGTTGCGGATGACTGTTTTCGGACTTGCAATCTGGCTTTTTTCAATCGCATTGCAAAGAATGAAGCTCTTGCCATTCTTTCAGGAAACGACTTATTCCATCGGCCTTTTCCTATTCTTACTTGCAGCCTGGACGCTTTCTATTTTTGGAAATTATGATGATTTGAGTGGCTGGACGGCCATTAAGCAAAGCTATTTCTGGTATTGGGCACTTGGTTTTACTGTCTTGTTAACATTGCTGCTCATTTATGCATTCAAAACCAAGCTCGATACATTGCGCGACTTGGGACTCGTCTTTTTCCTTCTCAACATTTACACACGTTACTTCGAATATTTTTGGGACCGGACTAATAAAGGAATCTTTTTTGCCGTCCTGGCGCTTTCCTTCTGGTTTGTTGGAAAAAAGGCGGAGCAATTGCGGAACAAAAATAATAACCTCTCAAAAGTTAATTCCTGACGCATATGAGGCCGATAAGAGAAAACGAAAAAGCGCTGATCCATTTCCTGCTCCGGCGCCTGGATTTGAACCCCGATCATTTCCCGATTAGTGAGCTGGTCGACGAATATGAAGGTGGGAAAATGGGCAGCATTAGTCTTGGAGGCGATGTGAATGGTTACGAAGGAGACCTCATCCAGGCTGAATATGTGGATAGCGACGGCACGCCCGTTGTCATCACATTAACCAAAGACAATCAAAATCACTTGCTGGATCTCGACTTCTGGAAAGTGGATTTTTCAAAATTGATTGATTATCCAAGGCCCGAACAGCTCATTTTTGGCCAGATAGCGGAACAATAACAAGGCGTTACGCTTCTTCATAATCCAGGTCCTTGCCGTAAGTCTCCTCCATTTTCCAAAGCGATATTAGGGCCAGCGAAAAACAAATGGCTCCTACAATGGCGCCAGAACTCAAAACACCCCAACCCGGTTTCAAAAACTGAAACAACGGCAGCGTAATCAGCACTGTGGCTCTTACATTGTTCGCGACAGACGTTGTCACGGTTGCACGCAGGTTAGTTCCAAATTGCTCGGCTGTGGTTGTCAGGAACATGGCAATGTATCCAATCGAGAAACCGAGCCATACATAGCAACCATAAAGGACACCGGGCGACTCGATTCCGCCATAAAGCAGGAATATAACGCCGGCTAATGTCATGGCCATCATCAGTAAGATCGCTTGTCGCCTGGATCGCAGCCATTGGCTCAGAATCCCACTGAAAAAGTCGCCCGTAACGATGCCTATGTATGTATAAAGCACGCACGTAGCAGCCTGTACGTCGGCGGTGATGCCCAATGCTTTTGCAAATTCATTGCCAAATGTTGAGTAAATGCCGATAACCATGTAAGTCGGCAGTCCAATGCCCATGCAGCGGATATAACGTATGAACCGCGACCATTTTGTAAAAATCGTCCACCAGGGCACTGGCTTAGCACCTCGTTTTTCAATGCTTTTGTTAAAAATAATGGATTCGAGCACATTGATCCGCAAAGCCAGCAGCACAAGCCCCATGCCGCCGCCAATAAAGTAAGCCGTTCGCCAATCTGTAAGCTTCACTGCAAAAAAGGCAGCAATGGCACCCGCCAGACCAACACTCGCTACGACGGAAGCGCCGTAACCGCGTAATTCTTTTGGCAAAATCTCGGCAATAAGCGTGATCCCGGCGCCCAGTTCGCCTGCCAGCCCCAAGCCTGCGATAAATCTTAGGAATGAGTAAACTTCAACATTATTAGCAAATCCGCATGCAATGTTGGCAAGAGAATAAGTCAGAATTGAGCCGAACAAGACGGATCTCCTGCCTAGCTTGTCTCCCAATATTCCCCACATAAACCCGCCGATGAGCAGACCGGCCTGCTGCCAGTTATAAATGTTTGCACCAATGCGTGAGATTTCCTCCTCGGAAAGTCCGAGATCTTTTAAACTCGGAACGCGCACAATGTTGAAAAGTAATAAATCATACACGTCCACGAAGTAACCAAGCGATGCAACGATGACAGGAAGCGTGAAAACAGCACTGATTTTAGGTTGAGCAGGAGTGAGCGAATGCATATGATTTCAAAGCGGTGTTAATCCTCGAAAGTTTTTTTCCTAAGCGATTTAATGGTTGAATTGCGTTGCTTGGTTTGCAAGCGCTCCAATTTTGAAGCAAGTGTCGGACGCGTTGACCTCCTGTTTTTTTGTACAAAAAATGCCTTTTTAATCAAATCATCAAACTTGGCAACGACTTTATCCTTATTCGCTAACTGCGAGCGTTCCGTTTGGTGATACAGGATGAGGATTTGTTCATTAGTAAGCTTATTTGCCAGCTTTTCAATGAGTGTTTGTTTCTGCTCGTCGGTAAGTGACGGCGAATTTTTGACATCAAACCTCAGCTCCACTTTTGTCTCGACTTTATTCACATTCTGGCCTCCTTTCCCACCGCTGCGCGCCGTTTGAAAGACCAGTTCATTATGGAGGATTTCAGGGTTGATCATAGTATGCTTTAAAATATTGTTAATGTGTTGTTAATGTTGATGATAACGGATAAGGGCTGAAGTAGTTTACAATTGTCTTAGCATTGGTAAAACGGGTTTATTTTCTTTTATAAAATCAAAACAATATGCTGATAATAAGCATTTTAAAACAAAGCGCTATTTTTCAAGAGAATAACACCCTGCGACTCAACTGGAATTCCGGGACGTTTATACCGGTCGGAGCGCTTTCAGGCGTTTAAACCAAAAACAAATTTCTGTGTCCAACTAACGATTAAAATAAAAATAAAAATTAATCCATATAGCCATGAAAATCATGCGAAAACTTCGGATACTGGGCCTGATCTTGCTAATGCTTGGCGGTGTGTCGGTCTTTAACAAGACGCAGGCGCAGCCCGGAGTTAACATTTCCTTTCAGACATTTTACGAGGAATTGTCTCCTTACGGAAGGTGGGTGCGGACGCCGCAGTACGGCTCTGTCTGGGTTCCTGATGCGCCGCAAGGCTTTCAACCCTACTCCACTGCCGGATATTGGGAGGTTACGGAATACGGTAACACGTGGGTTTCGGACTACGACTGGGGCTGGGCGCCTTTCCATTATGGCCGCTGGTCATTTGATGATTACAATGGCTGGTTCTGGATTCCCGGTTATGAATGGGCTGGCTTGGGTAAACTGGCGCTCGGGTGGCGGATATTATGGCTGGGCTCCGCTTGGTCCGGGCATGCAAGTAAACATTTCGGTGAATCTGCCTTCGTTTTGGTGGGTGTTTGTTCCGCAGCGTTACATTACCAGTCCAAGATGGTCATACTATTGTGCGCCAAGAAACCGCGTTTCGCATTATTATGGCAGAACGACGATCATTAACAATTACTACTATAACAACAACCGGACTTATGCTTACGGCCCGAGACGCGATGAGATCGAACGTGTTACAAGGAGAAGCGTGCCCGTTCGTGAAATTGATGCAAACCGTCGCGGCAGGGTGATCGTGGCTGGAAACAGCCGTGGCAACGACCGGTACGAAAACAGCCGCGACAATAACGACCGCAATGGCCGGGTGAATGAGTCAAACCGCCGGGGATCAACGATTGACGCGGGATCGAGCCGCAGCAACAGAGACAACAGCCCTGTTTACGATGGTAACCGACGCGAAAGCAACAGCCGTTCGGAAAGAGGCGATAATGCTGATTTCAGAAACAATCCTGGTGATGTGAACAACCGCCGGGAAAGCAACAGCCGCTCAGAAAGAGGTGACAATGCTGATTTCAGAAACAATGATCCGCGCAATGGCCGTGTAAGTGAAGCGCCTGGAAATGCTCCTGAGCCTAGAAATGACAGCAGATCGAGCCGTGAGTATGAAATGCCGCGCCAGCCCGAACGCAATGCTGAACGAAGCGTGCCAGCTTATGGCAATGAGCGCAGCAACAGATCGGAACGCAGCTCTGAATCCATGAACCAAAGCCGAAGCAGAGGATCGTATGAGGCGCCTGCTCAACGCGAAAGCCGCTCAGAAAGACAGTCGTCGGACAGAGGCGCGGTCGAATCGAGACGCAGCGAACCTAATGCGAGATCGTCGCAAGGCAATGCGGACAGAGGCGGATCACGAAGCGGCGCTTCCGAAAGAAGCAGCAGAGGACCGAGATAAAAGTTAATTAAGCTATAAAACAGCCGGCGCGGAAAGTAGTTTTCCGCGCCGGCTGTTTTTATTTGGTAGGGAACCCCGAATTAACCACAGGATTGATGGAAATACAATTTGACATTGAGTTTAAGGAAAGTGCGCCGAAATACATGCAGATCATCAAGTCGCTTTTGCAGGCGATCAGCAAGGGTAAATTAAAGCGCGGCGATAAAATTCCTTCTATCAATCAGTTAAGTGAAGAGTATTTGCTTTCCCGGGACACGGTTGAAAAGGCTTATAAACATTTGATCAAAGACGGAGTGCTCATTTCCGTGCGCGGCAAGGGTTACTTTATCAATCGCGTGGACATTGAGACGTCGGTTCGTATTTTGCTTGTTTTCAATAAGATAAGCAATTATAAAAAGCAGATTTACAATGCTTTTGTAGAGAATGTCGGGCGTAATGTGAATGTTGATCTGCACATTCATCATTCCAATGCCAACATTTTCAAAAACCTCATTAAGAACAGTCTCGGTGAATATGATTACTATGTGATCATGCCCCATTTTTATGAAAAAGCGGAAGAGGCGATGGAGGCTTTGAAAATGATTCCGCCGGAGAAGCTCATTTTACTGGATAAAGACATTGAGCTGAGCAGCAAAAAGCATTCTTCTGTTTTTCAAAATTTTGAAAAAGACATTGTTTCAGCATTGAACGAAGCCGTGGATTTGCTGAAAGTCTACAAAAAGCTGATCCTGATCTTCCCCACCATTATTCGCTATCCCAAAGAAATCATTAAAGGCTTTCGTATTTTCTGCATTCAGCACGAATTTGAGCATGAGATCATGTATGATTTTCATGAAAACAGCACGGCTGTGAAGGACACCGCGTATGTTGTGATTGAAGAAAATGACCTGGTGAATCTGATCAAAAGATGCCGGGAACAGCAACTGACCATTGGAAAAGACATTGGCATCATTTCCTATAATGAAACGCCGCTGAAAGAAATCCTGCTGGACGGGATCACGACCATTTCTACTGATCATGAGCAAATGGGAAAAACTGCTGCTGAACTGATCACTGAAAACAGAAGAGCTGTGATCAAAAATCCATTTACATTGATTAGGAGAAAATCTCTATAAATCTCTTTAAAAATGTCCCCGGCTGAAGCCCGGGGCAAATTTAGTTGATTTTAAAGTCCTGTTGCTACTGTAATTTTGCCTCGCTCATTCATGAGTTCATTGCGGACATTCAGACTTCTGAATAAGGCAATCGGATCAAGTGAGCCACCGCTTAGGCGCATGGATTCTCTTACTAATGGCCGAACATCCGTCCGGAAAGCATTTTGTAAGATTTGTTGCGCAAGGACCACGTCATTCTGCATTCTGGCTTGTTCCAGTTTTTTACGATCCACCAGCAGCGCTTGTGCATAAGAAATAAGGATCGCTTCTACGGATTGAAGCAAATCTTCCAACGGATCTTTTACATTATGGCTCGCATCGATCATCCAAGCATACGTGTCAGCCGGGCGGTTTGCGCGTTTCATGCCTTCAACCAATTCAACAAAAATCAGGAACAGCATATAAGGACGAATGCTGCCGACTGTAAGATCGTCATCGCCATATTTCGAATCATTGAAATGGAAACCTGCCAAACGGCCTTCCATCATTAATGTAGCGACGATTTGCTCAATGTTTGCATTAGGCAAATAGGTGTCCCAAATCAACAAGCACATCGGCCTTAGGGCCTAATTTCTGACAAAAAGCAGCGAACTGCCCCAATCCTGAATAACGGTAGAATAGAAATTCGGCTCTGTATGCTTTGTATTCCACATACACTTTCCAATCGTCGGGAAGCGCAGCGTAAATTTCCTGTAAAGATTCCAATGTATTTTGAAATGCCTTTACAAAGTTTGACTGACCCGGAAAGCACGAACCATCTGAAAGCCAGATCGACAATGCTTTTGAACCCAGATCCTTGCCATATTTAATAACTTCAATGTTGTGCTCAACCGCCTGCTTTCTCACGGCAGGATCCACGTGCGACAGCGAACCGAACTCTGAATGAATGCTGCTGATCCTTTTGATCCTGAAATGTGTTGGAATTGACCGCGTCGAAAGTCAGGTCAAGCGAAGATGCAAGGCTGATAATGGACTCAGCCTGTTGCGGAATATCCCAGGGAATGTGCAGCGAAATCGAACCGCTTGACCGGTTAAGGGCATGCAGCAGGCCGACATCTTCCACTTTTTCTTCCAAAGAACGAGGCTCGCCGCCACCGGAAAATCTTCCAAACCGTGTCCCGCCTGTGCCCAGTGCCCAGCTCGGAATGGCCACCTGGAAAGCTCCCAATGCACTGATCACTTCATTCGCATCAATCCCCTGCTCGCCCAACTGTTCATTCAAAAACGAGAACTGATTGTTGTGGCGCGACAGCAGGCTGTCATTATGCTGGTCAATTTTATATTGGTCGATTTTCATCGCTTCTGATTTAGAAGATCATTGATTTTATTTTGATCAATTTGATCATGTGTGATCATTTAGATCAGTTGATCTATTTTAGTGCTGATCCCCGGCTTGAAAGCCGGGAGAAACTGTTTTTTTTATCTTAGGAATGCTGCGGGGACGCCTCCGTCTACATTGATGACATTTCCGGTGCTCTTGTTGAGCAGGCCGCTTACAAAGATGTAAACTCCGTTAGCAATGTCTTCCGTGTGGATTTCTGCATTCAAAACTGTTCTTTTTGCGTAGTAAGCAGGAAGTTCAGCAACGCTGATGCCATAAGCTTTTGCGCGACCAGCTGCCCATCCGCTTTCCCAGATTTTGCTTCCGGCAATTACCGCGTCAGGGTTGACAACATTGACACGGATTTTATCCGGACCAAGTTCAGCAGCCAAAAGGCGTGACATGTGCTGTTGAGCAGCTTTTGCAGTTCCGTAAGCCACGTTATTTGGCCCTGAAACAATTCCGTTTTTACTGGCAATGTTGATAATGTCTCCGCCCAATCCTTGCTGACGCATGATGGCAACGGCTTCCTGAGAAACCAGGAACTGACCTTTTACCAAAACATCCTGCAAAATATCCCAATCCTTGATCGTTGTTTCGGCCAAAGGTTTTGAGATGGACAATCCTGCACAGTTAACAACAATGTCAACGCCGCCGTATTTCAGTTTTGTTGCGTGCAATGCAGCTTTGATCTGATCGACTTCAAGCACATTAGCTATTGTGGTTGAAGAAAAATCTTTGCCAAATTTTGCGTCGAATTCTGCCTTAGTTTCAGCAAAGTGCTTGCTCGTCAATGTCAGAAATGACCACGCAAGCGCCTTCTTGCAAAAGCTTTAATGCAATCGCTTTTCCTATGCCGCCTGAACCGCCCGTAACGATCGCAATTTTGCGTGAAACCGACTTTTCTTTCGGCATACGCTGCAATTTTGCTTCTTCCAGCAGCCAGTATTCAATGTCAAATGCTTCTTGCTCAGGCAATGAAACGTAAGATGAAATCGCTTCCGCGCCTTTCATGACATTGATTGCATTGGTATAAAATTCCGCAGCAACACGCGCAGTTTGTTTGTCTTTGGCAAAAGAGAACATTCCCACGCCTGGCAATAAGATAATCACCGGGTTCGGGTCGCGAACGGCCGGGCTGTTGTCGTGTTTGCAACGATCGTAATATGCTTGGTAATCAACCCGGTAAGCTTCGAATTGCGGACGGATCTGATCCAGGATCTCCTGATCTGTTGCGCCTAGCTTTTCAAATTGGAAATCCAAAACCAGCGGACGGATTTTCGTGCGCAGGAAGTGATCCGGGCAGCTTGTTCCTAATGGCGCCAGCTTATCCAGGTCATTGCTCGCGATGAATTCCAAAACGCGCGCATCGTCGGTAAAGTGACCGATCATTGCCTGCTGATCAGACGCAAGTCCGCGCAGGTAAGGAGCAAGTTTTCCGGCGATTTCGGAGCGGCGTGCTTCCGGCTCGCTTTCCAAACGTTGTCCACCAAAAACAGGACGCGTCTTGCCATAATTATCAGCCAGATATTCCGACGCTCTTTCGATCGTGTCCAGCGTATTAATGTAGGATTCGTAAGCTGTGTCGCCCCAGGTGAACAAACCGTGTCCGCCCAAAACGATGCCGCGGATTCCCGGGTTCTCCGCCAATGCCTGTTCCAGTTTTAATCCAAGATCAAAACCGGGACGTTGCCAGGGTACCCACGCCAGTTCACCGTTAAACAGTTCTTTTGTAATGGCTTCGCCTTCTTTGGATGCAGACAATCGCGATCAATGCGTCCGGATGTAAGTGGTCAATGTGCTTAAATGGCAACAGACCGTGCAATGGCGTATCGATGGAAGGTGCTTTGGATTTCAGATCATAAATGCAATGGTTGAAAAGCTCCACCATTTCATCTTCAAATTCCAGTCCGCGGTAAATGTTTTTCAGATTATGCAGGCGATCCTGGTAAAGTCCAGCCAGGCCGCTTCTTGTCAAAGTGCCAATATCACCGCCAGAACCTTTGATCCACATTACTTCGACAGGATTGCCGGTCAGCGGATCTTTTTCGATGGTTTTGCAACTTGTGTTTCCACCCGCATAATTGGTCAGACGTAGGTCTGCGCCCAACAGATTGGAGCGATACAAAAGAAGCGCCACCTGATCGTCGCCAAGCGAAGCTGCTTTACCTTCATCCCACAAATAGCTTACATACCTGTACTGGCTTACATTAGAACTGCTCATATTTTTTTAGTTAATTAATTATCATTTTTGAGGTAAAAGGTCTCATTTCCACAAAGGAATCTGATTTATAATTACTACTCTGTAACGGGCACAAGATTAGAAAACTTACCCAATCCCACCGTCCTGCTGTATCCTGCATGTAGAAATAAATTAAGAAATAATGGGAAATTAAGAAGTTGTCATAACTTACACCCTTTATAAAATTCACTTCCATTTTTAACCCGAGCTTCGTGCAAAAGCATGCTAAATCTGGATTGTAGACGCAGGAGCAAAAACGTAAAATTTCTCAGACCTACCGGTAAATAGATAGAATTTCAGATTAAGTGCTAGCAAGTTACATTTAGCCCTATCCATTAAGATTACCCTCTACATGCTATTTAACTCTTTTAGTTATGCCATTTTTTTGCCTGTTGTGTTTTTTCTATACTGGTTTGTAGTAAAACAATCGTTCAGGCTTCAAAACGTCCTATTATTGCTAAGCAGCTACTTTTTCTACGGCTGCTGGGACTGGAGATTTCTGTTTTTACTCTTATTTTCTACTGCACTAGATTTCTACAGCGGCCTGAAAATATTCAATGCAGGCTCTAATACAGATCGCAAAAAGTGGCTTATTATAAGCGTATTCATTAACCTAGGATTTCTCGCGTATTTTAAGTATTGCAATTTTTTCATTCAGTCATTCGCTGACCTGTTAAACATATCAAATGTTAATGCGCATTTCCAGACCCTTAATATCATCCTCCCTATCGGCATTTCATTTTACACTTTTCACGGGCTCTCTTATGTGTTCGACATTTATAACCGGAAAATAGAGCCTTCCACCAACATTGTAGCTTACTCACTTTTTGTAAGCTTTTTCCCGCTTCTTGTTGCAGGGCCTATCGAAAGAGCGACACATTTGCTTCCTCAAATTGAGAAACCGAGGATCTTTAATTACGAACGAGCCGTAGATGGGCTCAGGCAAATGTTGTGGGGATTTTTCAAAAAGATTGTAATTGCCGACGGATGTGCTGAATATGCTAATATGACCTTTTCAGACCCGCAGAATCATTCCGGAAGCACACTTTTGTTGGGAGCTGTATTCTTTTCATTTCAAATTTATGGTGATTTTTCTGGCTATTCTGACATAGCTCTTGGCACTGCCAGGCTTTTTGGATTTGAACTGTTAAGAAACTTTTCTTTTCCATATTTTTCACGAGATATCGCGGAATTCTGGCGGAAATGGCATATCTCTCTGTCGTCATGGTTCAAAGATTACCTGTATTTTCCTTTGGGCGGAAGCCGAGAAGGAAAATGGAAAAGCATTCGGAATACAATGATAATATTTTCTGTAAGCGGGCTCTGGCACGGAGCCAACTGGACTTATTTAATGTGGGGTGTTTATCATGGCTTGCTGTTTCTCCCACTTCTCATCTTCAACGCTAACCGTAAACATACGGAAACTGCTGCAAAAGGGAAACTCCTGCTCTCATTCTCTGAACTGCTCCAAATTCTCCTGACCTTTTCACTTGTATCAGTCGGCTGGGTCATTTTCAGAGCACCAACTATGGGAATTGCAATTCGTTACCTAAGCGGGATTTTCCATAGAAGCTTGTTTACAGACCCTTATCGGGAAAACTATTCATTTTTACTTCTAACAGTTGGTTTTATGGTCGCTGTCGAATGGATGCAGCGGGAAAAGCAACACGGCCTGGAAATTAAAAAAGTGATGATCACACCTTTAAGATGGGCTGCCTATATTGTCTTATCCATCGTATGTGTATCTCAGTTCAAACAAAATCAGGAATTTATCTACTTCCAATTCTGATCTATGAGATACTTCATAACCAAAGCAATGCTTTTTGTAACATTGATTGTCAGCATTCTGGCATATTCGCTATGCTGTCTTCCCGGTCGAAGAGCCAGTGAAAGTTCATTAGGCGCCTTACCAGATAAACATGCTTTACTCCGCAAGCATATTACACCTAAAATAATTTTTGTAGGGGGGTCAAATCTGGCTTATGGCTTGGATAGTAAAACTATCCAGGACAAGATAGGAATGCCTGTTGTAAATGCCGGAATACATGCAAGCATTGGATTACAATTTCAGCTTAATGATATCATTCGATTCGTAAAAAGTGGGGACATTGCTCATAGTTTCACCAGAGTACAGTCAGTTTTATTCACCGTCTTTTTACGGAAGGACAGAGCTGATTTCAATTCTGTTCGATGTATTTCCGGAAGGCCGGGAAATAATTGGTGCTTATCAATGGTATCGGTTATCTTCCTACATTCCACAATATGCTGCATCAAAGCTAAAATACAGGCGCGCCAGACCGTTAAATTACCCAGTGGGCGTGTATGATCATTATTCATTCAATGAGTTTGGGGACGCTTACATGCATTGGGACTTACCTCGGAAAAAAGTTTCCGTAACGAAACCCGAAACTGATGCAGACATTATGAATCCTGAAAGCATTGCATTCTTAAACGATTTTCATGCAAAGGTCAATGCCAAGTCTGCACGATTATTTATCATTCCACCCGCATATCAATACAGCTCTTATGCAGAACCAGAAACTCCTGATTGGAAAGATTTACACAGAACTTTCCAATCAGCAGTTGCCAATCCTCGCAGATCCTGGCACTTATAAGTTCGCTGATTCGCTATTTTTTGACACTAATTATCATCTTACAAAACAGGGCGTCGATCTGCGAACCAGCATGGTTATAGAAAATCTGCAGAAAGCCCTAGAAGAAGGTAAATAATTACCTTTACTTCCAAACCAACCCAACATTCGAAAACAGAAACGCATAAATATCGGCCTGCGTTTCCAGTGCTTTTTTGGTGTTGCTGGCGCCGTGGCCGGAGTTGGTGTCGATTCGGATCAGCAATGGATTTTTGGATGATGCGCCTGCTTTTGTTTGCAGTTCGGCAGCGTATTTAAATGAATGTGCCGGCACCACGCGATCGTCGTGGTCGGCTGTTGTGATCATTGTTGCAGGATATTGGCCGCCGTCTTTAATGTTGTGCAATGGCGAATATCCGTAAAGGACCTTAAATTCATCTGCATTATCGCTGCTTCCGTAATCCGCGATCCAGTTCCAGCCAATGGTGAATTTGTGGAAACGCAGCATATCCATCACGCCAACGGCGGGGAATGCGACTTTAAAGAGTTCTGGACGCTGATTCATGACCGAGCCTACGAGTAAGCCGCCATTCGAGCCGCCCTGGATGGCCAGTCTTTCCGGCGATGTATATTTTTCTTTGATCAAAAATTCGGCGGCTGCAATGAAGTCGTCAAACACATTTTGCTTTTTAAGCTTCATGCCTTGCTCGTGCCATTTCTCACCATATTCACTCCCGCCACGCAAATTGGCCTGCACATAAATGCCGCCCTGATCCAGAAACGGAATGCGTGTCGGACTGAATGCGGGTGTCAGACTAATGTTGAAGCCGCCGTATCCGTATAAAATTGTCGGATTGGAGCCATCGCGTTTCAGCCCCTTTTTATATGTTATGAATGCGGGGATCTTGGTGCCGTCTTTGCTTGGATAAAAAACCTGCTCCGTTTCGTAGTCTTCGGGATTGAAGGAAACTTCCGGTTCTCTAAAAACACTGCTTTTCTTACTGGCAATGTCATATTTAAAAATCGTCGGCGGATAATTGAATGAGGTGTAAGTGTAAAAAACGAAACTGTCTTCACGCTCGCCACCAAAGCCGCTGGCGGTTCCTAACCCCGGCAACTTCACTTCATTTTCCAGTTTTCCATCGATGCTGTACACATAGGCACGGCTGCTGACATCTTTGGAATAGGAAGCAAATAGTTTTCCGCCTGCAACGCCAGCGCCCAGCAAGGGCTCAGGCTTTTCTGGCAAAACCGTTTTCCATGCCTTATCCTTTGTCACATAAAGCAGCACTTTGCTATTTGGCGCATTTTCATTGGTTTCAATAAGAAAATCTGCTCCTATGGTTTCAATAACGCCATATTGGAAGTTGGTAATCTCTTCTTTGATGGGCTTAAAATTCGCTTCTCCTCTTTTCAAAACCCATAACCCGTTGCCGTCCTTGCCTTTTCCTCTGTCGCTAACGCTCAAAATCGCGTATGCCTCATCTTCCGTTGTTCCCACCGTATGGAAACGCTGTGGGTTGGCTGCGTCTTCAAAAATCAGCTTATCTGCATCCTGAGCCGTTCCTATCTTATGAAAATAAACCTGATGGTTTTCATTTTTGGCTGCTAATGCACTGCCTTCGGGCTTTGGATAACGGCTGTAATAAAACCCGTCGCCTTGCCAGGCCGCGCCTGAGATTTTCACCCATTCAACTTTATCAGCCAACATGGACAGGTTTTTCATATCCATCACCTGATATTCCTGCCAATCCGATCCGCCTTTGGAAAACCCTAAAACGGCATAATTTCCGTCTTTGGACAAACTGAAAACCGTCAAACGCGTAGTTCCGTCGGCAGATAACTTATTCGGATCCAGAACCACTTCCGGTGAACCGTTTTCTCCTTTTTGGCGGTAAAGCACTGCCTGATTTTGCAACCCGTCGTTTTTATAGAAATAATAGTAATCTCCTTTTTTCCTCGGTGCCGAATATTTTGGATAATTATATGCCTTTTCCAGGTCTTGGAAAATCTTTTCTTTGAAAGGGATTTTGTCCAGATAAGCAAAGGTGACTGCATTCTGAGCTTTCACCCATTCCCCGGTTTCCGCCGAGCGGTCGTCTTCCAACCAGCGATATGGATCAGCAACTTTAACTCCGTGATAATCGTCCGTATGCTCAATTTGCTTGGTTTTGGGATAATCCAGGTTTTGAGCAACGCCATTTGTAACAATGGATGCGGCAATGATATTCATTCCAATCAATTTTAAATTCATAATGCTGCGGGCCTATTTAATAACGTCAACTTCAAGTGAGCTGGCGGCTCCTGCCTGGTGAAAGATCGTCTGCTTAGCCGTTATAAAATCCGAATCTGCGGCCTTATAAATGTTATCCACATACTTTTGCGGATTGCGGTCAAACAGCGGGAAAGCGGTGCTTTGCACCTGAACCATAATGCGATGGCCCTTTTTGAATGTGTGCAAAACATCCTGCAAACGAAACTTAATGTCTGTCATTTGGCCTGCAATCAAGGCTTCCGGCTTTTCAAAACTGTTGCGGAACCGCGCACGCATGATCTCACTTCTCACCATTTGCTGATAACCCGCAAGAACCGTTTTGGGATCGGCTAAATATGGATGGTTTTTCTCATCGACAGGATAAACGTCGATTACTTTTACAAAAAAGTCTGCATCCGTTCCTGTTGTACTGATTTTCAGCAATGCTGTAATTTCTCCGCCGAGGGTTATATCATTTTCCAAAACATCCGTTTGAAAAACGAGCACATCAGGCCGCGAAGAAGCAAAACGCTGATCTTCGGACATATATTCAAATGGTGTAAAACCCGTCATTTGCTTAAAATTCGCAGTATAAGGAACCGGTTTCAGAGGATCACTAACATATTCGCTCACTGATTTCTGGTCAGATGGCTCTTTAAAATCGAGCTTACCACTTGGGTGGAAATAGAGTTTGCGCTTTTCAACTTTCGCCACAGGCCATTTATCGTAAGTCTGCCAGGCTTTTTTACCCGTATCAAATAAATATGCTTCCGGCAAACCTGTTTTTCCATCGCCTGCTTCTTTCAAGAAGTGCTTGAAGAATTTTGCCTCAATGTTGTTTTGGTAAAAAGTGGCAATGCTGTCACCGAAATAAATGTCATTGTGCAATGTATGCCCTGTTTCCCGGCTCCACCGCCCGTGACCGAACGGACCGACAACGAGCGTGTTATAAGCAGATGGGTTATTCTTTTCAATGGTTTTATAAGTGTTCAAAGGGCCGTAAAGATCCTCTGCGTCAAACTAGCTGCCCACAGTCATAAAGGCATGTTTGATATTTTTCAAATGCGGCAGAATGTCTCTTTTTTGCCAGAATTCATCTTTATTGGGGTGCTTAACCGTTTCCTCCCAAAAGAAATTTTTGGAATAATAACGGTCAAAGTTTTTCAGTGAACCTATGTTTAGATTGAATGTATAACCATCGGGTTTGGCTTCAATCATATCCTGTGTGAACCACGAAGAAGTTGTTGGCTTCGGCGGCTTTATTCCAAAAACGGGAAACGTCAAATAATAACCTTGTGTAAATGCGCCATTATGGTGAAAATCATCAAAGAAAAAATCGGCAATGGGCGCTTGCGGTGAAGAAGCTTTCAATGCCGGATGCTCGGAAAGCGCACTTGCCGTGGTGTAAAAACCAGGATATGAGATCCCCCACTGCCCTACCCGGCCATTGTTGTTCGGAATGCTTTTGAGCAACCATTCAATTGTGTCATAAGTGTCCGATGCTTCGTCGACTTCGTTCTTGCCTTTCTTATTTGCAATGTGCGGCGTCATGTTTGTCCATTCGCCTTCACTCATATAACGGCCTCTAACGTCCTGATATACAAATATGAATTTGTCACGCATTAACGCGGGGCTTGGTCCAATTCGGGGCGGATAAGTGTCTTTGCCATATGGCGCCACGCTGTAACACGTGCGCTGCATTAAGAAAGGATATTTTTCGTCACCGGAAGCATCTTTGGGCACATATACAATGGTGTGCAGCTTTATTCCGTCGCGAACAGGAATGTCGTATTCGGTTTTGGTGTAATTGTCGCGGATAAATGGCTCATCCGAGCTTTGCGCTTGGACAACAGCAAAAGCGAACATCAATGCGATGCTTAGTAGCGTTTTCAACATAAGTCAGGTTTATTTTTTCTTGTAATAATTCAGTGTAACACTGGCGGCATTTGATTTTTCACTGATTGTATAAAATCCTTTGCCCTCGGCATCCATGCAAACGGCCTCACCTTGCGGTTCAAGCGCGACTAACAATTGTTTTGTGGCGGCTTTCGTAAGTGTTTGCCCAATGCTCTCACCTGAGTTTACTTTCCAGTAATATACGGCAAGATACGTGCGGATAAGAATTTCACTTCCATCTTTTGAAATATTTCCACCTGTCGCAAAAACGACGCCGGGAATAGTCCCAACTTTTTCGGCAACAATAGCTTCACTCGTTGATTGTGGAAATGGCAGGCGGTAAAGTCCGGCAGTCAGGTTTTCTTTTGACACAATAAAAATGTCTTTTGTAGCGGGATCCAAAAGCAGGGATTCTGCGTCTTTTGGCCCGTCCGGATAGCTGAAAGTGATTTTAGCCAATGCATTTTGATCAAAGGCCTGATTTGCATCGGTGATCTCAGGAACGCGATAAATAACACTGACCGGACTGGCGGGTGCATTGTTATTGCCAATGTCTCCAATGTATAAATAGTTGACGCCATTTGCAGGTCCCTGGACCGATCGCAACATCTTCCCAATTGCGGTTAGCAGCACCGGGAACATTGATTTGCTTGATCTGCTTACCGTCTTTATTTAACAAATAAAGCGCTGCGGGCTGCCCTGAATCCTGGTTAATCCAAAAATTTCCAGCCATGCTGTAACTCGGAACGATGCCCGATGCCTCATCAATTATTCCTGGCGCGATCTGCACTTTTTCAGGTGTTGTTTCGAAGTCAACAGAAGTGCTTGTAACTGGATCCGGGTCGGAATCACAGGAGCAGGTGAAGCAAAAAATCATTGCGTACAGAACCACTCCGGCTTGCCAGCTCAGGCTTTTATATAATTTCATAAAAAACACTTCATGTTAGATTTGCTAAAAATACGTACTTTTGCGGCATTTATTATCAGGCAGTTTCATTATCTCAGTATTAAAATAGTTATATGTTACGTACCCATACCTGTGGAGAGTTAAGCTTAGAACATGTAAATCAAGAGGTTGTATTATGCGGCTGGGTGCAGCGCGTTCGCGATAAGGGCGGCATGATCTGGCTTGATTTGCGTGACCGTTATGGCATAACTCAGCTTCTGTTTGAAGAAGGAAAAACACAGGCTAATGTGCTTGAAACGGCGCGCTCGCTGGGCCGCGAGTTTGTAATTTCAACCAAAGGGGTTGTGATAGAGCGCCTTTCCAAAAATGATAAAATTGCGACGGGCTCAATCGAAATCCGCGTTACTGAACTGAATGTATTGAACCCTGCCAAATTGCCTCCCTTCCTGATCGAAGATGAAACGGATGGCGGCGATGATATCCGGATGAAATACAGATATCTGGATTTGAGAAGAAATGTTGTTCGTAAAAATTTACAATTAAGGCATCAGGTTGCACGTCATACGCGTGCTTATTTGGATGATCTGGACTTTATAGAAGTTGAAACGCCGGTTTTGATTTAAATCCACACCGGAAGGCGCACGTGACTTTGTGGTTCCAAGCCGCATGAATCCGGGCGAATTTTTATGCATTGCCACAATCTCCGCAAACATTCAAGCAATTGCTGATGGTTGCTGGTTTTGACCGTTACTATCAGATTGTCAAATGTTTCCGCGACGAAGATCTTCGCGCCGACAGACAGCCTCAATTTACACAAATCGACTGTGAAATGTCATTTGTAACCCAGGGAAGACGTGTTAAACACATTTGAAGGACTGATCCGGAATCTTTTCAGCAAGGTTAAGAACTTTGATCTTCCCGAAGTTCCACGGATGACTTATGCGGATGCAATGCGCTTATATGGCTCAGACAAGCCCGATATTCGCTTTGATATGCAATTTGTTGAGCTAAAAGGTGAAGCGCAGGACCTGACTTCCGGAAAAGGCTTTGGTGTGTTTGATGACGCAGAGCTTGTTGTGGGCATATGTGCACCCGACTGCGCGGTGTATACGCGGAAGCAAATGGATGAATTAACCGATTGGTTGAAACGTCCGCAAATTGGTGCAAAAGGACTGATTTATGTGCGTTATAATACCGATGGTTCATTGAAATCGTCCGTTGACAAATTCTACGCCGAAGAAGATATTAAGAAATGGGCTGAGGCGTTTAATGCTAAACCAGGCGATTTGATCCTCATTGTCTCAGGCGCAGCTGACAAAGCACGGAAGCAATTGAATGAGCTTCGTTTGGAAATGGGTTCAAGATTAGGGCTGAGAGATCCGAACATTTATCGTGCACTATGGGTGCTTGATTTCCCGCTGCTTGAATATGGAGAAGCTGAAAACCGCTGGTTTGCGATGCACCATCCGTTTACAAGTCCAAAACCAGAAGACATTGCGTTATTAGATGAAAATTTGGGAGCGGTTCGCGCCAACGCATACGATATGGTAATTAACGGCGTTGAAGTGGGCGGTGGTTCTGTCCGGATTTTCGAGAAAGAGCTGCAACAAAAGATGTTTGCTATACTCGGGTTCAGCGAAGAAGAAGCGCAGGAGCAGTTCGGATTTTTGATGAATGCATTCGAATTTGGAGCGCCTCCGCATGCAGGGATCGCGTTTGGCTTTGATCGCCTTTGTTCGATTTTCGGTGGCGCAGATTCAATCAGGGACTTCATTGCATTCCCAAAAAACAATTCGGGACGCGATGTAATGATTGATTCACCGTCGTTGATTTCAGCGGCGCAGATGAAAGAATTATCGATTAAATCGGAAATAGTTTAAAAGGTTATTGGATTAATATATTTATTGCGGCGAATTTACTTATTGTAAGATTTCGTAGTTTTGCTGCTTGCTTGGTCGAGCACCCCGGATCATTCTAAAATGCGTCCCGACGCCATTTAATATAATTGACACTACATGCATTATTTATCTAAGAAATTAAGCGCAATTTGGATAGCGTTCTTTATCCTACTTGTTACAATAGCTTCTCAGGCCCAAGACCCAGCACAGCAAACTCCGACCAACGTACCGAGTCAACCGAATCCAACCCAACCAACGCAGGCTCCTGTTTCGAATTCACAGGCAGTTGAATTTTATAATCAGGCTAAACAGTCGGGATGTCTGATATGGACATCGAAAAAGCTGCTTTGCAAAGGGGTTATACATTGGATGACATTTCCGCGATGCGGAAGCGTCTGGAGCAGACCACAAAAGACAACACGAAAAATGATCCGAATCGCGATCAACTGGACGAGACAAGGGAACAGGACGACCTGGATGAATTAGAAGACGAGACAAATAACGAAAGGGACACGACCGTAGCTGGACGAGCCAGATATAGAAGGCTTAACAGAACATTCGGTTCATCTTTTTTTCGCAGAACTTCCACCACTTTCGAGCCTAATCTTAGGATTCCAACGCCGAGAAATTACATTCTTGGCCCAGACGACGAGCTCGTTGTAGATATTTACGGAAACTCAGTCGACAATTTCCGAATGAAAATCAGCCCGGAAGGAACAGTAAAAATGCTGAACCTCGCGCCGGTTTATGTAAATGGACTTACAATTGAACAAGCCAACGAGCGGATTGTTAACAGATTAAGGCAAGCATACTCCAAACTAAACCGCCCAGGTTCAGGGACTTATTCCACAATTACACTTGGCAATGTCCGCAGTATTCGTGTAATGATCACCGGTGAAGTTGTTCGGCCCGGGACTTATACAGTTTCCTCATTATCAACTGCTTTTAATGCACTTTACGTCTCAGGTGGTCCTGGTCGCAATGGATCTTACCGTAATATAGAGGTGATCCGCAATAATCAGGTCATTCGTCAAATTGACCTTTACCGGTTTTTGATAGATGCAGATCTAAGGGACAACATTTCTTTGCAAGACCAGGATATTATCTTGATCCGCCCCTACGATACCCGTATAGAACTTACCGGTGAAGTAAAGAAGACCGGAATTTTTGAAGTGAAAGTCGGCGAGACAGTGAAAGATCTGTTGAAATATGCAGGTGGCTTCACCCCCGAGGCTTTTACTGAAATTGATTCAATATCAAAGAAACACAGGCAACAATTTTGTTATAGGAAGTATTGATTCTGTCCAGGTTAACACTTTCGCGCCAAAAAATGGTGATATCTACAACGTCAAGAAAATATTGGATGTTGTTGCTAACCAGGTTGAAATTCGTGGCGCTGTGTCAAGGCCGGGAGTTTATCCATTAGACGAACGCACCAAGACTGTTAAAGAACTGATAACGATCTCGGAAGGAATCAGTCCAAGAGCATTCCTCAATCGTGCATTGCTGGAAAGATCCAGTGGCGATACGCAGACAGGACTTGTGGCCATTGACTTGAGAAAGCTTCTCAATAATGAAATTCCGGACGTTGCCTTGTTACCCGGCGACATTCTTACCATAAAATCGGTGGAGGATTTGAAGGAATTTACGTTCCTATCCGTCAGAGGTTCAGTTATTAATCCGGGTGAATACTATTATTACAAAGACATTACTATCGCCGATCTGATTTTCCAGGCAGGTGGTTACACAGAAGGCGGTCTTCCTTACCGCATCGAAGTTTCCCGCAGGGTAAAAAATGATACAACAGGTCTCCCGTCCAATCAAAATGTACGGATTTTCACGCTGGATGTGGCAGATAACCTAACGTTAAATGAGCAAGACCAGAAGTTCACGCTCTATCCATACGACATTGTCCTTGTGCGGAGATCGCCCAGATACGAGACGCAGAAAACCGTTACCATATTTGGTGAAGTTACTTATCCGGGAACCTATACAATCCTCAACAACTTTGAAAAAATTTCCGATTTGTTCCCTAAGGCAGGCGGCATGCGGAAAGAGGCTTATATAGAAGGTGCAAGATTTTATCGCAAACAAGAACTGGTCGCGCTGGATCTGAAAGCGATTATTGAGAAGCCCTCTATTCCTTCCAACTTGCTTCTTGCAGACGGTGACACGCTGATTATTCCTAAAAAGTCCGAAATGGTCCGCATACAGGGCGGTGTTTACAATCCTTCATTGGTCAACTTCGATCCTCAGTTCAATTTCCGTGACTACATTTCGCAAGCCGGTGGCCTGGCGGAAAGAGCACGCAAAAACAGAATTTACGTTTCGTATCCAAATGGAAGGACGCACCGCACGAGCCGTTTTTTGTTTTTCAGATCATATCCAAGGGTAGAGCCGGGATCGACCGTTACCATTCCGGTAAAAGAACCGAAGCTGGACCGTCAGAGCACCACTGGTGAGCGGATTGCAATTATTTCACTGCTGTCTACACTTGCCATTACGATCATCCGATTCCTATAAATTCACCAGAATTTTCTAGCAAATAGATATGTCCCAGCCCATTACAACTACAAAAAGCTATGAGCCGTCATTTGAAATTCATTTGGTGGATATCATCGCTTTTTTTAGGAAATATATCGTCATTCTTGTAGCAGTCGGAGTTTTCATGGCTGTGGTCGGTTATGCATTGAGTTACGCGGTTACAAAAAAATATACAGCTCAAACCATTTTATTACCAGAATACGGCGTTGGCAAATCGTCCTTTTTCAGCCTGGCGATGGGTGGAAACTCGGGCGAGGGAACGGGTAACCTTACTCCTGACCTTTATCCTAATATTCTTGAAACGTCGGCCTTTGGTGAGTTCCTGACCAAACAGCCAGTTACTACGCAAGGAGGCATTAAATATGCGACGCTGCGGGATTATTTGCGGCGTGACACAACGGTCAGTTTCCTTTCGCGTATCAAATCGATCTTTATCTTAAGAAAAGCAAAAAGTGCTGCCGGCCCAAAACTGGAACTTAAAAACAGCAACATTCTCAATTATTCCGGTGAGGAACAAGGACTGATTTCGGGCGCAAAAAGTATGGTTAAGGCTTCCATTGAACAAAAAAATGGTCTTATTTCCATTGAATCGGAATTACCTGACCCGGTTGTTGCAGCGATATTGGTTGAAGCGGCTCGCTTTTATCTGGTCGGCTATGTAGAAGATTTCAGAACTGCTAAGCTCACGCAGCAACTCGATTTCCTTTCGTCTCGTGTAAAAGAATCGAAACAACGCCTGACAAATGCAGAATATGCGCTTCAAAGTTATCGGGATCGTAATCGAAATGCATTTTTGAATGTGGCCAGAATTGAAGAACAGCGCCTGCAATCTGATTTTACATTGGCTCAGTCAATCTATTCGGATTTGATCGTCAAGCAGGAACAACTAAAAATAAAAGTAAAAGAAGAGCGGCCAGTGTTTAAAGTATTAGAACCGACGAAGGTCCCATTGCTTCCAAGCAGCCCGAAAACGTGTTTTATTTGCCGCTGTGTTTGGTGCTTTGGGTGCTTTTCTGGCACTTGGTTATATTGTTATTTTTAGAGAAAAGCTTCACGAAAGGCTTTTCAACTGAGTCAGTTCTATTTTCACATCACTATCTTACATTGTAATGAAAGTTGTATTACTCGCCGGGGGATTAGGGACGCGCCTCTCAGAAGAAACGGTTTTAAGACCGAAGCCAATGGTTGAAATTGGCGGAAGTCCGATTTTATGGCATATCATGAAAATATATGCAGCACACGGCTTCAACGAATTCGCTCATTTGCCTTGGCTACAAAGGTTATGTCATCAAAGAATATTTTGCCAATTATTTCCTGCATCAGTCCGATGTAACATTTGATATGCGGGAAAATAAGATGGAAATTCATAACTCCCAGGCTGAACCATGGAAAGTGACGCTCGTCGACACAGGCATGGACACAATGACCGGCGGACGAGTAAAGCGCGTCCAAAAATACCTTAATAACGAGCCGTTCCTATTGACTTATGGTGATGGTGTAGGCAGCGTGAACATTAGAGAAGTTGTTATTTTTCATCAAAAAAATAAAAAATTACTTACTGTCACCGCAGTGCAGCCTTCCGGACGTTTTGGTGCGCTGAACATTGGAGAAGACAATGATTCCGTGATCTCTTTCATGGAAAAACCAAAAGGCGATGGTGCCTGGATCAATGGCGGTTTCTTTGTCTGTCAGCCGGAAGTGCTGGATTACATTACAGAGGATAAAACTGTTTTTGAAAAAGAACCGCTTGAAAATATAGCTTCGGACAACCAAATGGTCGCGTATAAACACAGTGGTTTCTGGAAACCGATGGATACGCTCCGAGACAAACAAGAATTGGAAAATTTGTGGGATTCAGGGAAAGCCCCATGGAAAAACTGGTAAAATACGACATATGACTTATCAACACCTAGCACACTATTATAAAGGAAAGAAAGTGTTCCTTACAGGGCACACAGGATTCAAAGGATCCTGGCTTTTGTATTGGCTGCATTTGCTAGGCGCGGAAGTGAAAGGTTACGCGCTCGCCCCGGAAACGGAAATGGATCATTACAACATTATCAATGGAGATTCCCTTTGCGAATCGGTCATTGCTGACATTCGCGATAGCGGTCGGTTGATTCAAGAAATCCAAGCTTTTGAACCGGATTTTGTCTTTCATTTAGCTGCTCAGCCGCTCGTTCGCGTTTCCTACGAAATTCCTTCTGAAACCTTTGCTGTCAATGCCATCGGAACAGCGAATGTGCTTGATGCCGTTCGGGGTTTGGAGAAAAAATGCACGGTTATCCTCATTACGACGGATAAAGTGTACGAAAATAAGGAATGGCATTACCCTTATCGTGAAACGGATCGCCTGGGTGGATACGATCCTTATAGTGCCAGTAAAGCTTGTGCTGAATTGGTGATCAGTTCCTATCGCAATTCATTTTTTAATCCTGCAACTTATTCTGTTCACCAAAAGACCATTACAAGTGCGCGAGCGGGTAATGTGATTGGTGGTGGTGATTGGGCGAAGGATCGGATCATTCCGGATATCGTTCGTGCTTTACAAAATGAAGAAGTTGTATCCGTCCGTAATCCAAATTCCTGTCCGCCCTTGGCAGCATGTTTTAGACCCACTCGGCGGTTATCTGCATTTGGGTGCCAAGCTGGCCGAAAATCCGCAAGGATTTGGCGAAAGCTATAACTTAGGGCCATTTTCCGAAGATAATCTGACGGTTGAAGAATTGGTGAATAAAGCCATCCGCTATTGGGAAAAAGGACAATACACAACGCCTAACCTGACAAACCAGCCTCACGAAGCAGGTTTGCTTAAACTGGACATTAGCAAAGCGATCAACGAACTGAAATGGACGCCGAAGTACGACGCCAAAACCGCCATAGCAGTGACATTGGAATGGTATAAAGCTTTCACTATTTCCCCCCAAGAGGCTGCAAATAA
Source organism: Dyadobacter sp. AC419 (assembly GCF_979253085.1). Lineage (NCBI taxonomy): Bacteria > Pseudomonadati > Bacteroidota > Cytophagia > Cytophagales > Spirosomataceae > Dyadobacter > Dyadobacter sp. AC419. The sequence goes on along the minus strand of NZ_CEEDCD010000016.1, from coordinate 29,913 downwards.
AACTAGGGACACAATCATAGCTTATGCAAAATAACATAGCGATCATTGGTAGCGACTCGTTTCTTGCCCGATATCTCATTGAAGACTTATCACCGGATCATACAATTGTTGGATACAGCAGAAGCAATCATTATCAGTTGCCTCAGCATGTGCCATTCGATTATCCGGCGAAGGAGATTGATTTTGAAAAACTGCTGGCATTTGACTCCATTATCTATTGTGCCGGCAGTGGCATTCAGGCTGGAAAAGGGGATGATTTTGTGTTTGAAACTAAATACTTATCTTCCCATTAATCTGGCGTTGTATTTGAATCAGCACAATTACCGGGGGAAATATGTCACATTCGGTTCCTATGCTGAAATTGGCAATAATCAGGAAGACAAAGCATTTACGGAAGCAGCACTTTTGACGTCGTTACTTGCTGCTCCTAACAATTACTGCGTTTCCAAACGGCTTCTTTCCAGGTTTTTCCAGAGCGCCAATTTAAACTTTAACCATTTTCACCTGATTTTACCCACGATTTACGGAAGAGGTGAAAATTCGAACCGATTGATCCCTTATCTGATCCAATGTCTTCAAACTGATCAAAAGCCCAAACTAACGGGCGGTCATCAAACGAGGCAATATATTCACGCAAAAGACGCCGCTGGCCTTTTTCGCCAACTATTAGCGGCTGAAAATGTGCCTTCCGGAATTTACAATGTACCTTGCCGCGAATCACGCTTGGTTAAAGATATCATTGCCAGCATTTACGAGGCCATGCACATACCGCAAACTGAAAAGCCGGAAGGCTTGCAGCGTTATGATGAAACCATGAAAGTCCTGAAGCTGAATTCGACCAAACTAAGATCACAATTTCCAGCCTGGGAGGCTAAAACGTCCATTTTGGACAGCATTCCGGAATATTCCAAGTCGTTAAATTAGAAGAACAGGCCCGCCTGTGACCCGCATCCACACTTACACGTTATGCTTAGCATTCTGATTCCCACTTATAACCGAGCTGATTTCCTATTGTACAACCTGGGAATTTTGAGGGAAATGATTGGCCGGGGCAAGTTTCAAAATGAGGTCAAACTTGTGATTTCAGACAACTGCTCCCCTGACGATACTTATGAAAAAGTCACGGAATTCAAAAATGAAGGAAGTCTCAACATTGATTTTTATCGCCAAACCGAGAATATTGGTCTAAAAGCCAATGTCCTTTTTGTGTTGGAAATAGCCACTTCTGATTACATTATGTATCTGGGTGACGATGATTATATCTCCTACGAATATCTTGCAGCGTGCTTGTCAATCCTGAAAAATGATCCGGCAGCCACTTACATTGTCCCCAATTACGTTCCGGTTTCGGTTGACAATAAAGTCGTGGCTGATTCACGGGACACCATTGGCCCGATCAAGAAGTTTGGTCCGGGGGAAAAAGCAATATTTCAAACTGCCTGGAAAGCCCATCAAATGAGCGGCTTGATTTTCAAGCGCGAGGGTTTATTTGAGCAATATGGCTCCCGAGGCGTCGATAACCTTTATCCCTATATCTTTTTTGCAGGCCTTTGCTGCATGAAAGGAAATACTTACCTGGTCACTGAATTTCCGGTTCGCGTGGTTCAGCCGGTAAAAAAGAAAGATTGGGGTTATGGAAAAGACGGTTTGATCAACGACTTTTTTGACAATTACAAAAAATTACCGATCTCATCAAGTCTGCGTTTTAAACTTGAAAGATCCTTAATCCTTGCCCAGCCTTGGCGGGTTACAATGTATAAGTCGCTGGGGCGAAAGGCTTATTGGAATGCAAACTATCAGATTGCATTCGCCAAAAATGCGAGTTCTATGTTCTCACTGTTCTTCCCGGTTACCATATTTCTAAGCAAGCTTAAACAAAAATTAGAAGTATAATGCGGATTCAGGAAGAAATAAAACGTGGGACATTAGCCGTATTTACTGCAAAATATAGCAACATATTGATCGGGCTGGGCATTAATTCTGTGCTGGCCAGATTGCTTTCACCCGCTGAATACGGGACATTGGGCATTGTAACGGTGTTTATCTCGTTTTTCTATATTTTGAGCGATATCGGAATTGGTGTAGCCATTGTTCAAAACCAGGATCTTTCAGAAAAAGACATTTCGGATATCTTCAAAATAAGTGTTTTCCTCAGTGCATTGCTTGCCGTTTCGTTCTTTTTCCTTTCCTATGGGATTGCCTGGTATTTTGGAAGCAAAGAATATATTCCCATCGGTCAACTACTTTCTATCAGCGTATTTTTCAGCTCATTATCTGTTGTTCCGAAGAATTTATTGGCAAAATCCAGGTCATTTAAGTTACTAGGCACGATCGAAGTGATTGTGGCAGTCATAACCGGGGGATGCGTTATCTTTTTAGCGAAAATGGGTTGGAGTTATTATGCCATTGTCTGGCGGTCGATTCTCACCAGCTTTATCATGTTCTCGCTTTATGTTTATTTTTCAAAGTTAAAACTGATCAGTGGGTTTACATTTGACGGTTTTAGAAAAATCGCACGCTATTCTTTCTTTCAATTCGCATTTAACTTCATTAACTATTTTTCGCGAAATCTGGATAACATTCTGATTGGCAAGTTTATGGGCAATCAAATGCTTGGGATTTACAATCAATCCTACCAGTTAATGATGTATCCGATCGCGAATCTGACGCATGTGATCAGCCCGGTGCTTCATCCGGTTTTAGCACGGTTTAAAGATCAGCCAAAAGTCATTTTGGAAGAATATTTGAAATTGATCAACATCCTGGCCATGCTAGGGATTCCTGTATCCATTTTCATCTTTTTTGCAGCGGACGAAATTATCCCGATATTATTAGGAGAGCAATGGCTGGCTGTTATTCCAATCCTAAGAATTTTTAGTGTGACTATCTGGGTTCAAATCATGACTTCCAGTGCGGGAGCCATATTTCAGGCCGTCGGCAGAACGGACACACTTTTCAAGCTTGGTCTTTTTAGTGCGACCACGATAGTCGGGTCTATCCTTTTAGGAGTATTATATTTTAAGTCACTTACAACAACTTCCATGTCATTGTCTGCGGCTTTTGTGGCTAATTTCCTGATCGTTTTTTATGTCTTGATTGCGGGGTTATTGAAAGCGTCGGTTCTTCGTTTCTATAAGATCATTGCTGCACAATTCCCGGTTGCCATAGTCCTTATTATTGCGCTTTTCATTCATCAGCAGCTTTCCGGTCCTGAACTCACGCCTCTTTCGAAAATTTACGCACTTGCACTAAAAGGAATCATTGCAGGAGCCATTTTCGGTTTGTTTCATTTTAGAAAATTTAAAACCATACTCGGGAATTTAGGAAAAAGTAGTGTTTAAACTGCATGAAGAGATTGAACAACATTGCTGATACATCTAAAATAAGTTTTTGTCGCGTATCATTTAACTATCACACTTATAACCATTACTGATGTCAATCAATTCCATTTTCCCGAAACCCTTTGGGTTGAAAATTTCCAAGATCGTTGCGCCGGAGAAGTTCACGCATGACGAGGTTTTCATGTCGTTGTACGATAAATGCCGTCCGTACACCACTGACATCGATTGAAAGAATGTATTCGTTGTATCAGGCCGTGAATTATGTCATTAAATATGACATTCAGGGCTTTTTTGTGGAATGCGGCGTTTGGAGAGGTGGAAGTTCAATGATGATAGCGCTTACTTTGGCCAATCTTGGCTGTTCCGACCGAGCGTTGCATTTGTACGATACATTTGAAGGAATGTCGGAACCTACCAAAGACGATGTGACTTTCCGCGGTGACAATGCCCAAGTGCTCATGCGGCAAAGCTTGGATAACAAAGAAACATCGGTCTGGTGCCTTGCTGATATCAATGATGTCAAAAATAATATGGCTTTGACAGGATACAATGCAGCCAGCATCCATTATGTGAAGGGCAAAGTAGAAGATACAATTCTGCAAAACCTTCCGACGAATGACATTGCTTTACTGCGATTGGACACAGACTTTTATGAGTCGACAGCGCATGAACTAGATTATCTTTACCCCATGCTTTCCAAATCCGGTGTACTGATTATCGATGATTACGGACATTGGGAGGGTTGCAAGAAAGCAGTTGATGAGTATTTTACGGATAAGCCCATATTGTTAAACCGAATTGATTACACTGGTAGAATTGCAGTGAAGTCCTGACGATTCGATTGAATTAGGAGGATTTGTTGAATATAAATAAGATTGTAAAAACCTATTAATTATGTACGTAAGAGAACCTGGGCGCGACAGATTATATCCATCTATTTTTGGAAGGATGGCCACACGCTATTATTATTTGCGCCAATTGCGCCAAGCAATCGAGACAGTGATTGAAAAGTTTGTCGCAAATAGTCCAGTAAAACTGGTTTTGGCTGACTATGGATGTGGAAATAAGCCATACGAAACGCTGATTGCTCCTTATGTAGAGAAGTATATAGGCATTGATTTGCCTCTAAATCCTATTGCGGACATTCACATTACACCCGAAGGCGTCATCGACTTACCCGAAGAGAACCTCGACGTGGTGATTTCAACGCAAGCGCTGGAACACGTTGTGAACCCGATGTTTTATCTTTCCGAAGCCAAAAGAGTCCTTAAAACGGACGGCTTGCTCATCCTGAGCACGCACGGTTACTGGATGTATCACCCCGATCCTACCGATTTTTGGCGGTGGACTTCAACCGGCCTGCAAAAAATAGTTACCGACAGCGGCTTTGAGATCATTTACTTCACCGGCATCATTGGTCGGGCTGCGATGGGGTTGCAATTGTTTCAGGATGCTTTCACATTCAAGCTCCGGCCTGCAATGCGTCCCGTGCTGGCGCTGGTAATGCAACCGCTGATCTATTTTTTTGATAAAATGGCACGTCAAAGTGTTAAAGACAAGGATGCCTGCACATTTATCCTCGTTGCTCGTAAAATCAAGTAAATCTGCTTTCTATGCCTGGGAGTGACATTCCTGTGGAGCTTATGAAGAAACCCAAAGTACTATCCTTCTCGCATTATGGGCAACTTTATGGTGCTAACAGGTCACTCTTGACGCTGTTGGTTTCATTGAAGGACAGGATCGACTGGTGGGTGATTTGCAAGGAGGAAAGTGAATTTACAGACGAGCTGAAAAAGCACGGCATCGCTTTCAGTATAGTGCCATTTACGAATGACGTTTACAGCACACCAAAAAAATTCCAGCTTTACCATAGCCTCAAACGGTTAGCTTTTAACATTGTGCTGGCGTTTTACATTGCTTATCTGGTGATCATTAAAAGAGTTAATATGATTCATTCCAACTCTTCTGTCATCTTTATAGGTGCGCTAGTTTCGATGATTTCCGGGCGTAAGCATTTGTGGCACATTCGTGAATTTGTCTATGAAGATTACGGCCTGAAATACTTGCTTGGGAAAAAGTCATTCAATTTTTTTGCAAAAAAAGCACAGACCATCATTTGCATCTCAAAAAGCATTCTGCAACGAAGAATTTTTGACGCGGGAATCAAGAATAATTATCAGGTAATCTATAATGGGCTTGTGGATAACAAGCCCGGAGTTTTGCCGAAAACACAGCTTGGCAATGCGCCCGTTATTGGCATTGTTGGAATTATTGATCCGGCCAAGGATCAGTTTATGGCGATTAAGGCCATTAATCTGTTGGTCAAAAACAACATTCCTGTCACGCTTCGAATTATTGGCAATGTCAGCTCGGAAGAGTATTTCAGTGTCTTGAAAGAGTATGTTCAACATGAAGGATTGACAGATCATGTTCACTTTGCGGGTTTTTCCAAAGACATTGAAGCCATTTATAAGGAGCTGGACATATCGTTGATGTGCGCGCAAAACGAAGCATTGGGCCGGGTAACAATTGAAAGTATGATGTATGGTGTTCCGGTCGTTGCATTTGGATCATCAGGAACGTTTGAAATTGTTGAAAATGAAAAAACGGGCTTGCTGTATTTTGGATTGGAAGAAACATTGGCGCACCAAATAGAACGGTTGATCAAAGACCACGATCTTTACGCGCGGATAGCTGCACAGGGCATGGCGCACGTCAGCCAGACTTTCACAATCCAGACTTATGCGGAGAAATTCATGAAGGAAGTTTCGCTTTGTCTAAAATGAGTTGCCTTAAATCTTGTAAATAATGAATGATCAATTGCCAATAATTTCCGTGATAACTGTTGTCAGAAATGGGGAAAGCCATATCGAGCAGACCATCACGAGCATCGTCAATCAGACTTACAAGCATTTAGAATACATTATCATCGACGGAAACTCAACCGACAAAACCGTTGAAATTATTAAAAAGTACGACGATAAAATCAGCTATTGGGTTAGTGAAAAAGATGGCGGCATTTACGATGCAATGAATAAGGGAATCCAGAAAGCGACCGGCTCCTGGCTGCTATTCATTAATGCGGATGACTTTCTCCTCGACAATGACACGCTTTCAAAAGTTGCGCCCTATCTTTCGCAAACGGAAAGTTTGGTTGCGTATGGGGATGTGGCCATTATATATGCATCGGGCACAGAGATCGTGCGGGGCAATGAGTGGCATAATCTAAAAGATTATTTTTTGAATGTGAGAATGAACATTTCACATCAGGGTGTATTTCATGCGGCCAAGCTTTTTGAAAACCGTTTGTATGATACGCAATTCAAGATCGTAGCGGATTACGACATCCTGCTGAGTTACCTGAAAGACCACGATGCCTTCCACATTCCGCTGACGGTTGCTAAAATGAGGGCGATTGGTGTTAGCTCAACTTCGGGAAACAATCGAATTTTGAGGGAAATCCGAAAGGCACAGCAGAAAAATAAGATGTATGCTATTTTGCCATCATTCAAATGGATCTTTTACGCATTTAAAATCAGTGTCGTAGGCATGATCATTGAAAATTTTGGTGAAGAGCGTAAGAATGCAATAGAAGAGAAGATTGGGGTTAGCCAAACGAATCAGCCAATAACCTCATATATCTTCATTTGATTTAACATTATGTTGTATTACATTATTTTCTTACTGCTTACCGCCATCGCTTTACTAGAGCGCGTTGAGGTTCCGCGGGAAACGAAAAAATGGATCTACATTACAATTACCCTTACTTTTATCGCACTCGGAAGTTTGCGTTGGGAAACCGGAAACGACTGGCGACCGTATGAGAATTTCTATACGACGTTCGACAGCGACGACCCCTTTTTCATGATCGCTATGGAACCCGGATTTGCCTACTTTGTCCGGTTTCTGAGGTTGTTTTCTGAAAATTTCACGTTTTATCTGTTCGTTCTCTCTACGCTGGTTATCAGCATGAAAGCGCTTTTCTTTTACCGTTACACTAAGGCAATCCTGCTTGTGACACTGCTTTACTGGGGAACGGCGATGGGTGACATTACTGCTGTGCGGCAAATGCTGGCGATCAGCATTTGTTTAATCAGCACGATCTTCGTTATAGAGAAGCGCCCTTGGCCGTTTTTGTTCCTTGTATTTCTGGCAGCGCAGATCCATATTACCGCTTATGTGTTTGTTTTGGCATATTTTTTATACCATTACGATTGGACTATTAAGTCCAAGACCATCTGGTTGGTTGTTGCGATTGGTTTGGGAATGGTAGGAGGTTCGGAAAATTTGCTTCAGATTGGGATCAATTTAGTCCCGCGAGGACTTGGCCTCGACCGGATTTCTGAAAAAGCAGAGATCTATATGGCCCTTGGAAATGAAAAAACCTACGGGACAAACCTAAGCAAAACACAGCGAATGATTGCGGCAGTCGCCAAGCGTGCAGTGTTGTTGCCGATTTTCTTTTATTTTCAGAACAAGCTTTCAAACGTTAGTGCACATTATAAAGGTTTTCTCAATTTATACACATTCGGGAACATTGTATTCTTCATTGTAATCGACTTTTTGACACTACAACGGCTTGTTTCTTATTTCTATATTTTTGAAATACTGCTTTTCTGCATTCTTTACGAACATGTTAAAAGTCGTACAATTTGGCTCCTCATCATTATCTTATACTCACTTTCCAAGCTGGTTTCGTTGGTTGTCAACGGATCAGATTTGCTCGTTCCTTACATCTGGATTTTACAATCGGACACAAACCGATATGTTAATTAACATTGCTTAAAGCCTTCTTTTCAGCATAATGCCGTTGGAAATGTATTTATTAACCAAAGGACAAACAAGATGAAAATAACAAAATCATGCTTTTTACTCCTCTTACTCTGCATTGCGTCAAACGCGATATTTGGTCAGACACTACCCAGCAAAAATTTTAAAACTGATTTTGGAGCCAAAGGCGACGGCGCTACGGATGATTCTGAAGCATTGAGCCGGGCGATTAAATACTTCAATGAAAAAGGTGGCGGAAAGCTGCTCATTCCGAAAGGAATTTACCCGAGTCGGAACCCAGATTATTGATAAAGATTCAGCTAACAGAGTTGCCTACGCAAGGCCTAAGTATTCTGATATTTTCAATGGCGTTGATAACTTCACCATTACAGGAACCGTTAGCAAGAATGGTAAGATCGCGTCGATTTTTAAATATCTGGATGACACAAAATACGGTTTTTTTGATCCGGTAACCGGCAAGGAACCCAAAGGGGCAGGCGTCGAAACACAAGCTTCGCTTGGGCGGCTTATTAACCTTTAGCCATAGTTGCAGAAAAATGTGACCATCAAGAATCTGGAAACTTCACGGATGAACATTTCCAAAAGGAACATATTATGCTCCGCCAAAAGGCATGATCGCGTAACGTCCCGATCTTGTATTCATTGGGATTGTTTCCTACTGTGCAAAAAACCTTTTGCTTCAAAATGTTTATGCCCATCATTTCGGTTTAGACGGAATATATATTCAAACTCCAAGAGAAGCGCTTCCCGAGGGAAAGTATCACGCAACATTAATCAAATGCCGGTCGGAATATAATGGCAGACAAGGGCTTAGCTTTACGGTTGGCTCACATTTAAAAGCTGTGGATTGTGCATTTAAGTTTACCGGAATGGGCGGTAATCAGGATTGCGCCGGAGCGAATGTGGATATTGAAAATCAGGATAAAACGCATAAAGCATTATCTGAAATCCTTTTCGAAAATTGTGTCATTTCTGCAAATAAAGGAGGAAGTGGCTCTGTAAATATTGCCGGGAATGTAAACAATGTTGTATTTAAAAATAGCACAATTAACGCCGGGAAGATGATCCCTGGAACCAACAGATTTTATGCTATTCAAATGAATTTTTCCCCTAGCAGAAATGTGTCATTTGAAAAATGTGACATTACAGGAAGCTTCTTAATGTATCGAAAAGACAAGGTGATGGATGCAGATGGCACAACACGTTTTACAAATTGTATCATCCGGGACAATTCAATTGCAGGCGAATCGCCAAGCAAGCAGCCGCTATTGGATCTTTATGATAATGTGGTCTTTGAAAACTGTACATTTCACATCAATTCCTCTCGCAAACTCGTTCAAAGCTCCACATTAGCAAGAAGCACCGCACGTGTTGCATCCAACCCGGTGATTTTCAAAGGTTGCAAAGTAGTTGACCTTAAAACAAAAAGGGTGTTTACCGATCGGTCAAAATTTGAGTCTGCACGTGTTTTATTTCAAAAATAAACTTAAACACGATTAATCTGGCATGTTCAATTAAATGAGAGAGTCAAGGAAATACTATGTTATCGATAATGTGATTATTGGAAATAACCATGTTATTAATAATAGTGGCTGTATCAATATTATTCAAAGTCTGGATGATCAAAATGCCGAGATTATTTTTTTCGCGGATAAAAGTCACATAGAAAGTGTTCGTAATAAAGTTTCATCGGTTCCGGGAAAATCCATTCAGTATTTCCCGATACATATCATTGATCCTGCACGGTCACTTGTCAAAAAAGGCATTTCCTGGGTTAAAAAAATAAAGGAAGACAATACGTTCATCACTAAGTTATTTCGGCAGGCGCAAAAAGAAAAACCGGATTTTCTTTTCTTTTGTACATTGACCGCCATTAACTTATTCCTTTATCTGGACAGGATAAGAAAAAATAGCAATCAGAAGGTAATCATTGGTTTACACGGGGAAATTGAGTTTTTATTCAAAACTGAGATTTCTTCCAAGGATAAGCTGAATGCATTTCTTTACAAAAGAGCATTTCAAAATAGTCCAGGGAACCTAAAATATCTGGTGCTAAGCGCACTGATCAAAGAGAAAATCGTTAAGTCGGGCCTGTTGGCTGCCGAACAAATCCTTTGTATTGAACATCCTATCAGCGCAGTTAAACCTGCGTTAAAAACAGCGGTTCCCAACAAGCCTATTTTTGCATTGCTGGGCGTTGCATCATTGAGAAAAAATGCCCAACAAATTTTTCCTTTGGCCAAGCATTTTCAAGAAGACATCGCAAACGGAAAAGTAGAATTCCAAATCATCGGAAAAGTTGCCGCAGACACAAAAAGCTATGTAAATGAGCAAGTTGTGCTTGGTTCTTCGGAAGGTAAGCCATTGGATCAAAAAGACTACGAACTCCTGATTAACGCTGCGACTTACTCCCTCAGCTTTATCACTGGCGAGGAATATACGTTCCGTATCAGCGGTTCACTGATCGACAGCATTCAATATCAGATTCCAATCATTGCCTTAGAGCATAAGTTTATTGCACATATTTTTCGTGAAGCCGGTGATATTGGTTTCGTATGCAGAGACATTGACGAAATGAATGCGCTGATTTCCAAAATTATCCGTCATGATGATGCAGTTGTCAGCAGGTATGAATCGCAGATTCGCAACTTGGAGCATTATTCTCGTCGATTTAGTGCACCTGTTAATGCACGCCTCCTCCAAGCGCAGCTGGACTCTTTCGGGTGGGCAAGTTAGAATTAAGTTTATACACATTATGCCGCGGCACCGATTAATCTATAACAAATGAAATTATTTGTGCTCATACACGCCCTGGAAAAAGGAGGAGCGGAAAGCTTTTGGTAAGTTACTTACCAATGCTAAAAAGCAAAGGGGTCGACGTCGAGCTCATTTTATTAAACGCCAGCCTCTCGGTTCCTAGTTTCTAAAAACGATCAATGAAGCAGACATTCCCATTCATAACTTGGGATTGAAAAGCGTTTACAGTTTGGAGGCAATCCGCGTTTCGCAGACTATTACGCGCAAAATGCCTGATATCCTGCATGTTCACCTTTTCCCAGCTTATATTGGGCTGCGTTTGCAACCCGCATGATGAAGAACAAGCCTGCCCTCTTTTACACTGAACATAGTAATTATAACAAAAGACGAGGCAAACCTTACATGCGTTTGCTGGAAAAAAACATTTACGCTTCATATCAGCAAATCATTGCAATTACAGATAGCGTCCGGAAAAACCTCAGCCAGTGGATAGGCAACGACAGTAAGATCGTGACCATATTAAACGGCGTAGACATTGCCCATATCCAACAAACACCAAAAACCAATAAACCAGAGTTTTGTGCAGAACTGGGCATTGCATCAGGATGCTAAGATCATCTTCATGGCAGCCAGTTTCAGATATCCCAAAGATCAGCTGACGGTGATTAAAGCATGTAAGTTACTGGGTCCAGATTATCATGTTCTTTTTGCGGGCGAAGGCCCGCTTTTGGAACAAGCAAAAGAGCTTGCACAGGAATTGCAAATGTAGGCCCAGGTTCACTTCCTTGGTTTCAGAAATTACATTGCCAGAATTATGAAGTCCGTGGATCTGAATGTTTTATCAAGCGATTACGAAGGCATGTCAGGCGTCACGCTGGAATCACTTGCATCTGGTGTGCCGTTTTTGGGCTCTGATGTTTCTGGAATAAAAGAGATTGTGCCAAATGATGCTTTTTTGTTTGAAAAAGGAATTGTTGAAGCATTGGCAGGTAAGATTAAGATCATTTTAAATGATACGAATCAATATAAATTAATGAGCACCATTGCATCGGACTTTGTAAAACAATATGACATGGATGTAATGGCAGAAGAACATTTAAAAGTATATAAAACTATTAAATCCATATAGAAAGAAATGACGATGTAACCTCTGAGTGACTAAAATAGATAGTTTATACTACAAAATTTTAATAACTAATTGTATTATATAAATGTAAAGTTGTGATACTTTTGTAGCTATTACTCTACATGTGTACACACTTTTCTATTTTACCATGGTTAAACATCTAAGTTTGTTCCTATGTCTGTTCATTTTGTCTTTGCAATTAACAGGCAAGCCCTATCCAAAAATTGACCCGATTAAGTTTGAGCTGAAAACTTACGCAAGCAGCGTAGAGATGAATGAAGAATTTGAAATTCTCATTTCCGCCAAATTGTTAAACGTTCCGGCAAACACGGTTTTCATCTTTCAGAATTCAAATTCGTTTCGTTTAAAAGTGATCTTGCCAGATGGCTTTGTGCAAACCGGCGGAGACTATACCGATTACATCAGTGGTGAACTCACCCCAGCAAAGTCAAGTGTACAGTATAAGCTTAAAGGGAAGTTTACAACGGAAAGCCCTGACGGAACATTCCGATTGCTTCGGAGCCATGCCAATGCAACAGATCAAAGCAATTTTGTAGAAGTAAGCAGCATTGGATTCCGCACGAATTTGCAGGCCGACATTGCCCAAAAGCAAGAAAACGCCCGCATTAATCTGGACGTGCCGCCTGCCTATGTTAAATACCTGACAATTGCGCAGTTACGGGCTGGGGCTGCAGAATACTTCATCGGTCGTTTTTATTACGGATAAACCAAGAGACGGTTTATTCAAATACAATGAATTTTCGAAGCTGGCGGATGATGGCGCTATGATTCTGGTTTCTTCCGGACGCAGATACGAACGCGTTTATGATGGCGTGGTCAATGTAAACTGGTTTGGAATTGTTGGTGATGGATCGACGGATTACAGCACTGCATTGCAGACATTACTTAATAACACCAAGTATCCTGCGATCAATTTTCCTGCCTCAGCTTCATCTTACCGGATCAGGGCAATCAAAATCCCTTCCAACAAGACTTTAACTTTTGCAGATAACACGGTTATTGAAGGAATGGGAACATTGGGGACTTACGATCCAATGATTTATCTTATTGCAGTGAGCAACATTGTGATCAAAGGACGCAATGTTACTTTCAAAGATCACAGGGAAAATTATCCGACCGGGCAACAGCGGCATGTGTTTTTGATGCAAGGCGTTAAAAATGTATTGATTGATGGTATTGCGGCTAATGATGGCGGAGGCGACGGTTTTTACATAGGCTCAACAAGTGTGACACGATTTAGTGAAAATGTGACTTTGATGAATGTGACTGCCAATAATAACAGAAGGCAAGGCATCTCAATTACATCTGGAAAGAATATTTTAATCGAAAACCCGATCTTATCCAATTCAAATGGCGAAAATCCGGCTGCAGGTCTGGACATTGAACCCAATGCAGCCGATGCGTTGCTCGAAAATATCCGCATTATCAGTCCGATTACGAGAAATAACAAAGGCGCTGGAATACTCATCTCACCGGGAGCGCTGGCTAATGTAAATCGCCCCATAGACATTCTTGTTGCCAATCACACGGATGACGGCAGTTTCTATGGATTCCTTGCCTCAACGGTTAAAGGAGGTCTTCCAGGCAAGATCACCGTACGAAACCCAATCTGGAAGAATAGCTATGGATGTGCTTTTGTTTCAAGAAACTGGAGTGAGCTTGGCCCAACTATCGAGTTGCTGAATCCTACGGTTATTGATCCTAATACTGGCGGCACGACGTCACCGAACCTTGGCGCAGCTTTTCTTATTTACAAAGCAGCCAACGACAACGGTGATCAAATTATCGGCAATGTGCATATTTACAATCCCGACATTCAGGATACACGCGCTAAAAAGCTTGTCACTGCATCTTTTTGCTATCGGGACCTGGTTGCTGGAAGGAAAATTGTAAAATGCAGCCTGACAGATCCAATCCTTTCCCAGAATTCACCGCCTAGCCGGTTTGCGATTGTGCATAATACAGAGTTGGTAGTTTCCGACAAAAACCGATATCTCGCTCTTGATTTTGGTCCGTACACACGCTATGTAAATTACGCGCATTACTCATCTCTTTATCACAATCAGACTTCCACAACAACCCGGATCCTGAATATGGAAAAGGTGAACGCCAACTTTCCGGAAGTAACCGTTGAAGTAAGGACGGCCCAGCCTATCCGGATCGTTCCGGCTGCCACGGACAACATTTTGCCCAATTCAACTGTAAATGGCAAATACATCACCAGCAATTTAGTGGGCAGCAAAGTTGTTCTTAAAAAGACAACTGACAATAACTGGTTCATTAAAGAGATGGTTGGTGTATGGACAGTGCAGCCATAATTGATTCACCACATACATGCTAAATCAGTCCTTAGGATAGATCAGCATGCCGAAATTTCAATGATGTTTCCATATTATTAAAGAGTATCGCTAATTTTGCGGCAAATAGAACTTTAAAAAACTATATGCACCAAAACAATAAGACAATCTGCGTGGTGGGCCTGGGTTACGTAGGGCTTCCACTCGCAGTCGAGTTTGGAAAGAAGTTTGATACTATCGGATTAGACATCAATCAGCAGCGAATCAATGAGTTAAATACGCACTTTGATCGCACACTCGAAGTGGATGAAGTTGGCTTGAAGTCTGCCAGCAAACTTAGGTTCACATATGACCCGAGTGACATCAAACAAGCCTCCATCTTCATCGTCACAGTCCCCACCCCTGTCGACCAGTTCAACAACCCCGACCTCACGCCTGTTAGGAAAGCAACGGAAACTGTTGCTCGGAATTTGAAGGCTGGCGACATTGTGATCTATGAATCAACGGTTTATCCTGGCGTTACGGAAGATTACTGTGTTCCGATCCTGGAAAAAATATCGGGGCTGACATTCAATCAGGATTTTTTCTGCGGCTATTCTCCGGAAAGGATCAATCCCGGTGATAAGCATCATACTTTGACCAAAATCAGGAAAGTAACTTCGGGATCGACGCCTGAGATTGCCGAAGAAGTGAATAATTTATACGGCGCTATCATCACGGCCGGAACATTCAAAGCGTCAAGCATTAAGGTTGCAGAATCTGCGAAAGTGATCGAGAATGCGCAGCGCGATATCAACATTGCTTTTGTAAATGAGCTTGCCAAGATTTTTAATTTGTTAAACATCGACACCAGCGAAGTGCTGGAAGCTGCGGGCACCAAATGGAATTTTCTTCCATTCAAACCGGGACTTGTTGGCGGACATTGCATCGGCGTGGATCCTTTTTATCTCGCGCAGAAAGCCAAGGAAGTCGGTTACCATCCCGAAATTATTCTGGCTGGCCGCAGGCTGAATGATTCCATGGGCCCATATGTAGCCACCCAATTTATCAAGCTCCTGATCCAAAGCGAACGCAAGATTAAGGGTCAGGATGTGCTGGTTCTTGGCATTACTTTCAAGGAAAATTGTCCTGACATTCGCAATAGCAGGGTTATCGACATTATCCGCGAATTGGAATCTTACCAAATGAATGTCCACGTTTATGACCCTTGGGCCGATAAGAATGAAGTTCAGCATGAATATGGCATCAAATTGATCGATAATTTAGAAGAAATTGAAAAATACCAGGGCATCATAGCGGCCGTGGGACATGAGCAATTGCTTGATCTTCAAATTCCTGCGGGAGAAAACGCCCCGATCGTTTACGATGTAAAAGGAATATTCCCAAAAGAGAAAATGTACGCAAGGCTATAACGCATTGCATATCAACATAAATAGTCATCATTGCTTTTTAGCAGAATTAGCTGTCGTTCCCCATCTCATGGATTTTAATAAATATCACCAGCAGGACATCTCATCCTCCAACTTTTTAGTCACTGGCGGGGCCGGATTTATCGGTTCAAATCTTGTCGCTTATCTTGCTCAGCATCAAGCCGCTAAGATTGTTATTTTGGACAATTTGTCAACGGGCTATCTGGAAAACATTGCTGAATACATTAATAATGGTCGTGTGCAGTTTATAGAAGGGGATATCCGGGATTATAAAACGTGCACGGAAGCCATGCAGGGCATTGATTTCGTTTTACACGAAGCGGCTCTGGGCTCGGTTCCAAGGAGCATTAATGACCCGCTAACGACAAATGATGTCAACATCACCGGCTTTTTAAATGTGCTTCAAGCTGCAAAAGATTCTGGTGTAAAGCGCATGGTTTACGCGGCATCATCATCCACTTATGGAGACAGCCCTTCTTTACCTAAAAAAGAGGAAGTTATCGGAAATCCGTTGTCCCCTTATGCGGTGACCAAATATGTAAATGAGTTATATGCGGACGTCTTTTCACGCACATATGGCTTCCACAGCGTGGGTTTGCGTTATTTCAATGTCTTTGGCCCGAAACAAAATGTAAATGGCCCGTATGCCGCAGTAATTCCTTTGTTCATCACGCAAATTTTGAACGGACAAAGCCCGGTAATCAACGGAGATGGCCTAACGTCACGCGATTTTACGTTTGTTTCCAATGTTGTTCAGGCGAATATTAAGGCTTTACTCGTTGAGGATTTGGCAAAACATGAAGTTTTCAATGTGGCTTGTAATGAGCAAACAACATTAACAGAGCTAGTTTCGACGATTGCAGATGAATTGAATAGTCCCTTGCAGGCGACATATGTTCAGGAAAGAAGAGGCGACGTCAAGCACAGTCTGGCCGATATTTCGAAAGCTAAATCAGGACTTAGAATATCAGCCTGAAACATTATTTAAAGACGGTTTGAAAGAAACGATCGCCTATTTTCAAAGTCTGGCTTCCTAAGCAATGCGGAAAATAAAACTACTTAGGATTACCACCGAAACTTATTCGCTACGTATATTATTGAAAGGGCAGCTGAATTATATGTCGCAGCATGGCATGGAAGTTTACCTCGCCAGCACGCCGGATACGCACGTTCCTGATTTGGTAAAACAAGAAGAATTGCCAGTTCTTCCCTCTGCCCCTTTCCCGCGAACTGACTCCGATTAAGGATCTGATCGCATTATTTCACACAATCCGGTTGATCAAAAAACTCAAACCGGACATTGTGCATACGCATTCACCGAAGGCCGGAATAGTCGGAATGCTTGCGGCATTTTTATGTGGCGTTCCTGTTAAGATGCATACGGTGGCCGGTTTGCCATTGATGGAAGTCACAGGACCGAAAAGGATTTTGCTCGATTACGTTGAGAAATTTACTTTTTGGTGCGCCGACTGGGTGCTTCCAAATTCGCAATGAACTCCGGACATTCATCTTAAATAATTTACTTCCTGATCAAAAGAAAGTCATTGTTTTAGGCAACGGAAGCAGCAACGGCATTGACCTCAATTATTTTTCCAACACAGGTTTAGTTTTTGAAGAAAGCCAAAATTTCAGGGCGGAAAAAGGGATTAAGCCTGATGATGTTGTACTTGGATTTATGGGAAGACTTGCTTTTTATAAAGGGATTAATGAGTTGGTGGAAGCATTTCTGGTTCTGCAAAAATCTCATCAAAACCTGAAATTACTGTTAATCGGCGCTCCTGAGGACTTAAATCCGCTAAAACCATCCACTGATAACGAGATTAAAAGCAATCCGTCCATTATTGCCGTGGGACATCAGAAGGATGTTAGAAAATTTTTGGCAGCCTCCGATATCTTTGTTTTTCCAAGTTATCGCGAAGGGTTTCCGCAAGCACTTTTGCAGGCAAGCGGCATGCAGCTTCCGAGTATTGCTTCGAATATCAATGGTTGCAACGAAATGATTGAGGACGGAAAAACCGGCGTGCTGATCCCTGCAAAATCCGTGGAAGCGATCGTTGCGGCGTGTGATGAAATGCTTCGTAATAAGGACCGGCGGATTGCAATGGGAAAACTGGCGCACCGTCACGTTGCCGATCAATTTGAACAGCAGCATCTCTGGCAGACCATTAATGCTTTTTATCGGACAAGCTTGCAAAATGCAAATGCTTCTTAATATTTGTATAGGATTTTTTTTGCATTATATTTGTCGTCACAAGGCCTCGTGCCAATATTCAATTACTCTCCTCCTCGTTACAAGCCATATTATTTGGCAGCTCTAATTCAACGCCTGTTCAAAATTCTGAATGGTTGGGACACCTGCAATGTTGTGTTCCGTTTCGTTTTTAAAAAATTATAGCTTATAATTGTTCTCTTTTAACACACGCTTACTATCTAACATAGTCGCACACATATGAATCAAACTTCTGTCTCTAGCCGAAAGTATGTACATCGATTGTTGAGCAAGAATGCTTCTACCGATGAAATTCTAATTATCACAAGCTATGACTACTTTCTCCAAAAATACGATTTCAGGCATCTAAGAAGGATTTACAAGGAAATCATTCTGGTCCCGCACTCTTCGGACGA
Organism: Dyadobacter sp. AC419; assembly: GCF_979253085.1. NCBI lineage: Bacteria > Pseudomonadati > Bacteroidota > Cytophagia > Cytophagales > Spirosomataceae > Dyadobacter > Dyadobacter sp. AC419. The sequence continues at coordinate 11,525 of NZ_CEEDCD010000016.1, read as the reverse complement.
TGATTATCTGATCAATCACACAGTAAAGCCACTTCTGGACAAATTTGAAAAAGTCCACCTTGTTACTAACCCACATTACGACCAGCGCAACAGAGTAATTTACGAGTTGGTCATTCGCAAGAACAAATCCATAAGGATCACGACCGTTTACGATTTTTGCGAAAAGAATCTCAAAAAAGTTTACATCCCGGACGACATTTCGGAAATGAACCCGAATTTGTCAACAATGCCATCCTTTGGAAAGAGAGTCCGTTATCCGAAAAAGATCATCGACGTTACCGTTTCGATTATCCTCTTTCTCATCACATTTCCTCTTTGGGTTTTAAGCTACTTCCGCATTAAACTCGAATCCCCCGGTCCTGCATTCTATTTCCAGGAACGTGTGGGTATGAACAATGAGCTGTTTAAATGCATCAAATTCCGGTCAATGGGACTGGATGCAGAAACCAACGGTGCTTCATTTTCTAAGAAGAACGATTCCAGAACTTTCGCTTACGGCGCTTTTATGAGGCTTAGTCGCATCGACGAGCTTCCTCAGATCATTAATATTTTCAGAAGGGACCTTTCTCTCATTGGTCCAAGGCCGGAGCGGCAGGTTTTTACGGAAACATTCGATGAGTTGATTCCGTATTACAATGCTCGGCACGCCATCAAACCTGGGATTACAGGTTATGCGCAGGTCATGTACACGTATGGTGCAGGCGTTTTTGATGCCCGTCATAAACTAATGTACGATCTGTACTACATTAAGAATTGGACACTCATGCTGGAGTTGAAAATAATCCTCCTGACTGCTGTCGTTATCTTCGGTAAGAGAGGTCGATAATCTCTCCCATGAGGACTCGGTTCTTACTGCTGCTATGCTTCTCCGCATTGCAGCAGGCTTCATTTTCACAGGATTCAACATACTGTTATTCAACTGAGCTGCAAGCTTCATTAAGTTCGGCAAATACTCCTTACTTCATGTATGCTAATGCGCATGGCACGGTCCCGACTAACGGATCGTTTCTATTGGCACAAGCCAGTCTGCACAAAGTTTATAATCCTAATAATCACCAGTTCTTGCAATGGTCAGGAGGTTTCAGGCTGTTTGCAAATGCTGGCAAAGGCGCTTCGGTATTTTTTACTGATTTGTTTTTAGCTGGTAAGGCTGGCCCTGTCGAAGTAAGTGTTGGTCAGCGAGAACAATTCACTGGCTTAGCGGATTCCGTATTAACAAGTGGCTCCATAGCCATGTCTTCCAATGCAAGGCCATACCCAAGAATTCAGATTGCAACACCAAAATTCGTAAGCCTCATCCCGCGCAACGACATTATCTCATTTAAATTCACTTATTCTGACGGCCTTCTCGGTCCTGCGAGCATTAGTTATGGCAATGTGCCTGCTATTAACGAAGCCTATCTGCATCAAAAATCATTTTATCTTAAACTAGGCAAACGAAGTCAAGTCGTTAATCTTTTTGCAGGGTTTAATCACCAGGCAATGTGGGGCGGTGAAGACAAAATTTTCACAGGTGGATTGAAGCGTTCAGAAGCTTATAAATATGTTGTTTTTGGGAAACTATGGAAAGCCAGCCGGGTCGGGAATCATTTCGGCACCATTGATGTCGGACTCGACGTGAAAGGAAAAGCATGGAGCTTGTTTTTGTATCGCCAAAGTATTTTCGAAGATGGCTCCCTGGCGAATCTTTCCAACATTTCAGACGGCTTAAACGGAATTCGAATTAAACGAGCTAAGTCGCAAGAAAGCGGATTACAAGTCACAACGGCACTTTTTGAGTTCATTTACACAAAAAATCAGGGTGGCGATGTTTTTGACTTTTCAACGGGCACTTTCGGTAGAGATAACTATTTTAACCATTACGTTTACAGCCAGGGATGGTCTTACAAAGGCAGGTCCCTGGGAACGCCACTCATTGCTCCGCAGCATCTTATTGAGGAAAAGTTAAGAAGCTCTGCAAACCGTTTTACGCCCAATAACCGTTTGATGGCATTTCACACAGGCCTGGATGGTGTAATTCGAAAACTCACATTCATTTTAAAAGCCAGCTTTTCGGTTAATTCCGGCACTTACTCGCAACCCTATCAACCCCCAGTCAACCAGACTTCCCTACTTGCCCGTTTCGAAATTCCCGTATGCAACAAATCAGAGAGCCGGCTCGGCGTTTCGTTAGGCACGGATTTTGGACATCTTTATTCAAAAAGCACTGCTATCATGTTAGGATGGAGAAAATCCGGTTTTATCAGATAACTTTGGCAATTGAACGCATTCCCGTTATGAGTAATTTTTACATTTAAATGCCGGTCCAAATTTATTTGAAGCGAGTTTACCTTCTTGTTGTAATCGTTTGCCTCGCGTTAGCTTCACACGCACAGGATTCTACTGTACATTATCGCGCTAGTGTGTTATTATCCGGCGCCACCGATCAAACACCATTTTGGGCACACGCCAATCAGAATGGCAACATTCCGTTAGATGGAAATTTCGGTTTGGTTAATGCCGGGATTTATAAAATTTATAACCCACACAATCCGCGCACATTCCAATGGAGTGGCGGGCTGGCAGGGAATCGCCAGTTATGGTAAATCTGGTAATGCATTCTTGTCGGACGCTTACGTTGCTGCAAGATTTGGCAAAATAGAAATTCTTGCCGGACAGAAGAACAATGTAATGGGCCTCATGGACACCACGCTGACTTCTGGCTCCTTGTCGGTTTCAGGCAATTCAAGGCCTTTTCCACGCGTGCAGATTTCATCTCCGGATTACATTCCATTGTATTTTACCAAAGACATTGTCGCACTCAAATTTTCATATTCAGAGGGTTATCTGGGCAGTAGCCAGTTAAATTACGGCGTTGAACGTGAGGTCTCCTTTACATATTTCCATCAAAAATCACTCTATTTCCGCTTTGGAAAGGAAACGGGCCGTTTAAAGATCCACGTTGGCGCTAACCATCAGGTAATGTGGGGAGGCGAGGATAAGATCATTCCACTTTTTGAGCTGGAACCGTTAAAAGCTTACTGGTATGCGATCAGTGGAAAAACGCTGCGTTACAACAAAGTCGGCAATCACTTCGGAACAATTGACCTGGCTGGTGAGTGGCGAGGGCAGAAATGGTCCTATTTCTTATACAGACAAAATATTTACGACACCGGCTCTTTGTTCAAAGTCATCAATTTTGAAGATGGTTTGAATGGTTTCCGAATCAAAAGGATCAAGCAGTTGCCAGCGAAATCGAAAATGTTTGCGCTGCAAAGTGCATTGCTGGAAGTCGTCGGGACCAACAGCCAAACGAACCGTTCACCGCTTTCAGGTCTGGCCATTTACGAAAAGGGTAACTATTATAACAGCTACATTTACCGGCGCGGATGGTCCTATTTTGACCGTGGAATCGGGACGCCTTTGGCACCGGGAAAAACAACAACCGATCCGTCGCTTCCGTCGAATGCTTCCGAATTTACCAATAATAACAGGTTTTGGGCGTTCCATAGTGGACTCACAGCAACCTGGCAGAAAATTTACTTTGGTTTCAGAGGCACTTATTCCAGAAATTCGGGATCATTACTCACTCCATTTGACACTGTAAAAGAGCAGGTTTCACTGTCTCTAACGGTAGAAAAGAACCTGAAATTACTTAATGGATGCAGCGTATTTGGTAACTTAACGTCTGATTTTGGGGGACTTTATCCAAAATCACACAGGCCTTATCGCCGGCCTTCGCAAGAGCGGATTTCTCGACTAATGGTTACTTTTTGCTATTGCCGTTAAGTACAATATGAATAGCAAAAAGTTATACTTATTTTTGTCAGAATGTCACATTATACACATTACGAAAAAGCTTTGAGGGTCTGCTTATGAGAATCTTTCCTTTCCTGACATTTCTGGTTTGTATTTCGCTCCCCGGGTTTTCGCAATCCGAGCAAGAACAAACGCAGACCTATGCCGATTCTACCAACAATTTTATTGAAATAGCCGGTTTTGGAAGCAATAACACACATACGCCATTCTGGATTCACGCCAATCAGTTTGGCACAGTGCCCCTGGACGTTCCGGCAGGAGCTGCCCGCATTTCACTTGAAAATTACTGGCCGTTGTCTTCAACCTGGCGCGCGGGAATAGGTGTTGAGGCGGTGGGTAATTTTAATGAAGATAAAAAAATGCTCTTACCGCAGCTGCATGCAACATTGCGCTTCAAAAATTGGGAGTTATTTGTTGGGAGAAAAAAGCAGAATGTTGGCCTGGCAGACTCCACATTAGGCATGGGCTCCTACGCATGGTCGGGCAATGCGCTTCCTATTCCAAAGATTTTCATCGGAACAACCGGATTTGTCGCAGTTCCATTAACCAAAGGCTGGGTTTCATTTAACGGATTTTATTCCGATGGTTTTTTTGAAAAAGGCCGCCCCGCAACCAGCGGCTTAAAATTTCATCAAAAGGCATTTTACCTGCGTTTAGGAAAGATCAATTCGAAACTAAAACTTTACGGAGGTTTCAACCATCAGGTACAGTGGGGTGGAAAATCGATTCATCTGGTTTCAGAAAGCGGTAATCTTCCCGACGGATTTGCCAATTATGTTCACGCGGTTTTCGGGACCATTGGCGGATCGGGTGATGACGTCACACATTTCGACAGCACTAACCGCGTAGGAAACCATTTGGGGTCGCTGGACCTTGCGATGGAGATCGAGACATACGGCAGCAGCATTTACCTTTACAGGCAATTTATTTATGAAGACGGCTCCCTATTTTACATGGAGGGCATCAAGGACGGCCTTACAGGACTGCGCATCAGGAGAAAAAACTCATACGGCGCGAATTTTGAAATAACCGAAGGCGTCGTGGAAATGCTGTTTACAAAAGACCAGGGCGGCGATCAGTTCGACATTGGAAACGGCAAGAAGCGAGGGAATGACAATTATTTCAACAACCAGCAAATCCGCGATGGCTGGTCCTATCACGATCGCACTATTGGAACACCGTTCATTCCGCCGACTTCGCAGACCAACTGGAAATGGCCGAATTACGCGGATAACTTTACAAGTAACAACCGGGTTTTAGTCTGGCATGTTGGCCTGAAAGGGACACTTTTCAGGAAGGTTCAGTGGCATAGCAAGTTCTCGTTTTCCAGTAATTCGGGAAGTTATAAGGAACGTTTTCAAGGCTCACCGAAACAATTTTCAGGATTACTTGGCGCTCAGACCCATGTAAATGTGCTGGGAGGCATGACGATCAAAGGATCTTATGCAAGCGACATTGGCGATTTGTATCGCAAAACCCACGGCTTCATGTTAGGCATCAGAAAAGATTTCGCATTCTGAAAATCGGGATTTCCTACGTGACTATGCGCTGATTTCCGCCCGGATCTTCGCAGCCAAATCCGCCAGTTCTTCCTGTGACATTTTTATCTTTTTGGAAAAATCGGCATCACCCATGCTGTTAAGCGGTAGCAAATGCACATGCGCATGCGGCACTTCCAATCCAATCACTGAAACGCCCACTCTAATGCAAGGAACCACTTTCTGAATGGCAGGAACAATGCTTTTGGCAAATAAGAACAAGCCTGAATACAGGTTATCATCCAAATCGAAAATATAGTCAATCTCCTCTTTAGGAATAACCAGCGTATGCCCGGCTGTAATGGGAAATGCATCCAGAAAAGCCAAAAAATCTTCCGTTTCAGCGATTTTATGAGCTGGAATTTCTCCGTTAACAATCTTTGAGAATATTGAAGCCATTGGTTTATAATTAAATATCGTTGCGTGGGGGAAATTTAGCTGGGAAACCCTCGTTTATCTTTCCACAGATTAAGTAATTCGAAACTTAAAAGTACTTAATATTGTGCTCCAAAACTTTAACAACAAGGATATGAATTTTACAAAATGGCGTGCATTCTCAAAAGGAACAATTGCCGCATTATTCTCATTGGCCCTGGTTTCAAATTCGGCAGATGCGCAGGATAAGGGAAAATGGGTGAATTTATTTGATGGAAAAACCCTCAATGGATGGCATAGCTGGCAATCAGACAATGTATTGCCGCAATGGAAGATTGAAGATGGCGCAATCGTTCTCGCCGAAAAAGGAGGAAAAGATCTTGTTACCGATAAAGAATATGGCGATTTCGAGCTGGAAATGGAATGGAAAATTTCAGAAGGCGGCAATAGCGGCATTATTTACCACGTAATTGAAGACAAAAATACTGCTGCCCCTACTCTACCGGACCTGAAATCAGATCCTTGACGATGTGAAACACCCGGACGCAAAAGCTGGAAAAGCAGGCAATCACAAATCCGGCTCACTTTATGACATGCTTCCTCCAAATGATTTTGCTGCGGTAAAACCTGCCGGCCAATGGAACAAAGCGAAAGTGGTGATCAAAGGCGGAAAAGGCGAAAGCTGGCTAAACGGCAAGAAATTAGTTGATTTCCCAGCACAAGGCGGCGAATGGGACAAGCTTGTTGCAGACAGTAAATTCAAAACCTGGGAAGGTTTCGGCGCTTCTCCAAAAGGGAAAATTGCATTGCAAGATCACGGAAACAAGGTTTCATTCAGAAACATCCGTATCAAGGAGCTTTAATCTTTCGGGATTGAGACTTCCTGACCAATATTCGCGGCTGTAAACCCGGCTGAAAGGCCAGTTTTTTTGACGCAGCAGAAGGGGCAAGTAAGCGTGTGGTTCTTTTGACGATTTGCTGTAATGATACAAATCATCGTCTGTAAGCACCAAACCCTTATAAGCCCCTTCTCTTTTTATCGTGATGTCGCCGAAAGGCAGCTCTTTTTCAAAATCAGCATTGCGCTTCACCAGCTTATCTTTCAGCAACCAGTCCGATTTAAACTTGCCGGCTGGGACGGGAACAGCCCGGAATCTGCCTTCTGACACATCCAGCGCATATTCCAGGTAAGCTTTCAGAATTTTGGGCCCTGCATTAGCAGTCTGTTCCGTTTGCAATTGAGACGGCCACAAGCTGGTTACGGAATCGATCCGTTCTCTTGCGCGCGTAATGGCAACATTCAGTCTGTTTTCACCACCTTGCATGTTCAGGCTTCCGAATTGCATCGACACTTTCCCCTTCTCATCCGGCGCATAAGCCATTGAAAATATGATGATATCACGCTCGTCGCCCTGGACATTCTCGATATTTTTGACAAAAAGATCTTTAAATGTAATGCTGTCCTTTTCGAGCCTGTCCTGAATAGCGGCTTGCTGAAAAAAGTTGAAAGTCACCACGCCAATGCTTTTGCCGGAAGCGCCCAGCTCCTTTAACCAGCTCCACGACTTTTTCAATCTCAATCAAATTGACATTGCTTCTCCAAACCCCGTCCGTTTTAATGTATTGAATGCCCGGCACTGCCTCATTAACATTGAAAAAATCAGGAAGCAGGCGCAGCGTATCTTATGTAAAAATGACGATTTGAGAAATCAATAAGATCCAGAGAAAGACTTCTGTAATGTCCCGTAAGCTGATATTGATCCAAAGATTGCGCCGCCAGGTCGAGTAACGATTCTATCTCTATGGCCGGTGAATATAGTCTCCGGCTCTACTTTGTCTTCGTAACGGATTTTGTATAAATCACTTGGCGAAAGCTGCTTGCTATCCCCCGTAACCACGATTTGCGCTCCGCGAAATGCCGCAGGCAAGCCATACTCAGCATAACATTGTGACGCCTGCGTCAAAAATAACCAGGTCAAACAATGCAGCCTGCATCGGAAAAATAGCGGAAACGGCTTCGGGAGAAGCCATCCAGCATGGTAAAAGCGCAAAAACCTCATCCGAATAACTTTCCAAAAGCTTCCTGATCGGCCAGATTTTGCGCTTTTTCGTAACCTGATGCCCCAACTCACGATAAGTTACCCGGTTACCCAGCCGATTTTTTGCGACATCTTCATAAGTTGCTTCACGCAGTTTGATTCCGGTGATATCGCTGCTTAATTTCTGCTTTCCGACAATAGATTCTTGTAAACCATCTTCCCATTGCTTCATTTTTAAAGAAGTAACAGCGCGCAAATCCGGAAATTTTGTCTCAATGTGCTCGATCCAGGCAAGCCTGATGCTGTTTTCAAACAGGTTAACAATTGCTTCCGCATTCTTTTGCGGCAATTTTTGACTTGCATCGACAATGACCTTGGTAACCGACTGTTCAACTTGCGTCAGGTTGCCGAAAAGCTTGTCCATATCAACCATTGAGTCAAAATCCTTGCTTAATGACATCAAAAGCTGGTCACTGTAAGTCGTGGGCTCTTCAAGTAATTTTCGGATTTGTTGGGCAAGCAAGAACGGCGACATTGCAGATTCAATGCGATTCCAGGCTTCTGCCCAGGTTTTAAGACTTGTAATGGTTTCAATAAATGTGACAGGGTCACTTTTTTCGGCTGATATGGTCTTTGAAATGGAGGACCAAGGATTGAACAAAGTTCTTACAGCCGCATCTGCTGCCGCCTCAGACTTTTGGAAAAACGAAACGTATTCTTTTCCCGGATCGCCTACATCTTCGTCAATGCTATCCGGGTTGAAGACGCCAGCAGCTTATTATTGAGCCAAGCTTCCAATTCAATGCGATTGCGCACCCTGATTTCCAGAATCGAAAGATCCTCTGGCGACAGAGAAAGGCCGTTTGCCTTAGCCACTTGTTCCACTTCACGCTTTTTCTTTCCCAAACATATTCCACCAAAGCCCCGAAACGGTCGATTGCGTGGCTTCGATAGATTTTCTTAATGATTGGGCAAAGGCAGAAAGCTTTGCAGACGGCGATCGGAAACTCAATCCCGGCCTCACGCCAGATAGCAGCTTCAAGTCCGTCGAGTGGTTTGCCTGATGAACGCAAGCCGCTCATGCGCATTGACCGATGAAGCGTTGTATTTTTGAAATTGTTGAAATGTTACCGGATCAGAAACAAGCTCGGCAATGTCATTCAGGCGCTCAATAAGCTCATTTTTATTTTCAAGAAAGTCAAGTGAAAAGGGTTGTCTGGTCAGACGCTCGAATCTTTGCGCTTGCTTTGCATAGATTCCTGGCCATTCGGCAAGCATATTTTCCATGTTTCTCAACTCCGCCAAGCCAAAAGTTGCAAAGCTTTTGCGCTGCGGCCCAGGGATGATTAGCAGGAAAATATACAATGTAAGTGCTGTAAGTCTTTAATTGTCTGCGAAAAACGTCCAGATTATCCATTCTGAAAGACCTGTAAAATGCATTCAGATTAACTTGCGGCGCCTTTTGATCGCTCGATAAATACAGTTCCTTAATGCTTACGCCGCATTCACTTTCATCAAACAAAGCTTTTCGAAATTCGTCAAGTTCTTGCACCGTGCGATCAATAGCACGACTTTGCTGCGCAAACTGCCGTTCCAGAAAAACAGCGTCCAAACTGTAATTTTGTTGTTTATATGCTTCAACTTTGTCAATCTGAGATGCAAGCTGACGATATAAGGCGGGGCGATCATTCTTGAAGTCGTGGATCAGGCCGACGAAATCGGTCATGCCAATGGTTTGCAACCTTTGATAAACCACATCCAGCGCAACTCTTTTCTGGCAAACCAACAGCACCCGCTTGCCTCTCGCTGCAAAATCGGCCATGAGATTGCATATCAGCTGCGATTTTCCACTTCCCGGAGGCCCTTGCACCACGATTGATTTCCCGGATTTTACAGCCAGAATGATCTCTTCCTGTGATTGATCAACTGAAAAAGGCGTTAAAATCTCTTCCTCTTTAACAGCACGGGCGTTGAAAGGCACATTAACAATGTCCGTTTTGTCATCCCAGCCCGCTTCACCCGAATCATCATTACCAATCAATGGAATGCTGAAAGATTGCTCCTGGGCCTTTTCAAGCAGTAAATTATAGTCCGGCACAAGATATGAGCCTGCCTGCGGAAAAATGCCCAGAACAGCTTCTGGAAACAGTTTCAATTCTCCATTTCGCTCATTTAAATCTAACTCTGAGCTTTTCTGTGCATTAAATGGAATCAGAATATCTTCAAAAAGCGCCTGATTAAAATTGATTTTGAATGCCGTGGATTTCAACCATTCATATAACTGCGTCCTGAATTCGAGCAGATCTTTGGGAAAATCCTCAAATGATTTTTCAAGCGTTTCGTCCGTAATGACGGATTCGTTGAAATGTGCATACGCGAGTGCAAAGCTTTGATTAAGAACTACTTCGCTCTCAGGAACCTCATATAAGCACCATTGCTCACGGTTCATTTTCAGTGTAACCGGGAAAAACAGGAGCGGCGCATGAATGGGTGTTCCGTCTGAAAGCTTGCCCTTTACAAAAGGATAGCCGACAAACAAGTCGCGCGAACCCCGCTCTTCTTCAATGAAGCGTTCGGTTCGCGCGATTTTCTTAATTTTTTACTGACTTCGTTTACTTTTTCAAACCTCGGATCAATGACATCACAAAGCGCAATGCGTGTTTTGCTCTGAACCAATTGCTTAACCAGCTCAATGGAAGCCTTTCCCAAGAAGAAAATCAGTCTCATGAAGATCGAGAAACTGTTCCGAGGGGAGGCTCGGCAATAACAACGATTTATTGCGTGTACTAAGATTTGTAAGCCGTTTTTAAGTAAGCTTTTAGAATGCGATCCATAGATACTCAAACGATCCCGAACGGTTAACTATTTGGTAACGGCTTCGGATACGGCCTCTTTTTTCTCTGGAAACACGACGGATGCACAAGTATGCTCACAGCCAGAATGCCCAGAATTACATATAAAGAGTAAACCGTTTCAAATCCAATTGCCTCCAACTGCGTGTGGAACAACATTTTTCCGCCAATAAACACCAGCAGGACCCCTAAACCATATTTCAGGAATCGGAAAAGGCCCATAATGTTGCTCAGGAAAAAGAACATGGAACGAAGCCCCATGATGGCGAATATATTGGAAAAGAAGACAACGTAAGGATCTTTTGTTACTGAGAAAACGGCTGGAACCGAGTCAACAGCGAAGATTAAGTCAGTGAATTCAACGATAAGAACGACGACGAAAAGCGGCGTAACCAGCCATTTGCCTTTTTTCAAAACAAAGAAATGTTCGCGAACATATCTTGGGAAAACAGGCAGATATTTGGAAGCAAATTTCACCACCGGATGCTTAGCCGGATCGATTTTCTCATCTTCTCCACCTTGCAAAAAGATCTTTCCACCTTGATAAACGAGCAGCAATCCGAAGATGTAAATGATCCATTCAAAGCGCTGCATTAACGCTGATCCAAGGAAAATGAAGACAAAACGCATGATAATTGCGCCTAAAACACCCCAAAAAAGGACCTTCTTATAATATTGCGGCCTTACACCGAACGAAGCGAATATCAAGATGATGACAAAAATATTATCGACAGAAAGTGCATATTCCAGCAAATAACCTGTGATAAATTCGAGGGACATATTTTTCCGGTAAATTTCGAGACTGGCCTCATAATCTCCGGGAATCAGTTTTAAATGCGGGGCATATTTATCTTTAACAGCAGACAGATCGGCAAAATTATTCATGCCATGCACCAGATCTCCGTGCGTATTAATGATTACGT
>NZ_CEEDCD010000015.1:0-460571 GCF_979253085.1 Dyadobacter sp. AC419 | reverse complement strand
ACGCAGGCGATAATTCCCATTTTTCCATATAAAACGAGAGCTTCAACAATGCATTAGGCTCGCATTCCAACACAGTCAGGCGCGATCTTCCCGTCCATTCAATGGTCCTGCCGCGTTCCAGATAGTAATCGCCGAAGTCCTCAGGAAGGTCGTCCCATTGTCTGACATATTTGGGGGCAATCAACACTTCCCAGACTTTGCTCACAGGAGCATCAATTTCAACCTGATCTTTTACGGTAAGCACGCGATCCATCATATTGCTATTTTACTTTTAACATTATACGTTTCCCTACACATTAAAAATTATGCCGCTTCAATAGGAGCCGCAGTTTGATCCCAAAATCGTTATGTGGCACATGGGAAATTACTACATAAGCCAAACTTTGACTTACTTTACAGCCCCGGTTTCGCCCGGCAACGCAAATTATCGTTAATAGAATGAATCAGGAGATCAAGCCGGTCAGCAATCCCTTAGAGTCCAAAATAAACAGCATTCAAGTCCTAAGGGCTGCCGCAGCACTGACTGTCACCATTTATCACCTCAAAGACGTTATCGGAAAAGGTGAGCCATTCAAGCAGGAATTAGATTATTTTTTCAACTCCGGCCCGTCCGGCGTTGCGCTTTTTTTCGTGATCAGCGGCTTCATTATGGTTTACATTACAAAGCACGCAACATTCTCACCGCTTGCGGTTTACAAGTTCATCGCGCGTCGCTTTGTCAGGATCTGGCCTACTTATGCGGTGATCACACTCATTTATTTTTTGTTCCAAAGCCGGGATCGGACTGCAACCTGGCGCCATTAAAAGTGTGATACTAAGCCTGCTTTTTATTCCCATTGCGCACACGGAGCCGCCGTTTTACGGTTACGCATTTCTGCCTGTGGGCTGGACGCTCAATTACGAGATCTATTTTTATGCATTAGTTGCCATTTCGATGTTCTTTTCGAGATTCCGATGGCTCGTTTTCTTTCTGATTATCATTATTACCATCGTGATGCCTTACACAATGGGTTACCTTACCCTCGAAACACAACGCACGCCTGATTTTGGCAATGGTTATCTCAACATGATCATGAATCCCATCATCTGGAATTTCGTTTATGGCGTCATCATTGGTCCATTTACACCAATGAAAACCTCTTCCCCATTTTCGCGTCGATTTTTTCGAGAATCTGGCTAGTTTTTATGTTCATTTCGCTGGCGCTGTGGCAATATTGGTCGGGATTTTTCTGTGCGTAGGGCCGTTGCAGTGGGGTTTGGGGTCGAGCTTGCTATTCTCAGCCTTCATTTTTTCGACACCTCGCGTCGCAACATTAATTTCCCTGATTGGGTGATCAAACTTGGCGATATGTCATTCTCGATTTATCTTGTCCATGTGCCGGTTGTCGTCATTCTGGGGCACTTTTTCAAAAGATTGGGTTACCCGGTTTACAGCACGGGCACCTCATTATTTTTCCTCGCAATGTTCATGACAATGGTCGCTTCTTACCTTTCCTACCAATATCTGGAACTAAGATTGTCAACCTATCTCAAAAAGTTGCTGCCCTTTATGAGTCGCCGATAGGATTACGGAAGTTGAATGTCTTCGAGTGTTTTGAAGTTTTCGTTCGTGATCTGCCTGCGGTTATCCGACCAAACGCTTTAAGAATTGCGCGTAACGGTTAGCGACATATTCTTCCGTGTAAGATAAAATGTGCCCTTTTTCAGCTGATAATTAAGCTCGTAAGGTTTATTCAAAGTTTTCAAACGATCCGAAGCGGGTTTTGCACCCTGCATCCAGAAATACGATCCGCATGAGAAGAGATTTCCCTGCTTGAAAGGTAAAACGGTATCCCCTGTTCTTTGGAAAAACACGGTCGGCTTCGCATTTGAATTCCTAATGTAACTCGTCTTAAAAATGGCGTAACCCAGATAGGAAAGCAATGCCCTAACCCGATATTCTGTTCCGGTTTTCACAGGATCAAGCGGGCCGAGTGTTTTCACGATTCCGGGTTGCAAATCCTCAAAATCAGCTTCGTCCATGTAAACCAGTGCAGAAATAATGATGGCTCCGGCACTGCTTCCGGCCAGCACCATTTGTCCCGGATCTATCCCAAATTCTTCCGACCTGTCTGCAAATATAATGCAGCGCCGCATAAGTGTCCTGAACGCCGCGATAAATGGCTTGAATCACTTCAAGCATCATCTTCCGCCACAACAATTGGCTTCCGAACCGCCATTAAAACCTAACCGATAATTGATAGACGCAGTTGCATAGCCTTTCCTGGAAAGCCACCTCGCTTTGCCCAACTCATTGCCCAAGATCCGCCGAATAAAAAAGCCCCTTCGTGGACCATTAATACCTGAACGGTCTGTATTTCAATGTGTCGTTTGCGGGTGCTAAAAAGGCATAATTGAGGTTAACGCTGCGGCCGATATAATCCCGCGCTTTGGTATAAATGCCCGTTTTTGAGGCAAGTTGCGCCTCACTATAAATATTTGTTGTGCCGAAACCGGGAGAAAGCGCAAGAAAGCGGTTGCTGTTTATCGGTTTCAATGTGTCAATGATCACTGGATCCGGCTTGGGATCTATAATGGTGTCGACGCCTGTGCCTGTTGTATCGGTGGGATCTGGCTCGTGGCCGGGCTGATCAACAGGTCTTGGTGGTGGAGGAGGAATGCTCCCCTCTCCACACGACGCGAACAATCCCGCCAGCATTAAGAATAAAACTTGTAATAAAATTGTCCGCCGCATTATCCCGGTATAATTACACTGCAATTGCCGGGTTAACCGGACCTTAATTATTGATATTCTTGACGATATCACCCGCATTGCCTGCTGATGCTAGTTCGCTCTGATGGTAAAAATACCCTTCTGATTTGTTATTCCCGGTAATTCCGTCCTGTTTTTTTTCAACGCCAAGCCTTCCTTCCATTTCTCTGAAGAACTTGTTAAAGAAAACGTATAAAACAACGCCCGAAATTGCTCCTACTGCCAGTATCTTTTTCATAATGAATGCGGTTTGATAAAGTCTGCTTTGGTGCAGATATAACAGCATTGCAAAAAGAATACCAGTGCCTTAATGATCTAACGAACGCAATGCTCGAAAATGGTCTGGTACGATTTTATCAATAATACGATCAAACACCCACTAAAACATATAATAAGATGGACGTGATCATATTCATGAAGGCAATAGGAAACCTTCTATTCGCAGTAATACTTTTTCTGGCGGTCTTTTTTACCGCAGGATTTTCAGCAGTGCTTCACCTGCTTAAAGATATGCGACCATTGCAACTGGCACGCAAAACGCTCGTTTTCAGGAGAAAATGAGCGTTTTGACTAGGACAGCAAATTCTGCCTCAGCAAAAATTCAAGCTGGCCATTGACTTCAATCAGCTTGTCGACCAACTCCTTATTCTTTTCGCGGAGATAGAAAATCTCGTGGGCGTTTTTGATAATGATGCGCAACTGCGCTTCGTCCCACGGTTTGTTCAAATAATAGTAAATGTGCCCCTTGTTGACCGCATCGATTACTGCGGAAATGTCCGTGTAACCGGTGAGCAGGATCCGGACCGGGTCAGAATAATCTTTCAGAACTTCTATCAGGAAATCAACGCCCGTCATTTCGGGCATCCGCTGATCGGTAATGATCACGTGTACCACGTTGTGTTTGAGCAATTCAAGACCTTCCCGCCCGGACGTAGCGATCAAAATATTGAAATCCCGCCTAAATGCTGCTTTAAATGAATTGAGGTTATTGATCTCATCATCCACATAAAGCACACTAATTTTTTCTTTGGTTTCCATCTAAAATTTCTTACTCTTGGAGGTGGTTCGACCCGTTAATTTGAACAAAAGGCGAAACTAATTGATAATATTATAATATTAATTCTATATTAACACAAAAGTGTTGAGTCCTTTTTCTCGGCTGCGGTTTTGACATTTATGTAACCGACAAGGGCTCAGCTAAATTGATCGTTTTCCATCAAATATTTTGTGTGCGAACGTTGCAGTGGTAGTTTTACAAAAATAAATTAAGCAAATTGTGTAACTATTGGTAAAATATTTATCTCACGGCGCTGTTTCGCATATTACCGGGTCGATAGCAGGAATTAGTACGAAGATCAATACAATTTGTTGAATTTTAAATTTTAAATGAGTTCTTCTGGGAACCATCCTCCTAATAGCGTAAAAATGTATCCAGATTCATCAAACAATGCGATTTATAAACCGGTTTTCATCTTCAAAGAGCAGAGTGCTGACAAACAAAAATTCAACTCAGTAATTGCCGATTACCAGAATAAGATCATATTGGACTTGTTCGCTTCCCAGATGAAGGAGCTGATCAAGATCAAGAGTCCGAAAATAAGGCTGACGCCAGCCGAAATTGAGGAAAAATATGCTGCCTGGGCCGCAGGAACGGATCCCGATCTGGAAGGGAACTGGATTTATTTTCCTTGGTCTAACAGGCTGCTGCATATTTTGAATGAAAAGGACTTCATTACGCTGAGGACCAGCCGCAACCAATACAAAATCACGCCACAGGAACAGGATCATTTGTCCCGCCGCAAAATAGGGATTATCGGCTTATCCGTAGGGCATGCAGTGGCCATAAGCGTCGCCACGGAGCGCATTTGCGGAACATTGAAGCTGGCCGATTTTGATACGATCGAGCTAAGCAACCTGAATCGGATCAAAACCGGATTACACAATCTGGGCATTAATAAATGCATAGTCACTGCCAGGGAAATTGCCGAAATTGATCCATATCTGGAAATTGAATGCTATCCGGAAGGAATTACCGATGCCAATATGAACCATTTTCTAACGGAACATGGAAACCTGGATATCCTGGTCGATGAATGTGATGATCTCGAAGTGAAGATCAGCAGTCGCGAAAAAGCCAAAAGCCTGCGCATTCCCGTTGTGATGGAAACCAGCGACCGCGGCATGCTGGATGTGGAACGGTTCGACCTCCACGGCGATATGCCCATCCTGCACGGATTACTCGAAGGAATTCCTCCTGAAAAACTTAAAAACATTGCTCCCGCTGACCGTTTTCCACTTGTTATGCGCATTATTGATGCGATGAACACGTCATCACGGGGACGCACTTCGCTGCTCGAAGTCGGACAGTCGATCAGCACATGGCCGCAGCTTGCTAGCGCGGTAACATTAGGCGGCGGCGTTGTGACGGATGTTTGCAGACGGATGCTGCTCGGCCAGTTCACCGATTCAGGTCGGTATTATGTTGATCTTGAAAACATTATTGGCAATAAAAAGACTGATTCCACCCAAACCGTTTACACTAATCCGAACACAGCTTTTGATATAAATAAAGCGGTCGAAGCTGCCGATTCTCTTCCTGCCAGTCAGTCCTCGCCAGTTATTTCAAATGCACACATTGAGCAAATTGTAACCGCGGGAACGCTTGCGCCGTCTTCTGGCAATGATCAGCCCTGGAAATGGGTTTTTCGAAATGGTCGGTTACACTTGTTTCATGATCCGGCACGATCCCACTCTTTTGCAAATTATAACAATGCAGCTGCACATCTGGCACTGGGCGCAGCTTTGGAAAATGCTTCACTCAAAGCCCGTCAGCTGGGATATTCGCCTGTAATAGCACTTTTTCCGCAAACATCAAATCTTGATTTAATAGCCTCAATAGATTTAGTCCAGACAAACGGAGAAGCACCATACATTGATTCCGAACTGGCCAATTTCATTGAAACGCGCGCAACCAATCGCTATCCCGGCATTCCTTACACATTGCACGAAACGGAGCTTAATTCGCTGCGCAATGCTGTCCAAAGTGTTGAAGGTGCTGAGGTGATTTTTATCCAACAAAAAGAGCAGCTTGCTGAAATGGGCCGCATTGTTGGTGCCGCGGAGCTGCTGCTTTTGCTAAATGAGGCGGGACATCAGGAGTTTTTTGAACGTAATACACGCTGGCCGGGCGACGCAGAAAGTGAGTTTGGGGACGGATATGCGATTCAATCCATCGTGACTTCGCCGCAGCAAATGGCCATTTTGAGCATATTAAAAGACAAGAAAATTGCACGCACACTACGTGCCGTTGGTGGCGGAAATGCGCTGGCAGAAGCCACTCGGGCAAGCATTGCTAATGCTTCCTGCATTGCGGTTGTGACCGTGCAGCCATCAAAAAACGAATATTTTGAAGGAGGAATTGCTTCGCAAAGACTTTGGCTGCGTGTAGAGCAGCTCGGTCTGGTCGGGCAACCCGTTACCACGCCACTGGTGCTTTTCGAGCGATTGGCCATCGGCGAAGGACTCGATGAGAACGAGATAGCAAAGCTGACAAGCTTAAAGCATGACTTTGAACACATTATAACGCAGCATAATCATAAGAACAAAGCAGTTTTCCTCCTTAAAATCAATAAATCTGAAATGCCCGCAGCAAAATCAAAGCGCCTTCCATTAAATGAAACTCTGTTTATAGTAAACGAAACAATTTAATGGTAGCAAAAATCAAGGCATACAAAGCCCCTGAAGATGTAGAAACCAGTTACCGGTATATCGACGAACACAGGAAAGTATTGGAGGCTTACGGCGTAAAACAAGTCACTTCCGCGAGCCACGACTGGTTAAATGATGAAAACACTTACGTGATCATTGTGGAATCAGAGGATGGTGAAAAAATCTTTGGTGGCGGCAGGATCCAGGTCCGCAACCATAAGATGCAGCTGCCCCTCGAAGGTGCGATCGCCAAAAAGGACGAGCGTATTTACAGTTACGTCGACAATCTGAAAGACAAGAAAATCGCTGAGTTCTGCGGCTTGTTTAATTCCAAAGAAGTGGCCGGTTATGGCATCGGAAGCATCTTTCTGGGTAGGATCGGCGTTGCAATTACTTCTCAAGTGGGTGTAGATCGATTACTAGCTTTGTGCTCACCACCCACATTAAGGCAATGCCTGCGGATCGGTTTTGACATCATCCGTGACCTCGGGAATAACGGGACATTTTATTATCCGAAAGAAGGCCTTATTGCTACGGCGATCATTGTGGATGACCTTAACGGCTTGCCTAATGCACACGAAGATGAGCGGAGCCGGATTTTCAATCTGCGTGAAGAACCCGTGCAATTTGCAGTCGAAAAAGGGCCTAAGGGTGAAATAGCATTACATTACAATCTCGACATGAAGATTCAGACTTTATGAGGTTTTTTACGCAGTTATTCATTTTCTTTTTATTGTCTACGCAGCTGGTTCGCAGCATGCCCGTGGATTTTCACGAAGGATCGGTAATCATTGGTAAACAACTTGAAATCCTCGAAGACCCGACTAATGCGCTTACATTTGAACAGGTCAGAGGATCAGAAAAGTTTGTCAAGAGCAATGATGACACGCCTAATATGGGCCTGAGCCAGTCTACATTCTGGATACGCTTTTCAATTGTCAACAAATCTTCCCGCCCTGCACTTTTTCTCAACTTGCGCACCCGCTCATTCACACCTGCGAGCTGTTTGAAATCACTGGTTCCTACGTCAAAACAGAGAAATATCTCGAAGACGCACCTTTTGACGACCGCAATATCAAGCATCAGAACCTGGTTTTTAACCTGAACATTACGCCCGGCGATCACAAAGATTATTATCTGAAAGTGAAGGGTTACAATCAGGTCATCCTGCCGATGATCATCCGTGATCAGGAAAACTTCTTCGAATCGGCGCAAATTGGCGAGACGATCAATGGAATTTTTGCTGGAATCATCATTGTAATGGTGCTTTACAACATTTTCATCTTTTTCTCCACTGGCGACAAAAGCTATCTTTTCTACGTGCTTTACGTATTATTCGTCGGCTCGGCGCAGACTGCGCTCTCGGGTTATGGATTTAAATACATCTGGCCTTACGCGCCAAGTTTCAATTCCGTTGCGACCATTTACTTTTCCGGGCTGGCAGGAATATGTGCCATGTTGTTTGTTAAAAACTTCTTGCAGCTCGACGAAAAGTGGCCTCCCGGAATTATAATAATAAATGTTATAATTATCCTTTATTCTTCGACAGGAATATTAAATTTGCTGGGCTTTGAATTGCTGAGCTTTCGCGCCGTGGACATTTCAGGAGCAGTTGGTGCGATCGGCCTTTTTATAATCGGATTAAAATTATCCAAGGAAAATTATCGGCCGGCCAAACTATTTCTTACGGCCTGGACGCTCTTTTTAATCGGGCTTTTTTTATTAGTGCTTCGTAATATCAATGTTTTGCCTTATAATGTGTTTACAACGTACACCATGCAGTTCGGTTCAATTGCAGAAGTAGTTTTACTATCGATTGCATTGGCTGACAAAATCAATATTTTCAAGCGGGACCGGGAAGAATCGCAAGCGCAGGCGCTGCGGATTTCGCTGGAAAACGAGAAGATCATTATGGAGCAAAATACATTTCTGGAAAAGAGCGTCAACGAGCGCACGGCAGAACTGCAGTTTGCAAACACTGAACTTAATGTTACACTAAACAAACTGAAAGACACACAAACACAGTTACTTGACTCTGAAAAAATGGCTTCGCTCGGTCAGTTGACGGCTGGCATCGCGCATGAGATCAATAATCCGATCAACTTTGTGAGCTCCAACATCAGGCCATTGCGGAGAGATATTGACGACGTGCTTGAAATTCTGGACTCTTACAACGAAATCGAAAGCATCGAATCCATTGACGGCATTCAAAGGAAGATTAAGGAAATTGAGAAGTTAAAAGAAGAGCTTGACCTTGATTACATTAAAACCGAACTCGGCACATTGCTGAAAGGCATGGAAGATGGAGCCAGCCGGACGGTTGAAATCGTGAAAGGATTAAAAATATTTTCCCGGGTGGATGAATCGGACCTTAATGTCGTCAACATTAATGAAGGAATCGAGTCGACACTCATTATATTGAATTATCAAATGGGCAATTCGATACGTTTGGTAAAAGAGCTTGGAAACATTCCGAGTATTGAGTGTTTCGCAGGCAAACTTAACCAGGTATTTATGAACATACTCAACAATTCAATATATGCCTTGTTGAAACATAAGTCGGAGGACAAAACGCCGACCATTTGGGTCAAATCCTGGTTGCGCGATCCCGACAACATTTCAATTTCCATCAAAGACAACGGCCCGGGCATGTCGCCGGAGGTCAGGGCTAAGATCTTTGAGCCATTCTTCACAACCAAACAGGTTGGCGACGGCACGGGACTTGGCTTATCTATAGTGTTCAAAATCATTGAAGTGCATAGCGGAAATATCCAGGTCAACACCGAAGTAGGCCAGGGAACAGAATTTTTAATCACACTACCAGTAAAACAAAAGGCTCGCCCTATCCAGGAATTCAATGAGTGATAAACCCATAACCATTCTGTACATTGACGACGAGGAGCATAACCTGCACTCGTTCAAAGCTTCGTTCAGGAAGCAGTACAGTATTACAGTAACCTCGTCAGTTGTAGAAGCAGAGGAAATTTTAGAGAAAAATGATTTTTGCATTATTCTGGCAGATCAGCGCATGCCGATCATGACCGGCGTGCAGTTTTTCGAAAAAATCAGAACAAAATACCCCGAAACCGATCCGCATTCTTATCACCGGGCATACGGACATCAGCGCGGCCATTGACGCCATCAACAAAGGCGAAGTTTTCAGGTTTATTGACAAGCCTTGGGATTACAATTACGTCGAAAATGCCATTGCGCATGCTTACGAAATTTACAAAACGCGGGAGGATCTCAAACAGCGTAATGTAGAGTTGCAAAAAGCCAATGAAGAGCTCGACAAGTTCGTTTACAGCGCATCGCACGATCTCAGGGCGCCGTTAATGTCGGTGCTGGGCATTGTGAATCTTGCCTTGCTGGAAGAGGATATTCAGTCACAAAATCGAATATCTGGAACTCATCCGGCAGTCTGTAAAAAAGCTGGATACGTTTATCATTAATATTATCGATTATTACAAAAACGCGCGTGGCGTGCCTGTGGTTACCGAGATTAACTTTGAAGAACTCGTAACAGAAGTGCAGGCTACGATCCAATATCTTCCCGAATATGGGAATCTGAAAATGACCACGGACATTGACCAATCGGGGATTTTCCAATCCGATGTGATGAAGCTGCGGATCATCTTCAATAATTTGATCAACAATGCCATTAAGTTTCAGGACAAGTCGAAACCCGGTCAGTTCGTTCATTTGACCATAAAATCGACTCCTGAGCATGCCACAATCATTGTTGAAGACAACGGAACCGGCATTAAAGATTCGGATCAGGATAAGATTTTCAAAATGTTCTACCGGGCCGGCGCAACCAACAGCGGATCAGGGATCGGCCTGTATATCGTGCACGAAGCGATAGCCAAGTTGGGTGGTGATATTAAAGTCTCGTCGAAGATTGGAGAAGGAAGTATTTTTGAAGTCAACATACCTTCTATTCATAAATAATAGTTATGAAGCCACTTCTACATTTCTTCTTAATAGATGATAGCGCTTTTGATCTATTCATATACGAAAAACTCCTTATCAAAAGCGGCATCACCACCTCGGTGAAGACCTTTAATTCGGCGCGCGATGCGCTCAAACATCTCATGAACCAGGGAGCCAGCCTGCCCGACAGCGTTATCCTTCTGGATTTGCAGATGCCGGATATGAACGGATTCGAATTCATCGACGAATTCGACAGCCTGCCTCAAATGCTGCAAGACAAAATCCGCATTTTCATGCTTTCCTCCACCATTGACACCCGTGACATTGACAAGGCAAAAGCCAGTCAGCACATCATTGACCTCCTCCCCAAGCCGCTCGAAATCGCCAATCTGAAAAAGAAACTGGGAATTTAAAACTATCATTTTACCAATGTGTGCTGCTCGTCTTAACAGGTGATTATGCCCTTAATTGCGCGCTTTGCATCATCCGGTGACACTGGAACAGATTTTTTACGGAGCCGGGGCCCAATTTCAAGCAGATCGAAAATGTGCCCGTCAGGCACATAGGGCAACTTTCCGTTATTGGTTAATTCCCACTTTGTCCAAAAATGTAACAATTTTTGTATGGTTTGATACACAACAGGCATAATGTTGGGAAAATACCGCCACACCCTATAATCTTTTATATTATTATTATAACATTTTTAATAATTATAAATTTTCCAGTAATGCGGGTACAGGTTTAATACATTTAAAAACCAAAAATTGTCGTAACCTTAACATCCCTTAATTGATGAAAACTGATAGCAAAACTCTGTCTGAGATCTTAAAGTTGCACGCGGAATACGTTAGAGAGGTGGAATTCAGTGGCATTAAGCCGTTGTCTATGGAGATTTACAAGACGAATTCTAACAATTTTGTACGCTGGATCAAAGACGAATTCAACCCGGGTAGCAAGTTGCGCAAGGGCGTTTTGAGTTAATTTAGCCGAAAAACAGGACATTCATACTCAACGTTTAGCCAAACTTACAACTACCAGAAGACGCGTTCTTCTGGTAGTTTTTTTATAGCCCAATTTTCCCTATGTTTGAATTAAGTTAACTGATCAAATACAATGATACTTTCAATCCTGAACCTGTTTAAAGGACGCTTTTCAAAAGAATCCATTAGTGAAGCAAAATCAAGCGACAAAAGAATGTCGCGGCAGGAAGCGCTGCAGCAAATGCGCAACATTGCCAGCCGACGTCCGGAAGACAAAAAATAGTTAACAGCCCTGCCCGTAGTAAGCATCTTTCCCGTGCTTACGGAAATAATGCTTGTCACACAGACTTTGTTTAATCGCCTCGCAAGACGGATTGATTGTTAACGTGAGATATGCCATTTTTGCAATTTCTTCTAAAACAATGGAATTGTAAATGGCCTTCGCGGGATCCTTTCCCCACGTAAATGGCCCGTGACAAGCCACAAGCACCATTTCCGTCTCTTCATAACTCAGATTTGCAGCAGCAAAAAGATCCAAAATCTGATTGCCCGTCTCCAATTCATAATCCCTTTCGATCATTTCGTCGGACATTACTGCCGTCACCGGCACTGAGGTTGTAAGGTGGTCGGCATGTGTTGTTCCGAGATTTGGAATGGGCTTAATCGCCTGCGCCCAGGCCACCGCATAAGTGGAATGCGTGTGACAAACGCCACCAATGGACGGAAAACTTTTGTACAGAAGCGTATGCGTTTTTGTATCCGACGACGGCCGCATGGCTCCTTCTACAACCTGGTTTTCAAGGTCTAAAATCACAATGTCCTCCACCCGCAGCCTGTGGTAAGGCACGCCGCTTGGTTTAATGCCAATAACGCCCGCATCCCGGTCAATTCCGCTTACATTGCCAAATGTGACAATGGCCAGATTTTCGCGCGGAATCTCCATATTGGCTTCATAAACCTGCTCTTTCAGATAAGTGTATTTTGACATGCGCTTTTATTTATACGAAGCCTCGCTCCATCTCAATTCATTTTTCAATTGCCTTAATGACGTATTTTTGTCGATTACAACCAATTCAACACCGGTCATTTCAGCAAACATTTCAATGTGATCCGTTGTCAGGTTCTGGCTGTAAACCGTATGATGCGCGCCGCCTGCATAGATCCACGCCGCACAACCCGTCGCCATATCAGGTGCAGGTTTCCATAACACGCGGGCAACAGGCAGCTTAGGAAGTGGTTCCGTAACGGCAACTGCCTCCACTTCATTGACCAAAAGCCGGAAACGGTTGCCCATATCAATGAGTGACACATTAATAGCCGGGCCGGCAGGCGCATCAAACACCAGTCGGACAGGATCTTCTTTTCCGCCAATTCCTAGCGGATGGATTTCGCAAGATGGCTTGGACGCGGCAATGGTCGGACAAATTTCAAGCATATGCGAGCCCAGCACGAGATTATTAGAAGGGTCAAAATGATATGTATAATCTTCCATGAAAGAATTTCCTCCCTTCAAACCGCTTCCCATCACTTTCAGCGCCCGCACCATCGCAGACGTCTTCCAGTCGCCCTCACCCGCATAACCATAACCCGCGGCCATCATTCGCTGCGACCCGATCCCGGGAAGCTGCTTCATGCCGTGTAAGTCTTCAAAAGTGTTGGTGTAACCCTTGAAATTGCCGTCCACAAGGAAATGTTTCAATCCCAGCTCAATGCGTGCCGCATCCCGAAGCGCCTCATGCCGCTCCTCCCCTTTCCGAATGCCCGCAGCCAGTTCATATTGCGCTCCATATTCATCGATCAGCCTGCCAACTTCCTCATCAGAAACCTGATTGATCACCGCCACAAGGTCACCCACAGCATGCGTATTGACCGAAAACCCGAAAGTCATTTCGGCTGCGACTTTGTCTCCATCCGTCACAGCAACTTCACGCATATTATCACCAAAGCGAACAAATTTGGCACCTTTCATGTCGTGCCGTGCGGCTGCCACGCGGCTCCATTGTGCAAGATCATTGATTACGTGTTCTTGCTGCCAATGTCCCACCACCACTTTCCTGTTAAGCCGCATGCGCGTCATCATAAATCCAAATTCCCTGTCGCCGTGCGCAGATTGGTTCAGATTCATGAAATCCATATCAATGTCCGCCCACGGAATGTCGCGGTTATATTGGGTGTGCAAATGCAGCAATGGTTTCTGCATGATCTGCAAGCCGCGGATCCACATTTTTGCAGGTGAAAAAGTATGCATCCAGGCAACAATGCCAATGCAGTTTTCCGTAACATTGGCATCCTGCATAATGTTAAAAATCTCGCCCGAGGATTTTACAACAGGCTTGAAAACCGTGCGAACTGGCATTTGAGCCGCATCATTGAAATGCCTGCTGATGATTTGCGCGTGTTCCGCCACCTGCCGCAATGTATCGGCTCCATATAAATCCTGGCTTCCTGTTACAAACCAGATTTCAAATTGTTTTAAATCAACCATTATGCGAAGGAAAATTGAGGCAAAAAGCTGTTTTCCAGAAAAGCCCCTGATTGTAAATATTTTTGATATAATGTATGATAAACAGCCGCCTGCGCCGGTCTGGGCGTGTAAACTGCGTCAAATCCCGAACTCATCGCTTCCTGCGCTTCGGGTAATGTCTGATAAATTCCGGATGCAACAGCCGCAAACATGGCCGCACCCAATGCGCAAGCCTGTTCCGATGCGGCGACTTTTATCGGCATATTGAGCACATCAGCCAATGTTTGCATGACAAAAGGCGACTTTTTCGCAACGCCGCCAATGGCAATCACCTGATTAATGGGGACGCCTTCATGCCGGAATCTTTCAACAATGCTTTTCGAGCCGTAAGCGGTTGCTTCAACCAATGCTTTGAAAATGCGAACGTGATCGCTGGCAAGGTTAAGACCGAGAATTGCCCCTTTTAATGTGTGCTTTGCATCCGGCGTTCTGCGACCGTTGAGCCAGTCGATGGCAATGATATCATGCTCGGTAACCGGTAATCTTTCAGCTTGTTTTGCTAAATGCGGGATCAGGTTCCGCGACATTTCCTGCGCCGCTTCTTCACCCAAAAGTGTTCGCACCGGCTCAATGATCAGCTTGGCAAACCATGCATAAATGTCTCCAAATGCAGATTGCCCGGCCTCCATGCCCAGCATTCCCGGAATAATGGAGCCGTCGACTTGTCCGCAGATTCCTTTGATCAGCAAATGTCCAGCCTCTTCATTTGGTGCGATTAGCATGTCGCAAGTAGAAGTGCCAATCACTTTGCACAAGGAATAAGGCTCAATCAGCGCACCGACCGCGCCCATATGCGCATCAAATGCACCCACCCCGATCACAACATTGTCGGGAACGCCTAATTTTTTCGCCCACTCGCCTGAAATGATGCCCATCGGTGCGTCAGAAGTTTCGGTTTCTGAAAACAACTGTTCGCGAATGCCGTCGAGAAGCGGATCGAGGTTTGCTAAAAACTCGTTGGGAGGCAATCCATCAAAATCCTGATGCCATAATGCTTTATGACCAGCCGCGCAGCGCGATCTTTTCAATGTCAGCGGATCGGTGTTTCCGGTTAGTTCCGGCGGAGATCCAATCACAATGTTCCACCCAAGAAAATGCCTTTTCACGCACTTCCGGATCCACGCGCAATGTTCTCAGTATTTTGGCCCAAAACCACTCCGAAGAATATATTCCGCCCACATATTTGGTGTAATCCGTCGAAAGGCTGTGCGCGAGCTCATTGATTTGCTCCGCCTCCGCATTGGCCGTATGATCCTTCCAAAGGATAAACATGCCGTTCGGATTTTCGGCGAATTCAGGCAGCAGTGAAAGTGGTGTTCACTTTCGATCCACGGCCACAGGCGTGGAGCCCGTAGTGTCAATGGAAATTCCGCGCACATTCTGGCGCGCATGGTACCCGGCTTTTTCCAATGCCTCGGTAACTGCTCCTTCCAGCCCTTCCAGATAGTCGAGCGGATGCTGGCGGAACTGGGAAAGCGACGCGTCGCAATATTTGCCTTGCTTCCATCGACTGTATTCCCTGACCGCCGTGCCAACCTGTTCGCCGCTTTGGGCATGCACCACAAACGCCCGCACCGAATCTGTCCCAAAATCAATTCCAATAACGTAGTCTTCTTTCATCGTGGATAGGATAAGATCAAGGCAATGATATGTTTTATTTCATTAATCAACCAACAAATATAATTTAATTTACTTCTAGTGTTAACTTGACACAATTAAAAATCGAGATATTTATCAAAACTATTCGCCTCAAAACAGGCATACATTATTGACTAAAATTCCCGCAATTAACCTAGGATTGCTTCATACTGTCAGGCATAAAATTCCAGAATGAATGAAATTTTTCCTTATAACGAACCTGATCCAGCTTATATAATGTCGCTTTTTTAGTTGTGCTGTTGCTGTTTTTTCTGCCAGTATCAATGAGTAAACCGGTGGAAAGCAGTTTGCGGCTGAAATTGCGCCGGTCCAGCGGAATGTTGTAAATGGCTTCGTAAAGTTTTTGGAGTTGCGGAATGGTGAAAAGTTCAGGAAGCAGCTCGAATCCGATCGGGTGCAATGCTGCTTTGTATTTTAAATGTTCAATGGCCTTGCAAACCATCTCCTCATGGTCAAATATCAATGCTGGCCTGTTTTCGAGCGTGATCCACGATGCATTATGGGTTCTTACCGCTTCGGAATCGTGGTCATCGATCTCAATCAATGCAAAGAAAACGACAGAAACGGTTCGTTCGGCCGGGTCCCGTTTTACTTTCCCGTACGTTTCGAGCTGTTCCACATAAATGTCTTTCAGGCCGGTGAGGTCGTATAAAATCCGTGCGGCGCCATCGGCAAGATCTTCCTCAGCATTCAGAAAGCCGCCCATAAGCGACCATTTTCCTTTTTCCGGCTCAAAATTACGTTTGATCAGCAGAAGCTTAATGTCCTTTCCGTCAAACCCAAAAATGATGCAATCGATCGCCAGCAGAATGCGGGAAGCCTGCGGATAATTATTCATTAAGATGTTATTGTGGCCGTATGTAATAAATGGTCTTAAAGGAACTACTAGTTACAAAAAATCCTGCGAACGGGAATACTTTAAATTATTATTAAGAAAAGTAAAAAAAAGAACGAGATTACTTAATCTGCTAAAAGAGTTAATCAGCAAATTATATCCGATTTTTACCGACTCTTTCAATGAGGCATCCAAGTTGTTAATGGAAAATCTTCGTTATGAACGCCATATATACAGACTGTTCCGATGAAAATATCCTTACGCTGATTCGCGAGCACGACGATCAGCTTGCTTTCGCTGCCTTGTATGACCGTTACTTTAATGTCCTTTTCAATTATGCTTACGGTAAGGTTAACGATCGCTTTTCTGCCCAGGAAATTGTTCAGGAGCTGTTTGTAAATCTTTGGAATAAAAGGCATCAGCTTGAAATCACCTGCTGTCGCTCATTCCTTTTTTCCATTGCCAAAAAGCAGGTCATTTCTTTTTACCGCAAAGAATTTACCCGAAAACAACATTATGAGCAATGGGAAACAATGCAGCTCCGCGTCACGGATTCTTCGGACCAGCCAACGCTGACGGCCGACCTGCAAAACCGTTATGAACAAGGGCTGCATTTGCTGTCTCCCAAATGTCAGGAAGTGTTTGTGCTCAGCCGCCAGGGCGTTTCCAATAAGCAAATCGGAAGCCAGCTGGCCATTGCGGAGAAAACCGTGGAGCAGCACATTTCCAAAGCCATACGCATTTTAAAGACCCATCTTAAAGAGCACATTGTGTCTGCGCTCATCTTTTTTTCAGTTTTTTAAAATTATTTTCCCTGCCTGCTAAGGGTTACGTTTCCGGCGCACGACTTAAAGTCAGATCCCATACTTTAAGCGATGAAGGCACCCGGAATTTCCCCTGTTTTACTTGAAAAATATCTTCTTGATCAATGCACTGACGCGGAAAAAGAGGAGGTTGAGGCTTGGTATGCCGCATTAAAAGGTGAACAGGAATATCTGGAAAGCCTGCCGGAGCCGGAACAGGCACTTTTAAAAGACGCTACGTTTGAAAATATCAAAACGGGGCTTGGTATGCAGGATGAGACGCCGGTCAGGAGCTTTCCGTGGCGCTGGATTTCGGGTATAGCAGCTTCCATTGTCATTGCGGCGGGAGTTTATTTCAATTATCCTTCCAAACAAAATCACGCGGTTTCGGTCGTTGAACAAATCCAGCAAAAAAAGCCGTCGGAGGTTGTCCATTTTGTAAATCAGGAGCGTAAAATCATCACGCATTTGCTTCCGGACGAGAGTTCGATCACCATGCATCCGCAAGCTTCCGTCACATATCCGGCAAAATTTGATGCAGACCAGCGCCTGGTTACCTTTTCAGGGGAAGGTTTTTTCAACATTAAAAAAGATAAAAAACGGCCATTCCTTATCCAGAGCGGCGAAATGGTCATCAAAGTGCTGGGAACGAGCTTTAATGTAAAAGCAGCAACGACAAACAAACTTTTCCAGGTTGATGTCGTGACGGGAAGTGTGGAAGTAACCACGCCGGATAGTGAAGCAAAACCACAGCAGATTATCCTGAAACCACAGGAGCAGGCACTTTTCGAAACAGATTCCAAACGCCTGACTTCCAAACAAATAACGACGCATGCAAAAAAGGAAATCTACGAACCGGCAACAGTCACATTTGAGCAAACACCTTTGAATCAAGTAATTGACCAGCTTGAAAAACGCTTTAATGTGCAAATAAGCCTTAGCGACCCGGCGGCGGCCTCGTGCAGTGTCTCAGGCAATTTTGAATCGCAGCCTTTTACCGCAATCCTTGAAATGCTATGCACAACGCTCGAAGCTTCTTACACCATTTCGGACAACAACATTCTATTAAAAGCAACGCCATGTGAATGATCATTATATGAAACACCCATCTGTTCCGCCATGAAAAAACCGGGAGTGTACCACCACCCCCGGTTCAAGATTCCATCCCTTTTGCATCGTACCACCGAATTAAAGGGATTTTTTACCCAACAGTGCTTAACCATCAGACAATCAAAATTATGCAAAAAACAGTACGTAACAAGCCCGTTAACTGGCGAATGATTATGCGCATTGGATTGCTTCAATGGCTTTTTGTTGCCTCACTGGCAGGCAGCAGCTTTGCAAAAGAGAGTTCCGCCCAGTCGATCCTGAGCAAGGATATGACGATCAGCCTGAAAAATGTTTCCCTTAAAGAAGCATTGGATGAAATTCAGGAAAAAGTAGATGCCAAATTTGTTTACAGCAGCAGGGTTTCCCTCAAAGAAAATGTAAGCATTGAGGCAAAACATCAAAAACTGTCGCAGGTGCTCGACCAGCTTCTGGTGCCGCGTGGCATCAATTATCGCCTCATCAACGGACAGATCGTGCTCGCGAGAGGTAAGGCATTGAAGGAAGAAAGCAACATTCCGGACCTGGAAGAAAAGCTGCAAAATTACATTCTGCCCGTCGAGATCAATGTAAAAGGAACGGTCACTTCCTCGGATGGCCAGGGCACATTGCCGGGTGTCAGCGTGGTTTTGAAAGGCAGTTCAACCGGAACAACCACAGACGGAAACGGAAACTTCGACCTCGTCGTCCCCAATGTTGAATCCGTGCTTGTGTTCAGTTTTGTGGGTTATATATCGCAGGAAATTGTGGTAGGCAACCGCTCGACGGTCAACGTAACGCTTGCGGCTGACAACAAGGCTTTGGAAGAACTGGTTGTAGTGGGTTACGGCACGCAAAAGCGCGTAAACCTGACCGGTTCGGTTACGCAAATTCAATCCAAGGAGCTGGAAAACAGGCCCTTGAATAACATGTCGCAGATTTTGCAGGGAATGGTTCCTAATCTGAACATTACATTCGGAACGGGACAGCCGGGGCAGGGCGGTAACCTCAATGTGCGGGGAGAAACGTCCATCAACGGCGGCGGTCCGCTGGTGCTCGTGGATGGGATTCCAGGCGACATTAACCGGATCAATCCCAATGATGTGGAATCGGTTTCTGTGTTAAAAGATGCGGCCGCTTCGGCCATTTATGGTGCCCGCGGAGCTTTCGGGGTGATTTTGGTAACCACAAAAAGTGCCAAAAACGGCAAAACAAGCGTAAGTTACAGCAACAACTTCGGCTGGTCCACGCCAACTGTCAGCACGGATTTCCTGACCAACGGCTACGATCACACGCGGATCAATGACGAAGCTTTCAAGCGTGCGACGGGAAACACTTACACGCGTTACTCGGAAGAAGATTATGCGGAGCTGGAAAAACGCCGTTATGATAAAACCGAGAATCCCGAACGTCCGTGGACGGTTGTGAAGAATGTAAATGGCAAAGACATTTACAACTATTACGGCAATTACGACTGGTGGAACACGGTTTTCAAGCAAACTGAACCGTCGATGCAGCATAACATCAGCCTTTCGGGCGGAACGGACAAAGTGAATTATTTCTTGTCGGGCTCGGCGTTTCAAAAGGATGGGATTATGCGGATCAACACGGACCGTTTCAATTCCTACACATTAAGAACCAAGGTCAATGCGCAGCTTACGCCCTGGCTGAAAGTGAGCAACAACACCCAATATTTCGATTCACGATACAAATATCCGGGTCTGGAAGGTGGTGCGAATGCGAACTTTGCAGCAATCACGGTGCATGCGCTTCCTGCTTATGCACCTCGCAATCCGGATGGAACAGCAACTTATAACACGCTAAAAAACAACTATTCAATCGGTGATGGATTGTTTGCAAACCTGCTGAAAGGCGTTGCCGGCGGCGAGAAGAAAGTGCATGAGCTGACGACCATTAACTCGGTTACCATTGATTTTACCAAAACCTGGAATTTCGTTGCCAATCACTCCTACTCGTTCTACATTACCGACGACTGGTATCGCTCGGCGGTTGCGCAATATTCGATCCAGCCTGGGATTTTGGCCACCGTTCCGAATTACAACACGGACCAGCTGAGAAAAACATTCTGGTTTGACCCGATGAATGTGATCAATGTTTTCAGCTCATTTAACAAAACAATGGGCAAGCATTATCTGGGTGTAACGGCTGGGATCAACTACGAATCTAAAAAACATCAGGTGCTTTTTGGTGCGCGCAGAAACTTGCTTTCAGAGGATATCAACGATCTGAACCTCGGAACGGGTGAGCAGCTTGTCTCGGGCGGATCTTATGAATATTCGCTGTTTGGAGCGTTTTTCAGGGCCAATTACGATTACATGGGCAAATATTTGTTCGAGATCAATGGCCGTTATGACGGAACTTCCCGCTTCGGTGCGGGCCGGCGTTACGGGTTTTTCCCATCGGTTTCAGCAGGATGGCGGTTGAGTGAAGAGCAGTTTTTTGAATCAGCAAAGAATGTGGTTAACAACCTGAAAATCCGCGCTTCTTACGGAACGCTCGGCAATCAGCTTCCACCGAATTTCAACAACAACCCTTCTTCCGCGAGCTTTTACCCATACATTTCCATTATGCCAACGGCGCTTTCGAGCTGGATAACGAATGGCCAGAAACTCTCTTATGTGGACAGTCCTAACCCGATTTCAGCTGGCCTGACCTGGGAATCGGCAACGACTTCGAACATTGGATTGGATGCGGATCTCTTGAAAAACCGCCTTAACATTGCCTTTGACGCATATATTAGAAAAACAACGGATATGCTGATTCCCGGCAAAGTGCTTCCGTCTGTTTATGGCGCAACGGTGCCGACAGAAAATGCGGGTGACCTGAGAACGAAGGGTTTTGAAATCTCCGTTGCTTGGCGCGACCAGTTCAAACTTGCCGGAAAAACATTCGCTTACAATGCGACATTCATGCTGTCCGACTACACGGCGAAGATTACGAAATACGACAACCCGAACAAGATCTTGTCGAGCCGCTATGAAGGCCAGACGCTTGGTGAAATGTGGGGTTACTCCATCGATGGCTATTTCAAAACCAATGATGAGGCGCAGGCATACACAGTTGACCAGACTTTGGTGAACAAACAACGCCTCAGCGCGCCGGGCGAATGGAGCAAGTTACAAGCCGGTGACCTCAAATTTCTGGATTTAAATGGTGACGGAAAAATCTCCGAAGGCGCGAACACATTTGCCGATCACGGCGATTTGAAAGTGATCGGGAACACGAATCCGCGCTTCCGTTACGGCGTAAATCTGGGTGCATCGTGGGGAGCATTTGATTTTTCAGCGCTCGCGCAAGGCATTTTGAGGCGGAACTGGTATCCGGGAGCCAATGCAGATAAATTCTGGGGCCCGTATTCTCGTCCATACTATTCATTTATTCCTGAAAATTTCGAGGACGATATCTGGACGCCTGAAAATACGGACGCATATTTTCCACTTTTGAGAGGTTATACGGCGCTGAATGGCGGCGGCGACCTCAATGCCCGCAACGACCGCTACATTCAGAATGTGGGTTATCTGAGATTGAAAAATGTAGTGCTCGGTTACACGATCCCGGAGAACATTACGAAAAAGGTCCGCATTCCAAGAGCGCGAATTTATGTAAGTGGTGAAAACCTGCTGACTTACACGCCGTTGCGCACCAAATACATTGATCCTGAACAGTTTGATGGCGATTTTACAAATGGCAGAACTTACCCGCTTTCCAAAACTTACTCTGCGGGTTTGAGCATCAATTTCTAATTCGTTTTTCAAAACATTAAAACTAAAACAATGAAAAAGCTCATATATATCCTGACGCTGGCAATCGGGCTTGCGTCATGCGACCTCGACCGGCTGCCGCTTGATGCCATTTCTCCGGAAACATTTTTCAAAACCGAAAACGACCTTTTGCTTTACACCAACTCATTTTATAACATGCTGCCCAGCGCAGAAGATGTGTACAACGAAGACGTAGATAATGTGGTCAAAAACAGCTTGCGCGACGAATTGCAAGGAACACGCATTGTGCCCACGAGCGGTGGCGGATGGGGCTGGGGAAATTTGCGGAACATTAATTATTTCCTTGCCAATTCGGGCAAAGTTCCTGACCAAAAGGCCGTTGCGAAATACAATGCTGTTGCCCGCTTCTTTCGCGCCTACTTTTATTTTTCAATGGTT
Source organism: Dyadobacter sp. AC419 (assembly GCF_979253085.1). Lineage (NCBI taxonomy): Bacteria > Pseudomonadati > Bacteroidota > Cytophagia > Cytophagales > Spirosomataceae > Dyadobacter > Dyadobacter sp. AC419. The sequence continues at coordinate 438,110 of NZ_CEEDCD010000015.1, read as the reverse complement.
AAGAGGTTCGGCGATGTGCCCTGGTATAGCAGCACCATTGAAGTGGAAGACGAAGATTTATTAACCAAACCACGCGATCCGCGCACATTGGTGATGGATTCCGTGATGGCCGACATTGACTACGCCATTGCAAATCTGGAAGGAACACGACAGGTTAGCACCATTACAAAATGGACTGCATTGGCTTTGAAATCTCGCATTGGACTGTATGAAGGCACATTTCGCAAATATCACCCGGAATTCAACCTGCCCGAGTCAGAGCGGTTTCTCGATGCCTGTATTTCGGCGTCTGAGGATTTGATGAAAAACAGCGGTTACACCATTTACAAATCAACACCGAAAACGGCTTATCAAATGTTCTTCGCGGCAGATAATGCCATTGCGGAAGAAGTGATTTTAGCACGAGATTTCAGTGATGCCTTGCAGGTTTATCACAACCTCAATTACTACACCATGACGGCTTCCTATGGCAAGCCGGGACTTGAAAAGAAGCTGGTTAACAGTTATTTAATGGCTGACGGAACGCGTTTCACCGACATGAAGGGTTATGAAACGATGCAGTTTTACGACGAAGTGCAGAACCGCGATCCGCGCTTATCGCAAACCATTCGCACCCCGGGATACACGCGCATTGGCGAGTCGACGCCTTTGGTTCCGGAATTTGGTGCAACGGTTACGGGTTACCAACTGATCAAATTCGTTTCCGAGCCGAAGTGGGACACATTTGGCAAAGACATTACGGACATGCCGATTTTCCGATATGCCGAAGTCCTGCTCAATTTTGCCGAAGCCAAAGCAGAAAAAGGCACATTAACGCAAGCCGATCTCGATATTTCGACCAAACTAACCCGCGACCGTGTGGGCATGGTGAACATTAATATGGCCAGTGCAAATGCGAAACCGGATCCTTATCAGGCGGCGCAATACACGAAACTATCCGGCAAAAACACAGGCGTAATCCTCGAAATTCGCCGCGAAAGACGCATTGAACTGGTGATGGAAAACTTCTTCCGCTGGGACGACATTATCCGCTGGAAAGAAGGCCAGTTGCTGACCAAAGTTTTCAAAGGAATGTATTTTCCTGGCCCCGGAAATTATGATCTGGACAAAAACGGAAAGGTGGATCTGGTTATTTACGAAGGCACTAAGCCTAATGTTCCAGGCGCTCAATTATTGAAACTGGGCAGTGACATTCTGCTTGAAAATGGAAATAAAGGCGGAAATATCGTTGTAAACGGGCATATCAACAAGAAGTTTGATGAGAGCCGCGATTATCTCTATCCGATTCCAAAACAAGAAATGTTGCTCAACACGGAACTCACCCAAAATCCTAACTGGGAGTAATTTCAATCCGCATTCTATTCCTAAACCCATAAAAAATGCTTTCAGACAGAAGATCGTTTCTTGAAAAAATGTCGCAGATCGGAGCGCTCAGCCTCCTGCCCTTTTCAGCGGCGCAAGCTGGCGATGCCATTGATTCCATTGAGGATAAAAATCATTTTGTTGCGGGCCCTTATTTGCAAAACATGGGCACCAATGAAGTGACGGTCATGTGGATTACGCACAAAAATTGTTTCAGCTGGGTCGAGTATGGCGCCGGCACTTATACGAGCAAGCGTGAATTTGGCTACAACAATGGTTTGATCGAAGCCAATAACCGCATTAATAAGGTCACATTAACGGGCCTTAATGCCGGAACGGAGCACAAATACAAGATCGTTTCAACGGAGATCACCGGTTATAAAGGCTCCAAAGTTGAGTTTGGCGAAACCATTACAAGTCCCATGTTCGGCTTCAAAACACCGGCTGAAAACGAGGAAGAATTCAAAATGGTGATCTTCAATGACATCCACGATCGTCCACAAATTATCCCGCAACTGCTTTACAGACACGGTTATACAGGCAATGTGCGCGATTACGATTTTGTGGTTTTCAATGGCGATTGCTTTGACTGGGTTACCGAGGAAAGTCAGATGGTTGACCACCTCATTAAACCTGCGACCGACATTTTTGCGTCCGAAATTCCGTTTATCCTGACACAGGGAAATCATGAATGCCGGGGCAGCTTTTCGCGCCATATTCCGGCCTATTATGCTTATCCCGAAAACAAATTCTATTACGCATTTACCCGCGGACCCGTGCGGTTTGTAATCCTAGATTCTGGCGAAGATAAGACGGATGACAGCGTGGAATATGGCGGGCTTTCGGCATTTGACCGTTATCGGGAAGTGCAGAAAAAGTGGCTCGAAAAAGAAGTTGAATCACCCGATTTCAAAAAGGCTGATTTCCGGATTGTGCTCATCCACATTTCGCCTTACCACTCGGGCGACTGGCACGGCACATTGCATTGCCGCGAGCATTTCGGGCCTGTTTTGAACAAAGCGAAAATTGATTTACAGATATCTGGCCACACGCATCGCTATGCCACGCACGAGCCCGACGCGACGCACAATTATCCCATCGTGATCGGCGGCGGACCACTCGAAGGCAAGCGGACATTGATCAAGCTGCACGCAACCAAAAAGCAGCTCGACCTGAAAATGGTCCGGGACGACGGCGAGATTGTAGGCAAATTTTTGCTTCCAAAACGGAAACAATAGCATAATGTCAAAAACACTATATTCGGGCCAATATTCAATAAACGCTTACAGAATGAAACGAATCCTTTTAGCACTTTCTTCACTTTTAGTATTATCGCAAAGTACGTTTGCACAAAAAAATACGATTAATGTTGCCTCTTATAACCTGCGCTACAACACGGCTAATGACGGCGTAAATGCCTGGCCTAACCGCAAGGAGAACGTGAAAGCGCTGATCCGGTTTCATGAATTTGACATCTTTGGTGTGCAGGAAGCATTGATCGGCCAACTTAAAGATGTTGCTGAATTACCAGAATTTGCTTTCTACGGCAAAGGCCGTGATGATGGTAAGGAAGGTGGAGAGCATTCTGCTATTTTTTATAAAAAAGACCGTTTTAAATTGTTGCAGTCGGGTGATTTCTGGCTCAGCGAAACGCCTGACAAACCGGGAAAAGGATGGGATGCGACTTGTTGTAACCGGATCTCTTCGTGGGGCAAATTCCAGGATCTTCAAAGCAAAAAAGAATTCTACTTTTTCAACGTCCACTTCGATCACCAGGGCGTGGAAGCGCGCAGACAATCGGGACATTTGATGGTTAAAAAGATCAAGGAAATCGCAGGAAAATCGACCGTAATCTTAACTGGTGACTTTAATTCAACCCCGGATACGGAACAAATGAAAACGATTCAAGGCTTGTTGAGCGACACGCATGAAGTTACAAAACAACCTCCATACGGTCCGGAAGGCACATTCAACAGTTTCAAGTTTGATGCGGCGATGGACAAGCGGATTGATTACATTTTTGTCAGCAAAAACATTGACGTCTTGAAATACGGTGTGCTCACGGATGCAAAAGAACAGCGCTATCCATCTGATCACCAGCCTGTTTTGGTAAAAATAGAGATCAAATAAGATTGCTGTCAAATGTTTTTCGGCGATCGGCTTCAAACAAGTTTTGATTTGCGTTTCAATATGAAGGATTAACAAATTTTCGTTAATTTAACTGCAAGGAAACCAATCAATTGTCTGAGGCCGATCGCTAACTTTTTTACAATGACCAAATATTTGCTGCTTACCCTTTCGGTGTTAGCGCTTTCGTTCTCTTCTTTTGGTCAGATCATCAGCATTAAAATCGTTAATCCGGATGGATTGAAGGGTCGGAAAGCAATTCTGCTGACCCGTGAAAAGGGTTTCGCTGCCACGGTGCATTCATTGAAATTGGGTCAGGATAGTGTCAACTTGCAAATGGACAGGGATCTTGTTCCGAACTTGTATCAAATGCAGGTTTCCCAATTGAAAGGGTCGCTTTTCTTCTTCCTGGAACCAGGCATTCGCATTCAACTGGACACCACAGATCTTTCCAAATCACACGTTAGCAACTCAAAAAGCAATGCGGAATGGCAATTGTTTTGGCAAAACATTCAAAAACCTTCCGACGACAGGCTTCAAATTTACGCCGCAGGCGAAGCACGCGCAAGAAAGAAAACCCAGGCGGACAGCATCGATTACTGGCGCGGATTACAATCCCTCGAAAGGCTTGATTTGCAAACTAGAACAAGCACTTTCATCCTCGATCACCGCGACTCATTTGTAAGTCTTTATCTCCTCAAAATCAACTGGTACGCACTCAAAGATCAAGGCATTTTTGAAAAGCTGGACCCTGTTTTAGCCCGCCACAGGACATACAAATTTTTAAAAGCGAAGACAAGAGGAAATAGTTAGCATTCACGATTAACAACATTCCGTTATGAAGATTTCTGCAACGTTACAAAGCAGCTTTGAGCAACACACCATTGTCGTGAAAACGGATGATAATGCAAAAGAAATGCACATTGCACCGAAATCGTCGGGTTATGGCTCGTCGTTAAACGGTGGTGAAATATTGATGGTTGCACTGGCGACCTGCTTCTGCAACGACATTTACAGAGAAGCCGCCAAAAGACAAATCGAAGTCAAAAGCGTCGAAGTAGAATTCCACTCCGACTTCGGCAGCGACGGAGAACCCGGCACCAATTTCCGCTACAAAGCCCAAGTAGATTCCACCGCCTCCCCCAAAGAAATCCAAGACCTAATCCACTACACCGATCAAATCGCCGAGATTCATAACACATTAAGAAAGGGCGTGAATGTGACACTGGAAGGGTGATTTAGGGATGTGGGATTTTCACGAAAGCAATGTGATTTTCAAGCTTGTGGCTTTCTGCAAATATTTGAAATCGGAATGATTGAATGTATAAAGCTCATCGCAATAGGACTCAGCGATGGCAGTATGAAGACAATCATTTACATTTTGATAACCGATCGTTTTGGCGAGATAACACGCCCTTTTAAAAGAACTTAGCTCATATCCAATGGGATTTGCTTGCAGAAAGACATCAAGTTTTTCGGTTATAATGTCATTCCTGACTTTAAGCTTGGCAAGGACAAATGAAACTTCCTGAAGGGATAATAAGGAAATAAAAAATCGCTGTTCCCTTGTCGCTTTTTGATACAGACTTGTTGCAAGCTGGTGCTTTGTTTCGTCCTGAACAACCAAATAGTTGATCAAGACATCCGAATCGAAGTAGATCATAGATTTACTTCATCATTCAAACCAGAGAGGTCAATATCCGGACTGACGCGAATAGGCGGATATTTTTGCTGCAAAGCCTCAGATTTTAGGAATAACTTGTACTGATCCTGATCCGCAGGCGTCTCCAATTGAACTGTTAATGTCACAGGATCGCTTGCTTTGAACATTGTCCTGATAGATTCAAGCAGATTCACATTAATATCGCCCGCTTTAATATGATAGGTTGTTTGCATAGGTGTGTATGATTTGAGATTAACATTTTTCAAATATAATAACATTTCACAACCCAGCAATATACTTCTGCCCGCCCAGATATCGCATTTGTCTTACGATTTGGCCGGTTCTTTTGTTTACGTACCCTGATGGGTTTTTGATTGAGAATCGGACGGGGTTGGGTAAAACGGCTGCTATGCGGGCGGATTCGTAGCGGGAAAGTTCTGCGGCGGATTTCTTGTAATAACGTTGGGATGCCGCTTCGACGCCGAAGGTCATTTTACCCATTTCGGCTACATTGAGATAAACTTCCAGAATCCGCTCTTTATCCCAGATCAACTCGATCAAAACCGTGAAATAAGCTTCCAAGCCTTTGCGGATAAAGCTCCTCCCATGCCACAAAAACACGTTTTTTGCCACTTGCTGTGAGATTGTACTCGCTCCGCGCGCACGCTTGCGCTTCTCTGTGACCGCATTATAAATCTGGTCAAAATCAAAACCCCAGTGTTTCGGAAAGTTCTGATCCTCAGATGCGACTACGGCCAGCGCAACTTCCTTCGAAATGTTCTCATAAGGCTCCCAGTCGTGATGGATTTCTGTGTCCTCGTCCTGCCGGAATGCTTCAATTTTTCTTGACAACATATAAGGCGTAACCCACACGGGTAAGAACTTCAAAATCAGCACCCAAATGATTGAAACAGCAAAAAAAGCAATGAGAAATCTAAGCGCAATGAATTGCAAACGGCGGAGCATAAAACTTTTTTACTTCTAATAACGAGACCAACAAACCAAATCAGCGTACAAAGAACAGAAACTAATCAGGTTTAGACAAAGAAAATAATGGTCATCACATTAAATATTTCTACACGCACCAACTCCCAAAACCTATGAATGAAGATATCCTGAGTTTTATATGGCGATTCCAATATTTCGCTTCCGTGAACCTGCAAACAGACGAAGGCTCGGCTTTGACCATCATGCGGACGGGATTTCGAAACGGCAATGCCGGTCCCGATTTTTCGGAAGCGAGGGTTGTGATCGATCATGTGCAGTGGATCGGCAATGTGGAAATTCATGTAAAATCGTCTGATTGGAGCGCTCATAACCATGAGAAAGATTCCGCTTATGAGACCGTTGTGCTGCATGTTGTCTGGGAAAATGACCGGCCCGTTATCAGGCTGGATGGGACGCTGCTTCCGACATTATCGCTCAAAAACATTGTGACAAATTCTGTTTTGCAGCGTTATCAGCTTTTGCAGGACCAGACAGAATCAATTCCTTGTGCGGCGATGTTTGCAGAGATTGCGGACATTCACAAGTTCAGCATGCTGGATCGCGTCTTACTTGAAAGACTTGATAAAAAGGCAGCGCAGGTGATGCATTTATTCGAGAGAAATAACAGCGATTGGGAAGAAACCACCTATCAATGGCTTGGAAAGCACTTTGGTTTTAAACAAAATGACGCAGCTTTTACCAGATTGACTGACATTGTAAACTGGCGCACAATCCGAAGGCAACACGGTAAGTTAATACAAATAGAAGCACTTCTGTTTGGCTGCGCAGGCCTGTTACCAGCAACCTCCGACGATATTTACATCACCCAATTGCGAACCGAATTTCAGTTTTTGAGTGCCAAATATGGGCTGAAAGGAAAAGAAATGAACGGCCATGAATGGAAGAATTTGCGCATGAGGCCGGCTGGCTTTCCAACGATCCGGATTGCGCAGTTCGCGGCAATGTTAAGCAAAACCACAAGTCTATTTTCAGAAATAGTCTCCGCCCCTGCTTTCGCCGATCTGAAAGCATTGTTCCAAGCCAGGCAGTCGGAATATTGGCAATCGCATTATTTGTTTGAAAAAGAATCCAATTCAAAGGTGCCATTTTTAGGAAAAGATGCTGCGAATTTGCTCATTATCAACGCCGCAGTCCCGCTCCTTGTCGCATATGCAAAGCATCGGCAGCAACCCGATATGCTGGAAAAGGCAATTGCCTGGTTGTCAGAAATTAATGCAGAAAATAATAAGATTACCCGGGAATGGGAGATTTTGGGAATAAAAGTGAAGACAGCCGCTGATTCGCAGGCACTTATCGAATGGTATAACAATTACTGTACACTCCGGAAGTGCCTGGAATGTACAGTTGGCGGAGCGCTGGTGCGCACGCCGTCAGCCTTTGACCAGGTTGACGCCCGTAAGCAGGAAAACGGTCCCGACTAAAAACGGAACAACCGATTCCCATTTAGAGACAGTAAGTCCTAAAACCGGTTTGTCAGATAAAAATGCAATGCACGCAAACAGCAGCACAGATATGCCAAGAATGGTTAAAAGTGCGCCGAAAAAGCGTTTAAATTGAGTATTGTTTTCCATTTAAAAATAATATGAGGGACAAATTATGATTGTAAAGTTAAACCCATTTTTTCGCCCTCTTTCACCATGTAAGCAAATGCAGGCTCGATTTCATTCGGAATAATGCCTTCCAGAATGGCTTCACGAATGATTTCTTTGATAATGCCGACTTCCTTGGCAGGTTTCAAGCCGAAAGCTTTCATGATCATTTCACCGGTAATGACGGGCTGGAAATTGCGCAGCTTATCACGCTCTTCCAGGTCCTTCAACTTCTGTTCCACCAGATCGAAATTGTGAAGGAAGCGCTTCACTTTATCCGGATTTTTGGAAGTGATGTCTGCCCGGCAGAGCTTCATTAATGCCTCAATGTCCTCCCCTGCTTCCACAAGCAGCCTTCGCATTGCCGAATCGGTGATTTCTTCTTTGGATAAAACGATAGGACGCAAATGCAGTCGAACGAGCTTTTGACAAACCGCATTTTCTCATTAAGCGGCAATTTCATGCGCCGGAAAATCACAGGAACCATCCTCGCGCCCACTTCTTCATGATTATGGAAAGACCAGCCGACGCGTTTGTCAAACTTCTTGGTAGCAGGCTTGGCAATGTCGTGAAGGATTGCTGCCCAGCGCAGCCAGAGATCATCTGTGTTTTGAGAAACATTATCGAGGACCTGCAATGTATGGTAAAAGTTATCCTTATGCCCCTTGCCATCAATGGTTTCCACGCCCAGCAGTTCAATCATTTCCGGGAAAATGATCTGCAAAATGCCCGCGTGATAAAGCAACTTGAAGCCGTAAGAAGGCGTCGGAGAAAGGATAATTTTGTTCAGCTCATCCGAAATGCGTTCCATGGAAACGATTTCAATGCGGTCTTTCATTTTGATGATCGCATCAAACGTATTCGGCTCGATATCGAAGTTGAGCTGGCTGGCAAAACGGATGGCACGCATCATGCGCAACGGATCGTCGGAGAATGTGATTTCAGGTTCAAGGGGCGTGCGGATGATCTTCTTTTTAAGATCGCGAATGCCGTCAAACGGATCGACGAGCTCGCCAAATGCAGTTTTATTAAGACTGATTCCCATTGCATTAATGGAGAAATCGCGCCTATTTTGGTCGTCTGCAAGCGTCCCGTCTTCTACGGCTGGCTTTCTGGAATCTGCACGATAAGATTCTTTTCGGGCGCCCACAAATTCAATTTCCAGATCACCCTGTCTGATCTGCGCCGTTCCGAAATTCTTATAAATGCTTACAAAAACATCCGGCCCAAGCTGGCCAGCGACCATTTCTGCCAATTCAATGCCACTCCCGATGGAGACAATGTCAATATCTTTGCTATTACGCTTAGAGTATCAGATCTCTTACAAATCCACCGATCACATACGCTTCCACACCCAGCTCAGCCGCAGCCTTCGCCACAATTTCAAGTATCGGATACTGGATTAACTGCTCTTTAAAATTCATGCGGCAAAGGTAAAGAACTTAACTAATCTCTGATAAAACTTGTTTAACCTTTCGGAATATTTAAATTTGTTTAAACCGGCTACAAAAATATTATGCTTACGCTGACGAAAAAACAAATCGGCAATTGGGTTTTGTTGGATTACTTAGCTCAAAGACAGCAATTTCAAGAAAAAATAAATCTTCTTGAAAAAAAATACAATGTTGGTTTACAGGCATTTGAAGCGCAAATCGAAACTGCTTCTTCCGAAAATTTCGAAGCTTGGGATGACCTTATCGAATGGAAAGCCTATACTCAGTTCCTATCAGAAGTAGACTCAAAAATAGCTGATATCAGGAATGGAGATTTTCAAATGGCTGGATGATAAAAACTTTGTTCAGGATGACTTTTCCAGAGGATAATGTTCCTTTTCGTAGTCATCAATGATCACCGCCAGCAAATCAGCTTCAAGGCTCTCAATTGAGCCGGCTTTCGCATCAAAAACAATTTCTAGCCTTTTCAATGCAGCTTGGTAATCTTCCGAGTTTAAGATTTTTGTTTCCATTTCTTCTAATTTATTTTAACACAATTACAGTGTTGAGACGTAAAAATAGAATTTGGTAACGGAAAATTGTTCGCCCCTCAACTATTAACCATAAAAAACGCCGTTCTCGGAAATCTGTTGAACAACTCGTCTTTGAGTTCGTTGCTGATGGGGAGGCTTCCTACTGCGGAGGACATGCATTGGAGCCAGGCGATGGCGTCGTCTTCGGTGATGACGTGCGGCATGTGGCGGGCGCGCATCATGGGGTGGCCATGCACATCTGAGTAGAGTTGCGGGCCACCGAGAAATTGCGTTAAAAACAGGCGCTGCTTTTCCTTAATCTCGTCTTTGTCGCTCTTGAAAAGTCTGGAAATCAGTTCATGCGAGAAAACCAGATCGTAGAATTTATCAGTTAGTTGTCTGAGCGCGGCATCGCCGCCAATGCGCTCATATAAAGAAGCTTCACTCATTTTTTATATTAATTTTCGAACCGCAAATGTTTAACCGATGCCCCGGATCTAGCGAGTTCCGTTAAAGACTCAATGCCGATCTCCAAATGCATTTTCACATAATTTGTGGTTACTTTTTTATCACTTTCTTCTGTTTTCACTCCCTCCGGAACCAGCGGATTGTCTGAAACTAATAACAATGCTCCGTGCGGAATGGAATTGGCAAAACCAACAATGAAAATCGTTGCCGTTTCCATATCAATGGCCATCGCCCGAATGTCTCGCAGATATTCCTTGAACGTGTCGTCGTGCTCCCAGATCCTGCGGTTCGTTGTGTAAACGGTCCCCGTCCAGTAATCCATTTTATGCTTCGCAATGCTGGCCGAAACCGTGCTTTGCAAGCGAAATGACGGCAATGCAGGAATTTCCGATGGCATATAATCATCGCTTGTCTCCTTCCCCGCGAATTGCCGCGATGGGCAAGATCAAATCGCCAACCTGCGTTTTTTTCAGACCGCCGCATTTACCCAAAAACAAAACAGCTTTTGGATTAATGGCTGACAGCAAGTCCATTACAGTTGCGGCCATCGGACTTCCCATTCCGAAATTGATGATGGTAATGTCTTTGGCGGTCGCCGTCTGCATGGCGCGTCCCTGACCCTTGACCGGCACGTCAAATTTCTCCGCGAACATGGTCACGTAGTTGCCGAAATTGGTCAGCAAAATGTAACTCCCGAAATCTTCAACAGCCGTTCCCGTGTAGCGCGGAAGCCAGTTTTCAACGATTTGTTCTTTGGTAGTCATGAAATCAATAGGTTTGTTGGCAGCGACTGTTGCGATGTGTATCTTCGTTCATGGAATCTTTGAACCTCCCTGAATTTGCCTACAAAGTTAAGCAGGTTAACGGGAAACCGCATATCTTCGACATCATCCGCCGCAAATTCGTGTCGCTTACGCCGGAGGAATGGGTCCGGCAGCATTTCATACATTTGCTCATTTCGGAATACGGTTATCCAAAGTCGCTGTTCGCTGTGGAAACCGGCATGCAATACAATTCGCTTGCCAAAAGAACGGACATTATGATCTTGTCCAGCGAGTCACTCCCGTTTCTTTTAGTAGAATGCAAAGCGCCGTTTATCTCCGTCAATGACGCCACCTTTGCGCAAATCAGCCGTTATAACTTCACATTACAACCTCAATATCTGGCAGTTACCAATGGTTTGAGCCACTATTGCTTCAAAGCCGTGAATGGCCAGATCCACTTCATGGACGATTTCCCAAAATACCCGGGATTTCAACAACTGATTTTTTTTGGCCTGAAAACACAAAAACCTGCCCGACAAGCTGTCGGACAGGTTACTAATCTTAGCCATGAAAATAAAAAATTGAATTATTTCGCAGCAACCAATTTCACGTCAATGGTGAAATCGTCGTTGATCATTTTGTCTCCAAGGTTTTCGAAGAAAGACTTAGAGTTGTATTTAATGTCATATTTCGAACGGTCAACTACCAATGTACCAGTCGCTTCTGCACCAGCAGCAGTTGTTTTCACAGTTACCGGGAAAGTTACAGGCTTTGTAATTCCTTTGATTGTCAGGTCGCCGGTTACTTCGTAAACGCCTGTTGCTTTTGGTGTTGCTTTTGTGATTACAAACGTTGCATTTGGATGTTTAGCAACGGAGAAGAAATCGTCTGACTTCAAGTGACCGATCAATTTTGCGTTATATTCTTTGTCTGTAAGGTCTGTACAAGTAATGCTGTTCAGGTCAGCAGTGAACTTTCCACCAGTCAATTTGGCGCCGTCCATTGTGATTGTTCCTTCTTTCAATGCGATTTTACCAGTGTGTTCGCCAGTTACTTTTTTGCCCAACCAGGTAAGTTCACTTTTAGTGGTGTTAACTTTCAAATTTGTAGCTTTTTTGCCATTGTCTTCTGCTGAAACAGAGCCAGAAACGAATAATGCAACTGCTAGGGAGGCGATAAAAAATTTCACAGATTTCATTGTAGTTTTCATTTTTAAAAAATAATTGATAATTAAATTATTGGGTTATTCAAGTGGTAATGCGTTCTTATTCAACTTATTGATTTGATTCTCTGAGCTTATCCAGTAATGCGCTCACTTGCTCCGCTTCCGCTTCTGTAAGCACATTAAAGCGGTCTTCCCATTCTTGCACATGCGGGTCAAGCTCTTCCAGCATTTTGAGGCCTTCTTCGGTGATCACAACATCCACAGCACGCCTGTCATTTGGACAAGAAGAGCGCTTCGCAAGGTTTTTTGCCAATAATTTGTCGACCAGCCTGGACGTGTTCGAATTTTTATCCAGCATTCTTTCCGTAATATCGCTTACCTTGATCGGCGTCATTTGCTGCCCACGCAGAATCCGAAGCACATTGTATTGCTGAATGGTTATATCGTAACCTTTGAAAAATTCCAGTTGCTTATATTCGAGCCAATTGCTTGTGTAAAGGAGGTTCAATGCAAGTCGCTGATAGACGCTTCGAAATTTTTTTTGTTTTATATCAGTTTCAATAGACATAGCTGACTCAAATGTAAATTATGATGTATATACATTTAATGTAGTAACATCTATTTACTTACGAATGGTTTCAGTTTGGTGAAAATATTTGAGAAATGAAATATGCTCAATTGACTTTTCATAGTATAACCTGCTGAATAAAAGCACAATAAATACATTTTATCAATAAATGATTTCCCTTAAAAAGCCATTAATCCTTGCGTCCAACTCACCCCGCCGACGCCAACTTCTGACAGATGCAGGTTTTGATTTTACCGTGGAAGTGCTGCCGACAGACGAAACCTATCCGGCTGATTTGCCAGCAGAACAAGTGGCTGCCCACATTTCAAGAGGAAAAGCGGAGATGTTTTTAAACGCACGTCCAGATTCCATCGTTTTGACGGCGGACACGATTGTCGTTGCAGCGCATGAGATCCTCGGAAAACCAGCCGACGATTCCGAAGCCTTTAAAATGCTGCTTACACTTTCGGGCACAAAACACACCGTAATTACATCGGTAAGCATGTTGTCGGACGGAGAAATTCGAACATTAACTGACGTGGCGGAAGTATATTTCCGTGAATTGGAAGATTGGGAAATAACTTATTATATTGAACAATGCAAACCCCTCGATAAAGCCGGGGCTTATGGCATTCAGGAATGGATCGGCATGACGGCCGTTGAAAAAATCGAGGGTTCATTTTACACGATTATGGGCTTGCCGGTGCACTTAGTGTATCAAATGTTAACGCCTTATTTCAACAAATAACCCGCTTAATGCCCCATTAAGGCATTTTTAAAATGATTGCAGACAAGTCAAAGTTTATTCCAAGAGTTTGCTACGAGATTTTTGTCCGCTCTTTCTGCGATTCAAATGGCGACGGCATCGGCGATATCAACGGCATTATTTCAAAACTTGACTACTTAACTGAGTTAGGCATCGAGGCGATATGGTTAACCCCGATCCATCCTTCTCCAAGTTATCATAAATATGATGTAACTGATTATTACGCCATTGAACCCGAGTACGGAACAATGGACGACTTCAAACGACTGCTCACCGCCGCGCACGAGCGCAACATTCAGATTTACCTGGATCTGATCATTAACCACACCAGCACGCTGCATCCGTGGTTTTCGGAAGCCAGAAAAAGCAATTCCAATGCTTTCCGAAATTATTACTGGTGGATGACGCCGCCGCAAATCGAGGCGCTGGGCATTTCCACGCGCGAGACTTCCGACGATTCGCAGGTGGTTTATCCCTGGCACGAAAACCCGGAAGATCCTGAAAAATACTACGGCCTTTTCTTTAAAGGCATGCCCGATCTGAATTACCATTCAGAAGCATTACGTGATGAATTGGAAAAAATTATCCGCTTCTGGCTGGTTGACGTCGGTGTTGACGGGTTCAGGCTGGATGCGGCGAGGCACATTTATCCCGATTGGGAGAAGGATTTGAGTGTTGAATTCTGGCAGTATTTTTCCAAAGTCGTTCAGGAAATCAAACCCGGTGCTTTCACGGTCGGGGAAGTTTGGGCTGAGACCGAGGAAGTTGCGCCTTATTTCAGATATCTGGATGCAACTTTCCATTTCGACCTCAGTTTTGCCTTACAACGGATGCTCATCGGTGAGCGGGACGAAGAAATCGTCGAAAAGCTGCAAGCCAGCTATGCGCTTTTCGAAAAATACAATCCCCTTTTTGTTGATGCCATCATGCTTACCAATCACGATCAGGACCGCATTGGAAGCGTTACGGGCAATCACAAAGCGAAAATTAAGCTCGCGGCAAGTATTTTGCTGACATTACCGGGCCAGCCTTACATTTATTACGGAGAAGAACTCGGCATGCTGGGCACCAAGCCTGATCCTTACATTAGGGAGCCGTTTTTATGGACAAATGATGAAACTGACAGCGGAAATACGAACTGGATTGATGCCCATTTTTCAACAACAAAAACGGTTACGCCGCTAGAAAGCCAGCGTGCAGATCCGGATTCTGTTTTCAATCATTATCGCGCGATCATTCGGCTGCGCAAATCGGAACCGGCACTTGCACAGATTTTCGCGCCCAACTTACACCGCGTTTGCTTGCATGATGACCAAATGCTTGCTTACCTGCGTCCGCACGTGGATAAGTCGCTGATAGTCATTCATAATCTCAGCCAGTCGACCAAACCAATATTAATGCCTGAGGACAAATCCGGTTTTGTTCACATTGTTTTTTCAAATGATCCTCAGCACGTCGGGCAGCTGACTAATATGGAGCTCGCTCCTTTTTCAACCCTCATTCTGGCTTCTGTTTCAGGTCGCTAGCAGCGCATTTTCGTTGCCAAACAGTAGGTTGTAGCGCCTTTTCTGCTTTACTGGACAATGTGCCCATGTCCCTAACCAATTGCACGAAAAGATGAAGCGCCACAATTCAGCACTGTTTTTCCTACTGACCCTTTCCACATTTGCTTTTGGCCAAAAGTCGTATCCGACGATGGGAAAGATTGTTTATGAAGATGCTGCATTTGAAAAGCTGCTTCCCCGCAATGCAAAAATTGAAGTGCTTGCTTCCGGTTTCGATTGGTCGGAAGGGCCCGTTTGGGTAAAGGACAGCAGCTTTCTGTTGTTTTCAGATGTGCCGAAAAACCGGGTTTATAAATGGGATGAGAAAAATGGCCTATCCGTTTTCCTTGAACCATCGGGCTACACCGGCTTAGGCGTTTACAGCGACGAACCCGGCAGCAACGGACTGATCATTGACAGCAAAGGAAGGCTCGTTTCCTGCGAACATGGCGACCGTCGTATTTCAGCCATGTCATTGAAAATAGGTGGAAAAATAACATTGGCAGATAACTTCGAGGGAAAGCGTTTCAACAGTCCTAATGACGTTACCGAGCATGCAAACGACAGTTATTACTTCACTGATCCGCCATATGGTTTGGCTAAAAAACATCTTGACCCAAACAGAGAAACGGACAAATTTGGCGTTTACCGCATTGCAAAAGATGGCAAATTGAGCTTACAAATTTCAGATTTGACCAGACCAAACGGCCTGGCGTTCTCTCCTGACGGCAAAATATTATATGTTGCGCAGTCTGATCCGGAGAAGGCGATCATTATGGCATACAATGTTGATGAAAGTGGCAATGTTGGAAAGGGAAAGCTTTTATATGATGCGACGCCCATGCTCAAAGCAGGCAAAACAGGCTTGCCCGATGGTCTTAAAATCGATAAGGACGGAAACTTATGGTCCTCAGGCCCGGGAGGAATGCTGATCCTGACACCTGCCGGGAAACTGATTGGCAGACTGGAAATGGGCGAATTAACTTCAAATTGTGCCTGGGGAAATGATGGTTCAACCCTGTACATGACCGTAGACGGCTATGTATGCAGGGTCAAAACCAATACAAAAGGCGCAGGCTGGTAATCAGCGATTTTCAACTCTCCGCACCGAACGCAAATCATTTTCCACATCTCTTTTTACCGACGTCCAGTTTGTTTTTCCGTTGCGGTAAATGTTCGTATAAGCGCGGTAAAGCACAAGTTGGTCAGCACCAATGCGGTCCAGCTGATCGGATAACAAGTCTTTCTGAGAAGATTTCGCTGATTTGTATTCATTGATCAGCACATTATAACGGCTTTCGAGATTATCAAGCTCGTACAACACAACTTCCGCCAGCTTATCCATTTCCTGATATTGCAAGACCAGTTGCTGGTTATAATCTGCACTTCCCGGCGAACTTGTGATTGGCGAATCGCTTCTGGAACCATCACTTAACACCTTGTCGTAATCCTTTTTGTAAGTGCCATTATTCGTCCGGTAATCGGTGTCGTAATTCCGTTCCGAGCCGTCGCGGCTGCTGGCGGAAGTGGTGCCGTGACGCTGGTCATAACGTCTTTGTAATTGCTGCGAACACGAGGAGCTGATGACCGTTAAGGCGGCGAAACAGCACATTAGATAGATTTTTTTCACGGGTTTTTGTTGTTAAAAGTTGTGTCGCAATCCAATGCTGAGATTGGGGTTGAAGTAAAAGAATTTTGGTATCAATTCAAGATATCCGCCGCCTTCCACGAAAAGAGAAGTTGGTTTTTGTGCAAAAAAGAATTCTAGTCCGGCCGTTCCGGATGGTCCGATAGAAATGTTGGTCGTGTAAACCGATTTCACATTTCGGTCCGGGTAATAACGTCGCGAATTCACTTGCAGTCCCGGTCCTGCATAAGCCGTCATGCGGTCGTTCAGAAAGTGCGTATACCAAAGATAGGTCGCATTAAAAGCAACGCCCACATTGCCCAGGTCGTCATTGCTTACCTTATAATTATCTTTGCTTTTAAAAAGTCCAATGTAAGTTCCTACGCTGATATCCAATGCATTACGGTCGCCATATTTACGAATGCTCACGGCGTTAGGTTCTCCAAGTTCAAATCCGATCGCCCATTTCCGGGTTTGAGAAAACGCTGGAATTACGCTGAATAACACGATTACTAAAAGAAAAAGCTTTTTCATACACAGTTCAAAATTAACTACAGCAACAAAAACAGTGCCATTATTCAGGCTAGGTGGCTGTGTTTCCTTTCGATCAAATTCACAGTGCGCTTTTGTTTCAGGATCAATTTCTTTCTAATATTGGGCCTCATTTCAGTAATTCAGCCGTTTCCAACAAACTTCAAACGCACGTGGCCGACCCGAAGAACAGTAAATTTTTTAATGCCAAAGATTTAATAGCTTATTTTATTGTCGCGGGGACGGGTGCTGTTATCCAGTTAATTTCCAGTAGTTTAATTCAGGATTGGTTTGATATTTCGTGGAGCGCATCTATCGTTCCATCCTATCTGGTCGGTTTAATCTGGGGTTTTACGCTTACCAAACTTTTCGCATTTAACGCACGTCAAAGCAATCAGACGCGCCGTGAAATGATCAAGTTTTTCATGGTCGCAATGGTTTCGATGTTTGTTACAAAACTTGGCGCAGACATTTCCTATGAAGTTGTTACCAATTATCTCGGTTATGGCATTTACGAAGCAAAGCTGCCTTTCGGAAAAAAAGATGTGAACATCACAGAAATGGCCTGCTATATTTTCGGACAAGGGTGCAGCTTTGTGAGCAACTATATTTTGCACAAAACATTCACCTTCAAAAGCACCGGATTTTACGATCGTCTGAAAGAATTGATCAAAGAATCTTAAAGTCTTTCGATAATAATTGCCGAAGCGCCGCCGCCGCCATTACAAATTGCAGCGAGACCAAATCTGCCGTTATTTCTCTCCAAAACATTTAATAAGGTCGTCACAATCCGCGCGCCGGATGCACCCAGCGGATGGCCCAGCGAAACTGCTCCGCCAAACACATTAACCTTGTTAATGTCTAATTCCAGCATATTAATGTACGCAAGTGCAACAACGGAAAAAGCTTCGTTCACTTCAAAATAATCAATGTCCGAAAGTGACATTCCAGCTTTTTTAAGCACTTTTTGCGTTGCCAAAACGGGTGTCGTCGTAAACCATGCCGGTTCCTGTTCCGCATCCGCATAAGCTACGATCCGTGCAATAGGCTTTGCATCCGCTTCATTCGCAAACTGACTGCTGCAAATAACCAGCGCCGCTGCACCGTCATTAATTGTGGAAGCATTTGCAGCCGTAACTGTGCCGTCTTTCGAAAACGCAGGTTTCAGATGCGGGATCTTCTCAAATTTTACCTTTTTAAATTCCTCATCTTCCGAAACAATCACCGGGTCACCGCCTTTTGGAGACGTGACTTCGACTGATGCGATCTCATTCTGGAAGAATCCATTCGCTGTGGATTCAGCACTTTTTGTATATGAACGGATCGCAAATGCGTCCTGATCTTCTCTTGAAATGTTGTATTTGGTCGCAGTCCGGTCGCCGCATAAGCCCATTCCGATCTGGTCATAAACGTCAGTAAGGCCATCTTTTAGCAATCCGTCAATAATCTCACCATTGCCATAACCATAGCCGTTCCTGGCTTTGGGCAAATAAAACGGAACCTGCGACATGTTCTCCATTCCACCCGCCACGATCACATCCGCATCACCGAGCTGAATGCTTTGCGCACCAAATACGAGTGCTTTCATACCCGAAGCACAAACTTTATTGACTGTTGTTGAGATGACATTGTCCGGAAGTCCGGCATATAACGCAGCCTGCCGGGCGGGCGCCTGGCCCAGATTGGCAGAAATCACATTTCCCATGATCACTTCCTGCACCTGGTCTGCGGAAATGTTCGCTTTTTGGATGGCGGCCTGAATGGCTGTTGCACCAAGTCGGGCCGCGTGAACGGTTGACAAGCTTCCTCCGAAACTGCCGATGGGCGTTCTGGCTGCGGACAAAATAAAAACTTCTTCTTTCATGGTTTCAGGCCGTCTGTTGATATCGTCAAAAATAGAAACTATCCCGACAAATCTACATCAACGAGCCAGAAAACCACAAAAGAAGAAGCTCCTTATGCTGTGTCTTTTAAAGATCAGACGAGCTGGTTGGCAGCTTATCGTATTCACCTTTCCAGCCGTAATAGCCAAAAATGACCAGCCCGGCACAGATCGGAATAAAAATCAGGATAATGATCGACCACTGCAGCGTCGTGTTCGTGCGTGCAATGCCTTCGGCCGCAAGCGCGATTTTCTCACTGGCTTGCATAAACAAAAACAGAATGATCACCGGCCCGAGCAGCATCCAGATTATCCCTAAAAATTTCTTTAAAGCATTCATATCGAATATGTTAATTTCTTTTTTAATCAAAAATAATGACGTTAATCCTCCACATTCTCGTCCCGTCGGTTATCTATATAAACGGCACCGATGACGAAGGAAAGTGCGGCTATGCCAATGGGATACCAAAGTCCGGATAATGGTGTGGAACCGCTGAACGAAGCAACGAGCGTGGCAATAAACGGCACCAGACCTCCAAAAACGCCATTTCCGATGTGATAAGGAAGCGACATTGAGGTGTAGCGGATCTTGGTTGGAAAAAGCTCAACAAGAAACGCTGCGATTGGCCCATAAACCATGGTTACCAATAAAACCTGGAAGAAAACGAGCGCAATGATGATGATGTAAGTGGAGCCCGAAAGCGTCACATCCTTGATCACCGTTTGCGGTCCGGGCATCGGCGCGAGCACATCATCCGGGATCATAACGACCGTCGCTTCCTTGAAAGTCATGCCGCTATTCAATGTTTTGAATGTTGTGGTGGTGATCAGCGAATCCTTCGTGTCCTTAATCAATGTCCGCTCTACAACCGGTTCAGAAGCACTTTTTAATTCCGTTTTCTCAAATTCCTTTACGTTAGTTGCATCAATAAAATATTGATAAATAGGTCGATAGCAAAGCACGCCAAGCAGCATTCCCGTCAGCATGATCCATTTTCTTCCGACTTTATCGCTCCATGAACCGAAGATTACGAAAAACGGCGTCGCAAAAAGAATTGCCCAAAGCAAGATGTAGCGCGACTCGTTGAAATCCAGCTTGCACGTATTTTCAAGAAATGATTGTGCATAAAACTGCCCCGTATACCAAACAACCCCCTGCCCCATCGTCGCGCCAAACAATGCTAGCAGCACCATTTTGAAGTTCGCTTTTTTCTGGAAGCTTTCTTTCAAAGGATTAGTAGAAACCTTGCCTTCGGCTTTTAATTTTGAGAAAACAGGCGATTCGTGCATTTTCATCCGGATGTAAATCGAAACGCCCACGAGTAATATTGACACGAGAAACGGAATCCGCCAGCCCCAGTCAGCAAATGCTTCTGCACCTAAAATGTTTTTGGTAAGCACAATCACACCCAGCGAAAGGAACAAACCCAAAGTCGCTGTGGTCTGGATCCAGCTTGTGAAAAATCCGCGTTTTCCCACAGGCGCATGCTCGGCCACATAAGTTGCAGCGCCACCATATTCACCGCCCAGCGCAAGGCCCTGAACGAGCCGTAAAATCAAAACGAGGATCGGCGCAGCATAACCAATGCTCGAATAGGAAGGGATCAATCCAATCAGAAAAGTAGAGCCGCCCATCAAAACCAGCGTCAGCAGAAAGGTGTATTTCCGCCCGATAAGGTCGCCTAACCGACCAAAAACCAATGCACCAAATGGCCTTACAATGAAACCAGCGGCGAAAATAGCCAGCGTATTAATTAATGCAGAAGCGCCCGCGTCGCTGGGGAAAAGCTGTTGGCCAATGATAACCGCCAGACTGCCAAAAATGTAGAAATCATACCATTCAATTAAAGTACCAAGTGACGAAGCAGCAATAACCTGGGTAATGCTTTGGGTAACACTCTTTTTCTGTGGACTGCATGGGTTAGGTAAAGGTGAGGACAATAACAATGTTCCTTATTTAGCTGGAAAAGCGGGAAGGCTGATATCATTACTCATTCCAAATGCAAAAAGCCCCCGGATCGTGGATCCGGGGGCTTTCTTTGCTATTTATGATGTAATGCAGTGACGGGCAGATTATAGCACGTCGTCGTCTTCATCATCATCTTCTCTGTCAATGATCTCGTCGCCGTCAACAATTACTGGCTCCTCGTCATCAAGCAAAGCATCGTCGTCATCATCTAATGCGTCTGCTGGCAGCACATCGTCTGCATCGTCATCTCCATCCTCATCGTCCTCGCGGAGCAATTCCGGATCGTCCGCAGCCGAACGGGTCGGGCGTGTGTTGGTTGGAAAATCAGGAAATACGGGTGCTTCCAAAATTGGTTTGCTGGTTTCAGCTATTGCGGGTTCTCCTCTTTCGCGTATCATAATATTTACAGTTAAAAGGTTTTTGTTTGTTATGATCGAAGTGTTAAATAATCATTCCAAAGATTTAGCGGCGATTTGGTAATATGTAAAAACCTAATGAACTTGCCAAAACCTACCACTGCGGGACTATTCCATTCCTAAACCACAAAATAATGTTGAAGAAATTCGTCCTCTGTATGTGGGCCGGAGCTTTGTTGGGTGCCAGCGCACTTACCTCCGCCGCCTTCGCGCGAAATCCTGATTCGTCCATGGTCATTAAGAAAACCACGGATTTTAAAGTTGACGGAGAGGGTAGCGCCGCAAATTGGGCAACCGCCAAAGCATTTGACATCACCGTTCAGAAAGGCCCAAATCAACCCGCACCGGGCAAGCAATTTCCCACCAAAGTAAAGATCCTGTATTCCGAAAAAGGCATGTATTTCCTTTTCGACTGCACGGATAACAAGCTGACAACGACCATTATGGAGGATTTTGGTTTACTTTTCAAAGAGGACGTTGTTGAAGTTTTTCTCTGGCCGGATACAAGCGTTCCCATTTATCTGGAATACGAACTTTCACCCCTCGATTACGAACTGCCCATCATCATTGCCAACATTAAAGGCAAAACCGAAGGCTGGAAAGCATGGCATTACACAGATCGAAACCGCGTGCAACACGCAACCAGCGCGCAAGGCGGACAGAAGAAAAGCATGGCTTCGGTGGAAGGCTGGAAAGCTGAATTTTTTATCCCCTACACATTAATGAGCCCAATGGTGACATCAGCTCCGAAGTCCGGCACAAAATGGCGGGGAAATTTTTACCGCATTGATTATGACACCGAAACGGCCTATTATTCATGGCAAAAAACCGGCGGAAGCTTTCACGAATTTAACAAATTCGGGACATTGATTTTTGAATAATGCATTAACAAACTATTCCCAAACCATGCGTAATACATTTTTTACATTCATTTTCTTCATCTCCGCGATCATGACATTTGCACAAAAATGCGACAAAAAGAGATCCTCTACATTGGAACCTACACCCAAAAAGGCGAAGGGATCTACGTGTATGAATTCGACAGAAGCAACTTGTCTTTCAAAGAATTACAAATTTTGACAAACAAAAACGAGTCCTTCTTTCCTCGAATTTCATCCCAGCAAAAAAGTCCTTTATTCGGCCAATGAAGGCAACAGCACTGTTTCTTCCTACGCCATTGACGCCGCCGGCAAACTCACAACGTTAAACTCCAAACCGTCTCTCGGCAAAGGCCCATGCCACGTGAGCGTCGATCCGAAAGGAAGGTTTTTATACGTTTACCGGATCCCGGAAGCGGTCAGCTTGGTGTGTATTTAATCAATAGCGACGGCACGATTGGCGCCGTTGCAGACAGCATTCAGGACAAAGGTGCGGCTTCGCAAAAACCGCATATGCACTCGGTAATCCCGTCAGCGGACGGAAAGTACGTTTACGCTTCGGATTTAGGCATTGATAAAATTATGGTTTACAGTGTTGATCCAAAAACCGGCAAACTCACTCCCGGCGCAGTGCCTTATGCCGAAGTAAAAGCAGGCGACGGGCCACGCCATTTCGCCATTCACCCGGAGCGGAAATTTTGGTTACTCGGCTTGTGAGCTGGCTTCTGTTGTCAATTCTTTCAAAATCGTGAAGAATTCCGGGGCACTGGTTCCTATGGAGCGCGTTTCGATGCTTCCAAAGGATTTCGCAGGAAAAAGCTTTGCTGCAGACATTCATTTTTCTCCGGACGGCAAGTTTTTATATGCTTCCAATCGCCGGCATGAAAGTCTGGCTATTTATGCCGTGGACGCGCAAACGGGTAAATTAACAGTTGCCGGACATGCCGAAACGCACGGAAAGCATCCACGCAATTTCATGATCGATGAAAAAGGCGAGCTGGCTATTGTGACCAACCGGGACGATGATAACGTCGTGTTTTTCAAACGAAATCGCCAACAGGCCAGCTTACTTACACCAATAAAGAGATCGGCATTTCCGTGCGCCAGTTCGTAAAACGACTTTTTATCAGATTAAAACAACCCTGCGGAATAATAAGGCGCCGAAATTCCCATTGGCCAAAGTTTATTTTTTAAATTTCATCATTCGAAAAAAATAATCTTATAAAAAAGAGTATCAGCATGCATTTCCTGCATCATTATAAATGTTGATCCTGTCAATGTAATGTTCAAGCCCTTATCACTTATCAAGTCCTTTCCGATATCATGATAAACCGTAGAGATCTAATCAAACACTTGTCCGCTGTGCCGTTGTTAGGCGGATTTTTGGGACAAGGCAGTGCGGAAGCTGCAACTTTCGCTGCCAAAGTTCCTGCCAGAAACCTCGCTAAGGAACTAGGGATAAGAACTTTTATTAACGCCGCGGGTACCTACACGGCCATGACGGGGTCGCTGATGCAGGACGAAGTTGTGGAAACGATCCAGGGCGCTGCGCAAAATTTCATGATCCTGGACGAGGTTCAGACGAAGGTTGGAGAAAAAATCGCCGCATTAACGCACGCTGAATCGGCGGTCGTAACTGCGGGTTTTCTTTCTGCATTGACATTGGGACTTGCAGGCGTGCTGACCGGCATGGATACGAAGCGCGTGGAAGACCTTGCCGCATTTGGAAGGAACCGGCATGAAATCCGAGGTGATGATTCAGAAAGGCCATAACATTGGCTACTCCCATGCATTGACCAACACAGGTTGCAAAATCATTGAAATTGAAACGGTTGAAGAACTGCAAAAGGCCATTAACGAGAAAACAGCATTGCTCTGGTTCCTGCACATTCAATCCGACAAAGGGCAGATCAAGCATGAGCAATCGGTGGAAATTGCCAAGAAGAATGGCATTGCAACCATGATCGATATGGCTGCGGATGTGCCGCCGGTGGAAAACCTTTGGCGATTTAATGATATGGGCTTCGACCTGGTGTGCGTTTCGGTGGAAAAGCCATGCGCGGACCACAAAGTGCAGGCATATTAATGGGTAAAAAACACCTGATCGACGCAGCCAGACTAAGCATGCCGCCTCGCGGATCGACAATTGGTCGCGGGATGAAAGTGAATAAGGAAGAGATTTTGGGCATGTATGTGGCGCTCGAAAAATTTGTCAAAATGGACCACAAGAAAGAGTGGAAAATGTGGGAAGACCGCGCCGCATTGATTGCGAATGCTGCAAAAAGCGTGGCTGGTGTGAATGTGGAGACATTTGCGCCTGAGCTGGGCAACCACACGCCTACTTTGCGCATTTCCTGGGACGCTGCCAAAGTAAGTTTGCCGGTTAAATTGTTGCAGGAAAACATGCGTAAAGGCGATCCATCCATCGAGATCATGCCGGGCGAAAACAACACATTAACCATCACAACCTGGTGCCTGAAACCGGGTGAAGAAAAAATAGTAGCAACCCGCCTGAAAGAAGAATTGTCGAAAGCGGTTGTTTAAGACTTTGCATTACCAAGAATACCTATTCCTAAGCCCTATAAAAAATGAAACACAGATTCCTGCTTATCTTTTTTCTGATATGCTGTCAAAGTTTTGCTGTTAACGCACAGACTTACAGCATATTGATCAAAGGCGGAACGGTCATTGACCCTAAAAATAATCTCAACCAGATGATGGATGTGGGGATATTTGAAGGGAAGATCAAGAAGGTTGCCAAGGACATTGATCCTAAGGAAGCCCGACAGGTTGTTGATGCCAAAGGCATGTATGTCACGCCCGGACTCATTGATATTCACGGACATGTGTTTTTCGGAACAGAACCAAACCATTATTTAAGTAATGGTTTGGTTGCGTTACCGCCCGATGGTTTCACTTTTCGCGTAGGCGTAACCACGATCGTAGACGCAGGCGGCGCGGGCTGGGATTCATTTTCTGAGTTTAAGAAGAATGTGATCTTCAATTCCAAAACGCGGGTGCTCTCCTTTCTCAACATTGTGGGCGAAGGCATGCGCGGCGGAAACTGGGAACAGGACACCGCCGATATGAACCCCGAACTTGCGGCGGGCGTAGCATTAAAAAACAAAAATGATGTAGTCGGTTTCAAAGTGGCGCATTTCATGGGCAATGACTGGAAACCGGTTGATAATGCGGTCAAGGCCGGAAAACTGGCAAATATGCCCGTTATGATCGATTTTGGCGGAAGCACACCGCCCTTGCCGTTGGAAGATCTGTTTCTGAAACACCTTCGTCCGGGCGACATATTTACACACACGTACACCTTGCTGGAAGGCAATGTGAGAGAAACCATTGTGGACGAAAAAGCGCGGAAAGTGCGGCCGTTCGTTCTCGAAGCGCGCAAGCGCGGCATCATTTTCGACGTCGGTTATGGCGGCGCGAGCTTCAATTATTCACAGGCGATTCCAGCCATTAAGCAAGGATTTTATCCCAACACCATTAGCACGGATTTGCATACAGGCAGCATGAACGGCTCCATGAAAGATATGTTGAGCATAATGTCCAAATTTTATGTCATGGGCATGGATCTGCCGACGGTTATCAAAGCCAGCACCTGGGAACCGGCGCAAGTGATTCATAGAGAAAACCTGGGACACATTTCAGAGAATGCCATTGCAGATGTCGCCATCTTTTCGATGCGCAAAGGCAATTTTGGTTTTTATGATAAAACCGGATTCAAGATGGAAGGCAAAGAGAAATTAGAATGTGAGATGACGATCATGGGCGGCAAAATCGTCTATGACCTGAATGGCATCGCTAAGCCGATTTATTTGAAATAAGCGAGCAGACTTCGGCTTTCAGCAATCAGCTGTCAACTTTATTAATAAATATTAAACTAAAAATCGAAAGCCGACTGCCGAATGCCAATTCTACTATCCCTAAACGCTATGCGGTTCAAATCTTTAAACCTTTCAGCTTCGCTTCTGCTGCTATTTGCATTGGGTTTTACCCAAAAGAGTGACCGGCAGAACAGTTTGGTGAATGACAAAAATGGCGGCTTATTTCTGCCGGATGGCTTCGAGGCAACCGTCGTTGTGGACAGCCTGCCCGGCCGCGCACGCCACATTGCCGTGAATGACAATGGTGATATTTATGTAAAAGCGCGTTTTTCCGGGAAAGGCAAATCCGTGATTGCGTTGCGCGACACCAATGGCGACGGCCGTGCAGACATTATTAAACATTTTGGTGGACGTGACGGTGAAGGTGTTTACGGAACTGCCATGCGCATTTACAAAGGTTATCTTTATTTCAGTTCAGAACTGATTGTTTCACGTTACAAACTGAACCCCGGCGAGCTCGTTCCAACGAGCGAAGAAGAAGTGATCCTGACCGACGATCACGCACACGGCATGCACGAGCACATTGCGAAACCCGTCACTTTCGACGACAAAGGATTTATGTATGTGCCTTTCGGGGCCAATTCCAATGCTTGCCAGGACGATAACCGCATTCCGTCATCCAGCGGATTGGACCCCTGCCCTATCCTCGAAGATCACGGCGGGATCTGGCGCTTCGATGCCAATAAAAAAGGTCAGTTACAGAAAGACGGCGTAAAATTCGCGACCGGATTGCGCAGCGTTGTGGCGCTCGACTGGAATTTTGCGGACAATAATTTATATGCATTGCAACACGGCCGCGACGATTTATTGCGCCTGTTTCCGCAAATTTTTTCGCCCTGGCAAAGCGCAATGCTGCCTTCCGAGGAATTTTTGAGAATTAAAGAAGGCACGCACGCAGGCTGGCCCTACTGCTATTGGGATCAAATGCAGGGCAAAAAAGTCCTTAACCCCGAATATGGCGGCGATGGAAAAGAGGTGGGTCGCTGCGGAGAATATGAGAAACCGTTGATCGGTTTTCCGGGCCATTGGGCGCCTAATGATATTCTATTTTACCAGGGAAACCATTTTCCGGAACGTTACAAAAACGGCTCATTCATCGCATTTCACGGCTCTACAAACCGCGCTCCTTATCCGCAATCGAGCTATTTTATCGGTTTTGTTCCTTTTAAAAACGGCCAGCCGTCGGGTGATTATGAGGTTTTTGCCGATGGTTTCGCCGGCGTCGATCCGATTGTGAATGTAAGTGATGCAAATTATCGGCCTATGGGGCTTGCTATGGGCCCGGATGGCGCACTTTACATTGCAGAAACGGAAAAAGGGAAGATTTGGAAAGTGACTTACAAAGGCGACAAGAAAAAGTTTGCAAAAACGGCTTTGGTCAAAATGGAAAAAAGAAAATCCATGTCCAACATCCGCACGCCAGACATTATTAACGACAATCTTGACAAAGACAAACCCGTTGCCGGCGGTAAAGTTTACAGCGTTTATTGTTCAGCTTGCCACCAGCGCAATGGCATGGGTGATATGCAGCGTTTTCCGCCACTGGGTGGCGCAGACTGGGTAACTGGCGATAAGGAGCGGCTTATTAAAGTATTACTGAAAGGGCTTGAGGGTCCGCTCGAAGTGAAAGGACAGTCTTATAACAATGTAATGCCGCAGCACAGCTTTTTAAAAGACGATGAAATTGCAGAAGTTCTGACCCACATCCGGAGTAATTTCGGAAACACTTCAAGCGCCGTAAGCGCCGATGAAGTGCGGAAAGTCAGGGCTTCGGTTGAAGATATGAAGTAGCGCTATTCTCCTTCCAACCTCGTTTAAGTGGATATTACTCTCCGGCAATTGAGTGTTCCTTTAAGGGGTTGGAGGGAGAAATGCAATGATGACAATTCACACTTTTCTTTTCCATATTAATGTTTGAAAACAAAGTTTTAGCCGCAAGTTTTATACTACTTACCGGAATTGTGCTCGCTGGATTCAACTCCACAACTTCAAATCCGCACCAAAGCCAGGATCCCTGGAAAGCCCCCGCATGGGCCGACACGCTGAAAAGTCCCTATCACGAAGAACCGCTGACATTGGCACAGGGAGAAGAACTTTTCACACTTTACTGCGCAACATGCCACGGTGACGCGGGTTATGGCGATGGCGCTGCGGGCGGCGCATTGGGACAAAAACCTGCCAATTTTCATGACACATTAGTAAAAGCACAGAGCGACGGGTCTTTGTTTTCGGAAAATCTCAAACGGACGCGGGAATATGCCGCCTTTCAAAGACGTTTTTACGGACGAACAGCGCTGGCAGCTTGTGGCTTACCTCCGGCATTTAGGCAAAACCGAATAGCAAAAATCTGAACCCATAACATAAAAATGCTGACTATTAGCCGCTATTTCAAACCCAAAGTCGCTGCATTCCTGCTTGCAACTATTGCAGGTCACACTTTTGCGCAGCCCAAAGAAACCGTCACCGCTACGCCGAAATCACTTCGTGACGACATTTACAATTGAGCATTACATGAAGATCGAGCCGGAAGCGGTGCGCATTATTCAGCATCCGGTTACGGGCGAAATTTACTATACAACGTTTTTTGGTGATGTTTTAAAAATCGTCACCACCAACGGTCAGCCCGAAAGCAAAAAGATACCTCAGCGCCGAAGATCACGGCATTACGCGTTTGCAGGGCGCTGCATTTAAAGGCAACACATTGTTTTTGGCGGGCAACATTAATGTCAATAACAACAAAGGGAACAAAGGCCGGATGGTTCGGTACGAGTTGAAAAATGGGGTAGATAAGCCTGAAATGACAGTTGTGTTTAACACGGTCGAATACGGCGCTAATAAAACCACATTCGATCACGGCTGGAATGCTTTGGAAATCAGTCCGGACGGCAAATATATTTTCGTGAATACAGGCGCCAGAACAGACCATGGCGAAGTGCAGGATAACGGCGGAGAATATCCGAATGCAAGAGATAACGCATTAACAGCCAATATTTTCCGTTTTCCAATCGACTCGAAAGATCTGCTGCTTTCTACGGACACACAGAAACTAAAAGCCGACGGTTACCTCTACGCAGAGGGCATCCGCAATGCATATGACATGGCATTTGATCCGAAAGGAAATTTGTTTGCAGTTTCCAACTCTGGCGATTACGATCATGCGGAAGATATGTTCTGGGTAAGACAAGGCCATCATTACGGCTTTCCTTGGGTGATGGGCGGCATTGATAACCCGCAACAATTCCCAGATTACCAGCCGAAACCCGGACACCGATCCGTTCCTGAGCAAATTTGCTTTTGCATGGCTGATGAAGTATTTTCACAACGACCCGGATTTTCCGAAAAGACCCGCAGGCGTTAAGTTCACACCCGGTGTTCAGAACATGGGCCCGGATGCCAACGAATACCGCGACCGCAAAACAGGCCAGGTTTACGATGGCGATTCGACAGGCATCGGCGTAAGCACATTCAACGCACATTCATCCCCGCTGGGATTGTTTTTCGACAATAAAAAAGAGCTCGGCAAAGACTTGACCGGCGATGGATTTGTAATTCGCTACGCAGGTGGCCCGAAACGGAGTTACCAACCCAAGCCCGCTTCGCAGACAAGGAAAAGACTTGCTGCACCTGGAAATGGAATATGACAAAGCGGCTGATAATTACAAGGTAAAAACGACGCGCATTATCGATGGATTTACCTCTCCTACTGATGCATTGCTAGTTGGTAACACATTGTATATCATTGAATATGGCGGCAAGCAGGGCGGTAACAAGTCCGGTGGAAGCATCTGGAAAGTAACGATGCCGACAAACGAGAAAATGGCTAAAAAGACCAAGAAGAAAAGAGCATAAACATCCTTTTAATAACCTTAATTATACCATCATGTCTGAAGAAGATCCATTCTAAAAAAATTATTCGCCTCTGTTGCGGGAGTTGCCGGAATTGGCGTTGCAGCCAAAGCAAAAGCAGATATTGCCCCTGCGGCACCGGAAAAGGAAGTCGGTGATGTTGTCATGTATCAGGATGTGCCTTTGTTTCAGGTCATACCAAATTCAATAATATGGTGTTCATCGCCGGAAAAGGCGCCCACTTCGAAGGCGACATCACAGCGCACACCAAGCACGTGCTGGACGAACTGGAAAAAGAATTGATCAAAGCAGGTTCTTCCATGGAAAAAGTGCTGAAATGCAGCGTTTTTCTCCACGACCTGAACGACTACAAAGCCATGAACGAAGCCTACAAAGGCCGCTTCGGCTCAAAACCCCCATGCCGCACAACAGTGGCAGTTTACGGCGGTGTGCCAGGTGATTCGTTGGTTGAGATTGATTGTATTGCTTATATATAGGATTTGTCCCTACCAAATGCAGCCGCGCGGTAGGAAAACGAATATCAATAAAAGCGGAAATCCCGGAGGGATGCAAGCTCGGTCAGGAAAACAAATGTCGATAAAATAGGGAAATCCCGGAGGGATGTAACAGCGTGTATGCCGTTGCATCCCTCCGGGATTCCATTTTGATGCTGGGTTTTGCTACCGCGCGGCGGCTACCAATATTTCATCCCTCTGGGATTTGCGTTTGTATCGACATTCATTTTGCAACCGTGCGGCGGTTAACGCGCGGCGGCCGCCAATATTATATCCCTCCGGGATTTGCGTTTTTATCGACATTCTTTTTCCTAACGCGGCGGCCGCCAGACATCACGCCCCTTTCCCCGGGATTGCTCGCTTACAAAATTATATAACCTCCCATCGCCCAACCTCCTAAAATCAAACTTATATTTTGATATAATACAATTAAGCCGAATCTAATTTTAAAATAAAAAATAAAGTCCCACTTATATTTTAAATTTCAGTGATTTAACGGTTACTTTTGTTATCTGACCCCAATAAGATTTGAACAAGAGACAACGCATCGCTGAGGAGAACGTTATTCTTCTGAATCTCTGGCACCAATCCCAAGCCGGCGACAGTCTTGCGTTCTGTCAACTCGCTGACAAGCAGTATCGGACGCTCTTCAATTACGCTACGAATTTCACCACTGACAGAGAGTTGTATTAAGGATTGGATTCAGGAATTGCTGATACACATTTGGGAAAAGCGGGAGACGATTAACATTCAGTTTGTTTCCATCTATTTCCTAAAAGCGCTTAGGAATCAGCTTTTGCAGGAATTCCCGGAGAAACAACTCTGCTAATTCACTGCTGGACATTGATGAAGTAGGTCAGCTCTCGGATTACAAAACGGTTGAGACGGAAATCGAGCAAAGTGAAATTTATTCGGAAAACCAGATCAAGGTCCGTTCGGCCATCGAAGAACTCCCCCGCCGCCAAAAAGAAGCCGTTTTCCTCAAATACTTCGAAGGAATGGACAACGAACAAATCGCCGACCTCATGCACGTCAACCGCCAATCGGTCGCTAATCTGCTTTTTAAGGCGATATCCTCATTAAAAACTCACATTCGAACAGTAACCAGTTTAATGTTGCTGATGTTCGTGCATCATGGTTGAAATGGTTTTTATCATTTCTAAACCTTATCTCTGCCTAATCTGGCAAACAACTTCCTCAAAAAATAATTTCCAAAAAAAGAGTATCGGCCGGAGGAAAATGCATCCTTAGATAAATTAGCCATACTATTATTTGCCCAATATGCATAATTACCGCAATTTTCTTCCGGAGCAACTCGC
Source organism: Dyadobacter sp. AC419 (assembly GCF_979253085.1). Taxonomy (NCBI): domain Bacteria; kingdom Pseudomonadati; phylum Bacteroidota; class Cytophagia; order Cytophagales; family Spirosomataceae; genus Dyadobacter; species Dyadobacter sp. AC419. Next base: position 406,238 of record NZ_CEEDCD010000015.1, on the reverse strand, counting down.
AGCCGATCCTTCATTTCGGCGCTGGACGTTGTTCGATGATCCTGAGGAGGATGCTGTCTGGGCGGAATGGCTTGAATTGAACCCGGATAAGCGGGAGCTTGTGAGAAAGCCAGAAATTTCCTGCTGAATACGGAGGCTGCATTCGACCAGATCTCGGAGGATGAAATTGCGAATGAAATTTACCGGCTGTCGCATTCGATTGGTGAAAATAAAGCTAAAAAGTCGGGCATATGGCGTCGTTTCAGGCCGAATTGGTATAATATGGCGGCCTCTGTTTTGCTGCTGATGTTTGCGGGATGGTGGTTTAACAAACAGACGCCTTCGCAGCAGCAATCGGATCAGTATAAGGTGATTTTGAGCCAGATTAAGGAGCCTTTGGTGAAGGAAGAGAACCTTACCGACAAAGCGCGCCTCGTCATTCTGGCTGATGGAAGTTCGGTTTTATTGCAGCCAAACAGCCGCATTACTTACCCTTCGAAATTTGAGGGGAATAAAAGAGAAGTTTTCCTGAGCGGTGAAGCGTTTTTTGAAGTAGCCAAGAACCCGGACAAACCCTTCTTCGTATACGCACACACATTGGCAACCAAAGTGCTGGGCACGAGCTTCAAAGTGAGCGCATTTGACGGTGCTAAAGAAGTGAAAGTTGTCGTTAAAACAGGTCGCGTTTCTGTTTTCCCGATGACAAAAGAGGCCATAGCAACCCAACAGGCGGATGACAAGCTTGGCAGGAATGGTACTTACGCCGAATCAGCAAATTGTATACGCTCCCAAGGAGTTAAGACTTACCCGCAGCCTCATTCCGGACCCGAAATTGCTTGAATTGCCGATTCAGAGTCAGTCTTTTGAATTCAAAGGCACGCCCATTACCGAAGTTTTTGAAACGCTGGAAAAGTCTTACGGCGTGAAGATCATACACGATGTGGATGTGATGAAGAACTGTTATCTGACCGCGTCCCTGTCCGACGAACCCTTGTTTGAAAAAATAAACCTGATCTGCAAAACGATCGGTGCTGAATATGAACAGCTGGATGCGAGCATCATCATCACCAGCAAAGGCTGCTACTGACATTCACTAACCCTTTAACCCCTAAAATTCAATTTTGCCTATGACGCTAATCTATTCCCCCTTACAAAAATGAGCCGATGATGCTGCAACACCACCGGCTCCGTTAATCCCCTGTTTTACTTCTTCTTACGGTCTTCGCCTAGCAGCGGCCGTGGGAATCATTGATGCCGAATTTTAACCCGACAAAAATCAAAATTATGTCAAAAACAGTACAATTTCACCATGCTTTACAGAAAATCATGCGCATTACGCTGTATCAAGCCATACTCTCTATCGCCGTCAGCACATTCGTGCACGCCAATGACGTACGCGGTCAGCGGGTTTTAGAACAAAAAGTGACTTTGCGTTTAACCAATGCCGAAATCGATCAGGCTTTGGAAAAAATTGAAAGTACAACGAAGGTCAAATTCATGTACAATCCGCAAATTTTCAATAACAATAAAGCGACTTACAAATTTCAGGACGAAGCATTGTCCGATGTGCTGGAAAAATTCTTGCCCCGCACAAAGTGACTTACGAAGTTGTGCAGGACCGCATTATTCTGAAACGCGAAACGGCTGCTTCGGAAACAGGCTCATCTTCTAAAGAAGCACCAAAACGCAATGTTACAGGTGTGATTACGGATGAAACCGGCGCGGGACTTCCGGGTGTAAGTGTGTTGGTAAAAGGCACGCAGCGCGGAACATCATCCGATGCGGAAGGAAAATTTTCGATGGACATTCCTGATGCGGAAGTTGCTTCTGCGGTGCTGATTTTCAGCTTCGTAGGTTACACGCCACAGGAAGTGCCGGTTGGAACGCAGACGACCATTACGGTTCAGCTAGCTCCTGAGGCGAAAGCTTTAAATGAGGTTGTTGTTACCGCCCTTGGTATTTCCAAAGAGAAAAAGGCGCTTGCCTATGCGGTGACGGAAGTGAAAGGTTCTGAATTCACGCAGGCCCGTGAAAATAACGTAGCGAATGCATTGACAGGTAAAATCGCCGGTGTAAATGCCACGGGTATGTCGACTGGTCCTGGCGGATCGAGCCGGATTATCATTCGTGGTAATGGTTCATTGAGCGGAAATAACCAGCCTTTGTATGTAATCAATGGTATGCCGATGGACAACAGCGTTCCAGGCGGTGGGAATGCATCCGACGGAAACGGTAACAATACGGACCGCGGTGACGGGATCGGCGGGATCAACCCGGACGACATTGAATCGATCAGCGTTTTGAAAGGCGGACCGGCAGCAGCTTTGTACGGTGCTCGTGCGGGTAATGGTGTTATTTTGATCACCACTAAAAAAGGTCGCGCGCAAAAAGGCATCGGTGTGGAATTCAACAGCAACTTCACAACGGAGAACCTGGCGATCATTCCCGACTGGCAATATGAATACGGACAAGGTGTGGATGGTGTAAAACCAATGACGCAAACGCAGGCAAAAAGTTCAGGCCGCTTGTCTTACGGTGCAAAAATGGATGGCACGGATGTGATTCAGTTTGACGGCCAGATGCGCCCCTATTCGCCTCAGAAAGACAATCTTAAAAACTTTTACAGAACGGGGACGAACTACATTAACTCCATCGCATTCACAGGTGGAAATGACAAGATCAACTTTCGTTTTGGTCTGAACAATACGAAATCAAACAGCATTGTCCCGAACTCTGATTTCACGAGAAGGATTGCAAACTTGAATGTGAATGCATTTTTGGGCAAAAAACTGAGCATTGAAACAGTAGTTCAATACAACATTGAAGACGGCCATAACCGTCCGAAAGTGGGTTACGCGGATTACAATCCGCACTGGGCGACGCACTTGATCGCTAACACAGTGGATATCAGAAGCCTTTCTCCTGGTTATGATGCAGTTACGGGCAAAGAAGTAGAATGGAACCCGGTTCCGGCTGCACCAAACCCTTACTTTGTCATCAATAAATTCAAAAACGACGACCGCAAGAACCGCTTTTTGGGACAGGCAAACATTCGCTATGACATTCTGGATAACCTGTTCATCAAAGGAAGCGTGAGCCAGGATTACTACAATTTCAAATACGAATTCATCGTGCCAACGGCCAATGCATACGAACCGCTTGGAAAATACGAATCGAACAGCACGACTTCGTCTGAAACGAACGGAATGCTGACATTGAACTACAATAAGGAATTCGAAAATTTCAGTTTCTCGGCATTGCTGGGCGGTAACACGCAGCGCAGCATTTACGATGAAATGGCTTACAGAGGCGCTGAATTCACAATTCCAGGTTTTTACAGCTTCACCAACCTTGCAACGACAACAACGACGCCAAGATATTTGAAAAGCGGAATCAACTCGGTTTTCGGATCGGTGGATTTGGGTTACAAAGGGTTGGCTTACCTGACCATGTCGGGCAGACAGGATTGGTTTTCTGTTTTGAACAAATCAAACAACAGCATTTTTTATCCCGCAGTTGGTGGAACGGTGATTCTTTCTGAGGCTATTGATATGCCTTCTGCGATCAGTTTTGCCAAAGTGCGTGCTTCGTGGGCGCAGGTGGGTGCTGTGAACGTGGATCCTTACCGGATTTACCAAAGCTATCAAATGGCGCAAGGCGGTCATAATGGTCGTCCCGTGCAGCAATTGGCTTCGGCATTGGTTCCTAACCCTGATTTGCGTCCGCTTACTTCCACCACTTATGAAGCTGGTTTGGAAGCACGTTTCCTGAACAACCGTTTTGGTCTTGACCTTACTTTCTACAATCGTAAGACCACCAATGACATTGTGCAAAGCAACATTGCATCGTCATCAGGATATACGCAGGCACTTTTGAATGTGGGTGAATTGAGCAACAAAGGCGTTGAGCTTTTGCTGACTGCAACACCGCTTCGCAAGAATAATTTTACCTGGGATATCAGCTACAACATGGCTTACAACCAAAGCAAGATCGTGAAACTGGCCGACAACCTGAAAACATTGAGCATCGGACTTGGTGTAGGCGGCGGTATGATCAATAACGTTGTCGGCGGGACTTACGGAGAAGTTTGGGGTTATAACAAGAAAACGGACGGCAACGGAAATGTGGTGTTCAACACAGCAAGCGGTTATGCAGTAAGAGGTGATCTGGAAAAACTGGGGAATGGAATTCCTCCGTTGACGATGGGTATCACCAACAATTTCAAATACAAAAACTTCTCGCTGAACATTCTTATCGACGGTAAATTCGGAAGCGTGGTTTACTCGAACATGTATCAATATGCGTATCGTTTTGGTTTGCCAAAAGAAACATTGCCAGGCCGCGAAACGGGTGTAACTGTGACGGGTGTAACGCCTGAGGGCGCTCCTTTTACCAAAACATGGGAGAAAAAGGACGTGGATACTTACTATGACAATGACAAAAACTACACGGGAATCTTCACTTTCAACAACGATTTCGTGAAGCTGCGCCAGGTGATTTTGAGCTACAACCTGAATGTAAGCAAAATGTCATTCCTGAAACTGCAATCTGCTTCTGTGTCGCTGGTTGGCCGTAACCTGCTGCTGCTTTACAAAGACAAGCGCAACAATTATTTCGATCCGGAATCGAGCTACACCAATGGTAATGCGCAAGGTCTGGAAGCATTCGGGGTTCCAAGAACGAGAAGTTTGGGTGTGAACCTTACAGTGAAGTTTTAATCATTAAAAAGAATTTTAGTGAATATGAAAAATTTAGTAAAAGTCCTATATCTGGCTCCGGCCCTATTTATTGCCTCCTGCGACAATGGGTTTGAAGAAATGAATGTCAACCCAAATGCCTCGACGGAAGTTGTGCCCGGCTTCCTTTTCACAAGGGCGCAGCTCGTGACGGTGAGCAACAATTTCACCGGCGCCGCTTACCTGACCATTGGCGGCTCGATGCAGCATTTCGCAACTTATAAAGAAGTGCCTGGCGCGGGTGATAAGTATTTCAATTTTAATTACAGCCAAGGCAGCTGGCAGCTTTATGGCGGCGATCCGGTTTCTCAAAGGTGCGGTGATCGACATTACACAGGTGATTGAAGCTGTTTCAGCCAATCCTGCCGACGTGAACAAGCTGTCGGTTTCAAGAATTTGGAAAGCTTATCTGTTCCATCGTTTGACGGATCTTTACGGCGACATTCCTTATTTTGAAGCGGGTAAGGCACTTTCGAGCCAGAATTTTACGCCGAAATACGATACGCAGCAAGCCATTTATGCGGATATGCTGAAAGAACTTGAAGAGTCGATCAATGCATTTGACGCCGCACAACCAACTTTCGGAACGGCTGACCTGATCTACGGCGGGGAAATTGCTAAATGGAAAAAATTCGGTTACTCACTGATGCTTCGTCTTGGCATGCGCCTGACAGAAGTGGATCCGGCCAGCGCTCAAACCTGGGTAAAAAAGGCCATTGCAGGCGGTGTGATCACTTCGGATACGGATATGGCGACCATCGCTTATGTTGACGGCTCCATCACAGCCAGCAGAAACTTCATCGCTGCGGGATTAATGAGCACAGATTACGTTTCACCGGGCGGCGACAATGTGGAAGGCGGAAAATTGGCCAAAACATTGGTTGACCATTTGAAAACAACCAAAGATCCACGCTTGAATGTAGTTTCTGTTGTTTGGACAAAAGCATCTGCAACAGCTCCTTACGTTGCCGACACAGCTACTGCTTTGCAAAAAGGAATGCCTAATGCTGCTTTCAACTCATTGCCCGCAGATTTTGATTCTTACTCCGAGCCAAATCCGAATACGATCTTGAAATACAATGCGCCCTTATTGGTCTTCACCCCTGCGGAAGTGCATTTGCTGCTTGCTGAGGCCGGTTTGAGAGGCTGGTATTCGGCTACAACGCCGGCTGCGGAATATGAAAGCGCCGTAACTTCAGGCATGAAGCAATGGGCTGCATTCGGTGCAGGCGGTGTCATTTCCGATGCCAAAATCGCTTCTTACCTGAAAGCAAATCCATACAAAGCAACCGGCACACTGGCTGAAAAAATGGAGCAGATCGGCACACAGAAGTGGGTTGCGCTGTTTTTGGAAGATGAATATGAAATCTGGTCCAATTGGAGACGCACCGGATACCCTAAGCTGACGCCTACCAACTATCCTGGTAACCTCACCGGCGGAAAAATCCCAACCCGTTTTGTAATTCCTGATTCGGAAGAGCAGTATAACCAGGCCAATTTCTACGAAGCAAGAACCAGACAAGGCGGCACGAATACGCTTTCCAGCATGGTTTGGTGGGATAAATAATTTTTAAAAAACAATGCACGATCAGACTTCCAGGCCACAAACCGGGAAGTCTGATTTATTCATATCAGGCCCTTCAACATTAAACACACAACCAGCATTAAAAACTACCGCTGAATTCCTTTAACTAGTTAATGCCCATATTCCTAAAACCTAAAATCATGACCAGTAAATTACGCTTAACCTGTTTGGCGCTCCTCTGCGCATTCACCTCCGTCAAAGCCCAGCAATATTCTGTGGTGATTAAAGGAGGTCATGTCATCGATCCTAAAAACAATGTGAACGCCATCATGGACGTGGCTTTGAAAGGCGACACCGTCATGCTCGTTGCCAAAAACATTGATCCCAAAGAAGGCATGCAAGTGGTGAATGCCAAAGGACTTTTCGTTACGCCCGGCCTCATCGACATGCACTCACACAACTTTTACGGCACAAAAATGGACCAGACTTACAGCAATGGTCCTAATGCATTGCCACCCGATGGATTCACCTTCCGCACGGGCGTAACCACGGTTGTGGACGCGGGCTGCGCAGGCTGGAAGTCTTTTCCTGATTTTAAAAAACAAACCATTGACATCTCCAAGACCCGCGTGCTCGCATTCCTGAACATTGTAGGAGAAGGCATGCGTGGCGGCGCTTACGAGCAGAATGTGGACGATATGGACGCAGCTGCAACGGCGAAAGTAGTGAAGGAAAATCCGGATTACATTGTCGGCATAAAACTCGCACATTACAACGGTTACAACTGGACGCCAACCGAACGCGCCGTGGAAGCCGGAAAGCTTGCTAATGTGCCTGTGATGGTTGATTTCGGTGGAAGCAAGCCTGTTTTGCCACTAGAAGAATTGTTCACCAAACATCTGCGCCCGGGCGATATTTTCACCCATTGTTTCGGCCAACTCAGCAGCCGGGAGCCGATTCTGGACGTTGCTACGGGCAAGATCAAGCCTTTCGTTTACGAAGCGCGCAAGAAAGGAATTCTTTTCGATGTGGGTTATGGTGGCATCAGCTTCGCGTTTTCACAGGCCATTCCAGCCGTTAAAAGCGGTTTTTATCCCAACACCATCAGCACCGACATTCACACGGGCAGCATGAACAATGCGATGAAAGACATGCTGAATGTTATGTCCAAGTTCCTGGCTATGGGCATGGATCTTCCAGCGGTTATCAAGGCAAGCACCTGGGCTCCCGCTCAGGCGATTCGCCACGAAGAGCTTGGAAACCTGTCGGTTGGCTCACGTGCAGATGTATCCGTTCTCAGGGTTTTGGATGGAAAATTTGCCTTGAACGACACAGGCACATTCGGCTTTTGGGATTACACGGGAACCAAGATCCAGGGTAAACAAAAGCTGGAAGCCGAGGTGACAATTCGCGCAGGGAAGGTTGTCTACGACCTGAACGGACTTACTGAACCGCTTGTGCTTACCAAAAGATAATTTGAATGATAAACCATTCCATGGATCTTTGACCTATAATTTGCCGCAATTTACAATTCAATTATGAGAGTACATTTTTTTGGGGTAATAGCCCTTTTAGCCCTCACTTTTAACGGTCTGCAAACGACGCGGGCGCAAATGATGCCCAAGGAAGAATTAATGTTCCTCACCTCCGAATGGAAGGGCGAACGCTTCCCTGACGGCCGCCCGAAAGTCTCCGACGAGCTCATTAACCGCGCCAAAAACATCTCCATCGAAGAAGCCTGGGTTGTGCTTCAAAATGAAGGCTATAACTGCCAGTTTGACGGAAATTGGAAGATCTTGAAAGACGATATCGTCATCACCGGCCGCGCATTAACAGCCCAGTTCATGCCTTCCCGCCCCGACGTTGAGAAGCTCGTAAAAGATCGTGGTAACAAAAACGGCATGTTAGGAAACACCAATTCCTGGCCCATCGACAAGCTTTCCAAAGGCGACGTTTACGTGGCCGACGGTTTTGGTAAAATCGCCAGCGGCACATTGATCGGCGACAATCTGGGAACTTCTATTTTTACCAAATCAGGCAACGGCGTCGTCTTCGACGCATCCGTTCGTGACTTGGAAGGACTTTCTAAAATCGAGGGTTTCAATGCATTTGTAAGGGATTTTGACCCATCATTTCTAAAAGACGTTTTCCTGACTGGCATTAATACACCAATCCGCATTGGTCGCGCCATTGTTTTGCCAGGAGACATTGTGCTTGCCAAGAAAGAAGGCGTGATCTTCATTCCCGCGCACATGGCCGAAAAAGTGATTCTAACGGCAGAATTCCTGACATTAAGGGACAAATTCGCCCTTCAAATGCTCAGAGAAGGCAAATTCACCCCAGGCCAGATCGACAACCAATGGACCGACCAACTTAAAGAAGCATTCCTGAAATGGCTGGACAGCAATCCAAAGGAAATACCGATGAAACGCGCCGAACTAGACGAATACATGAAGAAAAGAACCTGGTAACCTCCTTAGTGAAGTGCCAGGGCACTTTTGCGTTCTTTTTTCAATAGCATTATAACTACAATTATATGAATGTTTACAAGCTACTCGCTGGTGTTGCAGGTTTGTGTCTTCTCGTTGCGCTTTTCCTGGCGCTCTCGGGAAACCTGCCGCAAGCCGGTCCCTTCTTTATTGCGTTTTTTCTGGCGCTGGCCGTTAGTTTCAGAGGGTTCGAAAAGCTGAAAGGCTTTACTTACACAACCGTCATTTTCGCCGCAGTAACCACCGCACTTTATTATCCGCAGCATTTCCAAACCGTAAACGGCTTCAAGCTAGCCGCATTAATTACGCCTTTGATCCAGATTATCATGTTCGGAATGGGGACGTCAATGAGCTTCGGGGATTTTGTAGGAGTTGTAAAAATGCCAAAAGGCGTGCTGATTGGCGTAGTAAGCCATTTTATCATCATGCCTACCATTGGTTTTACATTAGCCAACCTAAGCGGCTTCCCACCCGAAATTGCAGCCGGAATTATCCTCATAGGCTGCTCGCCAAACGGAATGGCCTCAAATGTTATTTCCTATCTGGCCAAAGCAAACCTAGCATTATCGATCACCATCACGGCGATCTCCACAATGCTCGCTCCTATTGTGACACCACTGTTAATGAGCGCATTAGCAGGTGCATTCGTTCAAATTGACACCTTGCACATGATGTGGGACATCATTAAAATGGTCATCATCCCAATCGGCGCCGGACTATTATTCAACAAGTTTTTCAGCGGCAAAGCCAAGTGGCTCGACGATGCCATGCCGATCGTTTCCATGGCCGGAATTGCCTTCATCATCGTCATCATCACAGCCGCAGGCCGCGACAGCCTCCTCACCATCGGACCAACATTGCTGCTACTCGTGCTGATTCACAATTTATCGGGATACACATTAGGCTACTGGTCCGGCCGCCTCTTCAAAATGAGCGAACGAGACTGCCGCACCATCGCCATCGAAGTAGGCATGCAAAACGGCGGCTTAGCGTCAGGCATAGCCAAAGAAATGGGAAAAATGGCCACCGTTGGACTTGCGCCAGCGATTTTCGGACCATTAATGAACATTACCGGATCAATTTTAGCATCGTGGTGGCAAGGCAAACCGACCGGCGATGAAGAGACGTACGTGGAGACCGGAAGGGCACATTAAAAGCAAATCCCAGAGGGATGACATATTGGTGCCTGCCGCGCGGTAGGAAAAAAGGGAGATGTGAAAATGTAAATCCCGGAGGGATGTAATATAGGTAGCAAACCACGAACGGATCTAAAAATGTAAATCCCGGAGGGATGTAACAACGTGCATGCTGTTACATCCCTCCGGGATTTACATTTTATAGAAGCCATTCATTTGCTACGGATATGGTGTTCCTCCGGGACCATATAATACTTCATTTATGATGTAGCTCGGCTCTCGTGTTATTATTTGGTTAATCGCTGAACGGCACCACCTTGTGAAGCTGTTCAAATTTAAAGATCAAAATAATTTGTCTCAATTGCACAGTGTCTGTCTGAAAACTTTGCTTGTCAACAATTTTTCGATTTCTCAAAATTTCAACTATACCACTCTTTGACTAATCTTTTGAGTTCATAATCTCTGAAAGCGTTAACAAGTCACTTTTGAATCCAAGCCGGCTATCTCTAATATAAGCTAAACTGTAAGACTGGCCGATAATCACATATGCCGACATAATAACAATCGTCACCAGGACAACTGATAACGTAAAGAAAGCTGCATTCCAAGGGCCCATGTATATAATTGATTAGAATTCAGCATGAGTAACGTCATATGACAACAATTAAATAAAGAGAATTGAAACGAAAGAATTGAGTTTTTAAGAGGTTAATATCAATATATTAACGGTGAAAAAGCTGACTAAGGAATAATAAATGTGTGAGGCGGGAGCGCATTGACAGTCTAGTAAAACGCCAATCTCGGAGGGATACAATATTTGGTAGCCGCAAGGCGGTTAAAAATAATTTACGCCTAGCAAAAAGCAAATCCCGGAGGGATGTAACGACGTGCACGCTGTTACATCCCTCCGGGGTTTTTTATATCGGACATGTTTTCCGATGGCTACCAATATTATATCCCTCCGGGATTTCTATTTTTTGTATCTTTTTGGATTCCTACCGCGCGGCGGCCACCAATGTTACATCGCTCCGCGATTTATTCCTCAATCTTCCTCCAACAACAACTGCATAAACACCAAATCCAACCACTGGTCAAACTTATATCCAACTTCCTTCAAATAACCCTTTTCAACAAACCCATATTTTTTGTGAAATTCAATGCTGCCGCGGTTGGCGGCGTCTATGCCGGCGATCATGCTGTGCAGGCCGGATTCTCGGGCGCGCTGGATTAAACTGCCTAACAGCTTCCCTCCCACGCCAAGTCCTCTTGATTTTTCATCAAGGTAAATCGAATGTTCTACGCTGAATTTGTATCCGATTTTTGGGCGGAAAATGTTATAGGAGCCGTATCCGATCACTTTCCCTTCCCTTTCCGCGACAATTACGGGCATGCCGTCATTGAACATTTTCTCAAACCATTCCCTTTGCTCGTCCAGCGTCCGGGGTTCGTAATCGTAAATGGCGGTGGTGTTGAGAATGGCGTGATTAATAATTTCCAACAGGGAGGGCAAATCCTTGGGAGCAGCGCTTCTGATAATAAGATCCATCAAAATAACGTAGGTTCGATATAATTGGTAAATACGACCTTAAAGTTACCCGATAATTCTTAAAATAAAAGTGATCCCATTTAGCCAATTGCCGCTCTTTTGTACGGTTAATTTTTGAAAATACATTTTTTCAGATAGCTTTGTCCAAACTTTAGGGGTGTCCCGATATGCGGACTGAGATAATACCCTTTGAACCTGATGCAGTTAGTACTGCCGAAGGGAAAAGTAAGAGATACTGCTATTGTATCTCAATGTATCTTTCCAAAAAAAGGTCCATTCCTGAAGTTTTTCTCAAAAACGTTATTCGGAATGGAAATTATCATCAACGGTCAAGCACGCGAATTTTCTGAACCGCTCTCGGTCCAGCAGTTATTATCTGATCTTTTTCCAGCACAGGTCAAAGGAGTTGCAGTCGCTGTAAATCAGTCTGTTATTCCCAAATCTGCATGGGCCGTTCACCCGCTGCAACCGCACGACCAGGTGATGCTGATCACCGCCACACAAGGCGGCTAGCCTCCATTCCGCCCATTTGTTTATCCTTAATCCAACATTTTATGAAGACTGAAAAAACGCCACAGAGCGGCAGTGTGACCACGGATCCATTTCCGAATTCAAGGAAAATTTATGTAAAAGGAAGCCTGCATAATGTGTCCGTGGCCATGCGTGAAATTGCATTGACGGACACGCGTTTGCATGGAAGAGCTGGTCAGGTGGAGAAGAATGCACCTTTGACGGTCTACGATACAAGCGGCCCGTTCACGGATCCGAATGTTGAAATTGATGTAAAAAAAGGACTTCCTGCTTTGCGTGCGGAGTGGATCCAGCCGCGGCAGGATGTGGAGCAACTGGAAAGCATCAGCTCTGATTATGGTCGGCAGCGAATGGCAGATCCGTCGCTCGAACCATTGCGTTTTGCGCACATTACCAAACCGTTCCGTGCCAAGCCGGGTGCGAATGTCTCCCAATTGCATTACGCCAAAAAGGGAATCATCACAGCTGAAATGGAATACATTGCAATCCGTGAAAACCAGCGTATCCAGGAAAATCTGTTGGAATTAAATGGCAAAGCTGGTTCGCTTTCGCATCAGCATCGCGGCCATAGCTTTGGCGCGAATACGCCGGTTAACTTCATCACGCCAGAATTTGTGCGCTCGGAAGTGGCGGCGGGCCGCGCGGTGATCCCGGTTAACATTAACCACCCGGAAAGCGAGCCGATGATCATTGGGCGCAACTTTTTGGTAAAAATCAATGCGAACATTGGTAACTCCGCGGTGTCTTCCACCATTGAGGAAGAAGTCGAAAAAGCCGTTTGGGCCTGCCGCTGGGGCGCTGACACAATCATGGATCTTTCCACTGGCAAGAACATTCACGAAACCCGCGAGTGGATCATCCGCAATTCACCCGTCCCAATCGGCACCGTTCCGATTTACCAGGCTTTGGAAAAAGTGAATGGAAAAGCTGAAGATCTGACCTGGGAACTGTTCCGCGACACGCTCATTGAGCAGGCCGAGCAAGGCGTGGATTATTTCACAATTCACGCTGGCGTGTTGCTGCGTTACATTCCGCTTACTGCCAAAAGGATCACAGGAATTGTTTCCCGAGGTGGTTCTATCATGGCTAAATGGTGCTTGGCGCATCACAAGGAAAACTTCCTTTACACGCATTTTGAGGAGATTTGTGAGATTATGAAGGCTTATGACGTTGCCTTTTCGCTGGGCGATGGCTTGCGTCCGGGCTGCATTGCCGATGCTAATGATGCGGCACAATTTTCAGAGCTGGAAACTTTGGGTGAGCTGACCAAAATCGCCTGGAAGCATGATGTTCAGACCATAATCGAAGGTCCTGGTCACGTGCCCATGCATTTGATAAAGGAAAATATGGAGAAGCAACTGGAACATTGCCAGGAAGCGCCATTTTATACATTAGGGCCTTTAACAACCGACATTGCACCTGGTTATGATCACATTACGTCGGCAATTGGTGCAGCCATGATCGGCTGGTTCGGGACGGCAATGCTTTGTTATGTGACGCCGAAAGAGCATTTGGGACTGCCTAACAAAAAGGACGTTAAGGACGGTGTGATCACTTATAAAATCGCCGCCCACGCCGCTGACCTCGCAAAAGGTCACCCGGGAGCGCAATATCGCGACAATGCATTGAGCAAAGCCCGTTTTGAATTCCGCTGGGAAGATCAATTCAACTTGTCTCTCGATCCGGAAACGGCCAAATCCTTCCACGACGAAACATTACCAGCCGAAGGTGCCAAAATCGCGCATTTCTGCTCCATGTGCGGGCCCAATTTCTGCTCCATGAAAATCACGCAGGACGTGCGCGATTATGCAGATGAGCATGGCTTGAATGAGGACGCAATTGCAGAAGGCATGGAGGAAAAGTCGCGGGAGTTCGCGAGTCTGGGCAGTCAGATTTACTTATAATATGGAACTGATCGCGATTTCGCATCCTGAATTTCTTCCGAACGAAGCCGAGCGTATAAACGCTTTGTTTCGTGCTGGATTAATACGCCTGCATATCAGGAAACTGCATTGTAATGTCGCTGACCTGAGTCAACTAATCGGAGAAATTGGCCCTGCTTTTCATGCCAACATTGCCTTGCATTCACATCATGAACTTGCGGCAGAATTTGGCATCACCAGGCTTCACTTTCCGGAAAAGCTAAGGCAAGAGACGCCGGATTTTATGTTGGGGAAGTTGAGAAATGCTGGCTTCAAGCTTAGCACTTCGATTCATGATATTAATGCGCTTAACGGACTTTCTAAGGCTTTTGATTACACATTCTTCGGGCCGGTTTTTGACAGCATTTCCAAGAAAGATTATCAGCGGGTTATTAATGATGATTTCTATTTGAAAGAAGAACAAAAAACTGTCAAAGTGATCGCTATTGGAGGAATTGATCATTCCAATATCGATAAACTCAAAAAAATGAACTTCGACGGCGCAGCCCTGCTAGGAGCAATCTGGCACTCAGAATCTCCATTTCCAAACTTTGCCGTTGGCTTAAGCCAACGGCAATTGAGATTAGAATCAGATTTGGATTTGAATTCAGATTTAGATTTAGATTTAGATTTCAATTCAGATTTGAAAAAAATTGAAAGGCTGCATTTTATTTCTAATCAAACATTGGAAATGAGCCATTTGGACAGCATTAACCTGGCATTGAAAGCCGGCTGCCGGTGGATCCAATTGCGGGTTAAAGATCAAGAGGAAAATCAAGTTCTTGGCATTGCAAAAGCTGCAAAATTACTTTGTGATAACTATTCTGCAAAGTTGATTATCAACGATTTCCCAAACATTGCGAGGGAAATTCATGCTTATGGCTTGCATCTTGGCCTCAATGACATGCCCATTCCAGAAGCGCGGAAAATCGTTGGTCAAAACATGATCATCGGCGGCACGGCCAATACATTTGAAGACATCCTCTTGCGGGCCAACGAAGGCGCTGATTACATTGGACTAGGGCCGTTTCGATTTACCAAAACCAAGCGAAATCTCAGTCCGATATTAGGTTTGGAAGGTTATCATGAATTGATGCAAAGGTTGGTTGGGGCGAACATTAAAATCCCGATTATCGCCATTGGCGGCATTTTGCATGACGACATTCCTGATCTGGTCGCAACCGGCGTGTATGGTGTTGCCATGTCTTCTGCATTGATCCAATCCAGCGAAAGAAAACAAACCGTCCAAAAAATCGAAGAATTATTATGTTAAAAATCGCAGATAAAACATTTGAGTCGCGGCTTTTTACAGGGACTGGCAAGTTCAGTTCTGCCGCATTAATGGAAGAATCATTGCTGGCCTCAGGCTCTGAACTGGTGACGGTGGCCTTGCGTCGGGTTGATTTGAATGATAGTCAGGACGATATGCTTTTGCATTTGAAACATCCGCACATTCATTTGTTACCGAACACATCCGGGGTCAGGAATGCGAAGGAAGCAGTTTTCGCAGCCCAGTTAGCGCGGGAAGCATTGGAAACAAACTGGCTCAAACTGGAAATCCACCCGGATCCAAAATATCTCCTCCCCGACCCGATTGAAACGCTTAAAGCGGCTGAGGAATTGGCCAAACTTGGATTCGTAATCCTCCCTTACATTCATGCGGATCCCGTATTGTGCAAAAGATTGGAAGAAGCTGGCGTGGCCGCTGTCATGCCACTTGGCTCACCCATTGGCAGCAATAAGGGTTTGAAAACGATTGATTTTCTCGAAATAATCATTGAGCAAAGTAATGTTCCGGTGATTGTGGATGCAGGAATCGGCTCGCCTTCGGATGCTGCAAAAGCCATGGAAATTGGTGCAGATGCGATTTTGGTAAATACAGCCATTGCGGTTGCGGGCGATCCGGTGGCGATGGCGGAAGCATTCAAACTGGCTGTGAAAGCTGGCCGCATGGCTTTTGAAGCGCGTTTGGGAAAACAGAAACATTATGCTGTGGCAAGCAGCCCGTTAACCGCATTTCTGGATTATGAGCTTTAAGGACAAATTCGAAACCTATCATTGGGATGAGGTCAAAGCCAGCATTTATGCCAAGACTTCTGCCGATGTGCAAGCAGCGCTTTGCGCAAGAAAACGGACACTGGAAGATTTCAAAGCGCTGATTTCGCCTGCCGCTGCGGACTTTTTGGAGCGTATGGCGCAGCTCAGCCACAGTTTGACGCAAAAGCGTTTTGGCAAAACCATGCAAATGTATGTGCCGCTGTATTTGTCCAACGAATGCACCAATATTTGCACTTACTGCGGGTTCAGTCTGGATAATAAGGTGCGGCGGAAGACACTTTCAAAGGCGGAGATTTTGCGGGAAGTGGAGGTGATCAAATCTTTGGGTTATGACCATGTTTTGCTGGTAACCGGCGAAGCAAATCAGACGGTGCACACAGCATATTTTAAGGAAGTAATCGAGTTGATACGCCCTTATTTTTCACAGATTTCAATGGAAGTCCAGCCGCTGGAAACCGCAGAATATGAGGAATTGATCACATTGGGGCTATATTCAGTTTTGATTTATCAAGAAACTTATCATAAAGAAGATTACAAAAAGCACCATCCAAAGGGCAAGAAATCAAACTTCAATTATCGCCTCGAAACGCCTGACAGACTTGGAGCTGCCGGAATTCACAAAATGGGATTGGGCGTTTTAATTGGCCTGGAAGACTGGCGCACAGACAGTTTCTTTACCGCCGCGCACCTGCAATATCTCGAACGAACCTACTGGCAAACGCGTTATAGTTTATCTTTTCCAAGGCTTCGGCCGTTTTCCGGTGGACTCGAACCAAAGGTAGAAATGACCGATCGGGAGCTTGTACAGCTGATTTGCGCGTATCGGATCACGAACGAGGAGGTGGAAATTTCGCTATCGACACGCGAATCTGAGAAATTCAGGGATCATTGCATTCAGCTTGGCGTTACGTCAATCAGTGCAGGTTCCAAAACGAATCCGGGGGGTTATGCGGTCGAGCCGGAGTCATTGGAACAGTTCGAGATTTCGGATGAACGGAGTCCGGCGGAGGTCGCGGCAATGATTCGAGCGAGGGGTTATGAGCCGGTTTGGAAGGATTGGGACCAGGTTTTTGTTCAATGATGAAATGAGTAAATATGTTTGAGCAACAGGAACGGAGACGTTATAGCAGACAAATCTTATTGCCAGAAATGGGCCTGATCGGTCAGGAAAGGCTTAAAGCCGCAAAAGTGCTGGTTGTAGGCGCTGGCGGTTTGGGCTGTCCGGTGCTGCAATATCTGGTCGCAGCTGGCGTCGGACACATTGGCATTGTCGACGATGATGCCGTGGATATCAGCAATCTGCACCGCCAGATCCTGTATTCCGCGGCGGACATTGGTAAGAGCAAAGTACTGACGGCCATTGAGAAGTTGCAAGTGCAAAATCCTTTTGTCAAACTGACGCCTTTCAATGTTCGTTTGCAGGAGGATAATGTGAATCAAATCATCCAGGATTACGATGTGATCATTGATGGCTCGGACAATTTCCCGACGCGTTATTTGGTCAATGATGCGTGTGTTGAACTCGATAAACCATTGATTTTCGGCTCTATCCTGCGTTTTGAAGGACAAGTTTCGGTTTTCAATTACAAAGGCGGCCCTACTTACCGTTGCCTTTTTCCTGACGCCGAAGAAGGCGACAACTGCGCAGAAGCTGGCGTGATCGGCATCCTACCCGGAATGATCGGCACTTATATGGCCAACGAGGCAGTCAAAATCATTTGCGAAATCGGCGAACCATTATCCGGAAAATTGTTGGTTATGAATGCATTAACCAACGCAACGAGCATTTTCAAATTTTCAAGATCCGAACAATTCACTTCACCTGAATCAAAAGCAAAGCGAAAACCAGAATCTCTAAGCAATCAGCCAGCCGAGCCAAAAGAACTCACATTCGAAGCATTCGAACGCATCGAAGCTTCCTATCCGGACCAGATTTACCTCGTAGACGTGAGGGAATACAACGAATTCGAAGCCGACAATTTCGGCGGAATCAACGTCCCCCTATCCGAAGTCCCCGACATTCTTCCAACATTGCCTCCAAACAAAACCATCGTATTCTACTGCCAAACCGGAAAACGCAGCGCCCAAGCAGCCAAGTTGCTCGCGCAAAGCGGTTTTGAAGGAGCGAGTTTCTGGGCTGGGAATTGGTAAGCCGATCGGAAAACCAATGAGAAATTATTTCAGATTTCGTTAATTCGTTGAGTTCATTCAGTGAATTTAGCTAAATTCGTTGAGTTCATTCAACGAGTTTACGAGATGGTGTATTCAAGATATATTATCGCTGCACTGCAGGACAAGTTAAAGTCTAACAAAGTCTTGGTGCTTACAGGCGCACGACGGGTCGGAAAAACTTTTCTACTTAATCAGCTGCAATCTGGTTTTGATGGAAAATCCCTTTTCATGAATGGTGAAGACCTTGACGTAATTGAGCTCCTAACCGACCGGAGAGTTGCGTCTTTTCAGCGCTGGGCTGGAAATCTGGATCTGCTTATTCTCGATGAAGCCCAGGTTATTCCTGAAATCGGGAAATCCTTAAAATTGCTTATCGATTCATTTCCGAATTTGACAATTCTTGCCAGCGGTTCATCAGCTTTCGAACTTTCTAATCAAACAGGCGAACCGTTAGTGGGCAGACAAATCAATTTCCAATTATTCCCCTTAGCACATCTTGAATTGGCTCAGAAAGAGAATTTTCTTGAAACACGACAAAATCTGGAAAACAGGCTCATTTTTGGAAGCTATCCTGATGTCGCGCAACTTACTAACTCAGAGGAGCAAACGGATTATTTGAAAGGGCTGGTAAACGCGTATTTATTGAAGGATATTTTAATGTTCGAACAAGTGCGCTATTCACATAAAATGCTTCAACTACTGCAATTGGTGGCTTATCAGATCGGGCAAGAGGTTTCTTTGGAAGAGCTTTCCAAAGCATTGCAGATCGATCGCAATACAGTCGAAAGATATCTCGATTTGTTTTCAAAAGTGTTTATCATTTTTCGCATCGGCGGTTACAGTAAAAATCTCAGAAAGGAGGTTACCAAGTCTTCCAAGTGGTATTTTTTTGATAATGGGATCAGAAATGGGTTAATCAACAACTTCGCCCCTATTATACAGCGTCAGGACGTGGGTGCCCTTTGGGAAAATTATCTGGTTGCTGAACGCGTAAAATACAACACATACACGCGAACATTTCCTTACACTTATTTTTGGCGAACATATGATCAGCAAGAGCTGGACTGGCTCGAATTGAAAAATGAACAACTCGCTGGCTATGAATTTAAATGGAATGACAGTAAAGTGAAGTTTCCTAAGGCTTTCGTTGAAGCATACCCGAAAGCGAAAACCAATTGGATCACACGAGACAATTACACTGATTTTTTAACGGGCATTATCTAGCCATTCTATACTTTTTCCCAGCACTTTCATGACCATTAAACATATCCTGCGTTGCCTCTTTGTGAGTTTGATTATACTTAACATTAAACAAACAGGTCTAGCCCAAACCACCCAAAAACCCGTCACCATCGAAGTCAACCTCAGCGTTGATAAAGGCCCGGCGAAGCCGATTTGGGCTTGGTTTGGTTATGATGAGCCGAATTATACTTACATGAAAGATGGCAAGAAATTGCTGACGGAAATTTCGCAGTTGAGCAAAGTGCCCGTTTATGTGCGGGCGCATAGTATGCTCGTAACGGGCGATGGCGTGGCGGCTTTGAAGTGGGGTTCGACGAATGTTTATACGGAAGACAAGCACGGGAAGCCGGTTTATGACTGGACCATTGTTGATAAAATTTTTGACACATACATTGAACGCGGCATGCGGCCGATTGCCCAAATTGGTTTTATGCCCGAAGCATTATCGTCCAAACCGCAGCCATACAGGCATTTCTGGAAGCCCGGTGACAATTACAACGACATTTACACAGGCTGGGCTTATCCGCCGAATGACTACAAAAAGTTTGCTGAACTCGTATTTCAATGGGTGAAACATTCGATTGAACGTTATGGCAAAAAAGAGGTCGAAACTTGGTATTGGGAGCTTTGGAATGAACCGAACATTGGTTACTGGAAAGGGACGACCGAGGAATATATCAAAATGTATGACTATTCGGCGGACGCTGTGAAACGAGCTTTGCCTACTGCAAAAATCGGCGGACCGGAGGTTACCGGGCCAAATTGGGATGTATCCGCAAAATTTTTCAGGGCATTTCTGGATCACGTTGTGAGCGGCAAAAATTATGTAACGGGCAAAACCGGCTCGCCACTGGACTTCATCACATTCCACGCAAAAGGCAATCCTAAGGTCGTTGATGGCATTGTGCGAATGGATATGGGAACACAATTGCGCGACATTGACAAGGGATTTGAAATCGTCGCCTCCTACCCGAGCCTGAAAAAACTGCCCATTATCATCGGCGAATCCGATCCGGAAGGGTGCGCGGCTTGCTCAGAAGATCTGCATCCGCAAAATGCATATCGCAATGGCACCATGTATTCGAGTTACACAGCTGCGTCTTTTGCCCGGAAACATGAATTGGCTGATGCGCGAGGCGTCAATCTGCTCGGTGCGGTAACCTGGGCTTTTGAATTTGAGGATCAGCCTTGGTTCAGGGGTTTCCGCGATCTTGCGACGAAGGGCGTTGACAAGCCGGTTTTGAATGTGTTCAGAATGTTCGGGATGATGGATGGAAACCGGGTTGAAGTGAAGCAAAATCTGGCTTATAATTTTGAAAAACTGAAAAACGAAAGTGTGCGTGGCGAGCGTGATATCAATGCATTTGCCACAAAGAACGACCGGGAAGCGGCAATAATGGTCTGGAATTATCATGACGACAATAAAATTATCGCCTCATCGCCCGTGACGGTCCAGCTCACTGGTGTGAAGGCAAAGCGCGTTCAGGTGCAGCATTACCGGATCGACCAAGAGCATAGCAATGCTTACGAGGCTTGGAAGAAAATGGGTTCACCGCAAAAACCAACTGCCGAACAAATCGCAACTTTGGAAAGCGCTGGCCAGTTGCAGACACTGACTTCGCCAAAGTGGGTAAATGTTGATAAGGAGAAAATCAAGCTTGATTTTGACCTGCCTGCACAAGGCGTTTCGCTGCTGAAAATCATTTGGTAACCAAAACTTTGCTGAAAATTTTAATAATCTATTAATTACGTAGATTAAATAGTTTTACTACTTTTGTAACTTCCTGTTCATAGGCGAATTCCAAAAACCGACAGTAATGCTCACAAAAGTCCTCTCGCTCAAACTTCCCTCAATATCTGGCTGGTACATTGCTGCTGGGGTTATTGTGCTCATATTATCTGCGATTTTTATTTTTAATGGCTCATTATCAATCAGTCATGAGAATGTAAGTGAATTTATCGGGAGCGATTTTGCATTGTATCTTTTGGTTGGATTGGCTGCACAGCTGGTCGATGGCGCATTGGGAATGGCTTACGGCGTGACTTCAACATCTTTTTTGTTAAGCTTGGGCGTGCCTCCGGCGATCAGCAGCACAAGCGTTCACGTGGCCGAAATGTTCACGACCGGCGCTTCCGCAATCTCCCATTTTCGTTACAAAAACATCAATAAAAAACTTTTCAAAAGCCTGCTGATCCCGGGTGTTTTTGGTGCCGTCACCGGTGCATATCTTCTTTCTGACGTCATCGATGGGGATTTTGTGAAGCCTTACATTGCTGCTTATATGGTTGTGCTGGGTTTGATCATCATCAGGAAAGCCTTGCAAAAGAATCTGGTAAAAAATAAAACCAAGAAAATCGGCATTCTTGCAGCAGCAGGCGGTTTTCTGGATTCCATCGGCGGCGGCGGTTGGGGACCTATTGTGACTTCAACATTGCTTGGACAAGGTCGTGATCCGCGTTACACGATTGGCTCGGTGAATGCTGCGGAATTTGTCATTGCATTTGCAAGCGGCGTTACATTCCTGCTTTTCACCGGCGTTAGCAGCTGGCAGGTTGTCTCTGGACTTATTATTGGCGGCGTTATTGCTGCTCCATTCGGTGCCATGCTGGTTGGTAAAATCAAACGCAAGCCGTTGATGCTGATCATTGGTTGCCTTGTAATCGGACTTAGCATCCGGACAATCTTGCTGAGTTTCTAGCTTGAAAAAGCTTTCTCAACGACATTTCCACTCACTTTTTCTGCCTCAATAATCGAAAATCAGTAGCTTTGCTGAAACGTGTCGCGGATTATGATTTCTGATTTCGGTTATATTTTGCTTTTCATCATTGCTGCCCTTGTGCTGCTTGGCGTAATGCTTACCATTGCCAAATTTCTGCGTCCAAACCGTCCTAATGAAGAAAAACTCACCACTTACGAGTCGGGAGAAGATCCATTGGGCAATGCGAACATTCAATTCAACGTGCGCTTTTATGTTATCGCACTGATTTTTGTGTTGTTTGAAGTTGAGCTGTTGTTCCTTTTCCTTGGGCAATTGTATTTGGCAGCGAAGATCTCATTGCACAAACGAACGGACAATGGGGCTGGTTTGCCATGGCAGAAATGACCGTCTTCATCGGCATCCTCATCCTCGGCTTAGCCTACGCCTGGGCCAAAGGCTACCTCGACTGGGTAAGGCCAAAACCCGAATTACCAGCAATCGACTCACCAGTTCCTGCCGATTTGTATGGACGGGTTAATGAAAAGTATCGGAAGAAATAGACGCTGATATAATGTGGGGAAGTATGTCTTACCAAACCTCGTTATAGAAGAACTTCACAGTGTCAGCTGCCCCACCCAATTCCTTTAAATATGCCGATGCTTCCAGAATTGTTGGCTGGCTGACAGTTTCATGCATTTTGTAGAATCGCTTAAGACCGTATCGATATGTAATAGAGACAGTCATCTCCTTTGTCTTTGAGATAGGTGCAGGGTTAATTCGCCAAACTTCTGTTCCCGTGAGCGTATCGTTTCGAAACGTTGTTTCAATATGACCGTTATCGAAAACTATGACCAATCTTTCGGAAAAGCCAATTTGAGATTCCAGCAATGTCTTTGTCGGCGTTACTATTTTTTCAAGCTTCCAGGTTCCTAGCAAATTCGTAGTTATTGGTTCACCCGCCGTCCAGCCCTCGCGAGGTTAACAAGCACCCGCCATAAAAAAGATTGAAGTAATGGTGATAGAACACTTAAAGAAGTATTTATATAATGATGTTTTCATTTTCAATCAAATTTTGACGTAGGCTCGTAAATAAATCGTAGCGTGTCAAGTTCTGGCTTGTACGTTGCACTATTCATAAGGCCGCTTAACTTTATTTTTGTCGCTATTCCTGCTTCGACGTCGCGATCAATGATTGCCAAAAAGCCAACCGTCTCATCCATTCGATAGTAAAAGGCGCTCTGTTTCGTTTTTCTGGTGTAATCGTAATTATAAAGTATTCCTAAGTAGCGTCCAGTACTATCTACGTTTGCACTATAAAATGTAAACACTCTGTACTCTGTGCCTTCTTTATAAAACGGAACGTTGGCACTATCTCTAACCATGAACCCCACTTTGGTTGTCAACAGTTGTCTTTCTGGAATTGTAAGTAGACTGGAAGTCTTTCCCCTAATCTCATATTTGGAGATTTTCCAATATCCAGTCAAACCATCACCGCCATTCCCTACAACGTCGCCTTGCGGACCGACATTTTTATAACATCCAATCATTAGATTGATGTAAAACATAAGCATTAAGGTTCTCATTTCCTGGCTATTTAGGTTTTACGATGTAGGCTCGGATATGTTATTAATGCAAAAGAGGCAACGACGTCATAAATACAAGATAGCATGATATTGGCTGGCTAATTATGACTTGGATCTTTTCAAGTTGCCAGCCTACCAAACCTCTCTATAAAAGAACTTGACAGTGTCAGCAGCCCCACCCAATTCCTTTAAATATGCTGATGCTTCCAGAATTGTTGGTTGCTTAGTCGATTTTCGAATTTTATAAAATCGCTTCGAACCGCTTCCACGATACGTGACTAGTACGGTCATATTTTTAGTTTTCGACACCGTCCCTGGAACCCTGGTCCATATGTGTTTTGCAAATAGTGTGTCATTTCTATAAATACGCCCAACTTCGTCATCGACTTCATGATAACTTTTTAATATTTCGAAATACCCAATTTGCAAGCCTTCCAGGGACCGTGTAGGAGTTACGACTTTTTCGAGGACCCAAGTTCCTATTAAATCCACTGAAATTGGTGTTCCAGCGAACATACCATTATCCTGGTCGCAGGCATTTGTTGTCAATAGGATTGACATAAACACAATGCTATTTTTAATTGAGCTCTTCATATTCATCTGATGATGATTCATTACCAAACTGCTTCATAAAAAAACTTGACAGTGTCACTGGTGCCTCCTACCTCTGTTAAATAAGCTGAGGCTTCGAGCCTGTCTGGTTTTCCACTTTGCTTCGTTATCTTGTAAAATCTTTTAAGCCCACCCCTGTAAGACATTAAAACCGTTTTGTGTTTGTCACTCGAAATCGGAGCTGGATTTCGGGCCCAGATATGTTTGGCGTAAAGTGTATCATTCCGAATGATACGTTCCACGTCGGTGCCATCTTCATTGTTACTCACCAATTGTTCAGAATAGCCCATTTGCGAACCGGTTAATGTGCGCGTTGGTGTGACGATTTTATCTAAAATCCACGTACCTCCAAGGTGAGTAAACAGCGGTTGTCCGGCAAATAGATCATCTTTCGGGTCACATCCTCCAATGAGCAAAAAGACTGAAAAAATGGCTACAGATTTTTTCAAATGTTTCATATCTCGAAGTCTATTTAGATTCGTTTCTAAACAATGCATATTATGGCCTGATGCCAGTTATCACATGCATATTTCCGTTATAATCTTCCCCCTTAGGATTGTACTGACCAAAAGCATAATCGCCATTAGCCTTTCCCTCCCACCCCCAATTCATTCTTAGATATGTGTAAGACCATTCTTTACATTGTTTTGTTGCGCAATCGAACTCACTATATTCACTCAACTGATAACCCTCACAAACCCAAATATGGTAGTCGTTGAAACAACTTAGACAAGTAGACCCCCAGAATAGGACGGGGTGGTTCCCATTCAACTCACTCTTTATCAATGCAAAGTTGTATACTTCATTGCCAGAACCGCCGGATGAAAAGCCAAAGCTTTTTAATCCGCTTTTCACATCCGCTGGCCAGGTAAAAGTGTTACAAGAGCCCATGTAATTGTAACTCGCCTTAGCTTTGTCACCCATTGTCTTCATTAGCGTACCCAGACTATGCTGGCCAGCGTTAGTTGCATCACATGGCCAATCAGACACCCTCGGTCTAGTCAAGACGGGATGATAAAACTCCTCTAACTGTGCCATTGCTACGGGACCACATCCAGCCAGCCTTCTTCCGCATCCATCACAATCTCCCGCCGTACTCAACTTAGTTGTTGCCAACGCGTTTTGCCCCCATATCGTCGTTATCAGTGGCCCAACAATAGTCATTTTATTTTTACACTGAAACTGTCCGTATTGATACCATTCGATACAATTTGTATCCGTGGCCCTAAGTTTTCTGGATAAGAACTTTTGCCATTCTTTTAGTACAATGCTGTGAGGTTCGCCTCCTTTTTGTCGCGCTTCCCTGACCTTTGTTTTTGCCATGTCAAGCCAAAGGTCTACACCATTGGGAATGTTCTTAGGATCGATCTTTGACTGACTTGAAAATGCGAGAATGGGCATCACACGCAGGTCGGCGGCGACAATCGCAAATCCTTGTCTTTTCTCGAAAATGTAAAGTAATGGCTCACCGGTTGCCGAATCACTCACCGTTTCGCTGCTAATAACATCGTCTGCGCCAGCATCAATTCTGGCTGATGAATCAGCATTCTCTTTTCCGCCAGTTCCATGATATCCTGATGCAACTTCCGTTGCCTCGTGCAGGGAGATTACAGACGGATCCTGATGCATTTCGACCTTTGAATCCGGATTTTTAGGAAGCTCTTCTCTTTTACATTGGTAAAAAACCATTAGTAACAAGCAGAAAACAAATAAACATTTACCCGATAAAGCTACATTCCTCATAACAATAGCATGTGTTACCCAACCCCACTCACCACGCTGGTTGCATGGCTTTGGGGTGTGATGCAAAATTGCTTTGTAATGACACTTGAATCCAACAAGCTGCGCTTATAAGTCGATGGTTTTGGCTTATAACTTTATAACCGGAGCTTATAATTGGAATTTGGGGCTTGGTTGAAATTGAAAAATTACAGACTTTGCGCATCAGATGCCTTCCGTCTGCATTTTATCAACACACTATCATGAATATATTTGCGAGTAACCTCCTTACGAAACGTGAGGAAAAACGATACACACAAGCCTATATGGCGTTTTTGAGCGGCATGTCGCAGCCTAATTACTCTGACATTGAGAGGGGCAAAACGCGCCCCTCTATTAATCAGTTGAAGAAATTTTCAGAAATACTCGGTATTTCGGTGGACGAGCTGATTACCGATCCGAATCAGATTCCCACCACCGTTTTACCTGCATCTACACCAAGCCAGGAGGCATTGCTCAGACGCATTGAAGAAAAAGATATTTACATCAAAATACTGGAA
Organism: Dyadobacter sp. AC419; assembly: GCF_979253085.1. Classification (NCBI taxonomy): domain Bacteria; kingdom Pseudomonadati; phylum Bacteroidota; class Cytophagia; order Cytophagales; family Spirosomataceae; genus Dyadobacter; species Dyadobacter sp. AC419. The sequence goes on along the minus strand of NZ_CEEDCD010000015.1, from coordinate 379,729 downwards.
AGCCAGCTTATTAACTTAATGCAAAAGAAGAATTAATCTTTCTTGTGCATTCCCATTCCGCCCCACATTTTACCATTGTTTTTCGGGAAAAACACAAGCCCGATTTGAAGATAGATCTGGTTAAGTTTTAATGATGATAAATCACTGATCGTCACATCTTCACCTTTCCATTTCCGTCGCCCAAGAATTGGTAAATGATAGGTTGCTTTTCCACTCAAATACACTTTATCATGCCATTTCGGAAGAAGGTTCATTTTGTAATCTGCTCCAATCCCGGCGTGTAAATTAATGTTGCCCGTAGCGAGCTTGATCGGCTCAAAGGAAGAAGGATTTTGAATCACCTGACCAATGGTCGCAGATTGGTTACTTTTGATTTTCAGGCGGTAAAGCATTAAATCGAAGCCAATTGGCAGCAGCACATTCCAGCGGCGATTGTTGACCAGCTTGGGCCCGCCGTCTGTTCCAATGCCGATTCCGCCCAAATATGCTTTTCGCATGTCTTTGTCGGTTGTGTAGTTTGTGCTGTTCATAATGATCAGCCTTGCTTCCGAAAACCAACGCTGCGATTCGGTCCGTTTAGCTAACACAATCGATCCCATCATAGAAGTAAATGGTTTGATCTGCAACCGGTCAAGCTGATCTCGCATGGTTTTGTTGTTGGGAAGCAGTCCAAACTCGGCATAAACGGCCATACCGCTTTGGAACATACGTACGGTGGTGTCGGTTTGCGCTTGCGCGGAAACACCGATAATCATGGCTAAAAAAGTTGTTAATAGTAATTTGTTTTTCATAAAGATGTGTTCTGGTGCTCGCTTGGAAGTGTTTGGCGAAACAGATTTTTACTAAATATGGTTACTTTTGCATACATTGATAAAGCTTAACAAGCAATATCTATACCACTGATTTTTTTGAAGGAAGATAAAGAGATGAGCGAGAAAATAAAGACAGGAGACGGGGGCATCATACTCACCAATGCAGAGGATTTAATGAACTGGGCGCGGCTTTCATCACTATGGCCGATGGGCTTTGGATTGGCTTGCTGCGCAATAGAAATGATGGCGGCGTACGCTTCTAACTACGATTTGGAGCGTTTTGGAATTTTGCCAAGACCTTCTCCCCGGCAGTCGGATGTAATGATTGTGGCGGGAACTGTGACGTTTAAAATGGCGGACAGGATCAGGCGATTATACGAACAAATGCCCGAGCCGCGTTACGTGATCTCCATGGGAAGCTGCTCAAACTGTGGCGGGCCTTATTGGGAACACGGCTATCATGTGGTGAAAGGCGTTGACAGGATTATACCGGTTGATGTATACGTTCCGGGATGTCCGCCTCGGCCGGAAGCGCTGATCGGTGGCTTTATGAAGTTGCAGGAAAAGATCAAAGGCGAGCATCCGCTGGCGCCGGAATTGTTTCTCGAAATGGAAGCTGCTGAGACTGCAACTGTCTAACATTTAATCAAGAAAATATGACATTTCAGGAAATTGCGGAAATAGTGACCGGTGCTTTTCCGAATTATAAGATTGACACGGACACCAAAAATCCACAGCCCGTTTTGCACATTCCGGTAGAAAACATTGCTGAAATATGCAATTTTCTCTATCGGGATGAACAGCTGTTCTTTGATTTTTTGGCGTGTGTTTCAGCGATTGATAATGGGCCTGTCCATTCGACAATGGAGCTTGTTTACAACCTCACATCCATTCCTTACGGGCACGATCTGATGCTGAAAGCGATATTCCCGCGCAGCGTGGAGGGTGAGCCTTTGCCCGTTGTGTCTTCGGTTTCCCATATCTGGCGCACTGCGGACTGGCATGAAAGAGAGGCTTTTGACTTAATGGGCATTCATTTTGAAGGTCACCCGGATCTGCGTCGAATATTGCTTCCTGAGGATTGGGAAGGCCACCCTTTGCGAAAAGACTACTCTGTTCAGCACCGTTATCATGGAATTTATGTGCGTTATGAGGATGGGATTTCGGAGCAATTGCCTGCTGATGAAGGCAGGGCTTAATGTTATAAATAGGATAAATCTTTAATGTATGGGCATGCGCTTCATTTGTCTGGTCGTTTTTTTCTCAGGTTTCTTTTCTTTTTCCAATGCCGCAACCGATTCTCTCATTGTTAAAGGGCGCATTCTGAACCTAAATGGGAGGCTTTACCGACAAGCGCCGACCATCACTTTCTCTCGCAACAACATTTTACAGCCGCAATCCGAGCTTAGTAAGCAAACGCCGTTGGAGGCTGACGGCAGTTTCAGAGTTTCGCTCCCTATCCTATTTCCGCAAGAGGAATTTTATCTTGATTACAGCGGAAAGGCATTTACGACGTTTTTGGGTTCTCCCGGGACGGTCGAAATTACGTTTGACGGCGATTCATTGGCAAAGGCTTCCAAGCTTTTCTATTTTGCAGGCGTTAATGCGGATGCCAACAATCAATTTGCACAATACATTGCTACAGAGAATAAGCTTTTAGGGGCTAATAAAGTGTTAGGGGCTGATTTTTTCAAAAATTTCTGGCAAAGCAGTTCTGCATCTGCACGTGATCTGGCGCAAAAACGTGCACAATTAAGACTTTCCGCAGTCCAGGAAGCGGCAAAAAACACGGTTCCGTCACCCGCTTTATTCCAATGGGCAAAGGCGATCACAGACGAAGAGCAGTTGCAGATCCTCTACGAGCATGCGCTTTCCAACCAAATTGATGTTAATAAACCGTTGCTGGACAGCTTGAAACGCCTTTCTGAGGCTCCCTTAACCGGGCAGCGGGTGATTTGGGCAAATCGTTTTGGGAACTATGCCGATATGAAGTTGGCGGAACGCAAGTATACAAATCCCAGCAAAACAAATTCGCTTCCCGTGCGCCTGATGGCAACTTTGATCCGGAATAATACAACGAATCTGACTTCCGAAGAACGCCAGCGTTTGCAGCAAATTACAGATGACGGTCTGACCGATAAGGCTGACCTGGACTTCATGAATAAGCTTTATGCTAAAAATGAGCTCGTGCTTAACCTCCTTTTTAACTACGAAAGAGAAATCCGCATTTACGCTGACCTGTTTGATAGTACGGCCACTGAATTTTTGAAAATACATTATTTGGCCAAAAACCTTTATCAATTCACTTACAAGCAACAAATGCTTCTCAATCAACACATTCAGTCACGAAGTAATCTCCCTGTTTTCCGGGAATCACTGAATGAAATCGTGAATTTGGAAGTGCAGGATAGCAGCAATATCCGCAAAATAGTTGAGTACAAAAATCTTCGCACGGAACCTACGGAAGCTTTGCCGGGCTATTTTCTTACGGCTTCCAACGACCGCGGGACAAGCTGGTTTAACCGGGTTTTGGATCAATATAAGGGCAAAACGGTCTATCTGACCAAATGGAACATTGACGACGCGAGAAGCCGGGAGCAACTGGATTACATTCCGGCATTACAGGCGAGTGTTCCCGAGGATGTCGTTTTTCTTTTTGTGCACTTGCCCGGTGATGAAGTCATTGCATCTGATGCGCTTATGAGACAATACATTGTGCGTCACCGCTTGAAAGGAACGCATTTGTTTATGAATGGTGACCAAATGATGGATTTGCTTTTCCGCCTGAATCCACTGGATTCGGCTACATTTTCCATTATTAAGCCCAATGGCAAGTTTGCCGCGAAGAACGCTTCTGCTCCAAGCGACACCGAAAAAACCGCCAAAGCGATACTGGACGCCGGCAGATAAACGGATCCTTCTAATTTTCAATTTTAATATTCCTTTACAGCATCCATTATATCTATCATTCGTACGTTATCGTTTAGTCTGTTGGTTTGGAATTGAAAGTGCACATGTTTAGATATATTTTGCTGTTCTTATTGCTATCCACTTATGCCTCGGCCCAGAAAAATCCCGACAGCCTGGAAGTGTATAGCAGAGACAGCCTGCGCTACACAAACCTGAAAGCGCGGATGTCTAAAACGAAGTTTTCAAGAGCCGTTTACAGACTTTTGTTTCGCGACGTTTATAACCAGGGTAAGGTTACCGAGGTAAAAGAAATTGAAACCAATCCATTCACTCCTTATGAGGGAATGGTGATCCGGAAAATTTACATCCGGCAGCTTGATATCCTTGGTGAATCGGTTTACGATACGACGCGGGAAGGCAAGCGGCTTGAAAAGTTTTTGAGTAAAAACCTGCATACGAATACGCGGGAGAGCATTATCAGAAAATCTTTCCTGCTGTTTTCAGAAGGTGACGACATTCAGGCCAAAATGCTAAGGGATAATGAGCGTCTGCTCAGAACCAACCGAACAATCACCGATGCGCGGATCATTGTCGTCCCGCGAAAGGACGTAACCTGGATGGCAGATGTGGTTGTGCTGATCCAGGATTCGTGGTCGCTCAATTTCAGGGGCGGCTTTAATTCATTTAATAAGTTTAATCTCGGCGTTGAGAATGTCAACGTGCGTGGGACAACACATTCTCAGCTTACGCGCGTCCGGTGGGACGGCAAGGACATTTATGGTAAAAAATTCCAGTTCCGAACCATTTACACGGTCCCTTACATTGGGAAAACCTTCATTACGGGGCAGGGAAGCTTCATTTATGAACGCGATCTGGAAGAACAATCGATCCGGTTTTTTCGCAGCTTTTTGACTAACGAGACCAAATACGCAGGCTCGGTCGAGGCCGGCAAGCGGATGGTCAGGCAAATCAAAAGAAATCCAACGGACACCGAGATTCCCATTATTTTTCCCACCCGATTCAATTACTACGATATCTGGCTGGGCCGCTCATTCAAATTTCCGTTTCCAGCAAGCCGACTGGCCGAAAACTCCCGGATCGTGGTCGCGGCGCGGCATAATAAATTTCATTTTACGGACCGCCCGGAGGTTTCGCCTTACATTAATAAGGTTTATTGGAACAAAAGCGCAACGCTTCTCAGCTTGGGTTACTCCAACCGAAATTACAAGCGGGACGTCTTGATTTACGGTTTTGGAAGAACAGAGGACGTTCCTGTCGGTAATCTTTTCGCCTTGACCGGCGGACGGGAGGATACGGAATTTGGTGCGAGAGGTTACGCTGGGCTTCAATACGCGACCGGAAAATATCTGCCACATAACCTCGGCTATATGTATGGTTTGCTGAACATTGGCTCCTATATAAAAGAAGCGAAGGCGCAACAAGGCGTGATCAGTGCGCAGCTCAACTACATTAGTAACCTTATTCCCTTCCGATACAGCTTTTTCAGGCAATTTTTCACAGGCCGTTACACCCGTGGGGTCAACCGCGATCCACTTGATTATCTAAACATTAGCGGCGACCAGGGCATCAGGGGCATTAATAGCGAGCAGCTTATCGGCACCACGAGACTTACATTAGGCACTGAAACCGTTTTCTTTTCTGATAAAAGCATCTTGGGCTTTCGTATCGCCTATTTTGTGTTTGCAGACATTGGTTTGGTCAATGGCGCAGAATCGATCTGGAAAAGTCCGTTATATCAGGGTTACGGCCTGGGTCTCAGGCTGCGCAATGAAAATTTGACATTTAATACACTGCAATTGCGCGTTGGTTACTATCCCAACATTCCGGGCAACACGTCGGTGTTCCGGTTCGGGTTGGATGGCAATGTTCCGCTTCGATTACGAGATTTTGACATTTCAGCGCCTGCTATTGCCCCACTGCAATGAGTGCATTTGACTGATAATAAGTCTACTAAATCTGCTGCCTCAAAAAATTACAGTTATTTCCGCCGAGCTTCCGTTCTTTTTCGAATATGTGAATTAACTTTGTGGAATTTTTGGACGTACCCCTGCTGAGATTATCAGGCAATCTGCCAAAAGTTGTTAAAAGATTTTCCTCATTTCTACAAATTACCATTTACTGTGCCCAAAAATACGAATATCAATTCCGTTCTAATTATCGGTTCAGGTCCAATAATCATTGGTCAGGCATGCGAATTTGACTATGCTGGCTCACAGGCTGCCCGTTCGCTCCGCGAAGAAGGGATCGAAGTTGTGCTTATCAACTCCAATCCTGCAACGATCATGACTGATCCGATCAGTGCAGACCATGTTTACCTGCTTCCATTGGAAAAGAAATATATCGTTGAAATTCTTGAAAAGCATAAAGCGATGGGCAAGCCGATCGATGCGGTGCTACCAACGATGGGAGGACAAACTGCGTTAAACCTGGCTATTGATTGCGATAAAGCAGGAGTTTGGAAAAAGTATGATATAGAGATCATCGGTGTTGACATCAAGGCCATTGAAACGACAGAAGACAGAGAGAAATTCAGGTTAAAAATGCTTGAATTGAATGTCAATGTTTGTAAAGGCCGCACAGCAAGATCCTTTTTGGAAGGGAAAGAAATCGCTCAGGAAATCGGATTCCCGCTGGTTATCCGCCCATCTTATACATTGGGAGGAACAGGCGGCGGATTTGTGAACTCGGAAGCCGATTTTGATAAAGCATTGAACAATGGTCTGCACGCATCTCCTGTTCATGAAGTTTTGGTTGAACAAAGTGCAATGGGCTGGAAAGAATACGAGCTCGAATTGCTTCGCGATAGCAAAGGTAACTTCATCATTATTTGCTCGATTGAGAACTTTGACCCGATGGGTGTGCATACAGGCGACAGCATCACAGTTGCGCCAGCGATGACATTGCCCGACACACTTTATCAGCAAATGCGTGACCTCGCTATCAAGATGATGGACGGGATCGGCAAGTTTGCAGGCGGATGTAATGTCCAGTTTTCGGTAAATCCTGCTGATGATCAAATTATTGCGATTGAAATCAACCCACGCGTGTCGCGCTCATCTGCTCTTGCTTCGAAAGCGACGGGTTATCCGATTGCAAAAATTGCCGCCAAAATGGCGATTGGTTATAACCTGGACGAGTTGATAAACCCGATCACAGGCAGCACATCTGCATTTTTCGAACCATCGATTGACTACGTTATTGTAAAAGTTCCGCGTTGGAACTTTGATAAATTCAAAGGCGCTGACCGCTCATTAGGACTCCAAATGAAATCTGTTGGAGAAGCGATGGGAATCGGCCGGAATTTCCAGGAAGCATTGCAAAAAGCTTGTCAGTCGCTGGAAATCAGAAGAAATGGCCTGGGCGCCGATGGCCGCGAGTTACGCGATCAGGAAGCGATCAAGCATAGTTTGAAAAATCCGAGCTGGGATCGTCTGTTCCACATTTATGATGCGTTCAAGATCGGTTTATCATTCAAAACAATTCAGAACCTGACTAAGATTGATGCCTGGTTCCTTCGTCAGATCGAAGAAATGATCGAGCTGGAACATGAGATCGAGAAATTTGACCTGAGCGATCTTCCTAAGGAATTATTGCTTAATGCGAAACAAAAAGGTTATGCTGACCGTCAAATCGCTCATTTGATCGGAACGAAAGAAAGTAAGGTTTACGACAGACGTAAAGAACTTGGAATCAAGCGTGTATACAAATGTGTTGACACTTGTGCAGCGGAATTCGAAGCAAAAACACCTTACTATTACTCTACATTTAATACTTCTCAGGAATATCCGGACAACGAATCCATCGTAAGCGACCGCAAAAAAGTGGTTGTACTAGGTTCTGGTCCAAACCGCATCGGACAAGGGATTGAGTTTGATTACTCCTGCGTACACGGTGTATTGGCGGCAAAAGAAGAAGGTTACGAAACGATCATGATCAACTGTAACCCGGAAACTGTGTCGACTGACCCGGATATTGCGGATAAATTATATTTCGAGCCGGTTTTCTGGGAACACGTTTTTGACATCATTGAACATGAAAAACCGGAAGGTGTGATTGTTCAGCTTGGTGGACAAACTGCCCTTAAAATGGCTGAAAAGCTTGAAAAATACGGCATCAAAATCATTGGAACCAGCTATCAGTCACTTGACTGGGCTGAGGATCGCGGCCGCTTCTCTTCACTTCTGGAAGAGCTGGAAATTCCTTTCCCTAAGTTCGGAACGGTGAGGACTTCTGATGCAGCCGTTGAGCTTTCGCGCACGCTCGGCTTCCCATTGCTGGTTCGTCCAAGTTACGTTTTGGGTGGACAGAGCATGAAGATTGTGATCAACGAGAAGGAAATGGAGCAGCACGTGGTGAAAATCCTGCATGACATTCCGGATAACAACATCTTGCTTGACCACTTTTTAGAAGGTGCTCTGGAAGCAGAAGCTGACGCGATCTGTGACGGCGAAGATGCTTACATTATCGGGGTTATGGAGCACATTGAGCCTGCGGGTATCCACTCTGGCGACTCACACGCAGCGCTTCCTCCATTCGATCTTACCGCTGATGAAATCCGTCAGATTGAAGAGCATACGCGCAAAATCGCCCTTGCAATGAATGTGATCGGTCTGATCAATGTGCAGTTCGCGGTTAAAAACGGCGTTGTTTACGTAATTGAAGCGAATCCAAGAGCTTCGCGCACGGTGCCATTCATCTGCAAAGCATATCAGGAGCCGTATGTAAACTACGCAACGAAGCTTATGCTCGGAACGAAGAAATTGAAGGATTTTACATTCAATCCGGTGAAAAAGGGCTGGGCGATCAAAATCCCGGTTTTCTCTTTCAACAAATTCCCGAACGTAAACAAGGAGCTCGGACCTGAAATGAAATCAACCGGTGAAGCCATTTACTTCATCGACGATTTGCAAGATGATTTCTTCCAGAAAATTTATGGTGAGAGAAATTTGTATCTGAGCCGATAGTGAACTGAATAAGTTTAAAGTAATATACAAAGAGGCTGTTTCTGCATTGAAACAGCCTCTTTTGCGTTTAATGCCTTATAAAAATGTCAGCGTATTTGTTACGAAAGTGGCAATGTTGAGCGATAGGAAAAGCAAATTTATAACGATAAAAAACTGCCTGACATACTGGTTACTAATGGATACGGCCAAAAACAATGGGATGACCCCAAGCATGTAACGCGTTGTTCCATAGACGATTTCATTACTGGTGGACAGCAAAAAATAAATAAGTGTAAACACTAAATAAGAGATTGGCAAACGTCTGTATTGAGAAAACACGGCTCCCAATATCAGCAGCCAGAACCCTGCATTCAAAAATGAAGACCTCCGCCCTATTGTCGTGAAAAGATTAATGAATCCCTGCAATGGATAAGTTTCCGTGCTGCCCCATGCCTTCTGGATTTTGATAAAAGCAAGCGGCTCGCCGCAAGTGGAATGAAGATACAGCATCAGTCCGGCCATTGGCACCAAACCAAGTAATGCACCTGGAATAGAACAACTCCAAGCCAGAAACCGCTGATATCAATCGCATCAGCATTGAATACAAGGGCATAAATCCCCAGGTCTCTTCTACTGAATCATTGAATGGTCTTTGAGGATAGCCGTTGCTAGCGAGATTCACATACCAGCCTGAATCAAATCTGTTCCAGACTTTCTCAAAATCTACATTTTCGTTCCGGTGGTTGACGGTTTTAAGTGCGCCTCTTTCTGGAAAAATAGTCCAGCAAAGAAATCCAATGCTAAATATCAAAATTCTCGTCACAATGAAATTCAGAGAACATTGACGAAAATTTTTGCCCGTAAAATTCAGGTTCATTTGAGGGTGAAGGTTAGAATCTCGAATGTCCAAACTTACCGGATTTTGGATTCAAGTTTTGACCGGCAAATCATTGAGATCAACCACAAAAAAAACCGCCTCAACATTTGAGACGGTTTCTATAAAAAAATTTATCGTGTTGCTATTTCACTTCCTCATAATCCACATACTCGCCTCCCTGGAAGCGGGATGACTGGCTTGCGTCTGGTGGAACATTGTCCACTTTAACACCTGGCTTGGCTCTTTGCTGTTGTTGCGCGCGATATTGCCTTTCCTGCTCTTTAATTAGCTGACGTCCGACCAGCAGGTGAAAAATAAATCTTCTGAAAAACGGAACGAAAGCGATCAGAAGCAGAAATATGAGGAGTATGTTAAATAAGAGTTTCATTTTTCAAAAGTTTATTACATCTGTATATAACGCAAAGTCGGCAAAAATCGCACACGAATATAACGAAAACCTAATGAATGATGCAATCCGACCGGGGAAAGGCAATCTTGTATTATAAGTGGCTAAGCTTCCTGTTTTACCGCATCTTCATTCTTCTCATTCTTGTTGGAAATCTGCTCAATGGTTTTCGGACGCAGGATCAGGCGCAACGACTGGTCGTAAGTGGCGTAATTCCAAACCCAATTTATCAAGATCAAAACGCGGTTTTTAACACCTACAATTGACATTAAATGCACAAACATCCATGTTAACCAAGCCAAAAATCCTTGAAATTTGATAAAGGGAAGATCCACAACAGCGCGGTTACGACCAACGGTTGCCATTGAACCCAGATCTTTATATTTAAACGGAACAGCCTTTTTGCCATCCATAACACGCCACACATTTTTCGCAAGCGCTTCTCCTTGCTGAATCGCAGGTTGCGCCAGCTGCGGATGGCCGTTTTCCCACTCCCCTTCCTGCATTGCCGCGACATCCCCTAATGCAAAGATATTTTCGTAACCCTCCACCCGGTTATACTGGTCAACTTTAATCCTTCCGCCTCTTACGATCACCTCAGGATTCAAACCGTTAAGCGGATTTGCCTTTACGCCCGCAGCCCAAACCAGGTTATCGGCACGAATGCGCATGCCTTGTTTCGTCGTTACGTATTTTCCGTCAAAGCCTGTTACAACTTGTTCAGTGTGAATGTGGACGCCCATTTTTTCAAGATATTCCCTCGACCGCTGCGACGACTCATCCGACATTGCGCCAAGTAATTCTTTCGAACCTTCCAATAAGTGGATTTCCATTGCTTTGAAATCCATTTCAGGATAATCTTTTGGCAAAATAAAATGCTTCATTTCCGCCAGCGTTCCGGACAACTCCACGCCCGTGGGGCCGCCGCCTACTACAACCACACTCATTAAACCAGCTCGCTCATCATCTGAATCCACCGAAAGTGCATCTTCGAAATTTTGTAGAATACGGTTCCGCAAAGCAAGCGCTTCCGAAACCGTTTTCATAGGAATGGCGCGCTCTTCAATTTCCTTCATCCCGAAATAATTGGTGATGGCTCCCGTAGCGATTACTAAATAGTCATAAGTGATTTCACCCAGGTCCGTGCTGATGGATTTGCGGTCCGGATTTACGCTGTGCACCTCCGTGATGCGAATGTGTACGTTCTTTTTGGATTGAAATATTTTCCGGAGTGGAAAAGAAATGGAACTGGGTTCCAGCCCGGCCATCGCGACCTGATAAAAAAGTGGCTGAAACTGATGATAATTATTGCGGTCGATAAGAACAACCTGCAAATCTTCGCGCTTCGCAATTTCTCTCGCAAGCGCAAGTCCGCCAAATCCGGCGCCCACGATCACGACTCTTTTATAATTTGTATATGGAATATTCGGTAGCATAGTCTGGCTTTTTTGGATTCAAAAAAACCAGACTATAAAAATACCATACCTATATCGTCACGGCTTTGCTGTTTTCAACGACTTTCTCGTAATATGCCTCATAATGAGGGAGAATTTTGGCAATATCAAATTCTTTTGCCCTTGCCAGCGCGTTGGCTTTGAATGTCGGAAGGTTGTCGTCATTCAGGATATAAGCTGCGTGCTTAACCATGTCATCGACATCGCCGACATCGCTCAAAAATCCGGTGACACCATGCAAATTCAACTCAGGCAATCCACCTGCATTGGACGTGATCAAGGGCACTTCGCATGCGAGCGCTTCCAATGCTGCCAGACCGAAACTTTCGGATTCGGAAGGCATAAGGAACAAGTCAGCAACAGAAAGCACTTCTTCGATCGCATCGAGTTTTCCTAAAAACCGAACATCAGAAAGCATATCCAAATCCTTGCACATGCGTTCAATACGCTGGCGATCAGGGCCGTCACCAACCAGAAGAAGCTTGCTAGGCAGCAATTTGCGGAGTTTTTCAAAAATCAGTATGACGTCGTCAATCCGCTTCACTTTCCTGAAATTGGAAGTGTGCACGATCAGCTTTTCGTTATTCGGGCAAATGGCCAGTTTGAAATGCTCTTTTTTTCTGACGGTTAAAGCGGTCCAGATCAATGAAGTTTGGAATTACTTCAATGTCTTTTGTGATTGCAAAATGCGCGTAAGTATCTTTTTTCAAAGATTCCGAAACGGCCGTAATGCCATCGGACTGGTTAATGCTGAATGTTACAACCGGCTCGTATGACTCGTCTTTCCCTACCAATGTAATATCCGTTCCATGCAATGTGGTGATCACTGGAATGTGTATGCCTTGCTGCGCTAAAATTTGTTTGGCAAGATAAGCTGACGACGTGTGCGGAATGGCGTAATGCACATGCAGCAGATCGAGATTCGCGCTAGCGGCTACATGCACCATTTCACTGGATAATGCAGACTCGTAAGGCGGATATTGAAACAAAGGATAAGCCGGAATATTTACTTCGTGATAGTAAAGATTTTCATTAAAGAAGTCGAGCCTTTGGGGTTGTGAATATGTAATAAAATGAACCTGATGGCCTACTTTGGCAAGCGCCTTTCCGAGTTCAGTAGCTACCACTCCGCTTCCTCCGAAGGTAGGATAGCATACAATACCAATTTTCATAATCTTGATTAAAAAGTTGAAAGTCGCGTGAGGCGATCTGTTTTTACAACGAATCACTTAGGCTAACAACAAATGCTCGTTTTTTTATCCCTAAAATGGATAAAGATGTTGAGATTTGTCGTTAATGGGATAAAATGAATAATTTTATTGCCTAAACCTTCTATTTCCTGAGTTAGCTTCCATGAACGTGTCTGCACGACCAAAAATCAGCATGTGGGATTACATTACCGGTAGTGCCCGACTGGTCCGTATGACCAATCTGGTGATTGTCGTCGTCACGCAATATCTCACCCGCATCCTGCTGATCGGCCCAAGGCATGAATGGAAAAGCATTATCGCGAATGTGGATATGTTCTTTTTATCATTATCTACGGTTTGTATTGCAGCTGCCGGCTATATTATCAATGATTATTTTGACATTAAAATTGACATTGTAAACAAGCCGGAACGCGTAGTTGTCGGGCGATATTTAAAAAGACGCTGGGCAATGGGCGCTCACCAGATCCTGAATGTGCTGGGTGCAGTATTTGGCTTAGTCGTAAGCCCTTACATTTTCGTGATCAATGTGTTCTCCATCACATTATTGTGGTTTTATTCAGAGCGCTATAAACGACTGCCTTTCATTGGAAACTTCATTGTTTCCTTGTTAACAGGTTTTTCGCTGCTTATCCTGACCGTGCAATTCCCGATGAACCGCCACCTTGTTTTTATTTACGCGGTTTTCTCTTTCTTTATTTCCCTGATCCGGGAAGTCGTAAAGGATATGGAAGACATCAAGGGCGATGAGGCGCATGGCTGCCGCACATTGCCGATTATATGGGGCATTCGGCGGACCAAAAATTTCTTGTATTTCATCGTCTTAATGTTCGTTACGGCATTGTTTGTAATGGCCCGCGCTTTGGACAATAATGTGCTCATTGTTTTGTTCTTCATGCTGCTAATTCCCATCGCCTACATGTGTGCAAGCCTGGCGCGTGCGGATACGCGTCGCGACTTCAAGCAGATAAGCAGCTTGTGCAAGATTATCATGCTCCTCGGATTGATCACAATGATCTGGGCATAACCGCATACCGCAAACTCAATATTTGCACGAACGGTCGCAACTGTGGCCAGGGAAACTATCTTTGTTTTTAACAAACTAATCACTTATACACGTTTCTCTTTATGAAAAAGCTTTTAATATGGAGCCTGTTAATGCTCCTTTTGGTTCAGGCCAAATCGTTTGCACAGGAGTGCGGAGGTGTTACGATGAAGGAAGGCAGTGGTTTTGAAATGGCTAATTACGACGCGAAAGGAAAAGAAAGCGGAAAGATCGTCTACAAAATCAACAAGGTTTCGACGGAGGGTGCTTTCACCGTGTTCGATATTGAGATGGAAGCATTCAGCACCAAAGGCAAATCGGAACTAAAAAACACCTATCAAATGAAGTGCAACGGCGACATTGTGTCGGTTGATGCAAAGTCGATGATCAATCAGGAACAGCTGAAATCATTCCAGAACCTTGAAATGAAATTCACGTATGAGAACATTGAGTTTCCGACAAAATTCACGGTTGGTGACAAGTTGAGAGATGCTTCGCTGAAAGGAAATGGCCAATCTGGTCCAATGGTAGTCACATTTAATATGCAGATTAAGAACAGAAATGTTATCGGACAAGAGAAATTAACAACGCCAGCAGGCAGTTTCGATGCTTATAAGGTCAAATCTGATCTGGCTTTTGAAATGAAAATGGGCTTTCCGGTGAAAATGGAAATGGAAAGCATCTCTTACCGCGCTCCCGGCGTTTTGTGGGATGTGAAGAACGAAACTTACCGCAAGGGCAAGCTGATGGGTTACAGTGAACTCACTAAAATCTATTGACTATCAGCATTATAATTTGTCATCTGCTTTTAAAACGGCTTTCGGCGCATTCCGTAAGCCGTTCTTTTTATAGCTTTGTCAGAGAAATTTGACACAAAAAATTATCATTCACCACATTTAATACAACATGAAACGACTCGCCATCTTCGCTTCCGGCTCAGGAACCAACGCAGAAAAAATTTGTGAATATTTCGCTGAACGGGAGGATGTGGAAGTTTCATTGATCTTCACAAATAATCCGCAGGCAGGCGTGATCAAGCGCGCCTGCAAGCTGCAAATCCCGGTTGTGTTTTTTGATAAAAAGACCTTATATCAAACCAGAAAGGTCCTGCATATATTGCAAAACGAACGCATTGATATCATTGCGCTGGCAGGTTTTATGCTGCTGGTTCCCTCCTTTCTGGTCGAAGCATTTCCAAATCGGATCATTAACATTCATCCGGCTTTGCTTCCTAAATATGGCGGAAAAGGAATGTATGGACATTTCGTGCATGAGGCTGTTGTAAATGCAAAAGAAACCGAATCGGGCATCACCATTCATTACGTTAATGAGCATTACGACGAAGGGAATGTGATTTTCCAGGCAACCTGCAAAGTGGATTCGTCTGACACTTCGGAAGATGTAGCGAATAAAATTCATGCGCTCGAACACGAAAACTATCCGCGCGTGATCGACGAAATCCTATTCTCAAAGCGCTAGAAAGCCGCATATGCTGTATTTTTTGCTATCCGTTCTGTTTACAGTTGCGCTTTATCTGATCATGCGGGCGTTTCCACGCTATCAGGTGGATTCGTTTCATGCTGTTGTTTTCAATTATTATGCTTGTGTTCTGACCGGTTTGGTCCTGACACCAAATCTGCAATTATTCAAAACGGTGGATTGGAGCGCCAATGGAACGCTTCTTACGCTTGCCCTCGGCGCAATGTTCGTCGTCACTTTTATGTTAATCGGGTTGACTGCCCAGAAAGTGAGCGTGACTGCAACATCACTCGCCGGGAATATGTCACTCGTCATTCCCGTTCTTTTCGGATTGTTTGTATTTAAAAATAACAACAAAGAATTCACTGCCATCAATTACGCTGGATTGGTCATTGCGCTTGTCGCATTGGCTTTGGGTGCAATTCAAAATAACAAAAAAGATCAAGCTGGAAATGGAGCGGCCAAAGCACTAGCTAGAAACGCAATGTTAATGCTGCCAATCCTGACATTTCTGGCTGCCGGGACGAATAATACACTGATAAATTTTCTGTCGGTCAAATATTACAAGGCGGGCGAAACCACATTATTCATGATTATAGCATGTTCTGGCGCAATCCTGATCGGCACTGCAATCCTAATTTACAGACTGATTACCACCAATGAGCGTCTCAAATTTCGCAGCGTCATCGGCGGATTTATCCTTGGTGTTCCGAATTTCCTGTCCCTATATTTTCTGCTCCTCGCATTGGCATCGTTTTCAAACAGCGCCGCATTCGTTTTCCCGATCTATAACATTCTGACCATGCTCGTGTCCGCCTGCGCTGCCTGGCTGATTTACCGCGAAAGGCTGAACCATCTCAATAAATTTGGGCTTCTATTGGCAGTCATTGCGATTGTAATGATATCTTATCAAGAACTGGGATTGTAATTTCGAAGTCCCAACCGAAACATTTAACTATGGCAGAAACAGCTATTTTACATATTAATGAGCGTAAAAATGTCTTGAATAAAAGACAGAAAGAGTTCAACCAGTTATCACAACGGATTGAAGAACTGGATCGGCTCATTCCCGAGCTGGAAAGTGCTTATGATCAAATGATCCAGCGCATTCCCACGGATCTGAACCCGCTGATCCGTGAGTATCACGACTTTCAGGAAGAGATCGTCCACATTATGGACCGGACTTACCAGGCTGATCTGTTTCGTAAAATTTATCAGGACAAACTTGCCTATCTGATTACAGAACGCGCTTATGACCTGATCCTACATCATGGCTATGACAATTTAAAGCCGGTTTTCAATAAATATAGTCCTGTCGATATTGAAACATTGCTTGAACAGGAAAAGGCGAAAGATGCGAAAATCACAGATCCGTCTTTCTTGCTGGAGAGCGAAAATGTCGTCGAAACATCTGCATATGAAAACTTCCACGACCTGCCGGAAGAAGAACAGCAAAGGATTAAGGCAGAGCAACGCGAAGAACGCCTGCATAAGCGCATTCAGGAAGCAAAGCAGCTGGTTGAGCAGCAGAAAACGACTAAGTCAGTCCGAACTGTTTACATGGATCTGGTAAAAACCTTCCATCCGGACCTGGAAAAAGATGAAGCAGAGAAGTTGAGAAAAACGGAGATTATGCAGCAGATAACGGAAGCATATCAGGAAAATAACTTGCTTAAACTGCTGAAATTACAGATTGAGCTAGATCGCATTGATCAGGATCAGCTGGAAAATTTGAGCAAAAATCAGCTTAATTATTACAACAAAGTCCTCAGGCAACAGGTTGAAGAACTCGAATTGGTCAAGGAAAGCGTTCAGAAGCGAATTTCGGCAGTTTGTGGATTGCCTTACCAGCACGCTAATTCGCTCACAACCGTGATTGTGAAGTTCAATACGAATGTGAATGAAATGAAGGCGGAGATCAAGAACATTAAGCAGACCATCAAGCAATGGAAAATGCCGTCCCAACTGAAAGCTTATTTGAAGCCGTATCAAATTCCCGGACAGTCATTCCTGGAAGATTCGGATGATGACGATTAACTAGTTCCGATTTTTTTGTCGACAACGTATACAGTTGTAGAGTTATTTCCCCTCTTTCAAGTTTAGAATAAATATAAATATACGAATATCTGCGCTTGTTGTGAACGCTTTACGCTTTTAGCGCTTTCTTCGGCTGGTTGGTACAGGATTTGTTGTTTGGACGCAAATCCACATATAATCCACTCGAATGAAAAATTGCACTATTCTTTTACTAGCGGTTACATTGTTTGTAACGCGGGCACATGCTCAGGAAAATGTTTCCATCGGGCCAATCGCCGGAGTATCCATTGCCAACTTCCGCGGTGACGTTAATGACACGGACTGGAAACCAGGTCTGACCATTGGTGGCTTCTACAATTACAGCTCAGAAAGCGGCTTCGGTTTCAGCGGACAGCTTCTGTTTACGCAGTTGGGCGCAAAGGTGCTTAGCAAAACGAATGAGATCAATATGAACTACATTCAGGCTCCGTTGCTAGCGACTTTCTTCTTTGGCAAATATGGCGATAAGGTTCGTCCAAAGATCTTTTAGGTCCAAACCTGAACTTCCTTGTTGGTGTGAAGGACAAAGACGGAAACAACCTGAATGGCAATTCAGACAACAGGGTTTACAATCCTTTTGACCTGGGTTTAACTTTCGGAGCTGGTCTTAACATTCGTCTTCAAGAAAAAATCTGGCTTAATCTGGACGCACGTTACGGACTGGGCCTGATCGACATCACAAAGGATGGCAACTCAAATGTAAAAAATCAAAATTTCGGCATCAATGCTGGTCTGAGCTTCCCGCTTGGAACATACAACCGCAACACCGGCCGACTTAGAACGAGATAATTAACACACATTATCAGGACGAATAACACACATTATAAAGCTAACAGGAAAGGACAAGAGCCCGGCGCCATTTGGTTCCGGGCTCTTATTTTGTGCCATTTACGTGGATAAGCCGTAACTTTGCACTTTATTTCCAACATTGATATGACTTTCGAAGACTTAAATCTCACCAAGCCTTTACTCAACGCACTCGCAGACCTGAACTATGTAACGCCCACAGCGATCCAGCAGAAGGTTTTCTCAGTGATGATGTCGGGTAAGGATGTGTGTGGGATTGCCCAGACGGGAACTGGAAAAACATTTGCCTATCTCCTGCCGACATTGCGCCAGATCGAATTTTCCAAAGACCGGCTTCCCCAATTGCTGATCCTCGTTCCTACACGCGAGCTTGTGGTGCAAGTGGTCGAAGAAGTGCGCAAACTGAGCGCTTATCTGACGCTTGAAGTTGTGGGCGCTTACGGAGGCGGAAACATTAAGGTGCAGATGGCTGAGTTGAAAAACGGCGCTGATGTCGTCGTTGCCACGCCCGGCAGACTCTTTGATCTTGCCCTAAATGGATCATTGAAAACAAAGGCGATTAAGAAACTCGTAATCGACGAAGTGGACGAAATGCTGAATCTAGGCTTTCGGACGCAGCTTAAAAATATCCTTGACTTATTGCCGCAAAAGCGTCAGAACCTTTTGTTCTCAGCGACTCTTACTCAGGAAGTTGAGGCACTTATGCAAACTTACTTTAACAACCCGGTAAGGATCGAAGCTGCTCCTGTGGGAACGCCGTTAGAGAACATTGAGCAGAAAGCATATAACGTTCCGAACTTTTACACAAAAGTAAACTTGCTGGACCTTTTGCTAGAAGAAAACGAGGACATGAGCAAAGTGCTGGTCTTCGTAGCAACCAAGAAATTAGCAGATCAACTGTTCGGCCAACTGGAAATGGGCTATTTGAACAAGATCGGCGTCATCCATTCCAACAAGGAACAAAATCACAGATTTAACAGTGTTAAACAATTTCACGAAGGCAATTATCGCATTCTGATCGCCACAGACATCATTGCACGTGGATTGGACGTTGCCGAAGTCTCGCACGTTTTCAACTTTGACATCCCTGAAATCCCTGAAAACTACATTCACCGCATTGGACGAACAGGCCGTGCGGATAAAAAGGAGTGGCCATTTCATTTATTACAGAAAGTGAAAAGGAACGTCAGGAGCAGATCGAAGAATTGATGAGTTACCAGATTCCGATCGAGCCTTTGCCCGAAAATTTGAAGATCTCGGAAATCCTCACGCCTGATGAAGAGCCGCATATCTTCATGAAGAACATTGATGTAAAACTGCCCAAAAGAGAAGCAGGCGGCGGTGCGTTTCATGAAAAGATCGACAAAAACAAGAAGGTTAACGTCAGAAGAAATCACGCGCAGGAGAAAATGCAGAAATACGGCCGGCCTATAAAACGCTCCGGGAAAAAGTAAGGGCACGCTTATTGGGACATTTATTGGAAACGAATATTTAAGCATCCTCAACCCAATCTCATGAGTATCTGGCAAATATTCCAGCGCCTGCAACCTTACGTAAAGCCTTATTACAAGCAAATCATTTTTGCGCTTTTCCTCACATTACTGGGCGCAGTAACGGCCCAGGTCAACCCCTGGGTCTTGCGTTACACGGTCGATTCGGTGCAGTCCATGCTCGATAAAAAGTGGGGCATTATCCAGGGAAAGGAATTATTGATCCAGATTTCGTTCATTCTTTTTGTTAAGGAAATTGTCAATTCGCTGATCGTTTTTGGCCAGCGTTATTTTGGTGAAAAAATCCGGATTAAGGTTTCAAGTGATCTTGCGCAGGAGGCTGTCAGCCGCATTTTAACCTATAATTTATCGTTTTACAGCGATAACGACAATCAGAAAGGCAAACTGCAAACCCGCATCGACCGCGGCGTCGAAAGCCTGACAAAACTGATACAAAACTTTTTCATTGACATTCTTCCGCTTTTTGCCAATTCCATAGTGGCATTAGCGATCATGTTCAGCGCTAACTTTTACGTAGGAAGCATTGCGTTAGCGATCCTACCGATCTATTTCTGGATCAGTTACAAGCAAGCCGGTGAGTTGCAAGGCGTGCGCCGAAAGCTCAAACGACAACGCGAAAACAAGAGCAGCGGCCTCATTAATCTGATCGAATCCATTATCGTGATCAAATCCTTTGTCCGGGAAATATTTGAAGGGCAAAAGCAATATCAGACCCAGATGGAGCTCATGGAAACGCAACTCAAAACACGACGGACCAACTTTGCATACGACGGAATCAAGAGTTTTATTG
Organism: Dyadobacter sp. AC419; assembly: GCF_979253085.1. Taxonomy (NCBI): domain Bacteria; kingdom Pseudomonadati; phylum Bacteroidota; class Cytophagia; order Cytophagales; family Spirosomataceae; genus Dyadobacter; species Dyadobacter sp. AC419. Next base: position 359,390 of record NZ_CEEDCD010000015.1, on the reverse strand, counting down.
AACAGATCGGCGTTGTATTCATCATTATCCTGACCGCTTATCTGGTGCTGGATCAGCAAATGTCCATTGGCGCCATTATGTTTCACATTCTGCTGTTCAACAATGTCTCTGCTCCTATCCGCCAGCTTCACAGGATTTACGATGAGATGAACGATGCGCTGACTTATTCAGAAGGCTTTTTCGAAATTCTGGACGCTGATAATGCAGTTGAAAAAAGTGGAAAACTGGTTCCTCAAACCATTAAAGGCGATTATGTGCTGGACAATGTCTCATTCGCCTATCCAAATGGCACGAAAGCATTGTTCAATGTGGATGTGAACATTAAGTCCGGCCAGACCACGGCACTTGTCGGCTTATCCGGAGCAGGAAAAAGTACGCTTATCAATCTGCTAATCGGCTTTTATCCACCCGATTCGGGAACGCTTACACTTGATGGCCGACCGATCACTGAATACGATTTGCCTGCATTGCGCAATTCAATCGGCATGGTTCTTCAAAAAAACCACATTTTCAAAGGCTCCATTGCAGAAAACATCCGTTATGGAAAAATGACCGCTTCGGATGAAGAACTGGTCGAAGCCGCGCGCAAGGCTTATTTGCATGAACAGATCATGGAGCTTCCGGCTCAATATGAAACCGATGCACAAATGCTGTCCGGCGGTCAGCAGCAACGCATTGCCATCGCCCGCTTATTCCTAAAAAACCCGCCCGTAATATTTTTGGATGAGCCTACTGCAAGCCTGGACGCAATTGCAACTGAGCAAATTAAAAACAGCCTCGACGCGATTAAGAAAGGCAGAACCGTTGTCATCATTTCGCACAGTCTCTCTCAAATTCTCGATTCGGATCAAATTTATGTAATGAAAAAAGGCCGCATTGCAGAATACGGGACGCATGCAAGCTTATATGAAAAAGAGGGTGTTTACCGCGAGATTTTTGACGCGTCTGCGCGAAGCCTTAACCTCGAAAAAATGATCGGATTGCTCTCCAAAGACTAACATAGGCCACATTGCCGGATTAAAAACCAATTAATTTTACTCCTTTTAGGATTAAATTTTAATTAAAACCATTTGATCTAAACCCATGTAACCAGCGTAAGTGACGTGTCAAACTACTTGTCAAACTCAACTTACATGGTTATGGAAATTTCTAAATCTTTACGGACGGTGGCCGGAAGCGCACTGTTAATGGCTGGACTGGTGTTCATTAACCAGGCTTGTACAGAACAAACGGAGGTCGATCAGCAGCCCGTTCCGCTGGTGAGCCAGCCCAATCAGCTTTTCTATGCGTTAACAAATGACAACAAGATTTATGAATTGAATGTACAAAACCCAAGCACACCCATCCGAACCATCACAATCACGTCAGGATTGGAGCCGGATGAAAAGCTTCTAGGCATTGATTTCCGTCCTGCAACGGGCCAGCTTTATGCAGTAGGAAATAAAAATCACATTTACACGGTTAATTTACGCTCTGATATCGCGCCAGGACGCGTTACGGTGGTTAGCCCTGTTCCTTTTAACCCAGGCATTTCCGGTCCCGAAGTGGTTGGTTTCGACTTCAACCCAACTGTTGACCGCATTCGTCTGGTAACCAACACAGCACAAAACCTTCGCTTAAATCCTGAAAACAACGCATTAGTTGCATTGGATGGTTATTTGAAAGGATACAATGATGTTAAGGTTGCAGCAGCTGCGTATACTAATAATGTTGCAGGCGCAACCACAACCCAGCTTTATGACATTGATCCGGATGTAGACAAACTATTTCTTCAAATGCCTCCTAATGACGGTGTTTTGAAAGAAGTGGGTTCATTGGGTATGAACATTGAAGATATCGGCGGATTTGATATCGCAGCAGAAACAAATTTTGCGATTGCTTCTGTTAAAGTGAACAACATTTGGGAACTGGTTGAAGTAAATCTGGCAACGGGTTCTTTGCTTAAAATCGGAAATCTTCCTGCCGGCAAAATCATTGGCATTGCAATGCCAACAAGCCCTGTTGCTTACGCGGTGGATGCTTCAAACAAATTGCTGACTTTCAATCCTATGAAAGCTGGAACGCGCGTTGAAAAAGCGATCACTGGCTTGCCTATGGGCGTTTCAATCGAAGGAATTGACTTCCGTCCTACAAGCGGTCGTTTGCATGCGCTTGGATCTGATGGAAAACTTTACACCATTGATCTTGCTTCGGCAGCTGCAACAGTTCGCCCTGATTTCCATTATCTGAGCGATCCTAACTTCAAAGTAATGGGAACAAGCTTCGGTTTTGACTTCAACCCGGTTGCGGACAGATTAAGAATTGTTAGTAACACAGGTCAAAACCTGCGCATTGACGTTTCTAACAGCATTACGCTGGTGGATGGACAACTTAACCTGATCCCAGGCCCAGGAACTCCGACAATCAATGCAGCTGCTTACACAAACAGCTTCCCGGGAACAACATCAACTGTGTTGTACGACATTGACAGCGAAACCAATACGCTTTACAAACAAAATCCACCAAACAGCGGCGGACTTGAAAGAATTGGTGCATTGGGTGTGGACCTGGATGCAGCAAATGGTTTCGATATCGGCAGCACCACAGGCATGGCATACGCACTGTTAACTGTGGGCGGAAAGACCGGTTTATATTCGATCAATCTGACTACTGGAGCGGCTACAAAAATCTCGGATTTCGCAGGATCTGTTAAAGGATTTGCGCTTGGATTCGGCTTGTAATCAGCCTTAGATTTTTCTGGATCAAACAAAAAAGTGGTGGCATAACAAATGCCACCACTTTTTTTTGCCTAAAAACGGGTTTTCAAAAAATAATTTTAATCCGAAAAATCCAATGTTAATGCCAAATAACATTCGTTAATATATGTTAAGTGCAAAATTAAAAACTAGTATTCCTAAAAGTTGCAAGATACTTAGACAGTCGTTAAATCCATCGCGAAACTATTACCGTAAGTCTGTCAGAACCCGTCGAAAAAGTAGTAACGGTTCACAATAAACTTCAAAAACTTTTTTTGGTATGAAAAAAACATTAACTCAAATCTCTGAACCTTCTGATGGCGCAATGCTGGCAAAAGTGGGCAGACGTTACTTCCTAAGATCCGCAGGTGTTGCTGCTGCGACAGGAGCTTTTATTCTCGGTGCCTGCACAGAGCAGGATTTGATGGATGATGAAACAGTGAACCTTGGTTCAGGCGACATCGGCATCCTGAACTATGCTTACGCATTGGAGCAACTTGAAGCTGCTTTCTACACACAAGTTATGATGACTCCTTATCTGAATATGACAGATATGGAAAAGTGGATCCTTACTGATATTCGTGATCACGAAATCGTTCACAGAGAGTTTTTCAAAACAGCATTGGCAGGAAACGCTATCAAAGGCCTTACTCCTAACTTCTCACAAATCGACTTTGCAGACCGCACGAGCGTTTTGGGAGCAGCTAAGTTATTTGAAGACACAGGCGTTGCAGCTTACAATGGTGCAGGCAAGTTGATCAAAAGCGTAGATTATTTACTGATTGCCGGTAAAATCGTATCGGTTGAAGCAAGACACGCATCGGCTATCGCTGACTTGATCAATCCTAATGCATTAGAATTTGCAGGTGGCCAGATCAATGAAATGGGCTTGGAGCATGCATATTCCCCATCAGTTATTCTGAGCGGTGTGCAGCCATTTGTAATGGATAAAATCAGTGGAAAAGACCTCCCACGCTAACTCTTTAAAAACTTACTGACATGAATATTTTTAGAATATTAGATAGCATTCAACAAGTACGACGGTGACGCAGCAGGACGCCTGGCGCACTCAACTCGTCGTATGTTTATGAACCGTGTAGGCAGCACACTCGCTTCGGCAGCTGTTCCAACTGTATTTGCTTCCATTGTAAACAAGGCTTATGCCGCTACGCCATCTGTAACAGATATACTTAATTTCGCTCTGACGCTGGAATATCTTGAAGAGACATTCTACTTTCAGGCGAACAGAATGACCAACTTTATTCCTGCGGAATACACATTGGTTTTCTCTCAGATCGAGAGACACGAAACACAACACGTTGAATTTTTGAAAGCTGCTTTGGGCAGTGCAGCCGTTGCACGTCCGGATTTCGACTTCACTTACGGTGGTGCTTTCCCAGATGCATGGACTAACTTCATGACATTCATCACGATTTCATCCGCTTTGGAAGACACAGGAGTTCGTGCTTATAAAGGACAGGCTGGTAACCTGATCAGTGCTCCTCAGATTTTGGAATATGCATTGCAGGTTCACTCGGTTGAAGCACGCCACGCTTCATTAGTAAGAAGAATTATCGGTCATCTGAAAAAAGATCCGATGATGAAAGGCTGGATCACACAAGATAAAGGCTTCCCGCCAGCTGTTTACAAAGGTGCAACACCTGAGTCGAACACAGTTCACGGTGGTCTGGATGCAGCAACACTTTCAGGAATTGGCTCTATCTTAAGAGACAACGTAACAGAAGCATTTGACGAACCTTTGACTATGGAAGAGGTTTTGGCAATAGCAGGACCATTTATCAAGAAAATGGGAATGTAAAAAATACAATTAATTATTGTGGAGGGTAAGGTAATACATAAGAAAGGATGGCAAATGCCATCCTTTCTTTTTGATATTGTATGTGAGCAGGAAGCTTAGTGTTTCTCAGGCTGTTTTTCCAGATTGAACAGATCGTTCAATACATCGATCAGCGTTTCTGCTTCTCCCCTTTTGCAGGCTGCTTTCAATTGAAGCACAGGAAGTTTCAGGATTTTCTGCATCATACTAGAAGTGATGCGTTCTACTTTTTCCAGTTCCGAATCTGTCAGGCTTTTTGTAAAGCGCGTCAGTTCTTCTTTTCTGATTTGTTCCAAAGCGCCTTTCAGTTTTTGAATGGTCGGGGAAACGATCATTTCCTTGGACCAGTCATTGAATTCAAGAACGGCTTCGTCGATGATTTCCCTAACGTGCGGCACAGCCTCTAATCTGCGGTGCAATGCTGCATCTGCCTTAGAACGGATCGAATCGATTGTATAGAGCATTACGCCCGGAATTTCTTCCACTTCGGGAGAAACGCTGCGGGGAACAGAAAGGTCAATGAAATATTTGAAAGACATTCCGCGCAGGCGGACCATCATTTCCTTTGTAAAGAAAGGCTCGTCGCGGGCAATTGAAGACACGATAATGTCGGCGCGAGAAATCTCAGCTTCGATATCTGAAAAGTCTGCAACGCGGAACCCAAGTTCCTCAGCAAGCAGATCCGATTTTTCTCTTGAACGGTTTACGATCGTAACTTCTGAGCTTTGCTTCTGCGCCAAATTACGGGCAACATCAGCGCCGATTTCTCCCAATCCAACAATCAAAACTTTCGGATTGGGCATTAAGCCTTCCAACAATTCAACGGCTGCATAGGAAATAGAAGCAGCGCCATCCCGGAAAAAAGTCTCTTGTGCTACGCGCTTGTTGGCAAAAAATATCGTGTGTAAAAGTCTGTGCAAAAACGGCCCGGCCATATTAAGGTCAGCCGACCATTGATACGCATGCTTGATCTGGTTCGGAATTTGCATGTCACCCACAACCTGAGATTGCAGGCCCGTAGCAACTTGAAACAAATGCTGAACTGCACTGTCACCGTCAGAAAAACGCTCAAAAAACCCTTTAAAAGACTCGATATCCGAGACTCCTTTTTGGATTAAAAGCATTTTGATGATCTCCTCGTTGAAATCAGAGGCAGAAGAATAGTATATTTCCGTACGGTTGCAAGTGGAGACAGCAAGGACATCAGAAACATCGAAAAAATCCTTGAGACGCAGCATAATGTTCTTCGCCTCCGCCTCATTCAATGCAAGCTGCTCTCTGATTGCCAGAGGAGCATTCCGATGTGATAAACTAATTGATTTGAACTGATTGTACATCACTGGTTCTTATTCGACACACAAAAGTACGGCACAAAACTTACAATAGGAAAGTGTGTAAAGCACCGGAAGTTTATTTAGAAATTTTATAAATAGTAAGGCTTGAAATGAGACAATAAACCCATTTAAATCCACTAAGCACAAATATTTTACGTTATTTACAGCATATAACATTAACTCCGGGAAATGCGTGCCCGGCCCTTGAATGATTAGCGAAACTTCGAAGAAAAAGCCCCGTTTCAGGCTGCATCCGGTTGCCATTCTGAATAGCCAGCGCCTGCGCCGGTCTCTGATGGACACCTACGACCAGAAGAGCTTTTATAAATACATTATTGGCATTATCCTGCTGCTGTTGAGCATTGGCTCCCTGTTTTACACGGATAAGCTGGTGGAAGAACTGGAGCAGCGCGAAGAGCGCGAAGTGCAGCTTTATGCGGAAGGCATGCGCTATGTTTTCAACAGTCCTTTTGACGAAAATTTCAATGTGGTTTTTCAGGTGATCCAGGATGCGGTGAATTTTTACCAGATCCCGGTTATATATGTTAATGAAAACAACATTCCCAATCCTAATAAAAACATTGAATTCCCTAAAAACGCGGGGCCTGCCGAACGAGAACGCATCATTCAGGACAAGTTAGCCGATATGAAACTGGAACATCCGCCAATTCCAGTCGAGCTGGGAAAAGGACGCACCGGAAACATTTATTACAGCAACTCATTCCTGCTGACCCAATTACGCTATTATCCTTTTCTGCAACTTTCTGTAATGCTTCTGATCGGCTATCTGGCTTATCTGGCATTCAGCTCGGCCCGTAAGGCAGAACAGAACCGGGTTTGGGTGGGTTTGGCCAAAGAAACTGCGCACCAGCTCGGCACGCCGCTTTCATCACTAATGGCGTGGGTGGAATATTTCAGAAGTGATCCTTCTATTGACCCGTCGATCGCCGAGGAAATTGAAAAAGATGTTATACGATTGGAAATGATCACAACGCGGTTCTCGAACATTGGTTCTGTTCCGACATTGAAAGATGAGCCTGTGACAGAGATTGTTACCAACTTTGTGAGTTACCTTGAAAAGCGTGTTTCCTCGAAAGTTAAATTCTCTGTTTTCAACCAACTTGCCGAAGAACAAACTGCATTGATCAATAAAAATCTCTTTGAATGGGTTATTGAAAATGTTTGTAAAAACGCTGTGGATGCTATGGGCGGGATCGGCGAGATTAATGTGACATTGCAAGCGCCGCCTAATACGAAGGAAATCTGGATTGATATTGCAGACACCGGTAAGGGAATGACAAAAGCCAATATGAACAAAATTTTCAATCCGGGTTTCAGCACGAAAAAACGCGGCTGGGGATTGGGATTAACATTGGCTAAACGGATTATTGAAAATTATCACTCCGGAAAGCTTTTTGTAAAAAGCTCTGAACTTGGCAAAGGAACAACATTCAGAATTTCCCTGAATGCCAATATTATAGAGTAAAGAGTAGGTTAATGCTTATCTGTATCCGGGAACGGTGATCACATCCGTTTCCACCTGATTGCTGTAATGCAACGCCCGGTCACGGATCCTGACTTTGTATTTTTGTTTCCAGGCTCACCATGCTTCTTGCGTAAGGCCTTCTCACATTCAGATCCAGCTTGCCGTTAATCGGTCCGGATTTCCGATCTGATTTTAAAATAGGCATCCATTTCACCGAATCGCCTTGCAGAATTCGCTCATCCCAGGAACCGTCGAGCTTTTTGGTCAATGTTACCAGCTCGTAATTGCCGGTTTTGCCATATGGCGCTTTAAAATTTTCGTCGGAACGTTCATCCGCAGTTGCACCGAGATCGCCTTCGCCATCTTCAAAAGTGACAGTAATCACAACGTGCTCAACAAGATTATTTCCAGCCGCATCCTTTTCCGTAGATTGATCAATTGATGCATATTCAATCCGTGGCACAGAATCCAAATCCGGCACGGGATAACAGCCGGACAAAATTACCAATGAAGCAATGATTACCTGAGGAGCAGCTTTCATGAGCACTTGATTGATATTAAAATGACAAATTAACGGTAACCCGGAACCGGAATGCTATCCGTTTCGATCTGGTCGCTGATATGTAATGCCCGGTCACGAATACGCACCTTGAATTTTACATAAACCGGAATGGTGCTGTTTCCGTAAAGGAAGCTGGTGTTAAGATCGAGCTTGCCTTTGATAGGGCCCGGCTTTCCGTCCGGCTTCAAGATCGGCATCCATTTATATTGGTCTTCTGCCAAAATCGACTCCGTCCACGTTCCGTTTGCATTTCTACGCGCCGTTATCAGCTCATAATTTCCCCAGTTTCCGTACGGCCTTACAAATGATGAATCGGAACGCTCCACATCCGTCGCACCCAGGTCGCCGTCGCCGTCCTCAAAATCAATGGTGATGATCACATTTTCGCGGGTAGGCCTCCCAGTTGAATCGTTTGTCTCAGTAATCTGATCAATGCCGTTATAATATATCTTTGGCGTGTCGCTAAAATCCGGAATATCGACGCAGCCGAGTGTTCCTGCCGCTAAAAGAATGAATAGGGAAACTTTCAATTGCATATTAACTTTGTCTTTATTATTTATACGAAAGTAACAGTATTGGAACTTCAAAACAACAAATCTCAAGCTGAAATAAGGCAGGCGCTCCGCAAGGAAATCCTGGATTTAAAACCTGCTGATTTTGAGCACTTGGCGCTTAAAATCTTTCGCTATCAGGCTGCATTCAACCCGGTTTATAACCATTATATCAGTAATCTCAACATTAAACCAGAACACGTTGAAAAACTGATCGATATTCCTTTTCTGCCCGTTCAGTTCTTTAAAAATCATACGATTCAAACCGGCGACCTGCCTGAGGCTGCTGCGGTTTTTCAAAGCAGCGGGACAACTGGACAGCAAACGAGTCGTCATCACCTCTTCGATCCGGAGCTTTACCAAATCGGTTTCAGCCCGTATTTTTCAGCAACATTTCGGTGCGCTGGACCAGTTCCATATTTTAGCCCTGCTGCCATCATATCTTGAACGAAACAACGCTTCACTGGTGTATATGATCCAACATTTTATTGATGAAAGTAAGTCCGAATACTCAGGCTTTTATCTCAATAATGCGGATGAAATGCTCGAAAGGCTGACATTCCTCGCAGCAAATCCGGATGGGAAGAAAGTGCTGCTGCTAGGCGTAACATTTGCCCTCCTCGACCTCGCCGAAAGTGAGCGTGATCTGTCGGTTCTGGGAAAGATTGCGAACCTTACCATTATGGACACGGGCGGCATGAAAGGAAGGCGCCAGGAGCTCCTCCGCGAAGAAGTCCACGACATGCTGACCAGCAACCTTTTTGTTGACAAAATATATTCGGAATACGGCATGACGGAGATGCTTTCGCAAGGTTATGCGCATGGATATGGGCTTTTTACACCCGGCTACACGATGCGTATCCTGCTGCGCGACATTAATGATCCTTTTGCCAAATTCGACCACAATATCAGCAGTTCGAAAACAGGCGGAATCAATGTAATCGACCTCGCTAATTTAGACAGTTGCGCTTTTATTGAAACACAGGACCTGGGCAGATACGGGACTGAGAACGGTTCCTTTTACGTCATGGGCCGCTTTGATAATTCAGACATCCGCGGTTGCAATTTAATGGTAATATAAACCGTTCCTTACTGCGGTGTCAATTTTCGAAAAAGGCTTTCTACTGTATATTAATGCTTTTTTAATTACTTGCAGCGGACTGGAAATGAGACACATAAGCAGCTCCTCATTTATATAGAATTATTCTAACAGTCCGCAGACAGAGAATATTTCCTAAATTAGCAGACTTTTGAAAATTGCATTTATCAAATGTATTATTACATTATTGGATTGTTAAACTATCATATAAAGTATATCAAATGAAAAGACGTGATGCCCTAGGTCGTGTGGCACTGATAATGGGTGGTGCGCTGTCGGCTCCCACCATGCTGGCTTTTCTGGAAGGCTGCAAAAAGGCAACAGATACTGCTACCGGAATGACCTTTCCGTTTCCTGCGGAAAGACAAGCGCTCGTTTCTGAGGTTGCCGAAATCATTATCCCAAAAACGGATACGCCAGGAGCTAAGGATGCGAAAGTGGGTGAGTTTATTGAAAAAATGCTGAAAGACTGCTATACATCCGCCGATCAGGAGAGCTTCAATAAGGGATTGGAAGAGTTGGAGAAGAAAGATTTCATGAAAGCCACGCCGCAGGAACAAACGGCTATCCTTACTGCAATGGAAAAGTCGGCGAAAGACGAATTGGCAAAAGCGGACACCGAAAAGAAAAAATATACGGAAGCTGGCAAGGAGTATACGGATGCGAGTGTGCCTTTCTTCCGTTTGCTGAAAGAACTGACACTTTTGGGTTATTTCACGTCTGAGCAGGGAGCAACCCAGGCATTGGATTACGTGGCTGTGCCCGGTCGTTATGACGGATGCATTGACCTGAAACCAGGACAAAAATCCTACGCTCTGTAAGCCAGTTGTATTGGGATTTCTTTCAAAAGGCTGTTAAAGCCAGTTCATAAAAATCGAAAAACGTTCATCATGAATTTAAACATAAAAGCAGCGAAACAAACCACATATGATGCCATTGTGGTTGGATCGGGCATTAGCGGCGGCTGGGCTGCCAAAGAATTGACTGAAAAAGGATTGAAGGTGGTCATGCTGGAAAGAGGGCGTGACATTAAGCACATCACTGATTACAAAACGGCAACGCTTGCTCCGTGGGAATTTGAACACAGAGGAAGGGTTACGACCATTGCCAAAGAACAATATTGGGCAGGAATTCGCACGGGTTACACTGCGAATGAAGAATGGGCTTACCTTTTTGAAAACGACAAAGAAAACCCATACGACGAAACCCGCAAGTTTGACTGGATCCGTGCATATCACGTAGGTGGACGCTCATTGCTTTGGGGACGTCAGAGTTACCGGTTAAACCCGATGGATTTTGAAGCCAATGCAAAAGACGGCATTGCAGTCGACTGGCCGATCCGTTATGCTGACATTGCTCCTTGGTATGATTACGTTGAAAAATTTGCCGGGATCAGCGGCGCGAAAGACGGGCTGGATGTATTGCCAGATGGAAATTATTTGCCTCCTATGCAGATGAACTGCGTGGAGAAACATGTAAAAGGCGAAGTAGAAAAGAAATTTGCTGGTCGTCACATCATCATGGGACGTGCAGCGCGCTTAACCCAGCCACAGGCTTTCCATACTGAGCTTGGCCGCGCTGCCTGCCAGTTCCGTAACATGTGTATGCGTGGTTGCCCTTATGGTGCGTATTTCAGCACCCAATCGGCAACGCTTCCTGCTGCACAACGCACCGGAAATCTTACGCTGGTTCCTGATTCCATCGTTTCAGAAGTGATTTACGACGACAAGCTGGGCAAAGTAACCGGTGTGCGCGTGATCAATCAGAATACGCTTGAAACAAAAGAATATTATGCAAAAATCGTCTTCCTGAATGCTTCGGCCATTGCCTCTGCATCCATCTTGATGAATTCAAAATCGAAGCGTTTCCCGAACGGGCTTGGTAATGAAAGCGATCAGCTTGGCCGTAACATTATGGATCACCATTTGGCGGTTGGCGCAAGAGCTGATGTGGACGGTTTTGAAGACAAATATTATTTTGGAAGACGTGCAAATGGAATTTACATTCCACGTTACCGCAACTGGGGAGACGACAAACGCGATTACATCCGCGGTTTTGGTTACCAGGGAGGCGCAAGCCGCGAAAGCTGGGGACGCGGCGTAGGAACAGAAGGCTTTGGTGCCGATTTCAAAAAGTCATTGACCGAGCCCGGCGGGTGGAATATGAACATTCAGGGCTTTGGAGAAATGATCGCTGACGAAAAGAACCGGTTTACATTGCATCCAACCAAAAAAGACAAATGGGGACTTCCGCTTGTTATTTTTGACGCAGCTTATGGTGAAAACGAACGCAAAATGCGTGTGGACATGATGAACGATGCGGCAGAAATGCTTGAAGGCGCCGGTTTGAAAAACGTGGTTCCTTACATTGACGACTCTAAACACCCAGGCATTGGTATTCACGAAATGGGAACAGCCAGAATGGGCAGAGATCCGAAAACATCTGTTTTGAACAAAAACAACCAGGTTTGGGGCGCAGAAAATGTCTACGTTACCGACGGCGCATTCATGACCTCGGCATCTTGCGTGAACCCTTCGCTTACATACATGGCGATGACAGCCCGTGCTGCTGACCATGCGGTGAAAGAGTTGAAAAAGATGAATGTATAGTAATCTTCCCTGATTTTCCGGGTAAAGTTTTGATTGCAAAAGCCTCGCTGGGTAAATCCGGCGGGGCTTTTTCTTTATCCTCTGACTAAACCCATTATCACTTGAAAGATCATATACTGCAGCCGCAGCGCGTTTCCTCCATAGACGCCTATCGGGGATTTGTAATGTTTCTCATGATGGCCGAAGTGCTCAGGCTGAGCAAAGTTGCCGAAGCATTTCCTGAAAGTGCCTTTTGGGCATTTCTGGATTTTCATCAAAGCCACGTTCCCTGGGTGGGCTGCTCGCTCCATGATTTGATCCAGCCTTCATTCTCGTTTTTGGTCGGTGTGGCACTTCCCTACTCCATCGCAAGTCGTGCCAGCAGACAGCAGAACAACACGATAATGTGGCTGCATACAATCAGGCGGTCACTTACGCTGATATTGCTCGGGATTTTCCTGCGCTCCATGCACAGCGAACAGACCAATTTTACTTTCGAGGACACATTAACGCAAATTGGATTGGGCTATCCGGTCCTCTTTGCCCTGGGCTTTACAAGTGAGAAGATTCAATGGAGCGCATTAGGAATTATCCTGCTTACTTATTGGCTAGCATTTGCCTTTTATCCACTTCCCGGCCCTTATTTTGATTGGGCAGAAACCGGCAACACGGCTGACTGGGAACATAATCTTACCGGCTTTGCGGCGCATTGGAATAAAAACACAAACCTCGCGTGGGCATTTGACCGGTGGTTTTTAAACCTCTTTCCAAGGCCTGAAACATTTCGTTTCAACGGCGGCGGTTACAGCACATTGAGCTTTATTCCAACATTAGGAACGATGATCTTAGGCTTAGTCGCAGGAAAATGGCTGAAAAATGCACCATCTTCTGGTTGGTTTCTGAAACGGATGGTGATCACTGCTGCTATCGTTTTCAGCATTGCATTAGTTCTCAATTTCACGGGCATTAATCCAATTGTAAAAAGGATCTGGACGCCGTCCTGGACGCTTTTCAGCGGAGGATGGTGTTTGCTTTTGCTGGCTGGTTTTTACTTCGTTGCAGATGTGAAACAAAGGAAACAATTCTTCTTTCCGCTTGTCGTGATCGGGACAAACTCGATTGTTGCTTATGTGATGGCAGAAACGATTGTCAGCTTTATCGACAGCTCCTTCCGGATCAATGTGAGCCAGTCCTATGATTCGATTTTTGGTCAAAATTATCAGCCGCTGGTGCGCGGTGCCATTATTTTACTGGTCGAATGGGGCATACTTTACTGGCTGTATGTCAGAAAAATATTTATCCGCATTTGAAATCTCCGGTTTATATTTGAGCGTCACCATAACAATCAACAATGCAACTTCTCAAAGCTGTTCATCACATTGCAATCATTTGCACGGATTATGACACGTCAAAATACTTTTACACGGAGATTCTTGGCTTTCAGATCGAACGGGAGGTTTTTCGCTCAGAGCGGAATTCTTACAAGCTGGATCTTTCCCTTGGCGGGCAATACATTATAGAGCTGTTTTCCTTTCCAAATCCACCCAAAAGACCATCCAGACCAGAGTCGGCCGGATTAAGGCACATTGCATTTGAAGTGGATGATATTGAACTGGCGATCGCGGAGTTGAATAAAAAACAGGTCGTCACAGAACCGGTAAGAACCGATGAATTTACAGGAAAGAAGTTTACTTTTTTCGCTGATCCTGACGACCTGCCGATCGAGTTGTATGAAGTGTAAAACCTGCTGTTAAGCAGCGGCGGTGTAACTGATACTTTTGCGCGTTCCAACTTCCATTTTGGAAAGCGCATCGTAGAATTCTGAGATCCTAACCAGGTGTTCGTCAAGCATTAACCTCGCCTCAGAATCTTTGTCAACAAGCGTACGCAACGTCTTATATAACTGCAACGTGCCGGCTTCAATGCGTTTGAGGCAAGTGGCAATCTGCTCTTTTTCCTCAATGTCTTCAAGCATTTTCAATGCTTTGTGAGACGTAATGTGATTGGTGTCTCCTAAATCTTTATCTGTCAAAAAACATTTAAAATAATCGTAGATCCATTTAATCTCCTTTTGAAATAATAATGCGCTCACGTGACCCTGACTCAGGATTCTTCTGCACGACCCCATGCTGTCTTTCTTTAATGCTTCCATGTAAAGAATTTCGCGGTTTTTCTGCTCGTTCCATAATGCCCTGATCATCTGAACGAAATCATTTTTGCTACTTTCTTCCATACCCTTACTTATTTTAATACCGCTGTTGACCAAGTATTTCTATAAAAATTGTGCCTGCACAGGCACAAACAGTGATATAACACCATTATCACAACACTATCCTGCTGGAATGCAAAAACGGAGGAATCCAAAAACTTTAAGGCTTCACTGTCTAAAATATTGAGAAGGCCGATGGGGCGTTTTCACCATATCAATTTTGCGCGTCTGTGGAATTGAAGAGAACAATTTGCATGCCCAAACGTTATATTTTTTGAACTGTTCAGAAAGCGTCTAACTTTGCCGGCTTGAAACGCCCCGACTTGCGGCTGAAAGTGCGCCTGCGGTCTTTACAAATACCATTTTGAAGTAATATGATTGACAAAAAATATAACATTTACCTGCTGGCTTTTTTGGCCGTCAGCTCTTGCAAAACTACCGCTCCTCCTCAACAACAAGTAGTAACTGAAACGCAGCCTTTATTACAAATCGGAGATGAAAAATTCTCGATCGATGATTACCAGGATTCCTACAACAGAAACAAAAATGCTTCGGATTCAACGCGCGAACTAACCCCTGAGGAATATCTTAATTTATATAAGGATTTAAAAATCAAGGTTTTACACGCAAAGCAGGAAGGTAAGGACACCACGCAGGATTACAAAGAAGAAATTGACTCGTATAAAGAGCAGCTTGCGAAAAACCAGTTGGTGGACAAAACGTTAGTCGAAAAACTGTCCAACGAAGCTTATAATCGCCTCAAACAGGAAGTGCGCGCTTCACACATTCTGGTGGGCGTATCTGAAAGCGCTTCCCCCGCAGACACATTGGAAGCTTACCGCGCTGCCATCGCTTTGCGCGGACGGCTGGAAGAAGGATCTGATTTCGGGGACATTGCCTCGCGGTTTTCAAAAGATCCGGTGGCCGCGAAAACACGTGGCGACCTGGGTTACTTCACTGCTTTTCAAACGCTTTATCCAATCGAATCCGCCGCCTATACGCAAGCAGTCGGACGACGTTTCTCAACCCGTTCGGACCAAGGCTGGTTATCATTTAATCAAAGTAACGGACCGCAGAACAAACCGCGGGATGGTGCGGATTGCGCACATTATGGTGCAGGTGGATACGGCTGGCACTGCGGCGCAAAAAGAATCTGCAAAAGCCAGGATCGATGAAGCATATACGTTGCTTGAAAGCGGTGAGAGCTGGGAAATGGTTGTTGAGAATTTCTCGGACGACAGGCAATCGCGCAAGAATAACGGACTGCTGCCCATGTTTGGGATTGGACAAATGGTGCCTGAGATTGAAGAAGCTGCATTCGGGCTTTCCAAGGTTAATGCTTATTCCAAGCCCGTGCTGACGATGTACGGCTGGCATATCATCAAATTGATCGAGAAAAAAGGGCTGGAACCTTATAGCGTCATGGCGCCATCGCTTCGTAAAAAGGTGGTTACGGATTCCCGTGGGAAAATCCTCGAACAAGCCAATGCGAAACGGTTAAGAGAAAAATATAAAGTAGAGGAATTTGCTGATCAGTGGAATGCGGTTTCAGCATTGGGCGATAGCACCATTAAGACAGGAAATTGGGATTATCTCAAAGCCGTCTCAACAGATTGGGCTTCCATTGCGTTATTTAAGATTGAAGAGCAATCTTTCACAGCATTGTCATTTCTGGATTTTGTAAAAAGAAAACAACAGGCGAAAGCAAAAGATGCTTCTCCGCCAATTGTGTTCCGCCGTTATTTCAATGACTATGTTACTGAGTGCCTTACTAATTACGAAAAAGCGCATTTGGAAGAAAATAACGCAGAATTCCGTGGTTTGATCAATGAGATTAAGGAAGGCGTTTTGCTTTCACAGGTGATGGAAGAGAATGTCTGGGGCAAGTCGTTAACAGATTCAACCGGGCAACGCAGCTTTTACGACCGCAATAAAGATCGTTATCAAATGCCTGAGCGCGCTTTAGCAACCATCATTTCAGCCAAGGACACGCAAACGATTAATGCGATTAAGAAGACATTGGCACAAAGTCCTTACAAGCTGGAAAGAAGATCGAAGGAAATTCTGTTTCCTGCTAACGTTGAAGAAGTTGATTTTGCCCAGCTTGACGCGCTGTCGGACGTTTATATTGTAATGGAAAAGAATCCTGATTACATTGTAGAGATTGCCGGTTACCGGTCTGCTGACGAATCAGAGATCACATCGGCTAACAGGATCCGTAATGTGGTTAAATATTTGAATGGACGGAACATTCCGATTCTTCGCATCATCGAAAAAGACTACGGCTCGTTCCGTCAGACGGCCGAGGCTGATCGTAATCGCAGGGTTAGCTTTCAATTTTACAGCCAGTCACGCAGCGATGTTGAAAAAGTTTATAATTCCGAGACTCCCGACGCCGTTATGATCAGGGACGGATTATTTACCAAAGAAAACCCATTATTTGCCCGGTTTAAATTCCAGGAAGGCGAACAAACAGTAACAGATAACGGTTTGATTTACTGGACATCTGTTCAAAAAATAGAACCGGCGAGAGGCAAGACATTTGCGGAAGCGCGGGGAAGTGTCATCAATGATTACCAAAAGGAATTGGAAAAACAATTGGTAAGCAGACTGCAGGAAAAATTCCCGGTGAAAGTGAATGCCCAAGAATTAGAAAAAATTAAGCGTTAGCCGTATTTTAGCATTTCGTAAACCGGGTTAATGTTAATATGGCCCAAAAGCATAAAGAGGAATAAACAATCATATGAAAATAAACAAAGTTATTGCACCCGTCCTGATCGCAGCGCTTTCGCTATGTGTGAGCCTGATCAGTTTCGGACAAGGTCAGCAGGGAGTTAGCATTGACAAGATCATCGCCCGTGTTGACAACCATTACATTTTGAACTCCGAACTGGAGGAAATGTACAATCAATACAAAGCAGAAGGACGCACCGCTCCCGAAAAATGCCAGCTTCTGGAATCGCTAATCATTAACAAAATGCTTCTTGCCAAAGCTGAAATCGACTCCGTAGTGGTGGAAGATAAAGAAGTGGATGGCGAGCTGGATGCTAAAATGGGTTATATGGTTCAACGTTTCGGTTCTGAAAAGAACATTGTTGAAGCTTATGGAAAAACCATAGAAAACCTTAAAAATGAGCTGCGCACGCAGGTTAAGGAGCAAAAAATCGTTGAAAAGATGCAGCACACCATTTCGGGAAATGTAAAGATCACACCGAGTGAAGTGCGTAAGTTTTTTAATTCCATTCCGAAGGACAGTCTTCCTTACATTCCTTCTGAGGTTGAGATTGGCCACATTGTGAAACTCGGAACGGTTACAAGGGAGCAAAAAGATAAGCTGCGCCAGCAACTGCTTGAATTAAAGCAGCGTGCAGAAAAAGGCGAAGACTTTGCTACACTGGCACAGATCTATTCGGAAGATCTTGGTTCTGCGAAAAACGGCGGTGACCTGAATTTTGCAAAACGCGGTGCAATGGTGCCTGAATTTGAAGGCGCTGCATTGGCGTTGAAGCCAGGAGAAATGTCTGATATTATCGAATCGCAATTCGGTTTCCACTTGATTAAGCTGATTGAAACGCGCGGTGCAGAATATCATGCAAGACACATTCTGTTGCGGCCCGATTATAATAAAGGAACTGACATGACTTCCGCAATCCGCGCGCTGGACAGCCTGAGAAATCTGATTGAGATTGACACATTGAAATTCGCGAAAGCAGCGCTTGACAATTCCGAAGACAAACCAACTGCTGAGGCGGGAGGCTTAATTCAGGACAGAAATACAGGTCTTGCGCGTCTTACATTGGATGCTTCCATGGACCCGGCGTTATATTTCGCCATTGACACAATGAAAGTCGGTGAGCTGAGCAAGCCGGTCGCATATCGTACGGAAGACGGCAGAAGTGCAATGCGTATCATTTGGTACAAAAGCAAATCTGAACCACATACAGCGAACCTGCGCGACGATTATGAAAAGTTGGCGCAGATCGTATTGAGCAACAAGCGGAATAATGCATTGGAAGAATGGTTTAAAAAGGCGCAGGGAGACGTTTTCATCAGCATTGAACCCGAGTATAAGGATTGCAAAGTCCTCGGACTCGCGGCCTCTGAAAACGACATTTAGCTTTTTTGAATCAGTTGCGGTTAAAGAATTGAGAATCTTAATCTGACAAATTGTGAAGTATTCATCGGACGTTGAAGCTGCCGAAGCTATGAAAGTAGCTTATGATAAGATCCGGAGTGAAATTGGAAGAGTAATTATCGGACAGGATGAAGTTGTAAAAGGATTGCTAACCGCTATTTTTTGTCAGGGACACTGCCTCCTGGTGGGCGTTCCCGGGTTAGCAAAAACGCTTCTGATCCAAACCATTGCTTCTTCGCTCGACTTAAATTTCAACCGCATTCAGTTTACGCCCGATTTGATGCCTTCCGATATTTTAGGGTCGGAAACATTAGACCAGAACCGCAACTTCAAATTCATTAAAGGACCTGTTTTCGCAAACATTATCCTTGCCGATGAAATTAACCGGACGCCTCCCAAAACGCAGTCCGCGCTTTTGGAGGCGATGCAGGAATATTCAGTAACCATTGCGGGTGCGAAACATACATTGGAGCGCCCGTTCTTTGTTTTGGCTACGCAAAACCCGATCGAACAGGAAGGAACTTATCCCCTGCCCGAGGCCCAGCTTGACCGTTTTATGTTCATGATCCAGCTGGATTATCCTTCGTATGCGGAGGAAGTCAGCATTGTGAAAAATACGACTAATGATGTGCGCTATCAGGTGCAAAAAGTGGTTACTTCGGAAGAAATCATGGATTTTCAGCACTTGGTTCGCCGCGTTCCTGTGACGGATCATGTGATTGAATATGCGGTGAAACTGGTTCATAAAACGAGGCCGGCTGCCGGACTTGCGGTGAAAGACACCAACGATTATCTGGACTGGGGCGCTGGCCCGCGTGCTTCCCAGGCGCTTATATTGGCGGCCAAATGCAATGCGCTGCTTTCCGGAAAATATTCTCCGGACATTGAAGACGTAAAAGCAGTCGCTTTGCCAGTGCTCCGCCACAGAATCATCCGGAACTTTAAGGCTGAGGCAGAAGGAATTTCTGTCGACGATCTGATCGCTCGCCTAGTCTGACAACATTTCAATTATGGAAATTAACGGTAAAAACTACCTTGGCTACAAGCTTTCTAGCCAGGGTGATCATACATTTCAATCCTACATTCCGGTAACGGACTCCTATTTGCCTGAAACGTTTTATGCTGCAACGCCTGAAGAGGTTGATGCGGCGATGGATCTTGCGCAAAGCGCTTTTCCGGTTTATGCTAAAATCCCTGCTCCAAAAAGAGCGGATTTTTTGATTGCTATCACCGAAGAAATTTTGGCATTAGGCGACGCGTTGCTGGAAAGAGCAAACCTCGAAACTGGCTTGCCAATGGCGAGGTTGGAAGGTGAACGCGCCCGCACAATCAATCAGTTGACACAATTCGCAGATTTGCTCCGCGACGGTTCCTGGGTGGAAGCTTCCATTGACACTGCCCTACCCGATCGGTCGCCTGTTCCTAAGCCCGACATTCGCAAAATGCTGATTCCTATTGGGCCGGTAATCGTGTTTGGGTCAAGCAATTTCCCGTTCGCTTATTCAGTTGCGGGCGTAGACACAGGTCCGGCGCTGGCTGCCGGAAATCCCGTTATTGTGAAAGCACACGCCGCGCACCCGGGTGTAAGTGACCTGACTGCGCAAGCAATTGTAAAGGCGGCGCAAAGAACCGGCATGCCTGAGGGTGTCTTCTCAATGTTATATGACGATGGTTTCGAGGTTGGAACTGCATTGGTGAAACATTCGGCAAGCAAGGCCGTCGGTTTTACAGGTTCGATTAAGGGCGGAATGGCGTTGTACAAACTCGCTCAGGAAAGAGAAGAACCCATTTCTGTTTTTGCTGAAATGGGCAGTGTTAATCCGATTGTTATCCTGCCGGAATACCTGGAACACAATGCATTAACACTTGGAAAGACCCTTGCTGGCTCAGTTAGTCTTGGCGCAGGACAATTCTGCACCAATCCCGGACTCGTATTTGTAACCAAAACGCAAGGATTAATTGCATTTACCGACGCTTACAAGAGTGAAATTTTAAAGACAGCTTCTGCAACAATGCTGACGGCTGGCATTTGCAAAAATTATTATAAGCTGCGTGAACATGCATTTGAACAAGCGGATGTGAACACGTTGGCAATCTCAGAGGAAATGTCCGAAGGCGAAAATCAGGCGCAGGCTTCCATAGCAACGGTTTCTGGCAAAAGCTTCATTGCAAATCCTAAAGTGCACGAAGAAGTTTTCGGGCCGTTCTCATTACTCGTGATTTGCGAGGATACAGCTGAAATGCTGACAGCAATTTCAAATCTCAAAGGTCAGCTGACTTGTTCGCTTATGGCTGAGGAAAATGAAGTTGGCAACTATCCGGAAATTGTTGGCAGACTTTCGCAGATATCCGGTCGGTTTATCATGAATGGTGTTCCAACGGGTGTCGAGGTTTGTCCTTCCATGCATCACGGCGGGCCATTCCCTGCTACTGCGGACGCGAGATTTACTTCCGTCGGCAGACATTCGATTCTCAGGTTTGTTCGTCCGCAATCTTACCAGGGCTGGCCGGATGCACTTTTGCCTGACGAATTAAAAAACAGCAATCCGCTGGGCATTTTCAGATTATTAAACAACGAGCTGAGCAAGGATTCGGTTGAATAAAATCATAACCTACTTCAACCAGAAAAAGACCTTCGGCCGGTGCCTGCGCGCCGGCAACTTTTCTGTTTTTTTCTAAAATAATTCTTTCAAAATCGGCAATGCTGGTCTTCCCTTTCCCCACGTCCAGCAACGTTCCGACCAATGCGCGCACCATTCCTCTTAAAAACCGGTTTGCGCGAATGTGGAATGTCAGCATATCAGGAGTTTCGACCCAGCGTGCTTCCGTAATGGTGCAGCGAAAGTTGTTGACTTGCGTGTGGATTTTGCTGAAACTTTCAAAATCATTGTATTTCAAAAGTAGCGCTGCGGCTTCATTCATCAGCACAATATCCAGTTCAGCTTTCGATAGATAAGCGAGATCCGTCAGAAAAGGATTTTTTCTTCTTGTAATGCGATACTCATATTTTCGGTGCGTTGCGGCAAAACGGGAGTTAATGTCGTCGGCAACCGGAAAAACGTTTTTGACGGCAATGTCTCTGGGAATGAGTCCGTTCAGTTTGTAAATCAGCAAATCAATGTTCGCAATGGGTTCTTGCAAATCAAAATGCGCAAATTGTTGTTCTGCATGTACACCCGTATCCGTTCTGCTGCTGCCGGTTAGCTCAACGGGCAACCGCAGGACTTTGGCGAGTGCTTCTTCGAGGACCTGCTGAACGCCCAATGCATTGTTTTGTTTTTGCCAACCATTGTAGGCGGTTCCTTTATAGCTGAATTCTAGAAAATAACGCATTTTGCAAAAATAAAGGAAACAGCCGGATTTGCGATTTGCAGCGGGCAATTGCATGAATTCTTGCGAAGAAGGTTAACTTTGAAAATCGAACAATATTTACAGTTAGTATGCTTACGGACGAGAAAAAAGAAGAGAAAGGCCTGAATTTTATTGAAGAAATTGTGGAGGCGGACTTGCAGGCAGGAAAATATACCCAAATCATCACCCGATTTCCACCCGAACCGAACGGCTATTTACACATTGGCCATGCATCCAGCATTTGCCTGAATTTTGGCTTAACAAAAAAATTTCCGGGTTATACAAATCTACGTTTTGATGACACCAATCCGGTGACAGAGGACACGGAATATGTAGAAAGCATTAAAAACGACATCCGCTGGATGGGTTTTGAGTGGGAAAATGAGCTTTACGCTTCTGATTATTTCGATACACTTTATGATTTTGCAATACAGCTGATCTCAAAAGGATTGGCATATGTCGACGATTCCACTTCCGAAGAAATTGCTTTGCTGAAAGGCACTCCGACTGAGCCTGGAAAGGACAGCCCATACAGAAGTCGCTCGGTTGAAGAGAACCTTGCGCTTTTCGAACAAATGAAAAGCGGCGTTTTTCCGGATGGAAGCCGCACGCTTCGTGCTAAAATCGACATGGCTCATATAAATATGTTAATGCGCGACCCGATTCTTTACCGGATTAAACATGCGCATCACCACCGCACAGGCAACAAATGGTGCATTTATCCGATGTACGACTTTGCCCACGGACAAAGCGATTCCATTGAAACCGTTACGCATTCCATTTGTACGTTGGAATTTGTGCCTCACCGCGAATTATACGATTGGCTGATCCAGCAACTGGGCATTTATCCGTCGCATCAATATGAATTTGCGCGCCGCAATCTGAATTACACGGTTACCAGCAAGAGAAAATTGCTGCAACTTGTTCAGGAAAAGCATGTTAAAGGCTGGGACGATCCGCGTATGCCAACCATTAGCGGGATGCGCAGACGTGGTTATACACCAGAAAGCATTCGTGATTTTTGTGAGCGGATTGGCGTTGCGCGCCGGGAGAATATGGTGGATGTTGGTCTGCTGGAATTCTGTGTTCGTGAAGATCTTAATAAAAAAGCTTTGCGCCGAATGGTTGTTTTGGACCCGCTTAAACTGGTCATTACCAACTTTCCAGAAGGCGTAACCGAAATGTGCCATAGCGAAAACAATCCGGAAGACGTTTCAACCGGCGTTCGGGAGATTCCTTTTTCGAGAGAAGTTTACATTGAAAAAGAAGATTTCATGGAAGTGCCTTCGAAGAAATATTTCCGTTTGGCGCCAGGAAAAATGGTCCGGCTGAAAGGCGCATACATTATTCAATGTGATGATTTTGTAAAAGACGAAAATGGGGAGATCACAGAAGTGCGCTGCTCGTATCTTGAAAACAGCAAAAGTGGTCAGGACACAACAGGCATTAATGTAAAAGGAACCCTGCATTGGGTTTCTGTTCCGCATGCAAAGGAAATCGAGGTGCGACTTTACGACCGACTTTTCTCTGTTGAAGATGCCGCTTCGGAAGAAGGTGATTTCAAAGATTATATCAATCCGGATTCCCTGCACATCATTACCGGATACGCCGAACCAGCATTAACAGAAGCAAACGAAGGAGAATCATTCCAGTTCCTCCGCAAAGGCTACTTCGCGAAAGACCCAGACAGCACCGAAAAACTCGTTTTCAACAGGACGGTGACGTTGAGAGACAACTGGGCGAAGGCTGGGAATTGATTAGCATGCTTAGCAATCTGATTATGGACAGGGAATCCGCTGCCTGTAATTAGATTGCTTACAAATAAACTTGCTTGGAAATTAGTTTGCGGCTATCTTTGTGCAACAAATTCCACGATCCAAACACATTGCCGTCAGTGAATACCCCAAATGAATTGTTCAGCACCGCAAAAGGATTTAGTCTGCAGTGCGATTTGACTTCCAAGATCATGCTTCATTTTGGTGAAATCGAGGCCTCTTTCAGAATACAGGACTTCCTTAACTTTCGCCGGTTCATTAACAACATTGACATTCAAAGCAAAATTTTTGACCTGTCGGACGAGTCTGACTATGAGTTTGTTGAAGCCCCAAAATTGAACATTAACCACAAACTGACGCTCTGCGAACTCATCCAATTGAGAGAGCTTGTCAACGGCACCCACTTCGCCATCGAACTCAATTCCCTGCTCCACCAATTGCTTTTTACCGAATCAGAACTAGTCTAAATAGCTCATTTCGATCATATTAGACCAATTCCAAATTTGTATTCCTGTTTGGAATGATGAACTTTCGCATGATATTTGTACTTATAAATACAAATAAAAGAAAGTAAACCATGAGAGATTTATTAAGACAACGGACATCCCTGAAAGAAGAAATAGAAATACTTTTGAACAATCAGGTGAAAATGGAAGCGGAAGCTTCTGCTAAATATCTCGCCATGGCTTCATGGTGTGACCGTAACGGATTCAAAAACAGCGCAAAATATTTCCTTAAGCAGTCGGACGAAGAGCGTGCGCACATGCTTAAAATATTCAACTACATCATGACAGTGGGCGGAACGGCAGTTTCACCGGAGGTTTCAGCTGTAAAACAAGAGTTTCCAACTTTCAGAAGCATATTTGAAGCAGCATTACAAAGTGAGATCGCTGTTACGCAATCTATCAACCGCATTGTAACGCAAAGCCGTCGTGAAGAAGATTACGGCACAGAAAGCTTCTTGCAATGGTTTGTAAATGAGCAGATTGAAGAAGAAGACAACGCGCGTCGTGCGATAGAATTGTTTGATGTTATCGGCGAAGAAGGCACAGGTCAGTATTTCATTGACAAGGCTATCTTGAAGATTGGATCTGAAAACTAATTTGAAGTTATAAGTTATTATAAGGAGCTGCTTTGCAAAAGGCAGCTCTTTTTTTATGCATTACTGTCAACAAGAAGCGAGTAAATCTCTGTGTCCAGAAAGGCTCCATTCTGGAAATAGCTTTCCTTGAAATAGGCCTCTTTCACGAAACCATGTTTCAGAAGGATCTTCCGCGAAGCGTCATTTTCCGGACTGATCTTGGCTTCAATGCTGTGAAATTGAATGTTGTCAAAGCCAAAAGTCAGCACGGATTGCAAAGCTTCACTCATGATTCCCTTGAACCAATGATCCGGATGAAGCATATAGCCGATCTCCGCACGGTGGTTGAAAAGATCCATTCTGTGGAAACCAATGGTGCCGATAATACCAAAAGCGTCCTTCGACGAAATCCCCCAGGTAATCCCAACTTTCTCTCTCAGATTTTTCTTGTAAGCATCAATCAGCTCGATTGCCTCATCCTCAGATGTTAGCGGCGGTTTACCAATGAACTGCATCGCCTGAGCATTAGACCGCAAGGAAAACATGCTTTCCGAATGCTTCGCCGACATTTCATGAAGCATTAGCCGCTTGGTTTCAAGAACTGGGAATGGATCAAAATTTACGAATAGCATGGGATTGAAGTGATAGGGCTTTCTATATAGCGTAATTGCTGAAATCTAAAAATACAAAATCGAGGCAATTAACTCTGTCTAAGTTTATAAACCGACTTCCTGTCAAACAAGAATAGGTGAGTAAAGAGTGACATCGCTTTGCTTATTGATTAAATTATTTGAATATTTAATTTCATTTTAAGTTTACACACATGATCAAATGTTTACTGATAACCGCGTTCATTTTCGCATCTATTTTCCCATCGATCGCTCAAAACATCCAAGGGTCTCTAAAACGGGGAATTGTTGATACAAAATTGATCATGATGATTAAGAACAACGGGACAACAACCGTCCAGGGTAATATAAATGAAGTCCAGTTTACAATCAATCTCGGTTCCTATCTTGATGCTGGAAAAGAGACATTTTTACCTTCCACACCCGGAGTTAGTCAATCGGTTAGAGATAGTGCATATTGGAACTTTGGAACAAAATCGACATTGATTTGGAGAGGAAGTTTGCCGATTACTCTCGCCCCAGGAGAAACCCTTGACATGATAGACTTTATCGTGACAAACCCTATGACAGGAACTGATGGCCCAAGTAGTGTCGCGATGCTTGCTGGTCGCTTCGAGGGGTTGCACGTTTGGTCAGTAAAAATGGACGGATTGCAGGTTGCTGACCAAGTAAACCGATTTTTTGATTCCGGCCAGCTAAATTATTTCTTTAATGAGGAACTAGGAAGTTGGGCCTCCATCGCATTTCAATTGAGCTCTTTCCCAGTTAAGCTTAGGGCATTTTCTGTTCGAAATGAAGTTAATACTGCTATGTTAAATTGGTCTACAACGGAAGAAGTAAACAGCCGCCATTTTGAAGTCGAAAAAAGTAAAAATGCACTTGATTGGGTAAGAATTGCTACTGTAAACTCTGTCGGGGAAAGCAAAACGAATCAACATTACGCTTTCACTGATCTCAACCCTAGTGCTGGACAAAATTACTATCGCCTGAAAATGGTTGATAAGGATGACACATTTGCTTACAGCAAGGTCGTTATTATGCATCTGCATAGATTGCAGGGCATTTATCCCAATCCAACCAAGGGAATTGTGACTCTAAATGGCATTTCCGCACAATCGGTCGACATCCTTAACGTAGAGGGCCGTGTTGTAAAAAAGAACATTGTAGTAAAAAATAATCAAATTGATTTTGGCAAAGTGCAGCCCGGAATCTACATTTTAAGGGTCATAGCAACCGACGCCATTGAAACCTCCCTACGAGTGGTCGTAGAGTAACCGTTATCGCTTCGTTCAATCGATAACTAAATCTTTGTCTGGCTGGTGAATCCTGGTAGAACAACTTTTTGTTTCTAAATAGGAACAAAACAGACTATATTTATCACCAGCACACCAGTCAAAGATTAATCGCTTGCTAACAATATGTGCAAACAATTGTTAGTAAGAAACAAGTCAGCATGAATTACCTCGACGAATTCAAGAAGTTTATTTCCAGTCATTATCTCTCTACGGGCGTAAGATTAACCCTTGGAGCCGTTGTTCCCAGCCTCATATTTCAGCATTATGGCATACTTGCGGAGATGATCGCCTTTCCGCTTGGCACGTTACTAATCGGCGGAACAGACAATCCAGGCCCATATCACAGAAGGCGAAATTCACTCATCATTGCGATACTAACGTGCTTTGCGGTCGCTTGCATCACGGGTTTTTTGCGACACATCCATTTCATCATTTTTGTTGAGATCATCGTTTTCGGGATGTTCTTTTCGCTGGTTGGCGTTTATGGCAACCGTGTCAATAGCATCGGGCTTATTGCGCTGCTTGTATTTGTGTTTAACATCGACGATCACCTGAGTGGTGACATGGTTTTGCGCACGGCATTGATCTTCTCGGCAGGCGGACTTTGGTATTTCATCTTATTTATGATTTTGCAAAAATTATTGCCTTACAAGCTCATACAGCAGCTTTTGGGTGAAAATTTTGTGGAATTAGGCGAGCTTTTGTCCGTCAAAGCGGGCTATTATTTTGCCAACCCTGATTATGATGAATTGTTTAATAAAATGATCCATCAACAGGTTATCCTTCGCGAAAACCATGAAAATCTGCGTGAAATCCTTTTTAAAACGAGAGAAATTGTAACGGAATCGACCAATAAGAGCCGCATTCTGATGCTGATGTTTCTCGACAGCATTGACCTCTTCGAAAGGATCCTCAACTCGCAGCAAAACTACGCAAATCTGCACCGCGCTTTTGATCATACCAAAGTGCTCAGGCTGTTTGGAACTTACATTACGTGGCTTTCAGCGGAAATTCAGCAGATCGGGATTGCCGTGCAAACGGGCTTTCCATCCCAGCGCAAGCATGACCTTGACGAGGCTTTCAACAAATGTCAGAAAGCATTTGAGAGAATGCGGGAAACGAACATGACGCATGATAACATGGAGGATTTTATCATGTTACGGCAAATTTTAAACTCGCTGCAAGACATTACGGAACGTGTAAAGAAGCTCCATAGGGCGACCACTTACGATACGGAAGTGAGCACAGGTTACAAGCTGAATGTTGAAACCGAGA
This sequence comes from Dyadobacter sp. AC419, assembly GCF_979253085.1. NCBI lineage: Bacteria > Pseudomonadati > Bacteroidota > Cytophagia > Cytophagales > Spirosomataceae > Dyadobacter > Dyadobacter sp. AC419. Next base: position 331,448 of record NZ_CEEDCD010000015.1, on the reverse strand, counting down.
ACTTCATTCCGAAACAGGAATATCATCCGCGCATTCTGCTGGATAATCTTTCGCTCAAATCGAGCCATTTCAGGCATGCGGTGCGGGTTACGATTGCCTTGTTACTGGGTTACATTACTTCGCTTTTTCTGGAAGTCGGGCATGGTTACTGGATTTTACTGACCATTGTGGTGATCCTGAAACCTGCTTTCAGCATTACCAAACAGCGAAATCTCCATCGGATTGGCGGCACTATTGCCGGGGTTGTTTCCAGTTTTCTCCTTTTATATGCCATTCATGACGGCACCGCTCTTTTTATGATTATGATGCTGGCAATGATTCTGGCTTATAGCTTCTTGAAAATCAATTACTTCGTGGCGTCCACGAGCATTACGCTTTACGTGGTGCTGTCGTTCAACTTTTTGAATCCGCAGCACATTACGGCCGTGCTGCATGAGCGCGTGACGGACACCATCATCGGATCAATTATTGCCTATTTGATCTCATCATATGTGCTGCCCGTTTGGGAACACACGCAGATCAATCAATACATTTCAGATGCGCTGCATGCGAACCGGAAATATTTTGACGTCGTTGCGGCCAAATTCACAGGCAAACCACTTGACATCAACGAATTGAAATTGCTGCGCAAAGATGCCATCATTGCCATGGCCAACTTGTCGGACAACTTTCAAAAGATGCTGTCCGAGCCGAAACGCCAGCAACTGAATATGGAGGAATATCATCAGTTCGTCGCTACGAGCCATATGTTGACTTCCTACATTGCGTCCTTGTCCACCTATGCGCAGACGCTGGAATATTCAGATTTTTCGGTTGAATTTGAAGTGATGATCCGGCAGATCGACAGACAATTGAAAGCTGCGGCAGACCTGATTGAAGGCAAAGTGGAAAACACATTTGAGATCGCCCGTGAATCATTGCCGCAAAATCAAAAACTTCTGGAATTGCTGACGAAGCGCAAGAAAGAAATCAAAGAGCTGGGCATCGAGATAGCAGATCAGTCGCCTGCCCGCAGGATGTTGTCTGATTTAAAAACCGTAAATGGCCTTTTTGAATTGATCAGCACCATTACCATTGACGAAATCAAGATTTTACAAAAAATAAAAGCACTAAAAACCCAATAATAACTTATGTCATCGCAACTGTTCACTCCGCTTACCATTAAAAGTATTACGCTTAAAAACAGGATCGTCGTTTCGCCGATGTGCCAATATTCGTCCGTCGACGGTTTTGCCAATGACTGGCATTTGGTGCATTTGGGAAGCAGGGCGGTTGGCGGCGCGGCGCTGGTGATTGCCGAAGCCACATCTGTTTCACCCGAGGCAAGAATTTCACCCGAGGATCTTGGAATTTGGAAAGATGAGCACATTGAAAAACTGAAACAAATCACTGATTTTATCAAAGGGCAAGGAGCCGTTCCAGGCATCCAGCTGAGCCATGCAGGCCGAAAAGCGAGCACTTTTCCAGCGTGGAAAGGCCGTGGGCAAGTTCCGGTTGATCAGGGCGGCTGGCAAACGCTTAGCGCTTCTGACATTCCTTTTAATGAAAAAGAAGCTGCGCCGCTGGCATTAGATGCGGATGGCATCACGAAGGTCGTTTCTGATTTTGCAGCAGCTGCTAAACGTGCATTAAATGCTGGTTTTCAGGTTATTGAGCTGCATGCGGCGCACGGTTATCTTATTCACCAATTTTTGTCTCCACTAAGCAACAAGCGCACAGACGCTTATGGCGGAAGCTTGGAAAACAGAAGCCGTTTATTAATCGAAATCATAGACGCCGTGCAGCAAGTGTGGCCGGCGGATTTGCCTTTGCTTGTCCGTATTTCGGCAACGGACTGGGCTGAAAACGGATGGGACGAAAACCAATCCGTTGCACTGGTTAATGTGTTGAAAACGAAAGGTGTTGATCTGATTGATGTGTCGAGCGGAGGCTTGGCTGCGCATCAAAAAATCACCGTTGGGCCCTCCTATCAAGTTCCTTTTTCGGCAAAAATTAAAAAAGAAACCGGTTCATTAACAGGCGCTGTCGGGATGATTACGGAGGCAAAACAGGCAGAAGAAATTTTGCAAAATGGCGAAGCGGATTTGATCGTTATGGCGCGTGAACTACTTCGCGATCCCTATTTCCCGTTGCATGCTGCACATGAATTGGGCGAGGACATTACGTGGCCAATTCAATATGACCGCGCAAAGCCAGCTCATTAACAGGATATGTTGAATCCACGCGTCAGTCTTTTTGTCGGGTTATTATGCATCAGTATTTTTCCTGTTTTGGTAAAATGGGCTCCGGTTTCCGGCATTACATCTGCTTTTTACCGCATGTTTTTGGGTTTCATTTTCCTGATTCCTTGGATCGCATTCAAACAGAAATTTACCTGGCCCGATAAAAAGCTGCTATTTCCCATTGCACTGTGCGGAATCATATTCGCTACGGACATAGCAGTCTGGAATCTGGCGATACATTATTCCAATGCAACCCAAGCCACGATCCTGACTAACCTGTCACCCGTTTGGGTCGGGATCGGGGCTTTTCTTTTCCTCAACGACCGGCCAAAATCGAGTTTCTGGATCGGCACATTTGTCGCCGTTGCCGGAATGGTCGTGCTCATCGGGCCAAGCTCATTTATGGAAATGCGTTTAGACCGCGGTTTTGCGCTCGCCGTTTTATCCGGGATTTTATATGCTTCCTACATGCTGATCAGCAAGTCGATTTTGGGCAAAATCGACATTATCAGCTTTATGACGATCAGTATGGCCGTGTCCAGCATTTATTTACTGCTGATATGCCTGTATTTCAATGAGCCGCTTTGGAATTTTTCCGGCACGGTTTGGGGCGTGTTTGTAATTGAAGGACTGATTTGTCAGTTGGTAGGCTGGCTTACGATCAGTTATGCGATCAAGAAAATGGATGCTAAAAGCGTTTCGCTGAGCTTATTAAGCCAGGCCGTAGTCACTGGTTTGCTTGCCTGGCTCTTCATCAACGAGGCCATTACGCGCTCCATGATCGTCGGCGGCATCATCATTCTTGCCGGCATAGCCATTACTTTTCAGAAAGATTTCAGTCGCAAGCAGCCCAAAATATAAGGCATATGCTTTCCCGCTTGACTGTTAATGCGACATTCACATTCAGAGTGGCAGATAAATAATGAATGTTGAGCCTATGTCCGGTTTGCCGATGGCGTCGATCACTCCCTTGTGATTTTCAACGATTTTTTTACAAATCGCCAGACCAATGCCTGTGCCTTCATATGCGCTTCTGTTATGCAGGCGCTGGAAAACCTGAAAAATGCGGTCTTTAAATTGCGGTTCAAAGCCAATGCCATTATCTGAAAATGAAATGTATTGGTAATTAATGTGACGGTCAGCGTCATTGACCGGAATCAGTTCGCCCGAAATTTGTCCCGTGCGGATGGTTATAACCGGGTTGACACCAGGTTTGGTGAATTTGATCGCATTAGCAATCAGATTTGTAAAAAGCTGCTCGAATTGATAAACGATCACATCGATTTCAGGAAGGTGTTCGCTTAAAATGGTTGTGTTGGTCTGCTGGATAGAGTCGCTGAGCTGCTCTTTTACATTCTCTAAAACCACATTCAGGTCCGTGTGCTCGTAATGTTTTTCAATGGCATTGGCGCGTGAAAAGGCCAGCAGATCCACAATAAGCTGCTGCATGCGCGTGGAAGACGCTTGCATTCTTCTGAAATAATCCTTGCCCCGTTCCGAAATGTTATCCACTTCCGTTTCAAGAATCCGTGTTGCAAAAGTCTGGATTTTACGCAGCGGCTCCTGCAAATCGTGGCTCGCCACGTAAGCAAACTGCGCGAGTTCCATGTTGGTCTTAACCAATTCACTGTTGGCAATCGTCAATTCCTTTGTCCGGAGCTGAACCTGCGTTTCCAGCTCGTCGGCGAGTGTTCTGTATTTGTCTTCACTGATTTTCAATGCCAGTTCATCTTCCTTTCGATCCGTGATGTCCATCATTGTGCCGAGCATTCTCAGCGGCTGATGATTGGCGTCATAAAGGATTTTACCCTGCGTTCTGATCCAATGTGTTGTGCCGTCAGGATGAATGATGCGTGATTCGTAATAATAGTTGCCCGTTTTCAGCGCCTCCGCAAATGCCTTTTCAACCACATTAACACGGTCATCCGGATGCAGCCGACTGCGCATTTCCGCGTGCGTAAGCGTCTGGTTTTCCGGAACACCAAAAATTGCGGCTAACCTTGCTGAATAAATAACCTGTTTGGTTTGCAGGTTCAAGTCCCAGGTTGCCAGCTGTGTCCCGTCCGTCGCCAGCGACAAGCGCTCAGCCGCTTCAGAAATTTCCTTCGCAGCCTTACTTTGTCGGTCACATCATTGACGGACAGCATAATGCCGGCAGCAGCGTCATCCGTCTCGAAAATAGGCGCATATTGTAAATCAAGATAATATTCCTTTTCCCCATCCGGACCATTAATGATGATTGGCGCTTCATTGGCCCGATGCAGCAAACCGGTTCCGAGCACATCATTCAGGATGCCTGCAAAATTTTGCTGTTCAAGTTCCGGGAAAACGTCAAACAAGCGCTTACCCACAACCTCATGCAATTCCCTGCGCCAGATGTTTTTCAACATTGTTTCATTGGCAATGCTGATCAGGAAATCCGGGCCTTTGAGAATCGCTTTGGCAAAGGGCGATTGTGTTACCAATGTTCTGAACTGGTTTTCACTGCGTTCGAGCCGGTGTTTTGCCAAAACCTGCTGTGTAACCTCAGTAGCAACGACAATGATGCCCGAAATTTCTCCGGACTCCTCAAAAAGCGGCTGATATACAAAGTTGAAGTAACATTGCTGGGGTGCACCAAAGCGAGTGATGGTTACACCGAATTCATTGCCATTATAGGCAACGCCTGTTCGCAAAACATCGTGCAGAATTTGCTCAATGGATGCCTTAACCTCGGGCAGTGACTCAAAAAGTGGCCTGTTAACGAACTCTTCCTCCGTTTTGTGGACGATATCGAGATATGTATCGTTGGCCATTTCAACAAAAAAATCAGGTCCCCGAAGGATTGTTATTCCTACGGGAGCCTGTTTCATTGTGTTCCTGAACTTGCTTTCGCTATCGTTTATACCGATTTGCTTATGAGATGACTGAATGTTTTGTTCAATAACACGCCCGTTTGGGTCCGTGTCTAGCTTTAACTTGTCCACTAGTTTTGCTGATGGATGTCTCCGTCCTGGGATTTCGGAGGTGAACTTTCCGTACTAATATTGATAATAAAAATTTTCTGCGGCCGGTTTCCAGTTGTGCTTAGACCAGTCAATGTCAAGGATTTGTTTGATCGCTTGCTTCAACTTGGGGAATGAGCCTGGCTTTCTGATGAAATAATTGGCGCCCTGCTCATGCACTTTGCGCACCATTTCCTCTTGTCCGGTCGTCGAAAATATTACAACGGGAATGCTTTCCCAGGCTTTCGTTTTTCTGATTTGTTCCAAACATTCAAAACCGTTTTTTCTTGGCATGTTCAGATCCAGAAAAATTACGTCCGGTGGAGGCGGAACGGTCGTTTCCATTAAGTTGAATTACAACCCAACTCCGTCATTGGCCGTCACAAGTTCCGTTGATGTGCTCACCTCTCTCAATGCATCTTCGAACAGCATGCAATCATCTGCATCGTCGTCAGCAAGGAAAATAGATTTATTTGGTTTTGCGCTCATATCCGGGTTATAGGTTCTCTTTTCTACTTTAATTAACGTTAATTATAGATTTTAGTTAGACCCAGCGTGTTTAAATTCCTTAATAATTTTTGCGAAGATATGATACAAGTTATGTAAGATTTGCCGTTTAATAAAATTTTTCTTGATTAAAATTCTCCTTCCGCACCTTCCTTCGTTTTCTTCTTTGCCTGGTGCAACCGGTAGTTTAATGTCAGGTTAATCTGCCGTCTTCTTCCCTGCGAATTATTGATCGTATAAAAGTTAGCGCCCTCGATCACCGAGCGGTATTTACGTGAGTTAAATACATCTATCACGCTGAGTGTCAATGTTCCGTTGTTTTTCAAAATATCACGGCTTGCAGCAAGATCCAATGTCGCCAGTGCCTTGCGCTTGCCTTGCTGGCGTTTGCTGCGGCGCTTCATAATTTCCGCGCAATTGAACATCCGTTGTCTTCCATAATGTGAACCGCGACATCATTCTGACAAACCAGCTGTATGTATCGCTTTGAAAATCTTCGTCCAGCCCGGTGCCGTCCGTAATCGCCCTGAAAAAGTTTAAGCTTCCATCCAGTTTCCACCATTGATAAGGTGTGAAAGAGCTTGTGAATTCAGCGCCGTAAGCATCTTCCCGTTCCCAGGTTTTCCGGACGTCTGTAAGAGCTTCCATCCTCCTGGACGCGGTCCTGATGCTCGTGATTTTCCCGTTGGTATGCCGGTAATAAACAGACGAAGTCAACGAGCCTTTGCTCATGTATTTAATGTGACCAAATTCAAAAACATTGGTAAACTCAGGGTTAAGGTCCGGGTTTCCGCTCCAATAATTACGGTTATCACTATAAGTCGCAAAAGGGCTCAGGTCATTGTATTGCGGCCTGCGCACGCGACGGCTGAAACTCAGCTGAAAAGCATTCTGTTTTGCAAAATCATAAGTCACATGCACACTCGGAAAAAGGTTGGCATAAGTCCGCTTGTTCACTTCCGCCGTTTGTTTAAGTTCCGTTGTCACTCCCGTCCATTCGGCTCGTAAACCCGCCTGATAAGAGAATTTGCCAGTTTTGTTGCCCACAATTCCATATGCCGCATTAATGTTTTCTTCGTATAAAAAGTCGTTCGTCAGGTTTGGCAATGTAATCCACCCTTCGCTTGTTTCCTGCGTCACGGTGTAATCGTTGGTCATATCCCGCGAGCTACTTCTTGCGCCCGCCTCAAATTTCCCGTCTTTACCAAAAGGATGCACATAATCGAGCTGGAACAAAAGCTGCTTTTCCGTCTCGTAATTCACGGCGCGTTGCAGCAATGGCGGAATGCCGGAAGGACTGCCGTTGGGATTGAAAACGTTCTCCCTATAATACTGATCAGAATTTTCCCAGTTATCCAGGTAACGCACATCCGCCGTAAGCTCCTGCCCCTTCCGGTTAAACGTCTTTCTGTAAGTCAGTGAATATTCCGAATTCGGCTCCGTTTCGGTTTCGTCCTGAGTTCTGTTCGTGAAGCTCGTCAGGTTGTTCGTGCTGCCCAGGTAATCCCTGTATTTTAATGTTGAAAAGCGTTTTCCTTTGCTCGTCCGCCAGGTGTAAGAGCCGGTCAGGATGTTTTTGGGTTAAAATAATAATCAATCCCACCGCGCGCACTGTTGTTCATTCCTTTGAGATTGGAAGTCATATCGCGCTCCATAATGAATGTGGAATCGTTGCGGTAAAGCTCTTGATACAAATAATTCTTACCCGGCGTGTTGCGGTAAGACATCGTGTAATTGATAAAGAAATTAAGGTTTTTGCGGCGGTAATTCACATTCGCAGCCGCACCGTAATTCGTTGGATAGCCTGTAATAATGTCAAACGAGCCGTTAATCCCCTCTTTTCTTTCTTTTTTCAACACAATATTGATCACCCCGCCCATTCCTTCCGCCTCATAACGCGCCGATGGATTGGTAATGATCTCAACGCGCTCGATCATGCTGCCTTGCAATTGCTGCAAGCCACTCGCACCCTTAATGCTCACCAAACCCGAAGGCTTGCCGTCGATTAATATACGCACATTGCCACTTCCGCGAAGGCTTACATTGCCCTCCACGTCCACGGCAACAGAAGGCACATTGGTAAGAATGTCCACCGCAGTTCCACCCGCATTTGCAAGATCTTTCCCAACATTAAATATTTTTTTGTCCAGAGACAGTTCCATCGAGCTTTTCTCCGCCTGCACGGTCACTTCATCGAGCGTTCTGGCTGAACCGGAAATTTTTATTGAGCCTAGATCCAATGGCGAGTTGGCATCAGTGAGTTTAATGTTAGGCGTTACATGCGGCTTATAACCAATGAATTCAGACAACGCATAATAGGATCCGGCAGCAATGTCAACCACAAACCCACCGGTTTCGTCCGTGATCGCACCTGCTATGAAAGTGCTGTCGGCCGATTTGAAAAGCCGGATGCTCGCGTAGCCAAGCGGACCATTGTTTTGGGCGTCAATGATTTTTCCGGTTACAGACAGTTTTTTGGCCGATTGTGCAAGCAAATGCTGACCGCAAATAACATTCAATAAAACTCCCAACCCGGTCAACGTGTATCTTATCGCTGCCCTATTGAAGCCTCTTCCAGCAATCCTGCGTTTAATGATCATTATAAAGTTTGTAAGCGTTTTTTCGATAATCTTTTTTTTGTACAAATATAGAAACCTATTTTCTTATCAATTTTACTCTACTAAGTTACTGGACAGTCGCATAAATCCAGTATTAAATTATCGTTCACGAACAATTCTAAAAGAAGCCAGAAGGAAACGAATCAAAGTTAATTCGGATAGGTTACCTAACTTTGCAGTCTTTTTGAGCATTCTATTGGCATTTCATGAAAACCGAAGCTTCACAAACATTAAAATTAGCCTTACCCATCATCATCGGCGAACTCGCCCAAATGGCCCTCCACCTTATCGACAGCGCTATGGTGGGCGCAATCAGTTACAAACAACTTGCCGCGGCAGCACTGGTAATCAATGCAATGAACATTCCCTTTGTACTCGGCATCGGGATGACGATTTCGGTCTCGCAAATGGTTTCGCTGGCCAATGGACGCAGCGATGCAAAATTGGTTTCCCATTATTTGTTCAATGGTTTTTGCCTTTGCGCATTGACCGCCATCATCATATCGCTGACGCTCGTTTTCGGAAAAGATCTGCTGCATCACCTCGGCCAGGATCCGGAAGTGGTGACATTAGCAATCCCTTTTATGAAATTAATGGGCTTGTCGATCATTCCGATGCTGCTTTTCATGACGCTCAAGCAATTCGCGGATGGGTTGGAACACACGCGGACTGCCATGATTCTGTCGCTTTCGGGCATGCCGCTTAACATTTTACTCAACTGGCTGCTCATTTACGGCAATTGGGGATTTCCCCGGCTCGAACTGGAAGGCGCAGGCTGGGCAACGCTCATCACCCGGACCATTATTTTTCTCGCGCTCGCCATCGTCATTCTGAAACACAAAACTTTTTCCAAATACATGGCTGTAAGCAGCAGTCAGTGGAAATTCAAGGCGCAAACCTGGCGTGAATTGCTGCATATTGGTGTTCCGAGCAGCTTGCAGATCGGCATGGAAGCCGGTGCATTTGCGGTTTCGGGGATCATAATCGGAACATTAGGCGCCGTAGCGCAAGCCGCGCATCAGATCGCATTGAGCAGCGCGTCACTTACATTTATGGTTTCCATGGGACTTGCGCAGGCCGGCTCCATCCGCGTCAGCAATGCATTGGGCCGGAAAGACTGGCCTAAAATCTTCGTTATCGGGAAAAGTACATTATATACAGCATTGGCTTACGGGACCATTTGTGCCGTTCTCTTTGCCGCATTCAGAAACCAAATTCCTTCATTTTTCAACAAAAACACCGAGGTGCTTTCGCTTGCCGCTTTGCTGCTGCTTTTCGCGGCCGTGTTTCAGATCTCCGATAGCACCCAGGCCATCGGCGCCGGCTTGCTGCGCGGGATCAAAGATGTAAAGACGCCCACCATTCTGATCGGCATTGCGTATTGGGTTATTGGCATTCCCGTGGGCTATCTCCTCGCCTTTCATTTCAGCATGGGCGCCGTGGGCATGTGGATTGGATTAATCCTCGGATTGACGATGGCTTCCTTATTTTTGATCATGAGATTCTTTAAAATGACAAAAGGGAGCAAAATTTGATCATATCCTGTCAAATTACGAGCCTAAAAAAGTCTGTTGTCAGAATTTTAAACTGAGATAAATTTGTTTCAAAGTAGGGATGTAAGCTTCAAACTTCGTCGTCATCCCAGTGTGTTAGAAATGTTCCGGTTCCACAATAACTATTGATTCAATGGATTTCAATTCCACGTTAAAAAACATCTTTGTCGAAGAAAAAGACATCCCAGCGGAATTTTTGCTCCCATCATTGGTTCACCAGCGCGAGTTTCTCAGCGACGGCGAAATGAAACCCTGGGATGGGCCTGTGCATGAGGTGTATTCACCCGTTTGCATCCGCACCGAAAACGGCCTTCAACGCAAATTGATAGGCAGTTACCCGATTTGCACAGCTCAGGAAGCCGAGACGTCACTTGATGCTGCGGTGGCTGCGTATAACAATGGCCGGGGCGAATGGCCAACGATGAGCGTGGCCGAAAGGATCCATTGCGTGGAGCGGTTCACCGGCGCAATGATCGAGCAGAAGGACATTATCGTGAAGCTTATTATGTGGGAAATCGGCAAGTCATTTGCGGATTCCACCAAGGAATTTGACCGGACAGTCGAATACATTTATGCGACCATTGACTCGCTGAAAAACCTGGACCGCGACTCTTCCGGCTTTGACATTGTGGACGGCATTGCGGCGCAGGTCAGACGTTCACCACTTGGCGTTGTGCTTTGCATGGGGCCATTTAATTACCCGCTTAACGAAACTTTCACTACCCTGCATCCCCGCACTGATCATGGGCAACACCATCCTTTTCAAACCTCCGAAATTTGGAACATTGCTGCATTATCCTTTGCAGGAAGCATTTAAAAACAGTTTTCCAAAAGGCGTGGTCAATGTGATTTACGGACGCGGAAATGCCATTGTGCCCGGATTAATGCAATCGGGAAAAATTAATGTGCTGACGCTGATCGGATCCAGCAAGGTTGCTAATGAGCTTAAAAAATCACATCCGAAAGTGAACCGTCTGCGGGCGGTCTTAGGTTTGGATGCAAAAAATGCAGCGATCGTTACGCCGCATGCAGACATTAACCTGGCTGTAAAAGAGATCATTACGGGGTCACTTTCATTCAATGGACAGCGCTGCACGGCCTTGAAAATAGTTTGGGTTCACAGGAGCATTGCAGACCAGTTTTTGCAAGAGCTGAGTGCTGCCGTTGCAGAATTGAAATTTGGTATGCCGTGGGAAAAAGGCGTTGCATTAACGCCGCTCCCGGAAACCAATAAAATTGAATATCTCAACGACTGCATCGCGGACGCACTCGAACACGGCGCACAGATCATCAATGAAAACGGCGGCAAATCGGAAGGTTCATTCTTCTATCCGGCCGTTGTGTATCCGGTCAATGATAAAATGAAGCTCTATTACGAAGAACAATTCGGTCCGATCGTGCCGGTTGTCGCATTTGATGATTTGGAAGAAACCATTGAATATTTGATCGAATCCACGCACGGGCAGCAGGTTAGTATTTTCAGTAACAATGCCGACGAAGTTGCTGCGCTGATCGATCCGTTGGTTAATCAGGTTAGCCGTGTCAATATCAACAGTCAATGTCAGCGCGGGCCGGATGTGTTTCCATTTACAGGCCGCAAGGACAGCGCAGAAGGAACCTTGTCCGTTGCCGACGCGATCCGTTCTTTCTCAATTCGCTCGCTGGTTGCATTTAAGATGAACGATGCCAATAAGCAGCTGATCAATGAGATCGTGCATGAAGACACTTCTAACTTCCTGAGTACGAAGTTTATTTTCTAGCAGCCAGCATTCAAAAGCTGCTCACCAACACAAAGCCGCCCCGATCAGAACAACTGAACCAGGGCGGCTTTTTTACTTATAAATAAAACGTTTAAACGTGCGACAGAATCTCGTTAATGGTCGAAATGCTCCTGAAATTGGCGTGTTCAACATTATGCTCGATTTTCTCGTGCTCCCAGATAATGTGGTAAGGCACGTGCACCGCGTGACCGCCGATCGCCAGCACTGGCAAAACATCAGATTTGAGCGAATTACCAATCATTAAAAACTCTTCGGGAAGAATGTCCAGGTGCCGGATCAGTTTCAGATAATCAGATTCCTTTTTATCCGACATGATTTCAATGTGGTGAAAAAAGTGCTCCAATCCTGATTTCTTCAACTTGCGCTCCTGGTCAAGCAGATCTCCTTTTGTGGCAACAACCAACCTGAACTTTCCTTTCAATGCATTCAACACATCTTCAACACCTTCCAACAGTTCGATGGGTTTGGCCAAATGCTCTTTGCCATATTCCAATGCTTTTTCAATAACGGCAACATTCAATGTGTTCTCTGTCACTTTCAATGCCGTTTCCACCATGCTTAGCATGAAGCTTTTTACGCCATAACCATAAAGCGGCAGATTTTGAATTTGTATTTTGAATAATTCCTGTGAAACGGAATGCTGCGGCAAATAATCTTCCAGTAACGCGCAGAACTTTTGCTCTGTTTCCTGAAAGTAAGGCTCGTTGGCCCAAAGTGTGTCGTCAGCGTCGAATGCAATAACTTTTATGGACATTGTCTAAATGTTTTCTGATTCAATTCCAAAATTACACTTACCCGGTCGCACTGGCAATTAACCCGGCTGAATTTACTTTGGTAATAACTAAGCGGCGCCAGGCGGAGCGCAATCCATCAAAGTAGTTTTACATTTTGAAGATTCGTTGTGCATTTAAGTAAGTTATTTCTCTTAATTTAGTTGAATAATGCAAAGCATATGAGATGAGTTCAGAGTTTACAATTGAGTCTTTGGAAATGGTGATTTCCGGAATAAACGCCGGAATTTGGGATTGGGACTTTGCTACGGATGACCAGTATCTGGTCAGACCGATTTTTCGAACTGCTTGAATATCAGCCGGGCGAAGTGAGTCCGGGTTATGAGTCTTTTATTGGAAATCTTGTCCATCCGGAAGACAGGAAGATCGTGATCGATGCCGTTAAGGCGCAATTGGAACAAAACATTCCTTATAATGTCCACGTCAGGCTTAAAACGAAACACAGCGGTTACCGTTTCTTCGAATGCCGAGGTAATGCTAAGTTTATTGACGGCAAACCGGCCAGAATGGTGGGCTCCATCACCGACATTCACGAGCGGCACTCGCTAAAAGAACAGCTTTCCAAAAACGAGAATCTTTTACAAGTTGCCAGCCGCCTCGCCCGCATTGGCGCCTGGGAACTGGACATTCCGACCATGACGCCCTCTTGGTCTCCGAAAATATACGAAATCGTGGCGCTCGACAGTGCACATATTCTGGACCTGAAAACGGCGTTTCAATTTTACAAACCGTGGTCGCAGCCGCTGATACAGGAAGCATTTGATCACGCGATCAATATTGGGAAGCCTTTCGATGTGGAGCTTTGGATGGAAACCACGGAAGGCAAAGACATTTGGGCACGCACGATCGGCCAGGCCGAGCTGCAAGATGGAAAACCCGTGAAGCTTTTTGGTGTGTTGCAGGACCTTACCGAAAGCAAGCTGAATGAGGAAAAACTTAGTGTTGTTTTCCAGCATTCAACGGATGCACATTTGCTGATTGACAACCAAGGCATTATTGATTGCAATAAGGCGGCAGTGAAAATGCTGCGCTGCAAGGATAAAAGTCAGCTCCTGTCGATTCACCCGGCCACATTTTCACCAGAGTTTCAGCCCGACGGCCAAAGATCCGAGAATAAGTCGAAGGAAATGGACCGCATTGCGCATGAAACGGGATACAACCGTTTTGAATGGATCCATAGGCGGCTTGATGGTGAAGATTTTCCTGTAGAAGTGACGCTTAATCCTGTCCATATCAACAATAAAAAAGTGTTGCTGGTGGTTTGGCACGATATCAGCCACCGCAAGCACGCCGAAGAAGTGATCCGGCGAAACGAGGCAATGCTTTCGGAATCGCAGCAGTTGACGCACAGCGGAAGCTGGGAAGCAGAGCCTGGTTACGGGGCAAAATTTTTGGTCCGATGAGGCTTTTCGGATTTTCGGGCTTGAACCCGACAGCGCCGGGCCGCATACGGAGCTGTTTTCGAAAATGATCCATCCGGACGACATGCATTTGTACATTTCGCATATTAAAGATGCGGTCAATAATCTCAGTCCCGCGAGCTTCGACTTACGCATTGTGCTGCCCGATGGAAAAATCAAATTTATTCACGCCATAGGAAAGCCTTTCGTTGATCAGACCGGCCGCGTTGTGAAATTATATGGCGCGATCATGGACATTGATGCGCAGAAAAAAAATGAGCAGGAATTGATCAAGGCAAAGGAAGAAGCTGAAATGGCCGCAGTCGCCAAATCGCAGTTCCTGTCCACAATGAGTCATGAAATTCGCACACCGATGAATGCGGTGATCGGTTTTACACATTTGCTGCTGCAACAGGATCCGAGGCCTGAGCAGATGGAATATCTGAATATCCTTAAATTTTCGGCGGAGAATTTATTGGTGCTGATCAACGACATTCTCGATTTCAGTAAGATTGATGCTGGTAAAATTGAGTTTGAAGAAGTCGATTTCAACATTTCATCACTCCTGGAAAATATCAGATCAGGAAACATTCAACGCGCTGACGAAAAAGGGATCCGTTTGCAGGTAAATGTGGCTCCCGAACTGAATATGACCGTCGTGGGCGATCCCGTGCGACTTGGACAGATCCTTACCAACCTGATCAGCAATGCCGTGAAGTTCACGGAAGTTGGTGAAGTGATCGTTACGGCGGCTATCAGAAATCGCGAAAATAATGTGCTCACCATTGACTTTGAAGTGAAAGACACGGGAATAGGAATTCCTGAAAACAAGATCGAAAACATCTTCGACAGCTTTACGCAAGCGACTTCGGATACAACCCGAAAATATGGCGGATCAGGTCTGGGCCTTACGATTACCAAACGTTTGCTGGAACTACAAAAGAGCAGCATTCAACTGGAAAGTAAGCAAGGCGAAGGTTCAAGATTTTATTTCAGCCTCAACTTTAAAGTTAGTGCAAACCAGTCGCATGACGCGGGAAGCCATTCTGTTACCAAAACACAAAGTCTGAAAGGGACAAAACTGCTGATCGTGGAAGACAACACCGTTAACATTTTCCTCATGAAAAACTTCATGAAGCAATGGGAGATTGAATACGATGTCGCAGAAAACGGGCTGATTGCTTACCAATTGGTCCAGCAAAATGATTATGATCTGATCCTGATGGATTTGCAAATGCCCGAAATGGACGGTTATGAAGCAACCGCCCGGATTCGATGCTTACCTGATCGCAAATATGCAGAACTTCCGATTATCGCGCTGACCGCTTCTGCCATGCTGGATATCAAGGATATCGCGTTTCAGGTGGGAATGAATGATTATGTAAGCAAGCCATTTACGCCTAATGAATTGTATGCGAAAATCGCTGCTTACCGGAAAAAAGGAACCGTCTGAATGTGTTGTTAAAAAAGTTTCAGGCAGTTTGAAGGAAAATGACCCGGTTATAATAGGCCGGGTCGTATTTTACAAGCACCTGGCTTCCTTGTTTCATGGCGTCGTATTTGGAATAGGATAAGATCTCCCGCACTTCTGCCACAAAATCGGCGCCTTTTTCGGGCTGTATTTTTACCTTCATCTGATATTCGGGAAGGTTGTTGAGATATTCGCCCGTTGGTTCAATATTTAAAACCGTTGCGTTTGCCTCAATGCCTTCCAGTAATATTTTTTGCTTTTGTTTTGCCTGACGATTTTTTCGGATAACGCTGACAATCCAGAAGATTATCATGCCAAATAAAATGATGGTTGCGCCAATTTCCCTGTTGCTTTCCACGGTGTATATGTGATTGAGTTTTTACCAAAAATAAGCCTATTTGACCTGCTAATGCGGCATTGCGGTTATCAAACGGTGGCTTAACTTATTAAATGGCAAAGCATCACGTAATACTACGCGGTAATTACTAAGCATTAATTGTAAAATCGTGTTACAGGTCCATCGCGGGCGATTTTCCCTCAATTGTTTCAGAGCTGACCATCGGCAATTTGTTATAGTCGAGCCAGTAATGACAGATGGTTTCAAGCATATAACGGAGCTCTTCAAATTCCATTGGTTTCACAAAAAACGAATTGGCTCCGGCCAGGTAACATTTGTTGATTACGTCATTGGAATTGTTGCTGCTCAATATCACCACAGGAAGCGTTTTCCATTGGGTAACCGTGTTATCGGGTGAATTTCTGATCAATTTAAGAAGCGAGAGCCCGTTAATCGAAGGCATGTTCAGATCCATAATGATCAATGCGGGGCGTCTGCCTGCGTAATCAGGTGAGGATTGCAGAATGAGAAACTGATACAACTCATTTCCACCCTGAAAAAATTTCACATGATAATTCGGAAGAAATTTGTTGAAGATACTTCTGACCAGAAACCGATGGTCGGCCGAGTCATCGACGAGGTAAATCTCCTGTTTGTCCATTTTGAAGGCTATGTTTTAGTTACATTTCGATTGTTGAAATTTGAGGTGGGTTACTAAATCACTAATATAAGTGACAAATAATCGTTCCATGCGTTACGAGCCGCATGGAACCGATCGGATTTAAGTTTATTGGGTATGCAGTTATTTAACGGTAACTGCTTTTTGACTTGTATTTGGAAAACAAAGCCCAGCCCAAAGCGGTCACTGCCGTCACAACGCCGATTGTAAAGAGCACTTTGTAAGGTTCTGAGCCTTCCTGCGGAATGGACACGACTCCTTCGCTGTCCGTGATCGCAGGCGTCATTACATACCGACCTCGTTTCGGAACGGCTTTATCTTCAAAATAATAAGCGAGCTCCAACAATTGCTGCTGCATTTCCTGCCCCGACATGGGCTGCCCATGCCCCGTTGCCACCACTTCCGGCAGCAGGGAAGCAAGCTGGTCTACGGAATCCTCCGCTTTTAACCAGTTGCACGTGAAATACTTAGGCGGACCACTTATCACCTTTGTTTGTAACAGCACAGAAACCGCTGATTCCTGTTTCGTGGTCACAAAAGCATCTCCGGCGATAAGCACCTTGTCTTTTTCCCGCCAAAAACTTACATGACCCGGCGCATGCCCAGGCGTATGAAGATAAGTCCATCCGGGCATGAAAGGAATCTCCGGCGTAATGCCCGGAAAAGCTTCCACACGTTCGTGAATATCAATGGGTTCGTTGCTGTAAAGATCGGCCATGTAGGCCATCATGCCGCCGCCCACGCTTGAATCCGCTGGCGGATAAGCCGATTTTCCGGTGAGATAAGGCAGTTCCAGATAATGCGCGTAAACGGGAACATCCCATTCTTCGGCCAGCCTTTTCAATGATCCCACATGATCGAAATGGCCATGTGTGAGGACAATTGCACTTGGCCGCGAGTCGGGTCCAAAGAGCTCACTAACCATCTTCTTGATTTTTGGATAAGCCGTTTTCAGACCTGCATCAACCAAAACCCATGAGTTATCTTCCTCATTTTTAATTATATATACATTAACAAAAATATCCGTTAGGCCCCATATGCCGTCCGCAACCTGGAAATAAGACTTACGCTCAACCACAGGTTTTTCTTCTTGTGTTGCTGTTTGTTCCATATTGAATTCGTATTAAATGTTCTGATTCGTTTGGCGTTCCGCTCTAAAAACTATGCCATCAACGTGCCAATGTCTTTATATTAAAAACCTTTATTGTCCTTTTTTATAGGTAACCCCCTGCCTTTCTTGCGGCCTCAAAAGGCACTCAGGCTCGATTTTTTACTGCGAAAAAACATTGTATCAAACATTGAAACATGGAGCAGACCACGACACCGACATCCGTTATCCCGAACCATCTTTGGTGGCAACAAGGCGTTATATATCAGATTTACCCAAGATCTTTTCAAGATTCAAATGGTGACGGAGTTGGTGATTTGCAAGGAATTATAAGCAGACTTGATTATTTGCAGTGGCTGGGCATCGACTGCGTTTGGCTTTCGCCCATTTTCTCCTCGCCTATGGCCGATTTCGGCTACGATATTTCCGATTACCGCGGCATTCATCCACTTTTCGGGACCATGGAGGATTTTGATCAGCTGCTTAATGAAGTGCATAACCGCGGCATGAAACTCCTGCTCGACCTCGTGCCCAATCACACGAGCGATCAGCATCCCTGGTTTTTAGAAAGCCGCTCCTCGCGGAATAACCCCAAACGTGACTGGTACATTTGGCACGACGGAAAGGAGGACGGCTCTTTGCCTAACAACTGGCTGAGCGTTTTTGGCGGACATGCCTGGGAATGGGATGAAACGACGCAACAATATTATTATCACGCATTTTTAAAGGAGCAGCCAGATTTAAACTGGCGTAATCCGGAAGTGCAGCAAGCCATGCTGGATGTGATGCGATTCTGGTTAGAGAAAGGCATTGACGGTTTCCGGGTGGATGTCATGTGGCACATGATCAAAGATGAGCAGCTGCGTGACAACCCGCCTTTTCCCGGATCGCCTTATAATCCGGAAGATTTGATTTACGATCATTATACACCCGTTTACTCAACCGACCAGCCGGAAGTGCACGAGATTGTTCGCATGATGCGCGCACTTACGGATGAGTTTGATGATCGTGTGCTGATCGGGGAAATCTATTTGCCGATCCATAAACTGGTCACTTATTATGGCCGGGACAACAAAGGTGCACATTTACCTTTCAACTTCCAGCTGCTGACATTGCCCTGGGATGCGCCGCAGATTGCGATGGCCATTGACGAATATGAAGGGGCGCTGCCAGCAGAAGGCTGGCCGAACTGGGTGCTCGGCAATCATGATAAACCCAGAATTTCAAGTCGCGTTGGGCGGTCGCAGGCGAAAATCGGGGCATTAATGCTGCTTACATTACGCGGAACACCAACCATATATTACGGTGACGAAATTGGCATGCGGGATGTCCCCATTCCCATGAACGAGATCGTGGACCCGCAAGGACTCAACATGCCTGACCTGAACATAAGCCGCGACCCGGCCCGGACGCCTATGCAGTGGAGCAGCGAAATCAACGGCGGTTTTTCAAACCATAAGCCGTGGTTGCGCTTGCCCTATAATTCTGGACGCGTGAATGTTGAAAAACAAAAGAATGACGAATATTCAAAGCTGTCGTTCTATCGAAAGCTTATCAAAATCAGGAAAGAAAGCCCCGCGCTTAACATTGGCAAATACAGCCCGGTTTACGCGGATCAGCAACTTATTTCATACATCCGGGAGTGGGAAAATGAGAAATTCCTGATCATTCTGAACCTCACACACCGACCTGCGTATTTCAAACCCCGACAAAAATCCTATCAGGGAACGGTGATTCTGGGAACGGAAATTGAACGCATCGGCATGCAGGTTCAAGACATTATCACACTTGGTGGTGACGAGGGCCTGCTCATTCGCCTAACATAAACTGTAAAATTATGCCTTCACAAATTGTATTGGATTGCAGCAAAGCGCTTGCAGACAAAAAATTAACCGTCGCCTTTGCAGAGAGTGCAACTGCCGGCCGAGCTTCTGCCGAATTTTCATTATGTCCCGACTCCGGGCAGGTTTTGAAAGGCGGGCTTGTGTGTTATGATGCCAATTTGAAGATCGGGATCCTCCGGGTTCCCAAAGAAATGATTGACAAGTTTACACCGGAAAGCGCTGAGGTTACAAAAGAAATCGCGAACCGGTTGCAAACATTTATTCCAGCAGATATCCATGTCGGGATTACGGGCCTCACCACGCCAGGAGGCAGTGAAACGCCGGAGAAACCTGTCGGAACCATATTTATTCATGCTTTTTTGAAAGACAAATCCGTTGCCGTGCGCGAAACATTTGAGGGCACGCCGGAAGCGATCGTCCTGCAATCCATTGACTGGGTGGCCGATCTGCTGCTCAATGAAATTCCTAAAAATACCAAACTCACTGAAACTGACGCAATTCATGAATAGTCCTAAACTTGTAGCAGGTTACCACGCGTCCCACGAGCAGTTCAAACCGAGCGAACTTCTCAACTGGGCGCTAAAGGCGAATGCCGCCGGCTTTAACCATTCACTCTGTTCTGACCATTATTATCCATGGAGCGAAACGCAAGGCGAAAGTGGTTTTGCATGGAGTTGGCTAGGTGCGGCCATGCAGGCAACGAATATGGAGTTCGGTATTGTGAATGCTCCTGTGCAACGTTATAATCCGGCAATTATCGCTCAGGCCGTGGCGACGCTTTGTGAAATGTTCCCTGGAAAATTCTGGATCGCAACCGGAAGCGGTCAATTTCTGAATGAGCACATTAATGGTGAAAAATGGCCTTCGAAAGAGATCCGTAACGAACGTTTGAAAGAATGCGTCGACATTATGCGTGCACTTTGGCGGGGAGAAATGGTTTCTCACAAAGGTCATGTTGTGGTGGAAGAAGCAAAACTTTACACACGTCCTGATTACATGCCAACTGTTATCGGCGCAGCTATTACGACGAAAACGGCGCGCTGGATCGGCGGCTGGGCAGATGGAATGATCACCACTTCAAAGCCATATGATGAGTTGAAAGCGACCATTGATGCATTTCGTGAAGGCGGCGGTGAAGGAAAGCCGGTTTATGTAAAGGTGCAGTTGTCCTATGACAGAACTTATGAAAAAGCACTTCAAGGCGCGCACGAGCAGTGGCGTAACAATGTTTTTTCCTCATCGCTTTTGTCTGATATAAAAATGCCGGAAGCCTTTGATGCAGCAGGCGTGATGATTCAACCGGAAGAAATTCTTCCTTTTGTGCGCGTTTCAGACAGCACCGATCAGCACATTGAATGGCTCAGCCGGGATTATGAGGCAGGCGCATCACACGTTTATTTACACAATGTAAACCGGGAACAGGATCAGTTCATCGACGTTTTTGCTGAAAAAGTGCTGCCCGCTTTAAACCGTCTGTAACGACTTGGTATCATTTTTTAACCACAAAAAGGAATCAACAAATTGAGAATGAATATGAAAGCGATAAAATCGATATTAACGGCGTCTGCATTGGCACTTTGCCTTGGATTAACCTCATGCGGAAAGGTCAATGATTATGAAAAAGGAAGCGAAGGGTCCGGCAGCGCGAGCCAAACAACGCCTAATGATAGCAGCGGCGCGGAAAGCACCAAGGCAATGGGCATTGGTGAAGATAATCAAGACGACAGCCTGGGCTATCCATCGAATCAATCAAACCTGAATGCTGACTCAACAAGACGCAAGCACGATGATAGTTTGAGCAAAAAGCCGACAGGAAAATAATGCTTGGATAGACAAACAAATAGTTATGGCCGGAATGGCCGGAGACATTGAAAATGGGCAGGAATGTGATCCGTAATCTGGATTGTTCCTGCCCATTTTCATGTAATTAATCATCATAAATAAACCTTTGCAGCGACTTAGCCTTCTCACGCGCAACGGCAACTTTTCCCGCGAAGTCCTCCGCACCAGCGGAATCTCCGGACTGCGAAAATTCTTCTTTCGTGTTTTCCAGGATAATGATCGCTTCTTCCAGTCCCCGGAGCGCCTGCCATAATCTTGCGTCAATGGCCTCGGTAAGGTCCGCAAGCAACGAGCTGTAGGTGTAAGCATGCCCGGTGTGGCAACGAAAACGCGTTATTTTTCCTTCCTTAATCTTTATCAAAGTTCCGCTGCATTCGGGACAGGCAATTGGAGCAAGTTCTCCCAGATCAAGCACTTTTTTATCCAGATCATTAGTCTGAGCTGCGAAGTCGATCTCCGTTTTCATCCTGCTCAATTCCGGAACTTCTGGTGCTTCCGTCTCCTCGATTTTCTTGCCTTGAACCAGTTCTGTCAGCAATGATGCGATTTCAGCAAGCGGAACAGAATAATCCACATCCACATATTCCAGCACACTTTGCGGCATGCTGGGATACATAGCATCATCAGGTTGCTGCACAATCCCAATGCCGCCAAGCCGCTTCACAGACCACATCCCGGAAGTGCCGTCATCCAGCATGCCGGTAAGGATCAACCCGATCACCCGCGGTCCATAATTGTAAGCCGCCGACCGGAAAAGTGCGTCAATAGAAGGTCGGAAGCGATTTTCCTTCGGGCCTCTTTTGACAAGAATTCTGTCTTTTTCAATCAATAAATGGCAATCCGGGGGAGCCAGGTAAATGTGCCCTTTTTGAAACACTTCGCCGTCATACGGATGCTTTGCAGGCAGAGAACTTTTTGTACTTAATATCTTTGGCAAAAAACTATGTGCGTGTGGTGAGATATGCTGAACAATGAAAATGGGTGCATTGAAATCAGCGGGTAACATATTAACAAGTTCCTGTAATGCAGTTACTCCCCCAGCGGAGGAGCCTATTACAACAATATCCAGTTTTTCCATAAAGTCCGTTTAACGTTAAACAAGCATGGCTGATAGACGATTTGAATTTTAAAATTTTATGCCATTCAATTTTATCCCATTTTTTATCACGAAAAAGGGCCGACATAAGCCGGCCCTGATCCTAGTTTATCGATGAGAATAAATTAGTGTGCAACTTTCGCTGAATCGCGCAGACGTTTGATTGTATCATGTCCGTCTTTTAATATCGCCTTTTGTCTCATGATCAATGCCCGCAAGTCAGGCGCAAGCTCATCAGATTTAAGTGCTGTTTCATAAGCTTTTTGAGCAGCATCTTCACCGAACTCTGAATTTTCCAATGAAGTTTTTCTGCCGTCGTTGGAGAATGCTGATTTCACATCCATCCATGTCCTGTATAATTTGCCGGAAATCATTGTTCCTGTCGCGGCCTCGCCTCCCAGCGAAGTCACTTGGCCCGAAAGTTCCGATACATTGGAACGGCTATGGTCTGCAAGATTTGAATATAATGATCTCAGGTCTGTATCCGAAGCGTCGGTTTCGTCTGACGCTTTCTTGTATCCTTCAATGCGGTCGTTGTTGATAAGGATCAAGTCATTAAGTATTTCAATTACTTCTGAATTAGCCATGACTGTGAAATTTTGGTTATGACGATCCATGTGAAATAATTGTTCCAACGCACCGGATGCATTTAGAAGACAGGCGTCGTTTTATTTTGTAGAGGTTTTTTCACCGTATATACGCGGCAAGCAATTTTTGAATAAAAACAGACATTACTTCTCGCTCAGCTTTTTCCTTACTTTACTCAGAAATTCAGGAGAAAAGCCCAGGTAAGATGCGATGTAATGTTGCGCAACACGTTGTGGAATGGCGGGGTAACGGTTAAGAAAATCCAGATATTTTTCAACCGCTGTTGTGGAAATCGTCCGGAACAGTCGTTCCTGTAACTGGGCGAGATTTCGCTGCACCATAAGCCTGAACATACGCTCGAAGCCAGGCACTTTTTCAAGCAAGATCTCTTTTGTTTCGGGTGTCAGGATCAGTAATTCGCAATCTTCAAGCGTTTCAATGTAAACCAAGCCGGGCGTCTGGTTCTGGAAGCTGGTAATGTCGCTTACCCACCAGTCTTCCACGGCAAATTGCAATGTAACCTCAGCGCCCGCATTATCAATGTGGTAAGTGCGGATACAGCCTTTCAATATGTAAGCTTCAAATTGACAAACCTCCCCTTCCTGCAAAAGGAATGTCTTTTTAGGATATTTTTTAAACTGAAGCAATGAGTCGAAAAATTCCAGGTCCGCCAGGGAGAACTGCATGCACCGCAGTGCATAATCATTTATTTTATCAAACATGCTTCAATCAGGATTCGGTTAATGTCGGGCAAGCGCGTGCGAAATTTCGGAGTAAAGCAAGCCGCTTCCGCCTCCAAAATGGCGCATACAAACGATCGCGGGATCAATGGAATGGCATAATGCAAGCACCTGCGACTCCGTTTCTGCATCCACGCCCACGCCTAAAAGTACTAAATCAAAATTACTTTTTTGAAACGCTTCCTTCGCTTGCTCGAAGCTGGCAACGCCCGTTCCGTTCCAATCCTTATTTTTATTAATGAGCCGGATGATCGTTTCCAGAATTTCCGAATGTTCTGCTAAAACCAGGATATTTACATTTGCCATTTTTCAGGGATTTCCATGATTAAAATTTCCGCCTCGTCGATTGCTTTGATCTTGACAGCATTTTCCGGCCAAATGCCATATCCGTCCCTTGTGCTCAATGCCTGCCCGTCCGCATCCACATTTCCTTTAATGATAAAAATATAGAGCCCGTTGGAAGCGTCCTTTAATGTGTGGCTTGTTTCAAAACCTGCATCAAACTTGCCAATGTGAAACCACGCCTGCTGGTTAATCCACACGCCCTCATCTTCGGAGTCCGGTGACAGGATTTGTAAAAACCGGTTGTGACTGTCGCCGTGACTGTAATCGCGCTGGTCATAACGGGGTGCAATGTTAAGCTTGTCAGGATAAAGCCAGATTTGCAAAAACGTCACCGGTTCGTCTGCATTTTTATTAAACTCAGTGTGGTAAATGCCCGTCCCCGCGCTCATAGCCTGGATTTCACCCGGACTTATCACCGCAACATTGCCCATGCTATCCTGGTGTTCGAGCGTGCCTTCCAATGGAATTGAGATGATTTCCATGTTGTCGTGCGGGTGCCTTCCGAACCCTTTTCCACCATTGACAATGTCATCATTCAAAACCCGCAAAGCCCCGAATTGGAGCCTTTGCGGATCATAATGATCATGAAAACTGAATGTCTGCGCACTTTTGAGCCAACCGTGGTCTGCTGTGAAACGCGAGTCGGCTTTGTGTAAGATGCTGTTTTTCATAATGTTTTATAAAAAACTGAGTGTTTTAAATGCTCAGTATATTTTTGTTGGCAAGCTGAATTTCCGCAGATGAAATGGTGTGCTGTCTGCCTGGATAAATAGCGAAAGTCACAAATGCATCCAATCTTTCAAGGATCGCAATGCTTTCTTTTACGCGGGAAACGGGAACGTGCGGATCCGGATCACCTGTGGAGATAAAAACCGGCGTGCCCGCAAAGTCACCCTGATAATGCGCTTCATTCAATTCCTCACCGATTAAGCCGCCCGTGAAAGCGATGATGCCACCGTATCTTTTTGCATTGCGGGTTGTGTATTCCAGCGTCAGGCAAGCTCCTTGCGAAAACCCTGCAAAGTAGATATTCTCAGCCGCAATCCCATCTGCTTCAATGTCCTTAACAACCTGATCTATAACTTCCAAAGCCGAATCCAATGCAGGCTGGTTCTGGATCGAGGGTGCCATGAAACTGTATGGATACCAGCTGTTGTTGGTTGCTTTCGGCGCATAAATCGCCATTTCACTAATATCGAGAACGCGCTTCAAGGAAATGATATCTTCCGCAGAGCCGCCTCTTCCGTGCAGCATGACGATGGCTTTTATCGCGTCCGCAGCAGGCTTTCCATCTTTTACGATTTGGTTATTATGCGTATACATGACATTGATTTTTAAGTAAAACCAACGCCAGCCATGCGTTTACATGGCCAGCGTTAATCAAATGCAGTGATTTAGACCAATTTTGGAAGCACAGATTCGATTTGTGCACGGCGTGGCTCGTATTGAGGTGGAAGCATTAAGCCGCTTCCCAATTCTTCAACCGTTTCATCCGTTGCAAATCCTGGGTTGTCACTTGCAATCTCAAATAACACACCGCCCGGTTCACGGAAATAAAGTGAATAAAAGTAATTCCGGTCGATTTTATCCGTGATCTGATGTCCGGCTTCAACCACTTTTTTGCGGAATTGCATTAATATATCATCATTCGCAACGCGGAATGCAACATGGTGAACCGAACCGCCAGCCACATGACCTGCTCTTTCGCCAGGCGCTTCCACCAAGTCAACGATGGCTGCATTATCAACGGCATCGGTAATAAATCTGTAACGGTTCACATGTTGTTCCAACAAGCGGTAACCAAAGATATCCGTCAGAATTTTGGCTGTTTCCTCAATTTTATTGCTGGTAATGGTGATGCTGTGGAATCCGCGGGTCGCATTTTCAGCAGTGACTTCCGCAGTTTCAAAAGGTGTTCTGTTATCCCCAGTTTTAGAAACAGTAAGCTCGAATTTAAGACCATCCGGATCCAGGAATGTCAGATATTGCTCACCAAATTTTTCAGCAACTTTATTATATGTGACATGATTGGCGTCCAATCTTTTTAACCAAAAATCAAGACTCCCTTCCGGAACTGAATAACCGATCTCGGTAACCTGCCGCGTTCCTCTCCTTCCCGCTGGGATCTGATTGCCCCATGGAAAGAATGTCAGGATCGTTCCGGGTGTTCCTTCTTTGTCTCCGTAATAAAAGTGATATGTATTTGGGTCATCGAAATTGACCGTTTTCTTAACCATTCGTAAACCAAGGATCCTTGTGTAGAAGTCGTAATTCTTTTTTGGATCGCTTGCAATGGCTGTGATGTGGTGAATTCCGTTGATTGTATTTTCCATGATTTCCAAAAGTTTAGTTCTCTTCGTTTTTGTTGATACAAAGATACCCTGGGCCATAGGGCCAAAGCATTGAACTAGGACAAGAAAAACTGGAAGTGGAAAATAAAATACGGAACGCCCGATTAGTTGGACGAGCGGAGCGCCACTTGCAGCAGTGCGTCATCCTCTGTAACCCGCTTGTTCAGCTTAGCGGCGGCCAGATAAACACTCATGGCATATTTTCCGTCAAAAGCAGGGTCTATTTCAACCATAGGGACTTTAAGCCTGGCATGTTTGATACTTTCGAGGTCTGTAATGGACACGTAGCTCAATTCCGGCTTTCCCTTTCCCAGATCGCACAGACCATAAGCAATGTTATTGGTTGCATCCAGCTCCGAAAGCAGCCAGATCGCCTTGCCATATTTGGAATGCAGCTTTACCACTGGTGCGTGGTCCTTTGCGAGGTCGTTTTGCACTTCCTGCGCATTGTGAATCATGATTTCTCTTAAATTATCGGGGATCATTTTTACCATAGGGCAAAAATAAGTGGTTGCACGCTAAATAAATAATCAGCTTATAAAGCCACGCGAAGGCTGCCATTTACCAAGTGCTTGAAGACGGATTGCGTCAATTCGCGTATTTTTATGGTATAAAATCAACCTCCATATCATGAAAAAAACTTTACTCATCGTAAGTTGTTACCTCCTCTTTTGTGCCCATCAATTCGTTAACGCACAGATTTCCATCACATTCCCCACAGAACGGGCCGTTTTCCAGCGAAACAATTCCAATGAAGCCAACGTATACATTGGCGGGTTTGTGACCGAATCATTCCAGCAGATCGAAGCACGTTTTGTCCCGCGCATTACGGGCGAAGGCGAAGCTGCTCCCGCCGATGGCAACTGGACGGTTATTGACAATTCATTGTCAGCCGGTCACTTTTATGGTTTTATGCCGGTTAAAGGTGGCTGGTACAAACTTGAAGTCCGTGGGATCAGGGCTGGCAGTGAACCGAAGCAATCTGTGATCGAGCGTGTTGGCGTGGGCGAAGTTTTTCTGGTTGCAGGCCAGTCTAATGCCACCGGCGGCGATGCTAATCCCAACGGCCCCGGCGCTGCGAATGACCAAGTCAACAGTGTCGATTTTCAGAATGTAAATGGCGGAGCGGTTACGGAATACAACAGCATTCAGCTTCCTTGTCCGAATTTTGTCCACCTCGACGCAAGCGTAAAAACGGCTCCATTCGGCAATTATGCATGGTGCTGGGGTTCTTTCGGGGATAAAGTTTATGAAAAGCTGCGCGTGCCCGTCATGATTTTTAATGCAGGCTGGTCAAGCACAGGCATTGAAGAATGGCGGCAGACCATTGATCCCAATGCCATCACGACCGGACCATTCGGATATACTTTTCCGAGAGGATTACCCTTTGGGCATTTGCGGCTTGCACTCAACAATTACATTGCACAGCTGGGCATCAGGGCGGTGATCTGGCATCAAGGCGAAACGGACAATTTCATTGAAGCCTCGCTTACCGAAAATCCAAAAGACCGTTACCGCGACAAATTATGGGAAGTGATTAATGCGAGCCGCAATCTTTCCGGCAAAAGCAATCTTGCCTGGATCGTTGCGCGCGCCTCGCGATTCACATTTGACGGCGCCTCGCAGGTTTCGGCAAATGTTATAGCAGCTCAAAATGAACTCATTGACAGCGACGCCACTTACGCAAACGTCTTCCAGGGCCCCGACACAGACCCCTATTACAGCCTTGAATACCGGAGTGATGAAGTCCATTTTCGGGGCGACGGCGTTACGGCTTCACCGGATGGAAATGTTTATTCAGGTTTGATTTCGCTCGCAGGATTTTGGAACGACCACATTACCAATGATTTTCTGACGCAATCCACACCGTATCCCGCACTCGCACCCGCCGAGGTTACGGCCGCGCGCATGCCCGGAAGCATTGATCTTACTTTTACGGGACCGGCGATTCCCGAGGGTTCGCAATATAACTGGCTCATTGCCGGCGATTGTAATCAGGTTCAGAGCACTGGCCAGCAATGGACTGTCGGCGCAGGCACTTATAAGTTAAAAATTGTGGATGCACATAAGAATACGATTTTCTCACCGGCGCTTAATGTTTCCGGCTCTGCATTGCCCGTTGTGTGGAAATATTTCAATGTCCGCATAGAAAACGCCCGTCCTTCGCTGGAATGGGCCACTTCGGAGGAGGTGAACGCCTCGCATTTTGAGCTCGAACGCAGCAGTAATGCTGTTGATTTCGCAAACATTAAAACCGTTGAAGCAGCCGGAGATGCAAAGGAGACAAATCGATATGCTTATCGTGAAGAATTCTTGCCCGCAGGAGTTTACTATTACCGCATTAAGCAAGTCGATCTGGACGGAAAATTTGATTATACAAGAGTTATCAGCGCCAGCATTGAAGCTAACAACACGCTAAATGTATATCCAAACCCAGTTACAGAATTCCTGAACATCGAATCCGAAAAGGGCCTGGGCACGCTGGAAATCTTCAACATCGCCGGCAAAAAACTGCACGTAACAAATCAAAATTCCAACACAACCGTGCTAGACATGACCAAATTCCCAACAGGATTATACACCGTGACAGCAAATGGGAAAGCTTTTAAAGTGGTTAAGAAGTAGGCTGGACTTACTTGGCCTTGTTGGTTGAGACGAAGGATTAGAAAATGAAGGTCACGCCAACCAAAACAAAAAGAGCCGGGCGGTCATCCAGACCGTCCGGCTTCATATTTTCTGAGTGCTGTTGCTTAGCTTATTTCTTGCAGGGCGGTGACGAAGAGTTTCATTTCGTCTTTTGTGCCGATGCTTACGCGGCACCAGGGTTTTTCCTGGATGTCCATGGCTTTGATGACGATGCCTTTATCAACCATTTTTTTCAGGAATTCTTTTCCGGGCATGTTGATGGGGAAAATAACGAAGTTGGTGAACGACGGCACGTATTTGTAACCCATGGCCGTCAGATTTTCGTATAGATAAGTCTTCGCTTCCGTGTTCAGTTTTCTGGTGCTGTTTTGAAATTCCACATCGTCCATAGCAGCCGAAGCCGCGTAAACAGACGTGCACGCAATGCCTGAGCCGCCACCTTTTGTTTCTTTTTTGATCATATCAAGCGTGGCTGGCATTGCAGCAATGTAACCGACCCGCAGTCCGGCCATGCCCATGATTTTGGAGAATGTGCGCGCAATAATCACGTTCTTATTTTCTTTCAACAACGACACCATACTCTTGTTATCAGCGCCTTCGACCAGCTCAATGTAAGCCTCATCAATGAAAATAGGCACTTTTTGAGAAACCCGGCTGCAAAAATCCAGTAACGCCTTCGTGGAAGTCACCGCACCCACGGGATTGTTTGGATTGACAGATATAAACCAGCTTTGTGTCCTTATCAATGGCCTTTTCCATTGCATCCAGGTCATGCGACCAGTCGGATTTGCAGGGAACCGGCTTCCAGGTTGCACCGATGGATTCGGCCACGCGGATCAATGACATATAAGTTGGATCAGCAGAAACCAGATTGCCGCCATCTTTGAACACAGCCAGCGCCGTTTTTTCCAGCAAATCGCCCGACCCGTTTCCCATCATTATATATTCCGCAGACACGCCTTCCTTCGTCGCAATTTTGTCTGTGAGCGATTTCAGTTCGGTCCGGGCATAACGGTTACCCTTTTCAATGGAATCGGCGATGGCTTTTCTGGCCATTGGCGGCGGGCCATAAGGATTTTCATTGGAACCAATGCGTGCGACCATTTTTGTCAGGTCCGGCTCTTTGTCCAGATAATGACCTCTCACCATGGGGCTGTAAAAAATGCGGTTCGACTTGTCCAAGCGCAGCGGCGTGCTCGCAAAAGCGCCTTCGGTTAAAAATGGTGCAACTGCCAGTGCACCCATTGACGCAAATCCGGATTTCAATAAACTGCGACGGTTGATTTTCTGTACCATTGGTTAAAATGTTAGTGGTTGAAATGTGATTTTTGGTTACAGGGTTAATTGCAATTCAACAGAATTGTGAAAATTGCATAACACGGGCAGTGCGGCTACCGAATTATTTTTGCTTGCGGCGAGATTGACAAACTATCTTTCGACATTTGACAACATTTAAATATAATCATTTGACTTTCACTGAGAAAGCAGTTTCAGCAGTTAATGCCGGCTCGGACAAAAATTTAAATTTTAGTTCTTTTTTTTATTTAAAAAATACTAATCAGAACTGATTCGGAACGCTTTTTTAGACTTAGATGGAATGAAAAAAGGTTGTTTCTTTGTTGTCAAAGTAATTGCCAGGACAATAGTTAATTTATTATTTGAGTTATGAATTGGATTACAATCAATAGCACGGAAGAGGTTGAGCAGATTTCGAAATCAGATGCGTATGCATTAATCTACAAGCACAGCCCCCGCTGCATGACCAGCCTGATGGCCTATCGCCAGCTGAAATCGGATGTGAGTGCGGCGCAACATATTGACATTCCGTTATACATTGTGGATGTGGTCAACAACCGGCCGGAATCCATGTCCATCGCAAATACATTTAATGTAACCCACGAATCGCCACAATTGCTTGTCGTGAAAAATGGAGAATGTATTTTCGATGCTTCTCATGAAGACATCTCATTAAAGGACTCCCTAGATTATATAAAGTAAAATTGTAGCATTCAGCAGGTTGTGAATTTGAGTAAATCTTTTTTATGGATTATTTCCACATAATTGGAATTAATCCATACATTTGAACATCAACTCAATGGAACTCCTATGCAAACCCTGAATTACGCAATCGTATCTGAAGACATGGTCTGGCTCTGGTATTATGACCAGTTTGGAAGCAAACATTTCAAAGAATTGCTGGCTGAAGAAGCCACCAATTTCATTAAGGAGATTGCGCTTAGGAAGAAGTCTGCGGAAAAAATGGAGTTGGAAAACGAAAGAGATCATTCGGAACGATAGACTGTGCCAAATAATCTCTTTGTAAATTATTATCTGGAAAACCTAGGTTGCCAAAGGCGGTCCGGATGGGATCATGATCTTCTCACGTTTCATCTTGAATTTAAGCTTTTTAGCAGTAAACTTGGCTGTCATGTATTCGCCCATGTAAATGGAGCCATTCATGACATCATCCTTTACTGTTCCTGAAAACATAAATGTAATGGCGTCACCAGGCTGACGGTCTGTGCTGCGCATTTTAAATTCATTGCCTTCCACGGTTCCCTGCAATTCCCTCACGCTGAACTCGCCTTTGTGAGAACCTTCCAGCCAGTTTCCGTCCTGCTCAATGATCAGCGTATGCTTGCTTGTGGACGAGAAAAACGCAACTTCCGCTTCCCAATGTCCTTTCAGCGCAACAGAAGCAGCCGCCATATCCACTTTTTGCGGAGCGCGCTTTTGAGACAACACTTCGTATAAGCGGTCCGAAACGACCTTATCGTCGCCAAGTTGCATCTGTCCGGTTGTGATCGACACAAATGTAGCGCCGTCGCGGCTTCCGCCACCGAGTGCGATCCGTGGTTTTGTACGGCCAAAAAGCTCGGCAATTTCTTCTCCGGTAATGTTCAGTTTGGCAGGATCCCAGGAAATGCGCAGTTGCGGCGTTCTGTTGGAAAGCTCCTTAGGCTCAATAACGGTTGTCTTAACCGAATCAATCGTAGACACTTTTTTAGAAATATTATCAAGCCACGAAAGCCATCTTTTCCACTCGCCCGCGTGGTCGCGCTTGGTCCATGCTTCCACGGCCGCCACCATGCCCATTGTTTCTTCACGCCCGACTTTATTGTCGCGACCCGGGCCATGATGCGGCGCGCTGGCCTGCCATGCAGACATCAGCAAATCCTTCCTGCCCAACACCAGACCGGCACATTGTGGTCCGCAAATCGCTTTTCCACCGCTATAAATCACCACATCTGCACCCATTTTCAAGTGCACATTGGGAATGGTAAGGTCTTCCGCAGCTGCATCGACCATAACCGGAACATTCTTCTTTTTTGCAATTTTCGAGATCGCTTCAAGTGACATTGAGCCAGCCATGGACTCCTCGCCAGCCATCAGGTAAATCATCGCCGTCCGTGAACTGATCGCATTGGACAGCTCTTCGATAGAGTCAACCGTGATCAGCGTTACACCGACATTACGCAATGCGTGGTCATATACATTGCGGGAATATCTCGGAACAATAACTTCCGTCTTTTCAAAACCTTCCAGATTGGGCACGCGGATCAGCTTTTCAGGATTTCCGCCCGTCACACAAGCCACAGTCACATGCTTCATCCCGGCAGCGCAGCCAGCAGAAACCAGCCCCCACTCCGCGCCTGTAAGCTCGGCCAATCGCTTGCCTGCACCGAAAGCAAGCTCATCATATTGCACAAAAACCTGCGCAGCAGCATCCATGGCAGCACGCACTTCGGGACGCTCGATGGAGCCGCCGATGATGGTGAATGTGCCGCGGCAATTGATGATCGGCTCAACGCCTATCGCCTGGTAAATCTCTTTGCTAGCCGCAACTTCTGCCTTTCTTACGGCGATTTCGTCGGGCTTATTTTTGGGAAGCATAATGCTTCCTGCAAGCGGAAGCATGGATAAATCTTTGATTACATCTCTTCTTTTCATTACTTTTTTCAAACAGGTTAAGGAATATGATAGGATTTAAGCGGGACAATGAGCGGTAAAGTATAAGATTTTGTATAAATATTAGAAGCCTGTGGTTTTGTACTGCATTCGCAAGCTATTGCGGGACGAGTTTAATACTAAAACAATTCTTTACCAAATATTAATAAAGCGCATTCGGGTAGGTTACCGGCCGCTGGATGTTAAATAAATTTGGCAAAAGAGGCATTTTTTGCAATAAAACTTGGCTTTTAAACCTGCCTGCATAATCATCGATAATAATATTTATCGATCTTTACAGATTGATTAAACCCCTCCGTCGACTTATAATAGAGATAGTTTTGCGTATCAAATCAAGGCTTTACAATTTTTGGAATAAAATGTCGGGTTCACCGGCAGAATTTCCCCTTAACGCCCGCATCTTTCACTCAGTCTGCCTGATCTCGATCGTTGCGCTCGTATATAATGTTCCCTTCAATTATCTTATTGGCCTGCCGGACATTGCGCTTGCGAGCATGGTGGTTTTGGTCATCACCTGTCTGCTTTATTACAATTCCAGGTTCAGGAAAAAGGTTGAGATTTCAGTGCTGACAACAAACATTGTCGGCCCGGCGCTGTTCACGACCAATTATTTTCTAAACTCCGGATTAAGCGGCCCTACTGCCTTATTTTACCTGCTTTTCTTGCTTCTGAGCATTGGAATAAGTCCCAAAAACCAATATAAGGTCTGGATTCCGGTCAACATTTGCCTCGTGCTGTCGATGAATGCCATCGAGTATTTTTATCCCGAAACGGTCCCTTACACTTACACTACCCGAGCCAACGCGTTTATAGACCAAATGTCTGCTTACGTTGTGGTGGCTGTGCTGGCCTACATTACGATGGACTATATCCGGCGCAGCTATGAAAGTGAAAGGACAGCGGTGCTCGAACAATCGCAGTTTATTAATGAGAAAAATGAGCAGATCCTGAAACAGAATATTGAACTGGAACGGATCAATGCAGAAAAGAACAAGCTGATGTCCATTGTGGCGCACGACCTCAGATCACCGCTTGCCAGCATTCAAAATTTCCTTGAACTGCTGAATCAATATGACCTGGACGAAGTGCAGAAAGCTGACATTAAGAAAGATCTGTTGCACGCCACAAACGACACGATGGCGTTACTTTCAAAACTGCTGAACTGGTCTAAGTCGCAGATCAATGGTGTGTCTGCCAAGAAAGAAGCGCTCAGTTTGCGGGAACTTCTTGACACGACGCTCAGCCTTGAGAAAAACGGCGCGGCCAGAAAAAACATCACGATCGACTATCATGTTGACCCTTCGATAAGCATTTTCGCGGATGGGGATATGATGCAGGTGATATTCAGAAACCTGATCGGCAACGCAATCAAATTCACTCCGGAAGATGGTCAGATCAGCATTAGTTCGGTTATTGCTGGGAAGAATTGCGTTATCGCGATCAAAGACAATGGCATCGGCATTCCGGCGGAACGGCAGGCTGCTATCTTTTCTTTGAATGTGCAATCCACTTATGGAACAAAAAATGAGAAAGGCGTAGGCCTGGGCCTTTTATTGACCCAGGAGTTCGTGTTAGCGCAGGAGGGGAAAATCTGGTTTGAAGCAGTTCCGTCAGGTGGGACCTGCTTTTTCGTTTCCATTCCGATGTCGGGCAAACTGAGCAAAACGATCACAAATGATCAATTGCAGTTAGGCACCTCGGACAGATTATAGAAGATCTGCAAACCCCTTTCCCGGCCGATGCGAACGTCCTCGTCCGCTCCTTTTGAAGCGCCTTCCAGTCGCAGAATCGCGTCGCATTTGTACAGAAGGCGCTCAGCAACCGGGTAAAGGATTTCTTCATAAGGCGCATCTCCCGGAACTTTGGAACCAGCCAAATGCAGTAACGGCAAAGCCACCCACTCCCCGATCACCGGCAAATGTCCCGCGCGGAACAAGTCCAGCGTGACGGCTTCCAATTTTGACAAATTCTGCTGCATTAATGCAGGATCATCATTAGTCCCTGACCGATAAGGCCCGGCTACAAGAATCATTAAACCTTTCATAGCATTGCTGTTAAGTGATTTTCCCAAATCCTGCATTGCTTCACACGGATTACGTTAAATTTGACGCAAGAGTTTGATACAAGGATCAAGAATTATCATTTTTGATTAAAATTGATTAATTTTGATCAAATGTAAATATTAACAATGAACTTCCAAGAGAGAAAGAAAAAAATACTAGCTGAGATTGAGGATGCGGGCAGCCTATCCGTTTTTGAACTGGCTGAACGGCTTGCTATGTCGCCTGCAACAATCCGCCGCGACTTGCATGACATTGCTAATGAAGGGCTTGTGCTGCGGACGCATGGAGGCGCGATGAAAATGGAAAATCAGGTCCTGACCAGTTTTGCTGCGAAATCAGGAGCGAATGAGGCGCATAAAGAGAAGATAGCCGCCCTGGCGTCGGAATCCGTAACGGATGGCGACATTATTTTTCTGGATTGCGGAAGCACTGTTTTCAGAATGTGTAAATATTTGAAGAAGAAAAACCGGATCAAAGTCATCACCAATTCGCTGCCGATCATGGCCGAACTGATCGACACGCCTGCCATTAGCCTGAACCTGATCGGCGGGGAAATTGATAAGCAGCGCAAAGCAGTGCACGGCCACAAAGCCATTGACCACATTAACAGCTATCACGCGCACAAAGCATTCATTGGCGTTGACGGAATTTCAGCGCAGAACGGACTTACCGCGCATAGCGAGCATGAGTCGTCCATTACAACAGCATTTATCAAAAACGCTTCGCAGGTGTTTGTACTATGCGATTCGTCCAAAGTTGGAAAAGACAGCCATATTAGATTCGGAAACCTCTCCGCGATTACAAAACTTTTTACCGACGTAGATCTAAATAATGCAACAAAGAAAGGACTCATTGAGAAGGGGTTGCAAGTAATTACCGCTTCATAACTTAACTTGCTGATTGCCTTCGCGTGTAAACCAAACCGTTACCCTTCGGAACCAATTATTGATCAGTTTAATGCGTTTGGAAAAGGCACATTAAGCTTTTAACAAACCTGCTTCAAGTAGAATATTTTCTACAAAATACCCCACATTTTGGAAAAATACTATTACTTTTGTAACCTGGATTGTCGTTATTGCAACCTGATCCGAAATTACTTGGTGTCCCTGAGCAACTGATCTGACAGCGAGAATGAAACAAATACTATTAGTCGAAGACCACTCTATTGTCAGACTTGCAACGCGTTTCCTGATCAACGATCTGATTGAAACGGTAAGCGTTTCCGAGGCTGCCAGTTTCAAGGATACACTCACTCGAGTTGCTGCAACCCGCTTTGACCTCATTATGCTGGACATTGACATTCCGGGTGGCGAGGGTTTCAACATGATCCCAAAAATCAGAAGATTGCAGCCGCAAGTTTATATCCTGGTGTTCTCGGGGATGGACGAAGCGCTTTATGGAATGCATTATCTGAAAGCCGGGGCCAATGGATTTCTTGCCAAAAACGCCCCGCAGCAAAATGTAAAAACTGCAATTTTATCGGTTTTGGAACACGGCAGATATGTAAGCGACGTGGTGCAGCAGCAAATGATGCGCAACACATTCGAGCCGAATCCAATCAGCTGCAATCCCCTTGAAAATCTTTCTTTGCGCGAACTGGAAGTCATGGATTTGCTGCTGGACGGCAAGTGGACCAAGGAAATCGCCACGCAGCTGAGCATCACAGGAAGCTCTATAAGCACCTACAAATCGAGGATTTTTGAAAAACTGGGCGTTTCGACGATCATTGAAATGTTCGTAAAAGTGGAACATTATAAAAATCGGGTCCCCCGCGCGTAACATTTCCCTTGCAAAAAGTTATTGACTTTCCATTTTCAGATTAACTTTACGGTGAAGTTTCTTTGTGCCGCTTCTTAAATCATATCAAAGAGTGATGAAAGGCCACAGCAGAGGAATTTAGCTGTAATTTCATACTCATTCATGACGGGAACTAAGATAATATATTTGGCGGACGATGATCAAGACGACCGTTTTTTCCTAAGACAAGCCATTGAAGCCGCAAATGCCTCCACACAAATCATCGAAGTCGAAAACGGACTCGAACTATTGAGCCTTATCAAAGAGCAAAATACGCCTCCCGCCTCGCTTATATTGATGGATATGAACATGCCCAAAATGAATGGGTTAGAAACAATTACCGCGATACGGTCCGACGCAGGCCTGTCCGCTATTCCTGTCGTGATGATCTCCACATCATCCAATGTCGGGCTTATTGAAAAAGCATATGAAGCAGGTGCAAACAGTTTTATTACAAAACCGAGCACTTTCGATGAGTTCAATGAGCTGGGCGTAAGGATCGCCGTACAATTCCTATCTTAAAATACTCACTTTGGGTGTATACGCACTTTCCGATTTTCGCTAAAAGCACTGACTATCAGTTACAAAAACACCTGGTATGGTATTTGCAAATGCGGTTTTCAGGACGTAAACTATCGCCAAATCAGAACAGATTACAGCAATGAACATGGATTCCTCCGAATACAAAAATAATCTTCACGCACTAAAAAAAGCTCCCACTGGCATTACAGGTCTGGACGAAATTACCCTTGGCGGTTTCCCGCAAGGCAGGCCTACGCTCATTTGCGGCAGTGCTGGCTGCGGAAAAACACTTTTCTCCATTGAATTTCTTGTTCACGGCGCATTGGAATACAATGAGCCGGGCGTGTTCATGGCGTTTGAGGAAAAAAGTGAAGAACTGACCGTCAATGTAGCTTCTCTTGGCTTTGATCTCGATCAAATGCAAAAGGATAAGCTTATTAAGCTCGACCATGTTCGTATTGAGCGGAGTGAGATTGAAGAAACGGGGGAATATGATCTGGACGGATTGTTTATAAGACTTGGTCACGCAATTGACAGCATTGGCGCAAAACGCGTTGTGCTGGATACGATCGAAAGTCTGTTCTCGGGGCTTAATAATCAGGCAATTATTCGTGCTGAGCTGAGAAGATTGTTTGAATGGCTGAAAGAAAAGAAGGTTACGACCATTATCACAGGTGAAAAAGGCGAAGGCACACTAACACGTCAGGGACTCGAAGAATATGTTTCAGACTGCGTTATTTTGCTGGATCACCGCGTTGCAAACAAGATTTCTACACGACTTTTAAGAATTGTAAAATATAGAGGTTCCGTACACGGAACAAACGAATATCCGTTCCTGATTGATGAGGACGGCATTTCGGTGTTGCCTGTCACTTCGCTGACATTAT
Source organism: Dyadobacter sp. AC419 (assembly GCF_979253085.1). NCBI lineage: Bacteria > Pseudomonadati > Bacteroidota > Cytophagia > Cytophagales > Spirosomataceae > Dyadobacter > Dyadobacter sp. AC419. The sequence goes on along the minus strand of NZ_CEEDCD010000015.1, from coordinate 293,307 downwards.
CACACGAAGCTTCTACTGAACGCATTTCGACCGGCATTCCCGGTTTGAATAAAATGTTAGGCGGAGAAGGATTTTTCAGAGGCAGCAGCGTGCTGGTTTCAGGGACCGCTGGAACGGGGAAAACGAGCATTGCGGGATCATTTGCAAATGAGACATGCCTCAACGGCGAGCGTTGCATTTATTTTGCTTTTGAAGAATCCCCAAAGCAGATCATCCGTAACATGTCGTCGATCGGCATTGATATGCAAAAGCATGTGGACAGCGGATTATTGAAATTTCATGCGTCGAGGCCTACATTGAATGGTCTGGAAATGCATTTATTATCGATCAATAAAATGATCAACCAGTTTAAGCCAACCACCGTTATTCTTGACCCGATCACAAACCTGATCACGGTCGGCACGGTAAGCGAAGTTAAAAGCGTGTTGATCAGACTAATAGACTTTTTGCAGGCACAACGCATTACGGTCATGTTCACTGCGCTTTCGCTGAATGACAACATTTCGGAACAAACGGATGAAAGTGTTTCATCGCTTGTTGACGCGTGGTTGCTGGTGAGGGACATTGAATTCAATGGCGAGCGCAACCGCGGTCTTTATGTTATGAAATCAAGAGGAATGAAGCATTCCAATCAGGTGCGGGAGTTCGTCATCAGTGATGAAGGCCTTGATCTGGTGGATGTGTTCTTGGGACCAGAAGGCGTGCTAACGGGTTCAGCGAGAGAAGCACAGCAGCTTTTGGAAAAAACCGGCATTGTGCTGAAAGATCATGCTGTTTCGAGAAAAGACAGGGAAATCGTGCGGAAAAAGGCGGTTCTGGAATCTAAAATTGCTAGCCTGAAAGAAGAGTTTGAATCCATCCAGGAAGAACTCAATAAGACTTACATTGAAGATGAACTGAGAAGAGAGGTGATCGAAAGCAACCGGCAGGAAATATCCCGACTGAGAGATCACGGCAAAGCAACAGAGTAAAGGAATCGCATCAAAAACATATAAATGGAAGAAAAAGAAGAAATCTGGGAGCTTAGACTCTATGTCGCCGGTAAAACTGAAAAGTCCGTAACCGCCCTCTCGAATCTGAAAAGATATTGTGAAGAATATTTGAAGGATAAATATGTCATTGAAGTAATCGATCTTCTTTTGCAGCCACAATTGGCCGAAGGGGACCAAATCCTGGCAATTCCGACATTGGTAAAAAAAGTGCCCGAGCCGATCCGTAAGATCATCGGAGACCTTTCCAATGAAGAAAAAGTGCTCGTAGGATTAAATATACGCCCTGCAAAAAGATTAGAATGAGTGAACCCACAGATATAGAGCCGATTGATCAAGACGCGAATGACCCTCGTTACGTGCTTCGGCTGTTCATTACAGGCGCGTCCTTCAATTCCAGAAGGGCGGTTGTTAATGTAAAAGAAATCTGTGAACAGTATTTGAAGGGCGATTATTCGTTAGAAATTATTGACGTTTACCAACAAAAAACCATTGCTGAAAAAGAACAGATCATTGCCTTACCTCTATTAATCAAAAGTAAGCCGCTTCCAGTAAGAAGGTTGATCGGAGACATGTCCGATACGGAAAAAGTACTTAAAGGTCTGGGAATTTCGACTGCAAAATGAACAATCAAAAGACATACGAAGAGTTGGTTAGGGAAAATGAGGAGCTGCTTGCACAATTGGAAGAAGCCACTGAAACCATTCATGCCATACGATCCGGGCAGGTTGACGCGCTTGTTGTCAAAAATCCGGACGGCGGCCATCAGTTGTTCACGCTGAAAACCGCTGACCAGACTTACCGTGTTTTTATTGAAAAAATGAATGAGGGCGCTGTGACGCTGAATCACCAGGGCCTTATTCTGTATTGCAATTCAATGTTCGCCTCGATGATTGATATGCCGCTTTCCAAAGTGGTGGGCTTGCATTTCAGTGATTTCATCCCCGAACCATTCAAGGCAATTTATCTCGACCTTTTTAATAATGGCTGGGAAGAAGACAGCAAAACTGAGCTTTGCATCAGCAGGAATGGCGCCATGGTGCCCTGTCAGCTTTCCGTTACCATGCTGCAACTCGATGAAGGCCCGGCGTTAAGCGTGATTTTAACAGACCTTTCGTTCCAGAAAGAAATTCAGCAATTGCTTAAAATGAACAATTTGCGATTGGAAGAGATTAACGCGGAGCTCGAAACCAGCAACCACGACTTGCAGCAATTCGCTTCTGTGGCATCGCATGATTTGCAGGAACCACTTCGCAAGATCCTGATATTTTCGACCATGCTCAGAAACAAACTTATCCATGAGCTGACGGACGAGAATGTTAATTATCTGGACAAAATAATTGCTTCCTCGCTCAGAATGCGGAATATGATCACGGACATTCTGAGTTATTCAAGGCTTTCGACGCACTTGCACAATTTCTCGGTGACCAATTTGAATGATGTCGTAAACGAAGTGCTGGAAGATTATGAAATCTTGATCCAGGAAAGAAATGCGGACATTCAAGTCGATGATCTGCCGCAAGTTGAAGTTAACCGCGGGCAGATCAAGCAGGTTTTCCAAAACCTGATCAGCAATTCTATCAAGTTTTCAAAACCAGGTCAAAGGCCGGTTATTCGCATTTCGGGTGGATTAAGCGAGCAAAATGGCTCCGCATTGAAGGACGACGCCGCGCAACCAAACACTTGTTTTATCACGATTTCGGATAATGGAATTGGTTTTGATGAGCTGTATAACGAACGAATATTCTCACTATTCGAGCGGCTCAATACAAAGGACAAATATGAAGGATCAGGAATCGGGCTTGCCATTACGAAAAAGATCATTGACAAACACAACGGCAGCATCAGCGTGACCAGCAAAGAAGGACAAGGCGCAAGCTTTGAACTGACATTGCCTGTTTCCCAAGGCTAGCAGTTGACTTACAATCATTTTAAATGGCTGGTTACAAGGCGTTTTAACTCTTTTTAAGACTTTCACCTTCCCGGTAATGCATATTTTTGAGCTCAAACTCGATATGCAATGCAGCCCACCGACATTCAAACGCTTCAAGAATTACAGATTATTTCGAGGCATGCTAACGAAGCTAGCATACTCAACTGCTTTGACCACACAGCAACGCAAGGCGGGCGTGATGCGTTGAAAACGATGCTTTTAGCTCCAAAAGCCACAATTAGTGAGGCGCTACTAACGCAAGATTTGCTAAAAATCCTCGTCGCTGATATGCATTTGTTCAGCATTGAGGTTTCCCGAACTTATATCGCGGCTTCGGAAGCATATTATGATTCGAGCATTGCGTATTCGATGTCGCAGGACGTCTTTCAGCATTGGTTGGATACGATGATTTTCGCTTGGCGAAATCCTTCCGAATTCTATCTCGTTCGCAGCGGACTCATCGCAACTTTCCGCATTTTCAGGGCCGTCCAGGACATGGTTTTGCGCATTGATAATGTCGAAATCCCGATGCTGCTGCAAGATCACATCGACTTTTTGAGGAAGTTTTTCAAGACTTCGGGCTTCGCGTCTATTCTGAAAACAAAAGAAACTAAGCTTTCTCAAAGTTCGATTTTCCTGTGGGATTACCGCTTGCGGATTGCGCAGAAGAAGGATTTTCGCAAGTTGCTGGACTGCTGTTATTTGCTGGATGCCTATCATTCCATTGCAAAGACAGCTAAAATGCACAATCTGCATTTCCCTGAATTGGTAATAATGAAAAATGAACCGGTTTTCGAAGTGAAGAACATATGGCATCCGCTGATCGAAAAAGCAGTTCCGAACAGCATCCAACTTACGCAGCAAACGCCTGTGTGCATACTCACGGGCGCGAATACGAGCGGCAAAACGACTTTCCTGAAAACGGCAGGCGTGGTGGTTTATCTTGCTCATCTCGGCTGGCCCGTTCCCGCAGAGTCGGCGCGCATCTCGTTTGTTGACAGGATTTTCACTTCCATTCATTTGATGGACAATATCAGCTTGGGGCACAGCCATTTTTACGGTGAAGTAATCAGGATCAAGGATATAGCCACTGCATTATCAGCGCACGAATCGTGTTTTGTTATTATTGACGAGCTTTTTCGGGGCACGAATCAGGAAGATTCCTTTCATTGTTCTAAGACCGTAATCGACGGATTTACATTGCATAAGGGCTCCTTATTCTTGGTTTCAACGCATCTTTTGAATCTGATCCAGCATTATGTGAATGCTCCAACGATCTCATTCCGCTGTTTCAGGACGAAGATCATTGGCAATGATTTTGAAAATACATTTCAGATTGAAGATGGCATTTCGACCGAAAAACTGGGTCAGGTCATTTTAAGAAAAGCCGGCGTAGAAGCACTTTTGCATGCTCCGAAAGATTAATATTAAGTCCAAAACGAACATTAGAATTTGCTTTCAACCCAAACCGACAGCAGGCAGCAAATAATTAAACCAAACCAGATCCACGCTGAAAACTTCTTTCTTACGCCTTGATTTTCCCCTGAGATAGCAGCGGGTGTAACGACCTTCTCCCTGAATGCATTGTAGGATTTAACGAAATCTTTAACAAGTTCTGCATTATAAAGCTGCGCATTAACCCCTTGATCCTGAACAAATAACTCAACATTTATCGAATCATTCGCAGCAAGCCACCCAGCTTTTATTGGTTTGAAAATGGCTTTTGCAGATTTTGCATTCAATGCTGAGTATGCGGGATAGAGCGTGTCCGCAACTATTTCAAATGACTTTATCGGGTTTCGAAAATTGTTGAAATTAATTTCCGCTTTTATTCCAGCCAGGATCGGCACTGTCACTTCGATATTAGATTTAGACAAAGGCCGCATCGGCGCCAATATCGCGTTCCAAATGCGCTGATAAGCAACCGAATCTCCCGACAATTGCAGCGGAAAAGTTTCATTCAACAAGCTTATGCCAATGTTACCCATCGTTTTTTGAACGGCGAAAGGATAACCGGCAATCTGAAAATAACGGTTGGATGGCGCAAATTGATAAGGCAATGCGGTTAAGCCCGGCTGCACCGAAACGAACTCATCGGCAGAAGATTTCCGAACCTGAAAACGGGTCCCCAATTCAGCGTTAACCGCAGCAATCTCATCCGGAGCGTTTGTCAGATTCAGGAAAAGCACACTTTTTCCATCCGCTATAAACTTCTTAACTAATGCATTACGCGCATTTCCTGCATCCGTGACGATCAAATCCGGATCTTTGGATTTAATGTTGATCGTCAGCTTGCTTTCAACGTCTTTGGATAATGTAGCCGTGTAATTTACTGAGTTTCCCATTTTACCAAGCCAATTCGCCAGTGCGCGGCTTTCGAAATCAGGATTATCCAGAATAAACTGAACAGCAATGGGCTCAGCGGGTCGCGAGAAAAAATGCAGCGTGTCGGTAACGACATTATTTACAGTCAATTCGACTAATGTGCGTCCTAATGTAAAACCCGGAAATTGCAGTTTGTAATGTTGCTGTCCGGCATCCACCAATGTGCTGTCCAGCGTCTGGTTTCCATATTTTATTTTAATGAGCTGCTTTTCTGATGACTTAATATGGCCGTGCAAAACTTGCATTTCACCATTGCGAATGATTCCTTTCCATTGCAAATCATAAGGAATATCCTTTGCAAAATACGGGAACCAACTGATCGCATCCGGCAGCCGCTGCGACTGCATAATGGCGGGAAATAGCGTCGTATCAAAGTCTTGTCCAGCTAGAATCAATGTATCAATATTGCCTCCCTTCAAATCCTCCAAAACAATTTCACCTGATTTAGAAAGACTGTCTTTCAATTCATTAGCAAAGTCGCCGGGCACATCTTTTCCTATAACCAGCCCCGTGACCGTTTTTGGTTTTCTAACCACATAAGGCTGAACAATCAATGCCATTACGGCCAGCCATAGCAGCACATTTAATCCGGTTCGGAGCCAGAATCGCTGTGCCGAAACTTCCGCATTGCGTCGCGAAAACAGGAGCCACAATAGCATTGGCAACAGCGCGACAGCAAGTGCAAACACTAGCAGACTAAGCGGTTCGGACCAATTAAAATCAAATTCAATCATGCGTAAAAGATAAGCGGGCAGGCATTTTTGTGATCATTGCATTTTTTTCCGGAACGCTTGTTCCAATTTCTTTTCGCTGGAATAACTGCGCTTAATTTGCTCGGAGCGGTCCATGTATTTTACCAAATCGGTTTTTAAATGCTCCTTTTCTTTTGCAGAAAGCGCTTTTCCACTGACCAGCTTTTGTAAGGAAGCGATCATTTCCCAGTTGCCCATTCCACCGTTAAATGGTCCGCTGTTGATGAGCCGGTCCGAAAGCGCAGCGCCGGATTGTTGTAATGTAAGCTGCTGATCCTTAGTCAGTTTACCAATGTCAAGAAAGCCTGAAACAGCAGCTGCCAGTTGCGCTGTCGTTTTATTTTTAAACAAAACCACGTGAGTAAGGTCGCTGCTAATCTCCTTCATTTCCCCACTGAGGCGCTTTTCCTTTTCTTTAATCGGCGGCGGATCGTATCCACTTTTCTTAACATACGTGCGGGCCTTATGCTGCGCAGATTTTAAAAATTCAAGTGCCTTATGCTCAAACGGCAATGCCTTTTCGGGCTCATACATGCGCAAATGAAGTTCTGATTGCCACATTTGCTCCAACGCCATTTTCAACAAACTCCTCGTCGATTGCTCGTAAAAAGTGTTGGTTTCAGCATCGTCATGCGCGTGCACATACTGCTCCATCAAGGCCGCAAGCGGATCCTTTTCACCAGCCTCGCCCTCCTTTCCATGATCATGTCCTTCGTGCTCGTCCAGATGCCCAGGCTCGGAAGCACGACGTTCGGCAGCTTCTCCTTCTCCGTCGGACTTATGCGTAAATGCATCAAGCATATTGCCTCCATCCGCACCCGGCGGCGGCGCGCCTCCTCCGCCAATGCTTGTTTCAAATTCTTCACCCAAATATTGCCCGTAGCGCAATCGAAGCACTTTTTGGTCAAAACCAATTTCATTAGAAACCGATGCAAATTCTTTTTGAGGCAATTTTTTGCGCTTGGCAATCAGCTTTTCCGTGTCAATAATGATTTGCCGCTGACTCCGGAAATATTCAGGCATAATGTTCACCGCCATCGTCGCCAGTTCCGCCTCTTCCACCTGCGCTGTGTCTTTAAAAACGAGGAAATAAGTGTCTGATTTACTGAAATTGGCTTGCGGAGACTTATTATCAACTGCCGCCCAGTAATAATAAAGCTCATCCCCAGGCGCAAAATTAAGCTCGCTTAGGTTGATCTCTTTTTGCAAATTAGCTTGCTTAAAATCGGTTGGCGACAATGGAAATTTCACCTCGCGAAACTTAACATTCTCACCCGATCCTCTTGCCAAAGTCGCCACAATGAACGCTTGCTTTACGAGAAAGTCATCCGAGATTTTGGCCGAAACCTGAATGGTCTTTTTATCTTTTAGAAAATGATATTTGTAAAGCTCCTTGGAAGCGGGCTCAATTTTCGGAGGCAGATCAGGGATTGCTTCGAGCCGGTAAAATGCTGATTGATAGACCAGTGAATCCTTCCAGTAACCTTTAATGGCATACAAACCCGAGCCTGTAATGCGGTCAGCATGGGTGAAAACGTTATTTTTCCTGCGAAACGGAATCTCCTCTCCCCGATTATTGGTCAGCCGGATTTCGAGGTTTTTTGTATGACTAAATGTAATTGTCCACTCCAATGTTGAACCTGATATGGTGCTCACATTAAGGTCATTGGATTCTCGCTTGGGCAACTTTGTGTAAGCGGGAGGCATTATCGAAACCTTTGCAGATTCGAACTCCGGGGCCATCAACGGATTGGAATTTTTTGAAATTTCAGGTTCTTGAAAAGCTTCTTGCTCCTGGTTGCGATCGAAGTTTATTTTTGGATAAATAAAGTGGAATGCAATAGCGAATAACAGCAAACCCACATAAATGCCTAAGCCGCGATAGAGCTTCAAAAACGGAAAATCGAAATGCCGGTTTGCGATCCGGTCAACCTGCAACTGCTCCGCAATGTTCAGTTCGGGCTTTTCCAGCAAATGCAGACTATGCTCTGTGTCGCCAACATATTGATGAATGAGCAGAATTGCGGTCGATTTTTTGTTTTGATAAATACGCGTCAAAGCAATGCCGAACGCTAACCCCGCGAACCCTGCCAGAACACTCACAACATTTTCTGAACCCGCAAAAACCGACACAAAAAGATAGGCCGAAACAGCCAGTAACACGCAACGCAAAACCGCGCTGACATAAAGCTGGCTGGTCACTGCACCGATCAATTTTCTGAGTTCATGCATGGCTTTTACGAATGTTTTTGTGCAACGTAATCCATCGCTCTGCCATCAGCGTTAACACGAAAAAAAGTAAAAGCCATACATCATTAGGGCTCTTTTCGTCCATGTTCTTAGGTTTTATGGTTTCAAAGTTGGCGCGCAATTGGCCTTCACTCCATTGATTTTCATCTTTAATTAAACCAAAATGCGCGATCATTAGTCCGCCCAACCATTCGGGCAGCTCGCCGTTTCTCACAACATCCGATGTCGCAAGTCGCAAGGAATCCGTTACTTCGACAATGTTGCCAGCAACATTCAAATTATGCTGTTTCGGAATGACGTAAAGTATCTTCTGGTCATATTTTTCAATGAGGCTGTCTGTCAAAACCCAGTTGTATTTCACTCCTGCCCTATTTTCCCGATCAATTGCAAACGGAATCTTGTAAACATCCGCTAATGCTGCCAGTCCAGCCTCCACCGTCCGTTGCTCATCCTGATTTTTATAAGTTACAAGCACATTGAGCGCATTAGCGCCATTTTTTCCCTTCATTCCGGCAAAAGGATTGGTTTCCTTCTTGACCGAATCGGCAACAATATGAATGTTAAAAGCGCCTGGAAGGTAATATTTCCCGAAACTTTTCAGATCCTGAACATTGCTGATATAAATCTGAAAATCAGATTCCTGACCACCAAGAACATTGATCGTTTGCTGCAAAAAAGTCAGATCATCATCCTTGGGAACCGCAGTAATGTCCTGAATTTCCTGCTGCGATGCTCCAATCCAATAGACCTTTTCCCCCTTTTTCATCGCCGTTTCCAGCTCAAACCGGAAATTATCCGCTACTTTGGAATTGCCCTGCACCAAATGAATACGCTGCTTAACATTGCTATTTTTCAGCCAGTTAAGAACAGGCTTACTCAGAATGAGCGACAACAATATCACCAGCAAACAACGCAGCAGCAGCAAAGGAATTTCATCGAGACGAATGCCTCGGTGTTTTAATGAAGTCTTATCAGTAAGCCATTGCGAAGCTGCCCAAGCGATCATTTTACCCTTTTTCTGATACCAAAAATGGATCATCACCGGCAGCGCGACAGCGAGCATTCCCCAAAGCAAATATGGATTCAGGAACTCCATTAGCCTTTTCTTTTGGTTAAAAATGCTTTTAACACCATTCCAATGGGATCGCTCATGCGCGCGCGCACCAGCTGCACGTGCGGAATTTGAAGAGATTCTGTCAACTGCTGTAAATACAGATCAGCCGATTTTCGAAACCTTTCACGCACCGAAGCGGCATCCAGTTCCACTTCTTTTCCCGTTTCCAGATCTTTAAACCGATAAAATCCTTCCAGATTGAAGTCTGTTTCCTGGTCACCCAAAATCTGGAAAATAACGATTTCACGATGTGCATTGGCCAGCGATTTGATCAGTTGCAGCCATTCGTCCCCGGCTTGCAGAAAGTCGCTGACGAAGATCAGCTGCTCTTTTTTCTTCGATTGCAGTTCCGGAAAGTTAATTCCGTTGGCCTCTTCGCCTGCCGTTCGCCACGGCCCTTCTGCCGCAGTTTTCTCCAACCCGACCAATATTTTTTGAAAAGCCTGCCTGCCCGACGATGCCGCGCCTGTGGCCGAAATCGTTTGTATTGAGCTATTTTTCAATGTATACAAACTCATCTGATCGTTTTGAATGTAACACAAATAGCTTAGCGAGGCGAGCAAAATTTGTGCATAATGCAGGCGCGAGACACCATTTTCCGTGTAATTCATGGAGCCGGACAGGTCCAGCACAAACCGGACTTGCTTGTCACTTTCAGTGGAAGATTCGCGGACCAAATGCTTATCCGTGCGCGCAAAAAGCTTCCAGTCAATGCGTTTGGGATCGTCTCCCGGCACATAATGTCGATATTGCTCAAACTCCACCCCTATCCCCGACCGCTTGCTGGCGTGAATCCCGAGCATCAGTTCTTCGCTAACCAGCTTGCCAACAAGTTGCAAATTTTTCAGCTTGATCAGTTCAGATGCGAGAAGGCCGCTGGTTTTTGTCATGCTATCAACCTTTAATGGTCTTTAACAATTGATCAATGACCTGATCGGTGCCGATGTTTTCGGCTTCGGCGCGGAAATTCATGGCGATTCTGTGCCGCAAAACAGGATATGCCAATGTTTGAATGTCTTCGGGAATTACAGAAAAGCGTTCGTTCAGGACGGCGCGGGCTTTGGCGCATAACACGAGTGCCTGCCCCGCGCGCGGCCCCGCCCCCCAATCGCACCATTCTTTCACATATTCCGACGGACTTCCTTCCGGGCGCGTTGCGCGCACGAGCCGGTTAATCCACAAAATAAGCTCGTCGCTAATGTGAACCTGACGCGTTAGTTTTTGCAGATCAACGATTTCAGAATCTGTTAAAACGCGCTCGATATGGGCTTTAAATGATCCCGTTGTGCCTTTTAAAACGTCGAGTTCTTCCTGCTCATTGGGGTAATTCAGCTTAATATAGAGCAAAAAACGGTCAAGCTGCGCTTCCGGCAGCGGATATGTTCCTGCCTGTTCAATCGGGTTTTGGGTTGCAATGATCAGGAACGGGCTGGGCAATTCATAGTTTGTGCCGCCATAAGTCACCGATTTCTCCTGCATGGCTTCCAATAATGCTGCCTGCGTCTTGGGCGGCGTCCTGTTAATTTCATCAGCGAGCACAATGTTCGCAAAAATGGGCCCCTGATTGAATTTAAAAAACTTCTTACCCGTTTCGTGATCTTCTTCCAAAATCTCCGTCCCCACAATGTCGCCGGGCATCAGGTCAGGCGTAAACTGGATCCTTTTGAAGCTCATATGCAGCGCTTCCGACATGGTTTTCACCATTAAAGTTTTTGCCAGTCCCGGCACGCCTTCCAGCAGGCAATGTCCCGAAGCGAGCAGGGAGATCAGGATTTCATCAATCGCTTCTCGCTGCCCGACAATCACTTTGGCAATCTCTTTTTTCAGAAGCGGCAGCTTGGCAACGAGTGCTTTATAATGGGTTAGGTTGGTTTTTTCCAAAGCTTTTGGGACCGTCAGCACTCAGCCTCCGGCATTTTTTTAAAATTATAAATTTATAGACCGGCCGCTGAAGCGGACGGCGAAGTGGTGCTGGTGGCAGAATAACTGGCGTAAATATTCGGTCATTCAGCCCAGCGGCGCCGGCTCATTGATTCAATGCATAAACCACAATATTTACACCGAAACGTGTATCGTCCACGGCTAGAAATCGTTTGTTGCGGAAATCATAATCCCATTCGCAGCCGTAATCCTTATTACTATATAGCACACCAATCTTTCCATTGATCGTGATTGCTTTGAGATAATCGTGCACAAGATCGTCACCCCAGCCATTCAATTCGAAGGAAGTCGTTGGCGGGCCATCTTCGAACTTGAAAAAACTGCGATAAATCGGATGGTTATTGGGAATTTTCTGCAAGGCTTTCGGACCAAATGTCCGTTCCATTTCCTGCTCGAATGATTTGGCAAAAAGACCATCGATATCGTGGTTGCAGTCGTCGACAAAAACGAAGCCGCCATTTTGCACATATCGCCGGAAATGGTCCCGTTCCTGCGTAGAAAACTCGACGAGCTTGTGCCCGCTCAAATAGCAAAAAGGACTTTTGAAAATTTCATTACTATTCAATTGCACCACTTTTTCCTTCTCATCAATGGGAATGGTGGTGTATTCAACCAGCGAATGCAGCAAATTGGAGGGCATTCGCTGGTCGGTGTCCCAGTTTCCGGACGTGTATTGAATTCGTGTAAAGAAAAAAGGCTTCAAACCGCGTCGGAAAGTGAGGAAAATGTAAACTCTCTGATTTTCATAGGCGGAACCATATAATTCCTGTCCGATTCCGTGCTCACAACCCTTTCTGATTTACCTAATGTTTCCAGATTGTTCAGCATAATGACCGGACTTTCGTTAAAACGGAAGTTCTTAACCGGATGCTTGATGACGCCGTTTTCAATGTAAAAAGTGCCGTCGCGCGTGAGGCCGGTCAGCAGCAATGTTTGCGGATCTACTTCGCGGATATACCAAAGTTTGGTTACCAGAATGCCTTGTTTTGTAGATTTGATTAACTCCTCCATTGTCGCAGTCCCGCCTTCCATAATGACATTGCTAGGAAAAGGAACCGGTTTCACATTGTTTTTTTGCGCCCAATAACGGGAGTAAGCCATGTTTTTGACAACGCCTTTTTCAATCCAGCTCATTTTCTGCAATGGCTGCCCATCGCCTGCCCAGGGCGACGCCGGCAAGTCAGGGTGCGCCGGATCTGAGTAAATGTTAACACGTTCGTCAACGATTTTTTCACCCAGCTTCGTTTTTCCGCCCGGCTTGCTCAGGAATGAGCGACCTTCATCTGCGCTTCTTGCGTCAAAATTGAAATAAATATTTTCCAGCAAAACCGCTGCTGCCGTCGGTTCGAGAATCACTGTATATTTTCCTGGCTCCAATGCTTTGGCATTCATGGAACCCATTGCTTTCTGAATTGCAATGGTCGTTGCCGCGGCCGTATCCAGCTTATTTACATCACTATAACCTCTTGCAATGTAACCGGAACCTGTGCCATCCGGCGTGCGGACCGTTAGCGAAAAGTTGACGCTTGTGCTCGGATAATAGGCAAATAACCCTTTGGAATTCATCATTGCCGAATAGCCTTTTTGATTATCCAGGAAACCCGCCGCAGTTAAGTTTTTAGCTCTCGACAATTCCAGACTTTTCGCAACTGCATCGGCGCGTTTGTCTGCATTGATGCCAGCCGTAGATTCAAAGAAACCGGTTGATTTCATGTATGTCTGCGGGCCCAGAATGCTCACATACTCAGGATTTTCCGGTGCAAGCTGCGCAAGTTCTTCCGACCTGCGAACGACTTTCTCCAACGATTCATCGCTGAACTCATCAATGGTCGCAACGCCTACTTTTTTACCAAAAGACGATTGAACAGATAAATTTTGATTCACCAGCGAACCGCTCGTTGAAACTTCATTACGGGCATACCGCAGGTTCCCCGCTCCTCGCCCAGCAAATTGATTTCACATTCATCCGCCTTGGAATAAGCAAGCACCTTTTGCAACAATGCTTTTGCTTCTGATTCAGATAGTATGATTGACATTGGGTTAATGTTGAATGAGTGAATGATTGAATGACTGAATGTTAAATCGATTGAATGTAAAATGCCTATTCAATCATTCGATCATTCAGTCATTCGATCATTAAATTTTACGAGCTGTATTAATCACATTTACTCCATTAAAACGCGTGGTTGAGCTGCCGTGAGAGACGGCGCTGGATTGTGAAGGCTGGCCTTTTCCGTCGAAGAACGAACCGCCGAGGCGATAGTCTTTTTCGTCACAAACCTGCGTGCAGGAATTCCAGAACTCTTGCGTATTGGACTGATAAGCAACGTCTTTCAGCATTCCGGCGATCTTGCCATCTTTGATCTCATAAAATAACTGTCCGCCGAACTGGAAGTTATAACGCTGCTGATCAATTGAGAATGAGCCGTCACCAATGATATAAATGCCTTTTTTGACATCCTTGATCATGTCGTCAACAGACAATGGCGTTTTGCCAGCTGCTAACGAAACATTCGGCATCCTCTGGAACTGAACAGACGACCAGCTGTCGGCATAGCAGCACCCGTGTGATTCTTTTTCACCGATAATGTGTGCCTGATCGCGAATGGCCTGGTAATTAACCAAAACGCCGTCCTTCACCAAATCCCATTTTTTGGTATTAACACCTTCATCGTCCCAGCCAACCGCGCCCAGCGAGCCTTCCTGCAATTTGTCCGCAATCAGGTTGACTTGCTTGCTGCCATATTGGAAATTTTTAGATTGCCATTTGTCCAATGTTGCAAAGGAAGTTCCTGCAAAATTCGCCTCATAACCCAGCACACGGTCCAGTTCCAGCGGGTGCCCAACCGACTCGTGAATGGTCAGCCAAAGGTGTGACGGATCCAGAATAAGGTCATATTTTCCAGCTTCGACAGACTTTGCAGTCAGCTTTTCCTTGGCTTGCTTGGCGGCGGCCGTAGCGTCTTCCAGCATGTCGTAACCTTTGTTATAGCGCGTTGTTACGCCCGTGATTTTGTCGGAAGGATTGGCTTGCAGATAATCGTAGCCCATTCCCATCGGCGCGCTTAAAGAATTCCGGGTTTCAAATTTTCCGCTTTTCGGGTCAATGGCTGTTACATTGAATATCGGCCAGATCCTGTGCACATCCTGATCAATGTATGAACCGTCTGTTGACGCAAAATATTTTTGTTCGTTTACCAAAAAAAGCACTGAATTGACATAGTTAGCGCCGTTTTTCATGGCTGCATCATTCACCGAAAGCAGCAGATCCACTTTTTCCTTAATGGGCACTTCAAATGCATTTTTCTTGATCGGCGCCTTCCAGCTTACTTCGCCAAAACCCTTCTGCGGAGCCAGTTGAACAGGTTCCTTCATCAATTTTGCATTGGCTTTGGCGATCGCAACGGCAATCTTCTGCAGCTTTCGCCATTTGCGCCTCATTATTCACATCCACCACCGCAGCAAATCCCCAGCAACCATTTGCAATCACCCGAACGCCCACACCATATGACTCCGTGTTGACAATGTTCTGCACTTTATCTTCCCGCGTTACGACGAATTGATTGAGATAACGCCCGATCCGGACGTCGGCATAGGAAGCGCCTTTGGATTTTGCGGCATTCAATGCTGCATCAGCCAGTCGTTTTTTCACTGCGACATCGACGCTTTTTTCAAGAAATGCCTCGGGGGAAACATTCCGGCCCATTGCAAAGGCAGGCAACATGAACGCTCCGGTTCCGAGTCCAGCCAGTTGTATAAAGTCTCTGCGTTTCAAAGTATATATGTTTGCTAATAGTGACGAGTTGGGAAATTATACAGCGTCCGAAAGGCTGGTAAATGTAAAGTCGCGAATCTTTAACGGCGGCACCAGATTTCCTCCTGCACGCACCGGCTTACCGATCGCTTCCACATTATTGAGCATGATAACCGGACTTTCGTTGAAGCGGAAATTTTTCACCGGATATTTAATCTGACCGTTTTCAATGTAAAAAGTGCCGTCGCGGGTTAATCCCGTATAAAGCAATGTTTGCGGATCCACGGCGCGAATGTACCAAAGCCGCGTTACCAGGATTCCCTTTTCTGTTCCTTTGATCAGATCGGCAAGCGACTCATTTCCACCCTGAAATATGAATCCGGACGGTGGCGGGATGGCCTTAACGCCTTGTTTTTGAGCCCAAAATCGCGAGTAAGACATGTTTTTAACAACGCCATTTTCAACCCACATCACTTTTTCCTGCGGCCTTCCGTCCGCGCTGAATGGAGAACCCGGAATTTCCAGATTTTGGGGATCTGAATAAATGTTCACGCGCTCGTCAAAAAGCTTTTCACCAAGCCGTGTTCCGCCGCCTTTTTTACCTAAAAAACTTCTTCCTTCATCTGCACTTCGCGCGTCCATGCTGCGCATCATGTTTTGCAAAAGGTCCACGCCAGCCGTTGGTTCAAGGATTACCGTATATTTCCCAGGCTCCAATGCCTTTGCCGTCGACGAAGCCATTGCTTTTTGCATGGCAATTTCCGTCGCCGACGCCGTGCTCAATTTGGAAGAATCATTATAGTCGCGTGCTGCATAACCCGACCCTTTGCCGTCCGCCGTGCGAACCGTGATTGAGAAGTCGACAGACGTGGCCCTATTATATCCGAAAAGTCCCTTATTGTTTCCCATTGCTGAGAAACCAGCGGAATCTTCCATATAACCTGCGGCGGTCAGGTTTTTTTTAACGCATGGATCAATGCTGTCGAATGCTGCTTTGGCGCGGTAATCGGGGTTAATGGCTGCGGTGCTTTCTGCAAATGAATTGGTGTCCACATATTGCTGTGCGCCGAGCATAGGCACATATTCGGGGTTATCAGGGGCAAGTTTGGCGATTTCTTCTGCTCTTCGCACTGTTTTTTCCAGCGACGTGTCGTCAAATTCATTGATCGTGGATGTTCCTGATTTTTTACCGAAAACGGAGGTTACTGAAAGCGACAAATCGGTCGTTTCGCCGCTTGTAGAAACTGAATTTCGGGCATAACGAATATTTCCGGTCCTGTTACCGCTTAACCCGACGCTGATTTCGTCGGCTTTGGAAAATGCCAGGACCTTATCAATTATTTTTTTAGCTTCTTCTTTAGATAAAATGGCCATGTTGGTTCTGATTTTAAATCTTGCGTCCGGTATTGATGACATTCACGCCGTCAAAGCGGGACGTGGCGCTTCCGTGAGAAACTGCGCTAACCTGCGCTGGCTGCCCTTTTCCATCGAAAAACGAGCCGAATGTGCGGTAATCATCCTTGTCACAAAGCTGCGAGCATGAGTTCCAGAATTCCTGGGTGTTGGATTGATAAGCAACATCATCGAGCATGCCGGTGATCTCTCCGTTTTTAATCTCGTAAAAAACCTGACCGCCAAACTGGAAGTTATAACGCTGCTGATCAATGGAATACGATCCTCTTCCGATAATGTAAATGCCTTTATCGACACCTTTTATCATATCCATCACACTGCGTTTTTCCGTGCCGGGCTTCAAGGAAATATTCGGCATCCGCTGAAACTGTACTGAATTCCAGTTATCCGCATAGCAGCAGCCGTGCGACTCTTTTTCACCTATAATTTTCACCTGGTCGCGAATTGCCTGGTAATTGACCAAAACACCATCCTTAATAATGTCCCACTCTTTGCAGGGAACGCCTTCATCATCATAGCCGACGGCACCGAGCGTGTTTTCCTGTGTCTTATCGGCAACAATGTTTACAAGCTTGCTTCCATATTGGAAGTTTTTAGATTCCCATTTATCCAATGTTGCAAAGCTGGTTCCTGCATAATTGGCCTCATAACCCAGCACGCGGTCCAGCTCGGTCGGATGACCCACGGATTCGTGAATGGTCAATCCAAGGTGATTAGGGTCCAAAACAAGGTCATATTTGCCAGCGAGCACCGATTTGGCAGACATTTTTTCCTTTGCCTGCTTTGCTGCTGTAATCGCGTCTTCAACCATGTCATAGGAATTCCGGTAACCGACAAGGCCGTTGGGACCAGCGATTTTTTCGGAAGCCAGGCCATCCAGATATTCGTAGCCCATGCCCATTGGCGAGCTGATCGCGTCGCGGGTTTTAAATTTTCCGGCTGCTTTATCGGTGACGGTTACGGTGAATGTCGGCCAGATTCGATGCACATCCTGATCAATAAAAGAGCCGTCGGATGAGGCAAAATATTTTTGTTCGTTGACAAAAAACAAATTGGAAGTCACGAAGCCGGCGCCATTTTTCATCGCCTCGCCGTTGACATTCATTAATAGATCTATTTTCTCCTGAATGGGAATTTCGAATGCATTTTTCTTGATCGGCGTTTTCCAGGTTTTATCTCCAACTCCTTTTTGCTCAGCCAGAACCACAGGTTCTTTCTGGAATTTAGAATTGGCTTTTGCAATTTCGACCGCCGTTGCAGCACATTTCGCAATGCCTTCGGCCGTCACATCGCTAGTCGCTGAAAAGCCCCAGGTTCCGTTTGCTATTACGCGGATTCCGACACCATAGGATTCAGCATTAACAATGTTCTGAACCTGCTTTTCGCGCGTGAAAAGATATTGCTGCAAATAGCGCCCGATCCTGACGTCGGTGTAAGTTGCGCCTTTGCTCTTTGCTGCGTTCAGCGCAATTTCAGCGAATTTCTTTTTGGCAGCCACGTCGATCCATGGTTCGAGCAGGTGCGCAGCGCTCACAGGATTTCCAACGACAGGGACTGTGCCGAGCATCAAAGCTCCTGTGCCCAGCCCGGCCATTTGCATAAAATCTCTTCTTTTCATTAAAATTCAGGATGTAGATTGAAGACTTTTTTGGATGAAAAATGCCACCTGAGCAGTCAGAACATTATACAGGCGGCAGTTCGTCCGGATTACTAATTGAAAACACAATGTAAAAAATATTTCCAACAAATATTGCTGTGGCAATTTTTTTCCAAATTTTGTCAAAACAAAAAGCAGCCTGTCCATAACGGGCAGGCTGCTGTTCAAATAATGCTTTATCAGATCGAATGGGTGATGATCAGGCGTCTTAAATCCTGTTCATCCCAGGGTTTGCTCACATAACTGTGAAAGTAACCCTTGACTTCCGCGTGTTTAAATTCGGCGCTGTAAGCTTGTCCGGTCATCAAGACACGAATGCTTTCCGGAAACTGGCCGGACACCATTTTAAAAAATTCCAAACCCGTCATATCAGGCATCTGGTGATCGGCGAAAATGACATCAATCTGCTTTTCGTTTAGAATTCTCAGACCGGCATCCGTAGAATCCGCGACATAAACGGTCGCGTCGCGCCGGAAGGAGGCTTTAAACGAGTTAAGATTATTGATCTCATGATCAATGTAAAGTATGCTCATAATATTCTGATAGTGGGTTACGTTGCGGCTAAAATTACAACATTTTACTAATCACAAATAGTTTTACAAGCATTACTTTACAAAGCCCTATTATATAAGTTTAATAATGAGTTACTTACCAGCTGCTAACGACCATATTGTTGTCAGACTCGTAGTATTCCTGCCACACGTCTAATAGATTCGGATCACCTTCCCAAGCCGAGCCATCGAAGTTTGTGATCTGGCTTTTGTCTAATTCCTGGTTAAAAATCACGTGGTGAATGTTGCCGTCTTTGGTTCGCATAAATGCCTTAATAGCATATTTGCGCACATAAGTCGTCTGCCATTTACGCGGATTTGGCAAAGGCGCTGCAACCGCTGGCGCATCATAAAATCTTCTGTAAAATTCGGCAATGGCCTCGTCGTAATTCGATTCTAGCGATTGATTTGCTTGGAAAATATCGGACTTGAAGAAGTCCCGTAATTGGTCTGGAGTCGGTTTCATCGCTGGATCTTTATCAACATGCACTGGACAAATGGTTGTCCCTCATGTAATATACGCTAAATCCCGCCGCAAAAGCTATGTGCGCCTTAGAATAATTGAACCAAGGCCGTTTGGTAATCGGCAGGCTGTTTAGCCGTTTTGCGTTATTTTCAAGGATTTGGTTTCGCCTATTTGCAGCATCCATTTACAAAACCAGTAAAGCATTTATGACAAACCAAATTTTTACAAACCGCTTATCGGCCGCTTCTCTGCTGCTCATGTTTTCAATTTCGTTGAGCTTAATTTCCTGTGAAAGGGAAGACATTTCGCAGCAAAACAATCCCAATGAAGTGGTCAAAGAAAATGCTAAAATCGCCGCTGCCGAGCAATTCCTGAGTGAAACCACCCAGCCAGGCTATGCCATTACAGACATTCAATATAATGCTGATAATTCGCTCAAAAGTTACAAAACGGACGGTGTTTACACGACAAATCTGTCTTACGGATCAAATAAGGTCATTTATACAACATTTTTGGGTGGAAAAAAGAGCTCAGAAATTGTGTATGAAATGGTTAATAACATAGCCGTGCGAAAATCAGAGTCATTTTTCACCAGCGGAGGCAATGTCACCGATCAGATTGTGACTGATTATGCTTATAAATCCGGGAGATTGTTTAAAGAATTTTACCGTGAAAACAATCTGCCAGATGGTTATCTGGTCTATTACAATGATGGCGTGAATGTCACATTTCAGGAGCGATATGACGCGAACGGAAATCTGATGAATAAGGTGAGTTATGCTTATTATCTCAAACTAACAGACAAATCGAAGCATCTGAGCCAGTTTAATTTAAAGATGGATGCGAAGCTTTTTCCCGTGTTTTCAACAAATCTGATTGAAACCAAGACCTTAAAGAAGGCCGGCAACAACCCGGTTATTACACATTTCAATTATGTGTTGAACAACGAAGGTTATCCAATCAGCGGAGACGTAACAGGCCCATATCCTTACAACTGGACGAGCGTTTGGCAATAGGGTTGGTTATTGGTCTACGATGCAAACATACAGGCAGCGCTACGTCGAAAGCCGGGGTGAACCGTTTAGTGAATCTAAATGGCGAAGCTCCAATAAGTTGGCCCATTAGAAGTGCAGATGTGAATTATAAGCAATGCTTATAATTCACATTATGAGGCAGTTAATCATAATTTTTACCATAAAAACTCATTAGAATCAGCAGGGAATTTCATAGATTTACCTGTCGCAAATTTAAGTCATTTAACACGCTAACCATGAAAATTTCAGAAAGTAAGTCAGGGCATAACAATGTAAAGGATTGGGATTCACTTGTGTCAGCAGCCATCTCCACCTCCTTCGGGGGAGCATTCTTAGGAGGAAGCTTATTTAATATAACAGGTGCGTTGATTGGCGGAGCATTCGGGATATTTGTTGAGGTCTGGTCGTTCTATCAATCCCAGAATTCTCAACCTCAGAATGAATCTTGTCGTTAATTTTTCTCATTCGAGTGGATCCACGTTACCCGATTTTTGGCTCAATTATTTAAGGAGTTTGTATCACTGCAATGCATCTGTCGAACCTTTGAAGGCGCATTAAAAAGCTCGATATCCTCAAACCTTCCGCGTTGGATACGCTATCTCGCATTAAGTCATTCAGGAAGCAGACCGGCCCACAAGCATCACCTTCATCGAAGAATTCCCGAATGCAGGCGACTAAATCATCCTTTTGAGTTTCGAGCATCTGATGCCGTAAAACACTAATTGGCCGATTCGTCAATGCCGATTCAATGTTTGTTTTTGATTCTTGCGCCGTTGTCATACATTTACAGTGTTTAATTATTACTGATCCCCCGGAGCATCGCGGCCTCAGAAACTTAGAAGCTCCGGGTTTTTCTTTATCAATGATCAGTCGATTTTTCCGACAAAATTTGAGCAAAAAATTTAGTTTGGTGTGAATGTTATCTCAACCTTTACATCAACTTTACCAAAATCTGACAGAATTTCAGTCATTCGTTTTTCTGAAATTCCTTGCTGATAAGTATAATCTTTCCAGGCACTCGTATATCTTCCCTTTTTAACATCGGGAGGCAGAGTCGGATAAATAGTTTTCGCCCAATATTCAAATGCATCTTTCATCGTTGAGAATCTCTTCATGCTCAAATGTAATTAAAAAGTCGGAAATTCCGACAATTTTTTTTCAAATTTTACGTGCAAAAATTATGGAAGATTTGTCTTGGCCACGTTGTACTGAGTAAACATTCCCACTTTTAATCACCTCTAACACTTCCTTTGCCAACTGACGTTTGTATTCGTCTGAAATGTTTTCCATTCCATATTTTCCAATCTTTGGATGGACGAAAGCTAGATATAGACAATCGTCCTTGACAACAATGTAATAGTAAGCCCGAAACCCGCCGGAACCGTTAAGCCGCTTTTTCAAAAACGGGTCTTGCGCATGGCCGTTTAGCCTTATGCCGCCTAGCTTATTCTGTTTATCGCAAAAAAAGAAATCAATCAGATCCTGTGAAAGCGTTTTATAGTAACTATTCTTAACGAGCCTTTCAAATTGGCTCTTAAAATTTTCGGTACAAAAGATTTTCATTTACAATCTCGACAGCTCGTCAAAAATTTCATTGTAGCCGTCGAGTTTGGGGAGTGTTATAATTGCGGATTCAACATCCTAATGGTTTCTTTGAGATCATCCAGGACGAGTAAGAATTGTGTGAGATCTTTCAGTTGTCTGATCTGCATGCAGCGAAGCGCCATATTCCTGCTCTTCTTTGTAATAAAGCTTGGCGATTTGGATAAGTTCCATAATCGAATTCCGAGTTTGGTCATCAGGAATATCGAGCCATGTTATGTCTTCTAGAAATCCAATCAGTCGTTCAATAGACTTTACCTTCTCCCGCAATTGAACTTGCATTACTTTCGACGCCAAGTGCTCTGCATTCCGCACATTTTTAGGAGTTGATGCAAAATTTTTATCTGCCTTATGGGAATAAGGCCGGATGTTCCTGCTAAGCGTATGAAAGCTTGAATGTGATGGCGTCATATGTTAGTGCGTTAGTATGTGTATGCTACAAAGGAATCTAAGGTTTCCTTGTGCAATAATAAGCAAGATTGTCAAAAAGGACAAGCACAGAACAAAGCCACAAAAAAAAGCACTTAACAAATAAATGTTAAGTGCTTAATGTGATCCGGATGTGATTCGAATCGCACCGGCGACCTGGACTACTCGTCTCGGACATGACCCACTGCTTAAAAGCGGACGCCGCGCGGCTTAGGCAGCCCCGGCAGTTGCTCCATCCAACTGAGCACAAAAAAAGCACCTAACAAATAAATGTTAAGTGCTTAACGTGATCCGGATGTGATTCGAATCGCACCGGCGACCCGGACATGACCTACTGCTTAGAGAGCAGTTGCTCTATCCAGCTGAGCCACAAAAAAAGCACCTAACAATTAAATGTTAAGTGCTTAACGTGATCCGGATGTGATTCGAACACATGACCTACTGCTTAGAAGGCAGTTGCTCTATCCAGCTGAGCTACCGGACCAAAAACTTAAAACTCACTTTTCAAAGAAAAAGGCAGTAAACAGTATCTGCATACGGCTTACTGCCTTTTATATTTGTCGGGGAGACAGGATTCGAACCTGCGACCCTCTGGTCCCAAACCAGATGCGCTACCGGGCTGCGCCACTCCCCGAGTTATTTTCATTGCTAAGCTGACGATCGATTTCGTCTAATTGTCAGCTTCTCTTTTTACTCTTTTTTAGATCGGTGTAGAGGAAGCGGGATTCGAACCCGCGGTACCCTTGCGAGTACGGCAGTTTAGCAAACTACTGGTTTCAGCCACTCACCCATCCCTCCTTCTTTCCGTTCTGGGTTGCAAATATAGAAGGTTGCCTCTCAGAAAAACAAACATTTCCCTAAAAAAACTTTATCAGAAGCCACAATTGCCTATTTTTGAAAAATTTTAAATTACCCCAAAGCGTTCATTATGAACTGGAATTACCCCTTTGAGACCACTGAATTTTTTTTTATATTTTTTTTTATTTTAATCTACACAGCCTACATAATCCGCACAGTTCGCATTGCCCGACAGCTGCAAACCACCGCAAGAACACTTATCCTCAAACTCTTTTTACGCACCATTTCCTTCTCGCTTTTGATCATTAGTTTGCTCGGCCCGTCGTTCGGCGAGGCTGACCGGCAGATACAATCTAAGGGAAAAGACATTTTTATGATCGTCGATCTTTCCAAGTCGATGGACGCGGCGGATGTGACGCCTTCTCGGCTCGAAAAAGTAAAATTTGAGATGAACCGGTTTGTCCAGAATGAGCGTGCTAACCGGATCGGGATCATTATTTTTTCCAACGAGGCCTTCATACACGTGCCACTTACTTATGATGGCGCTGCGCTGGAGCTTTTTATTCAATCGTTACAAACAGACCTTTTGGGAACAAGCGGAACGGACATCTGCAGCGCCGCGGAACTGGCTTACAGCAAATTAATGACTGCCGCAGACCCGGCAGGGCGCTCCAAAATGATGATCCTTTTCACGGACGGAGAAAATAACACTTCGTGCAGCGGCGCGCTTTACAACAACCTGCGCAGGTTCGGAATCGGCGTTTATACGGTGGGCGTTGGGACGAAAGTCGGGATCAGTATTCAGGATAATGGGAAGCCGCTAATGGATAAAAATGACAAACTGGTGATCAGTAAACTGGATGAAAATTTCCTTAAAAGCATGTCTGCGGCTGCCAGAGGCTTTTATTACGAATTGAACAACACAAAAAACGATATTCCACAACTGATCAACGACGTTAACCAGGCCGAAGGCACATTAGTCGACTCGCGCACGATCACCGTTGTCAGTAACAAATACTACTATTTTCTTGGCGCGGCGCTGATTTTAATCTTGCTGGACGTTTTAATTACCATTGGAACCTTCCGACTGTAAGGATCAATTCTTATTTTTGCGTCTCAATTTGACCGCACATGACCTCGATCGTTCTATATGTTTTGCTGTGGCTTTGGGATAACCGGACTTTCGATTCCATAACCAAAGCAAATGAGCGGAAACTGGGAGCAGAACAGGCATATAACAACAAACAGTTTAAGAAATCTGCCGATCTCTATTATCAGATCACCTACGGATCGCTGTTTTCCGATCCCGCGGCCCGGCTTAACCTGGCGCATTCTTACTATCAGCTGCGCAATTACAAGCTGGCCCTGAAACATTACGAATTACTCAACCGCGTTGATAATCAAACCATTGCATCCATTGCCAACAGCCAGATCGCATTGATAAAAGTCGCGCAGAAAGACACGGCACAAGCTTTGGCAAATTTGAAAACTGCACTTAGACTGGAACCGGGAAATGCACTCGCACGAAGCAATTATATCATTTTGAAAAAGGCTTTTTCCGGTGAAGAAACGCCTTCTGACCTGAGCACAAAGAAGAAAAAGTCGGAGCAGCAGACCACAGATCAGCAAAATCAGCAGGCGCCGCCGGAACCCAAACCGGAAACCCGCGAAGTTGTCCAGGATGAGCAAAAAGAGGAATTACTCAGGAGTTTGCGGGCCATGAATATGTCCGAAGAGCAGGCCCGGGCGATATTGGATGCCATGAAATCTAACGAATCGCAATATATTTACCAGCTCAGAAGGAAGCAATACAAGCAAAAAACAGCAAAACAAGACGAAATAGAGTGGTAATTTTTACTATAAAATGATGAACAGCATTTCAGAAACTAACTTTCAATTTCCTGGCCAGACAGGGTTTTACAAAGGCAAAGTACGCGACGTGTATTCCTTTGAGAAAAAGCTGGTTATGGTTGCCAGCGACCGCATTTCCGCTTTCGATGTCATTCTGCCGCGGGCGATTCCTTACAAAGGCCAGGTTTTGAATCAGATTGCTGCTCATTTTTTGAATGCAACCGCCGGCATCGTGCCCAACTGGCTGGAAGAAGTGCCGGACCCGAATGTGAGCATAGGCTTGAAATGCCAGGCCTATCCGGTTGAAATGGTGGTAAGAGGATATTTGGCCGGACATGCGTGGCGGGAATATTCGCTTGGAAAGCGCTCGGTATGCGGCGTTTCTTTGCCGGATGGCTTGAAAGAAAATGACAAACTCCCCGAGCCGATCATAACGCCTACGACAAAAGCGCACGAAGGGCACGATGAGGATATTTCCCGTGAGGAAATCCTTGCGCAAGGGCTTGTGAGCGAAGATGACTACGAGCATTTGGAAAAATACACGCTCGCTTTGTTTGCCAAAGGAACTGAGATGGCGGCTGACCAAGGGCTTATATTAGTTGATACAAAATATGAATTCGGGCAATTGGATGGCGTCATTTATCTGATAGATGAAATTCACACGCCGGACTCTCTTCGCTATTTTTACGCCGACGTATATGCGGAAAATCAGCGGGCCGGACTTCCCCAAAAACAGCTTAGCAAGGAATTTGTAAGAGAATGGCTCATTCAGAATGGTTTCCAGGGAAAAGAAGGCCAGACTGTGCCGGTTATGGACGATGAACGCATTCAGCTGATTTCCGACCGTTACATTGAGTTATTTGAAAAAGTAACAGGCAATAAATTCCAGAAAAACAATCTGGACGATCCATTGAAAAGAATAGAAAACGCCATTTTGAGAGCGTTGTAATCACATTCTGTTGATATTTTATTAAAAATCTTGTTTGAACAAAACAAAAAATTGAAATGAACTATAAACTGGAAAAGAAAGAGCAATTTGTATATATCGAGCTGGAAGAGCCAGCATTTGCGGGTGAAGTCCCGGCAGCATTCGAAGAAACTGCAAAAGGAATTTTCCGCGAAGGTTATCACAATCTGATCGTGAATATGCAGCCTGTAAAGTCGGTGGATCCGCCTGGGGTCGCGATTTTGAAGAAAATCAACTGGCTTTGCTCTAATGATCTGGGCATGCTGGTGATCGTAACGCGTGACGATGATTTTATGGACTTGCTGGAAGATCTCAAAATCCCGGGCATGGAAGTCTTGCCGTCAAAAGAGGAAGCGATTGACGCCGTTTTTATGCATAGTCTCGAGAATGAATTTGGCGCAGGCGATGATGGTTATGATGATGAAGATTATGACAATGTAACCGAGTCGAAAGAGCCATAACGGCACGTTTTCTAGATAAAATATTGTTAATAATGACGTCTGGCCTTCATAAAGCCAGACGTTTTTTTTGGCCGTTTAAGTAACTTTTATTAATTTAACAAGACGCTATTTGTATTTCGTTAAGATGGTAAAACACGGCATTTTGATTATGAATTTGTTAACTAATCAGGGAAAGCACTGATCGGATTATCAATATTTCTATATTAATTGTGACAAAAAAATCAAAAAGCAATACAGATAGAAAATTTTGCCATTTGAGTATTCGGCCAAATATCTTTTATGGTTATCTTGCGTGGCTTTACCCAATTCATAACGGGATGGCGGTTTCTTAAAAATTTTTAATTGCTTATTTAAACAAATTCTATTTACGAATTTGTCAACTTTAGAATCTTCGATTAATGTCGCAAATGTCTGAACCAATGGTAGAAAATCAGGGACTGTACCGTCCGGAATTTGAGCATGATGCATGTGGTATAGGTTTCCGGGCTAACATTAAGGGCCGCAAGTCACACCAGATCGTGGCTGACGCCATTCACATGCTCGAACGCATGGAGCATAGGGGTGCTACCGGTTTCGATCCGAACACGGGTGATGGCGCAGGCATTTTGATTCAGATTCCACACGAGTTCTTTGTTGAAGAATGTTCAAAATTAGGCTTTCAGTTGCCGCCGGCGGGTGAGTATGGCGTGGGGATGATCTTTTTCCCTGGCAACGAAATCATGCGCGAGGAATGCCGTGACATTCTGAGCCGCAAAGCCAAAAAGCTTGGATTGCATATATTAGGTTACAGAAAAGTGCCAACATTGAACAACACATTGGGCGAAGGTTCATTGTCTGTTGAACCGCATGTTGAGCAATTGTTTATCAAACGTCCGGACGAAGTAACGGACGATCTTGGTTTTGAACGAAAACTTTACATCCTGCGCCAGGTTTCTGCGCGGATTATCAGAGATACTGTTAAGGGCGTGGAAAGAAGCTTTTACTATTCTTCCCTATCCTGCCGCACGATCTCATACAAAGGCCAGCTTACAACTGCCCAGCTTAAATATTACTTCCCGGATCTGGAAAACGAATCGGTGGTTTCGGCCCTTGCGGTTGTTCACTCGCGTTTTTCCACCAACACATTCCCGTCGTGGGAGCTTGCTCAGCCGTTCCGCTACATTGCGCACAATGGTGAGATCAACACGGTAAAAGGAAATGTGAACTGGATCCGTGCCGGGGAAAAATCATTCGCTTCGGAGTTTTTTACAAAAGAAGAGATGGACATGATCGTCCCGATTTGCGACAGAAACCAATCTGACTCTGCGAACCTGGACAATGCCATTGAATTGCTGCACCTTTCTGGCCGTTCATTGCCACATGTGATGATGATGCTGATTCCTGAGGCTTGGGACGGAAATGAGCAGATGGATCCGGAACGTAAAGCATTTTACGAATACAATGCTGCGATGATGGAGCCTTGGGATGGTCCGGCTTCGATCTCGTTCACGGACGGTAAAATGGTAGGCGCAACGCTTGACCGTAATGGTCTTCGTCCTTCGCGTTACTGGGTTTTGGACGATGACACGATCATTATGGCGTCTGAGGCTGGGGTTTTGGATGTGGATCAGTCAAGGGTTGTTACCAAAGGTCGTTTGCAGCCAGGCCGCATGTTCGTCGTGGACATGGAGCAAGGCCGCATTATCCCGGATGAAGAAATTAAAGCAGCAGTTTGCTCCGGTCAGCCTTATCAGAAATGGCTGGATGATAACAAGTTGCACGTGGATCAGCTGGATCACCCGATCCGGACTTACCGCGCTTATGACGACAACGCATTGTTGAAACGTCAGGTTGCATTTGGTTACACTTCGGAAGATTTGCGCATGATTCTGGCTCCTATGGGGCAAACAGGTCAGGAAGCGATTGGTTCGATGGGAACGGATGTGCCTTTGGCGGTGCTTTCGGAGCAGAGCCAGCATTTGTCTAATTATTTCAAACAGCTTTTTGCGCAAGTTACCAACCCACCGATTGACTCGATCCGCGAACGTTCGATCATGTCGCTGATCTCATTTGTGGGCGGAACTGAAAATATATTGACCGAGACGCCGAAACATTGTCGCCAGATCGCGCTGCCGCATCCGATTTTGTCGGTGCAGGAGTTTGACAAGCTGCGTTTTGTAGATAAAGACGGTTTCCAGGCGAAAACAATCAACACCTATTTCCGCGCTGACGAAGGCGGAAAGGCTTTGGAAAGAGCATTAGAGCGCATTTGCCGCTATGCAACGGACGCGATTGATGATGGATTTGAAATCCTGATCCTGTCCGACCGTGCGATTGACTCAGATCATGCGCCAATTCCTTCATTACTAGCCACTGCAACCATTCACCACCATTTGATCCGCGAAGGATTGAGAGGAAAAGTAGGGCTATTGGTTGAAGCCGGGGATGTTTGGGAAACACACCACGTCGCCGCATTGATCGGTTATGGTGCTGCGGGAATCTGCCCTTACATGGCATTCGAAACGCTTTCGTTCATGAACCGTCAGAAGATGGTTGATGGTGAGTTTACCGATGAAAAACTACATTACAACTACATTAAGGCCGTTAATAAGGAGCTTTTGAAGATTTTCTCTAAAATGGGAATTTCGACATTGCAATCGTATCAAGGTGCTCAGATCTTCGAATGCGTTGGTTTGAACAAAGATGTGGTTGACAAATATTTCACAGGGACCATTTCCCGCATCAGCGGAATGGGCATTTCTGAGATTGCGCGTGAAATTTTGGTGCGTCACAAAGTAGCTTACCACGAAACGCCGGACTCGAAACCGAAACTGGAAGTGGGTGGATTTTACCAATGGAAACAACGCGGAGAGGCGCACATCTTCAACCCGGCGTCTGTTCATTTGTTGCAGCAGTCTACCAAGACAAACAGCTACGAAACATTCAAGAAATACTCGAAATTGATTGACGATCAGAGCCATAAGGCGTTAACGCTTCGCGGTTTGCTTCGTTTCAAGAAAGGAACGAGCATTCCAATAGAAGAAGTGGAGCCGGTTGAGAGCATTTTCAAACGCTTTGCCACAGGAGCCATGTCATTTGGTTCTATTTCGTGGGAAGCGCATACCACATTGGCAATTGCCATGAACCGGATCAGTGGAAAATCCAACTCCGGTGAAGGTGGCGAGGACGAATTGCGTTACACGCCGTTGGCAAATGGCGACAGCATGAATTCGCAGATCAAACAGGTTGCTTCGGGACGTTTCGGGGTTACCAGCCATTATCTGAGCAATGCTGGCGAATTACAGATTAAAACAGCGCAAGGCGCAAAACCAGGTGAAGGTGGCCAGCTTCCAGGATTTAAAGTGGATGACTGGATCGGCCGCACGTGTCACTCGACGCCGGGTGTAGGCTTGATCTCTCCCCCGCCCCACCACGATATTTACTCGATTGAGGATTTGGCTCAGTTGATTTTTGACCTTAAAAATGCCAACCGTCAGGCGCGTATCAGTGTGAAACTGGTTTCGGAAGCGGGTGTTGGAACGGTTGCTTCGGGTGTTGCGAAAGCGCATGCGGACCACATTCTTATCTCAGGTTACGATGGCGGAACGGGTGCTTCACCATTGAGTTCGATCCGTCACGCTGGTTTGCCCTGGGAGCTTGGTCTTGCCGAAACGCACCAGACTTTGGTTAAAAACAAATTGCGCGGACGGGTTACCGTTCAGGCTGACGGTCAGCTTCGTACAGGTCGCGACCTTGCGATTGCGGCGATGCTGGGAGCAGAAGAATGGGGCGTGGCGACGGCTGCATTGGTTGCGGCAGGTTGCATTATGATGCGCAAATGCCATTTGAACACTTGCCCTGTTGGCGTGGCAACACAAAATAAAGAGTTACGCGCATTGTTCTCGGGTAAACCTGAGCACGTGGTGAACATGTTCCATTTTATGGCCGAAGAGTTGCGCGAAATTATGGCACAACTTGGTTTCCGGACTGTAAATGAGATGGTTGGCCAGGCTCAATATCTCGAACTGCGTAACGATATCAAACATTGGAAATATAAAAACCTGAATTTCGACGCCATCCTTTATAAAGAAGGCGATCTTTCAGTGGCTCAGTTCAAACAGGAAGAGCAGGATCACGGCATCGACAGCATTATCGACTGGGATCTGATCAAAGCGGCACAGCCTGCGTTGGATAGCCAGGAGGAGATTTATGCAGAGTTTGCATTGAACAACCTGAACCGTTCGGTGGGAACAATGCTTTCGAATGAAATTTCTAAAAAATACGGCGGTGCCGGTCTTGCTAAGGGCAACATTCATTTCAAATTCCGCGGAACGGCCGGACAAAGCTTTGGTGCATTCAACACAGCCGGACTTCGTCTAGAACTGGAAGGTGATGCCAATGACTATTTTGGAAAAGGACTTTGCGGCGCTGAGCTGATCGTTTACCCAGACCGCGACTCGAAATTCAAACCGGAAGAGAACATTATCATCGGTAACGTTGCTTTCTACGGCGCAACTTCGGGCGACGCTTATATCAGAGGAACAGCCGGAGAGCGTTTCTGCGTGCGTAACTCGGGAGCGAAAGTGGTTGTGGAAGGCGTAGGTGACCACGGTTTGGAATACATGACGGGCGGTTTGGCTGTGATTCTTGGTGAAACAGGAAGAAACTTTGCAGCCGGGATGTCGGGCGGTGTTGCTTATGTTTTGGATAAAAACGGCACATTCAAAGAGAAAGTGAACATGGAAATGGTTTCACTCGATCCGCTTAATGAAGAAGATCAGGGTATTTTGCGCGAATATCTGGACAAACATTTCCAGTACACAACCAGCAACATTGCATTCCAGCTGATCCAAAACTGGGAACAATCTGTGAAGCAGTTTGTGAAAGTGTTACCTGCCGATTTCAAGAAAGCTTTGGAAGGACGCAACATTACATTGGCGCAGCAGATTGCCGATAAGAATGTGGTTTACAAAGACATCGTTGTGGATGTAGTTCATCAATAAGCGGTTACCACGTTTTGTTGAAGTTGTTTTAATTAGAATAACGTTTTAATAAGAAATATAAGAATGGGAAAACCAACCGGATTTTTAGAGTTTGAAAGGGAGTTGCCAAAGAAAAGAAGTGTTGACGAACGTCTTTCGGATTACCGCGAGATTGAAACTGCCCCAACTGACTCTCATTCCAAACAGCAGGCAGCCCGTTGCATGGACTGCGGAATCCCTTTTTGCCACAATGGCTGCCCGCTAGGCAACATTATCCCCGAGTTCAACGACGCGGTGTATGATGAAAACTGGGCGCTGGCTTACGAAATTTTATCTTCGACCAATAATTTCCCTGAGTTTACGGGAAGGATTTGCCCTGCCCCATGCGAATCATCTTGCGTGCTCGGCATTAATAAGCCACCTGTGGCGATTGAATACATTGAAAAAGCGATCATCGAGAAAGCATTTGAACTGGGGCTGGTAAAACCTAGAATCCCGAAATTCCGCACGGGCAGAAAAGTCGCTGTTATCGGTTCAGGACCTGCGGGAATGGCTGCCGCTTACCAGCTTAACCAAGCTGGACATTCGGTGGTTTTGATGGAACGCGCTGATAAAATCGGCGGATTGGTTCGTTACGGAATTCCTGATTTCAAGCTGGATAAAAGCGTTATTGACCGTCGTTTGGCGGTTATGGAAGCCGAAGGCGTTGAATTCCGCACCAATGTAAATGTGGGTGTGACTGTGAAAGCAAACGAACTCCTTGACGAGTTCGATGCAGTTTTATTGACAATGGGATCAACCGTTCCAAGAGATGTGAAAATCGAAGGACGTCATTTGAAAGGCGTTCACTTTGCGATGGAATTCCTGAGCCAGCAAAACAAGCGCGTGGCGGGCATTAACCCGGAAGTGGATCACCGCGGAGCGCCTTATACAAACGGACAGATCATTGCCAAAGACAAACACGTTGTTGTAATCGGTGGCGGTGACACGGGTTCTGACTGTGTGGGAACATCCGGCCGTCATGGTGCAGCTTCCGTTACGCAAATTGAATTAATGCCGATTCCTCCAAAAGATCGCGATGCGAGCACGCCTTGGCCAAACTGGCCGATGATGTTGCGGACTTCAACTTCGCACGAGGAAGGCTGCGACAGACATTGGTCTATCAATACAAAAGAATTTGTTGGTGACGAAAACGGCAATTTGAAAGAGTTGAAAATCGTTGACCTCGATTGGCAAAAAGATCCTGAAACGGGCCGTATGCAAATGAAAGAAGTCGCAGGAAGCGAAAGAAACATTCCTTGCGACCTTGCATTTTTAGCAGCCGGATTCTTGCATCCACAACAAGAAGGCCTTTTGAACGACCTGGAAGTGGAATTTGACGAGCGTGGCAACATTAAAACAAACGGTTATCAATCAACTTCGAACGAAAAAGTGTTTGCAGCCGGCGACTGTCGCCGCGGCCAATCTTTGGTTGTGTGGGCGATCAGCGAAGGACGCGAAGCTGCGAGATCAGTGGACGAATATTTGATGGGACAGTCGTTTTTGGAAGCAAAAGCAGTTTCCATGTTCAACCCTGCGTTTGCGCACGCATGATAAGCAAAGATTTATAAAGCAAACCGTCAATGTTATTGGTAAGAAAGCTGCTCTAAATGGGCAGCTTCTTATTTTTTAACCCTCTATATTTGACAAACATTCGCATCCGACAATATATAATAATGTTCCTGCATCACTCTCCTTTTTGGCTGAAAGCATTTTTCCCGGGATTTATCTGGCGAATGCCCACACGCGAAAAGAAAATTTATCTCACTTTTGATGACGGTCCAATTCCAGACATTACCGAGTTTGTCATCGATACATTGAACCAATTTAAGGCTAAGGCAACCTTCTTTTGCATTGGAAACAATGTGGAGAAACACCCTGATATTTTCAAACAATTGATTGATAACCAACACTCTATTGGTAATCACACATTCAATCACATGAATGGCTGGAAAACTGAGGATGCGGTGTATCTGGAAAATATCAAACAGTGTGAAACACAATTGAATGTCCAGACAGACCTTTTCCGACCGCCATATGGACGGATCAAAAAAAGTCAGTCGCGTGTTGTCAAAAAGGAACGGGAAATTATTATGTGGGACGTTTTGAGCGGGGATTTTTCGAAGGAAATTACGCAAGAAAGTTGCCTGAAAAAGTCGATACAATATGCCCGGCCTGGCTCAATTGTTTTATTCCACGACAGCGTCAAAGCCGCGCCTAATATGCAATACGCGCTTCCGAGGTTTTTAGCGCATTTTAGTAATGAAGGATACACATTCGAAGCAATGGCGATGAAGTGAGGCGAGACATTATCGACAATATATGATAGCAAAATTCACACCCTTACATGCTTCCAACAGGCAATCGCATTAAAGTAAGCGTGCTCGTCGCGGCACGTAACGAAGAGAACAATATTGAAAGATGTCTGAAATCGCTCAATGAACTCAACTTCCCGAAAGAAAACATTGAAATAATCATCGGGGACGACGATTCCGATGACCTGACAGAAGAGCTTATTGCGAGATTTATTTGGGACAAACCTCAATTTAAATGCATTAAGATCACCAGACAAGTGGCTGGGTTAAAGGGAAAAGCGAATGTACTCGCCCAATTGGCGCATGAAGCAAAGGGTGATTATTTTCTCTACTGCGATGCCGATATTGCCGTTATGCCCACATGGATCACTGGAATGCTACGTCATTTTAAGAAAAAAACCGGCGTGGTTGTTGGGGTTACCCGCATGAAAAAAAGCCATTTGCGTGCGGATCTTTTATCCACAGAATGGCTCTTCGCGCTCAGCGTTGCCCGTTTTTTCTCTTTGTTCAATATCCCGATGACCGGCATGGGCAACAACATGGCTGTGACCAGGGAAGCTTATTTTGCCGTTGGCGGATATGAAAAACTTGGCTTTTCCATTGTTGAGGATTACACCTTATTTATGGGCATCGTAAAGGGCGGTTATGATTTCAAAATGGCTTATCACGCAGATATTTTAAACATTTCCGAACCTGTTAGCAGCTTTTCTGAGTTGTTAAAACAGCGACGGAGATGGATGCAAGGCGTCATGCAGTCGTTTTGGGTTACTAAATGGAGCCTGATCCTGTCATCTCTGATTGTTCCAGTGCTTCTGTTTATCTCGATCTGGTTCCCGATTGAACCATTGGTTGGAATCGGGCGGTATTATGTGCTGATCACTCTTATATCGCTGTTTTCCATCATTTTGTTAAAACAATTTGACCTTTGGAAAGCCGCACTGCTATTTTGGTTTCACATGACGCTCATTGGATGGATCATGTTGGCCAATTATCTTTTACCTGGAAAAACCGTCTGGAAGGGACGTGAATATTAGAACAAATGATTGAAACTCACGCCCATATATATAGTGACGATTACGCGGAAGACCGCATTGCTATGCTCGACCGCGCCTGGAATGCAGGCATAGAGCAAATCTGGATGCCAAATTGCGACCATGCTACGATCCCCGGCATGATGGAACTAGCTGAAAAATATCCGGACAAATGTCTGCCCATGATCGGCCTGCATCCGACTTATGTAAAGGAGGATTTTGAAAAAGAGCTGAGCATTATGGAAGATTGGCTCAGCAAATATCCGTTTATCGCAGTCGGTGAAATTGGAATGGATCTTTTTTGGGATAAAACATTTCAGGAGCAGCAGGAAAAGGCATTTTTGTATCAATGTAAACTCGCACGAAAGCACGATTTGTGGATCGACATTCACAGCAGAAATGCGTTTTGGGAAACTGTAAAATTGATTGAAGAATTTGGCGATTCGCAACTGAAAGGCATTTTCCACTGCTTCACCGGAACATTGGAAGAAGCCAATAAGGCCATTGAACTCGGTTTCAAACTCGGAATCGGCGGTGTGGCGACATTCAAAAATGGCGGGTTGGACCAGGTCATTCCTTATGTCGACATGGCACATTTGGTTTTGGAAACAGACGCTCCGTATCTTGCGCCCGTCCCTTATCGTGGCAAGAGAAACGAGGTTGCTTACATTGATCTCGTTGCCCAGCGTGTAGCCGATTTAAAGCAAATCACCAAGCAGGAAGTCATTTCTGCAACAACCGAAAATGCCAGAAGTATGCTCGTAAAAGCATCCTAGCATTTCAAAAGCAAATTTGAATGTCATACAGCAAAATACAAATTAACCCCATTTCCCCCGAACCAACCGTCGGCTCCGTCCTCGTCATTTACACCGGCGGAACATTGGGAATGGTTTACGAAACCAAAGACAAGCAACTCGTCCCTTTCAATTTCGACCAGATCATTGAAAAGGTCCCTGAAATAAGCAGACTCAACTTCGACATTACATTTCTATCTCTTTCCGAACCCATCGATTCGTCGAACATGAACCCGGAAATATGGATCGAGTTGGCGACCATCATCGAGCAGGAATATGCAGAATACGACAGCTTTGTGATCCTCCACGGCACGGATACAATGGCCTACACAGCCTCAGCGCTAAGTTTTTTATTAGAAAATCTAAATAAACCCGTCATTCTCACCGGCGCCCAGTTGCCCATCGGCGTCGCGCGTTCGGACGCACGCGAGAATGTCATTACAGCATTAGAACTCGCAGCGGCAAAGAATGAAGACGGCCAGCCGATGATCTCTGAGGTTTGCATTTATTTTAACTCAATGCTCCTGCGGGGCAACCGCAGCAAAAAGCGCGAAAGCTCCGATTTCAATGCATTCCACTCTGAAAACTATCCCGCGCTAGCCAATGCCGGCGTGAGGATTGAATACAATTTACCTTACATTAAGCCGTACGAATCGGCGCAGCAACTGACAGTCCACAAGCAGATGGATAACCACGTCGCATTCCTTAAAATGTTCCCGGGAATCAGTCAATTAGTAGTTGATTCAATACTGAATATCAATGGATTAAAAGGCATCGTGCTGGAAACTTATGGAGCTGGCAACGCCACCACAGCGCAATGGTTCCTCGACGCCATCAGCAACGCAATCGCAAGGAACATCATCATTTTCAACGTCTCCCAATGCGACGGGGGCCGCGTCGCACAAGGCCACTATGAAACCAGCCGCTTCCTCAAACAAGTCGGCGTAGTAAGTGGCTCCGACATCACCGCCGAAGCCGCGATCACCAAAATGATGTATGTGTTTGGCAAAGAACAAGATGTAAGCAAATGCAAAGAGATGCTGGCCAATCCGCTGAGAGGCGAACTCAGTTTTTAAAAATCTATTTGCATTTCAGGTCATAAAACCTATCTTTGCACCCCTTACCACAACACAGAGAGGTGTCCGAGTGGTTGAAGGAGCTACCCTGGAAAGGTAGTATATGGGTAACTGTATCGAGAGTTCGAATCTCTTCCTCTCTGCATCGCGCCGGTTTTCATTACGAAAATCGGCGTTTTTTTATGTCCGAGCAGGTGAAGGAACTACCCTGGAAAGGTGGTATGTGGGTAACTGCATCGTGAGCGGCCGCCGCGCGGTTCGAATCTCATCCTCTCTGCAAGTAAGAACTGAAAGCCTGTAAATCATTCATTTACAGGCTTTCAGTTCTTTAGACTAAGACGATCTCCATTACAACCTGTTCCAAAATAGAGAAACCCTGCCTATTTTTGCTTCCAGCCGATTAAATCATCAACTCCCACCAATGCACCAGGAACTCAGAGCGCATATCGAAAAAATCGTTGAACTCACGGATAGTGAGTTTTCATTTGTTTGTGAGCATTTTGTTGCGAAGAAGTTTAAGAAGCATCAGTTTCTGATTCAGGAAGGAGAACAAGTGAAGTATCATTATTTCATCATTTCGGGGCTTTTGAAACTTGTTTATA
Source organism: Dyadobacter sp. AC419 (assembly GCF_979253085.1). Taxonomy (NCBI): domain Bacteria; kingdom Pseudomonadati; phylum Bacteroidota; class Cytophagia; order Cytophagales; family Spirosomataceae; genus Dyadobacter; species Dyadobacter sp. AC419. The sequence goes on along the minus strand of NZ_CEEDCD010000015.1, from coordinate 256,142 downwards.
CGGATGAGAATGGCAAGCAATACATTGTTTCATTTGCCATGGAAGACTGGTGGGAAAGTGATTTTTATGCATTTTATACGCGGACAACGGCAACGATGTCGCTTGAATGCCTTGAAGATACAGAAGTGCTGTGCCTTTCGCTGGACGGCTACAAAGACCTTTGTAATGGACTGCAAAAAATGGAGCGGTTCTTCTTGGAAAAGGCAAATTTCGGCTTCCTAGGCGCGCAAAGGCGCATCATATCCTGGCTAACGTCCAATGCAAAGGAACGTTACGAACAACTCGTCAAACAACATCCGGCGCTCGTTCAGCGCGTGCCTAAAAGTCAACTTGCGGCTTACCTCGGCGTCTCGCGCGAAACCCTGAGCCGCTTATCTCCCTAATGTGATATCGCTCACATTGAATTAGTGACAATAGTCAACAACTCCACGCAGGCTTTCTTCCAAACTTTGCAGTGTTAATTTAATCTGTGCCAGCTGGCATAAAATCAATATCACGCAATGGAAAAACGCATAATTAATCCCTGGAAATGGCAGGATGCACGCAGCTATGTGCAAGCTGTCGAAGTTAAAAATGTAGAAAGTACGCTGTACATTTCAGGACAGACCGCCATCGACGCGGAGGGAATTTCGAGTAACGCAGACATGCAAACGCAAGTAAAGCTGGCGTTACAAAATTTGGAACAAGTCATCAGTGAAGCTGGTTTCGAATGCAACGGAATTGTTAGGCTAAACATTTACACCACCGCTACCGCCGAGCTCTGGCCGCATTTCAACATTTTTCAGGACTGGGTTGCCCTGCACAATGTAAAACCTACGGTCACTATGCTGGAAGTGGTGAGCCTTTTCGAAACATTAAAGGTTGAACTTGAAGCAACTGTGGTAAAATAATTCTGAAGGCCTGCGGGAGCTGCAAGCTCATTAAGATCAAGTAATGTTCGAACATTTGCATCGGAGACTCGGCTTTGTAATTAGATCATGTCACTTGTGGAATTTTAAAGCAAGAATAATGTTGCATGTTAATAGGCATAATCAAAATGCCTGCAAGGCAAGATTTAGCATTTACGACACAAAGATCTTATGCACCCTGAGCAGTTTGACATTATTATTTCCGGCAGTGGGCTTGCAGGCCTTAGTTTGGCTTACAGAGCAATAAAAGAAGGTGTATGGCAAAATGAAAAAATACTGGTCATAGATAAAGAGCAGAAAGGGAAAAACGACCGGACGTGGTGTTTTTGGCAAGCCGAAAAAGCTGCTTCGCCATTTCAGGATGTTATTTACCATTCCTGGCAACAGCTTTCTTTTTTTGCAAATGATGGCAAAAAAATCCACCTGGAAAATGCCGATTACGCTTATAACATGATCCGCAGCGTTGATTTTTATCAGCATGTACTTTCCTTTTTGAGCCGGTGCCCGCAGGTAACTTTCGTTTATGATGATATCGTATCCATTCAAAACATTGAGGGCGGAGGCAAGGTGGATACGCAGCATGCTTCCTATCAAGGCCGTTTTATCTTCAATTCTGTTTATAAAAAACCTGAGCTTGGCCCCGCAAGCCAGTATTTTCTTCAACATTTTAAAGGCGTTACCATTCGAACAAACCAGTTCAAAGGCAGCCCTTTGGAAATGAATCTGATGGATTACAGGACATCGCAGGAAAATGGGACTACATTCTTTTATGTTTTGCCAATTACTAAAAGAGGAAATTTTTGTGGAATACACGATTTTCTCAAAAAATCTGCTGCAACAAACTGCGTACGATGTTAAAATCGCTGAGTATTTAACAACTGTCCTGGAAATCACTGATTACGAAATCCTAGAAAGTGAATTCGGCGTTATCCCCATGACCGACTTTGCGTTTCAGAGAAAGTCAGGAAATATCATGCACGTCGGAACCATCGGTGGTGACACCCGGCCTTCGTCGGGGTATACATTCACCAACACACAGAAAACGATTTCAAAGATCCTTACATCCTATCGCAAACACGGTCATCCCTTTGCAATCACTGAAAATATTAATCAAAAACATCACTTACTGGACGCGACGATCCTGAATGTTTTGGACGGCGACGAATATCAAGGTCACCAGATCTTCACGGATTTATTCACCCATGTCAAAGCTAAAACAGTTTTCAAGTTCCTCGATTCGGAAAGCTCCATTCCGGACGATTTGAAGATCATGAGCAGCTTAAAGGCAAAACATTTTATAAAGCCTTTTATAAGAACCTTTTTTCAGAAGGTAACATGACATTCGTTTTTAGCACACAGGTCGGCAAAAATTAAACCTTTTTACACTAAGCCGCCTTCCGAACCGGCTGCCCGTACGGATCCAGCACCTGCGGCAAGTTGGTGTCTATCTGATTACTATAAACTCCGTCAATAACCCTGTAAGCCGAAAGTTTGTCTTCCGGATACTGAAAATGAGTCAGATCCATGATTTCATTTTCATTCAAGCCGGGAATCATCCACGACATTGCCGCGTCCCCTTTCAACATGAGCGGCTGGCGCTTTCCATCATTATGTATCGCACCGATCATCGCACTCGCCTCTTGTGTGACGATTGCAAAAGTATTTATTCCCTTCCAGCTCGAATAAATCGCACCCATGGCGAAAAACTTTTTTTCCAATGGCTTAATATACCAGGATTCGTAGCTTTTCTTATTGTTTAAATCCGGGTAATGCGGCTCGAAAAATCCGGTGCAAAGCACCAGGCAGCGATTATGCTTTGCATATTTCCACCACATTTTATCCCGGTTAAACAAATCATAATTGGTCGCATTCAGCGTGTTAAATCTGAAAGTTTTTTCATCAGTAATATTCGGCGGCACTAATCTCCATCTGTATAAATCAAGCGATCGCGGCGAAGTCATTACAGGCAAAAACGGCTTTTCAAAGCCATTGAAGTCGTATTTCTTTTTGAACTGTTCGAGCTTATCAACAGGAAGTTTAAATTCTGCTTTCAAAGTTTCAACATCACTTTCATTCGACACATGATAGCACATAACCTCGATATTTAAATCAGAAACGTTGGTTGAGTCACTTTATAGCGTAAAGATTTACAAATATAGCGAAAATGGAATAAATCCACAACAATGGAATATTTCCATTTAACAGCTTGTTTTCTTGCTTAGCCTGTGCCACCTTTGCAAAAAGCGAAAGGTGATGGGGGAGATTTCCGGTGTTCATTCATTAAGCATTTATCGACAGATTTCCAGCAAAAACTGGCTTGCCGCATTGATCCCCGCAATCAGTGCAGGCTTTCCGTCCCCAGCCGCCGACTTTATTGACCTGGAAATTGATCTGCAAAAAGAGATTGTAAAAAATCCTGCGAGCACATTTTACGGGAGGGTTAAGGGCACGAGTATGAGTGATGTCCACATTGACGACGGCGATATTCTGGTAATCGACAAAAGTCTTCCATGCAAAGACAATTGCATTGCGGTTTGTTTTTTGAATGGTGAGTTTCTGGTAAAACGGATTTGTTATGATGAGGGCGGATGCTGGCTAACAGCCGAAAACGATCAATATGCACCGATCTGGGTCGCTGCGGACACTGAATTTTTGGTTTGGGGAATTGTTGTAAGTGTTATCAAATTCTTCTAAAATGTTCGCCCTGGTCGATTGTAACAACTTTTATGCAAGCTGTGAACGCATGTTCCGGCCCGAACTGAATGGTAAACCAGTGGTTGTGCTCAGTAACAACGACGGATGTGTCATCGCCAGGTCGAATGAAGCAAAGGCATTGGGCATCACGATGGGAGCTCCTGCTTTTTTATTCGAAAAGAAATTTAAGGAACAGGACATTCATGTTTTTAGCAGCAACTATGCGCTTTATGGCGATATGAGCAACCGGGTAATGACAATTTTGGGCCGCTACTCACCTGCTATGGAGGTTTACAGCATTGATGAAGCTTTTCTGCGTTTCGACGGTCATAAGCATCTGGATCTTCGAAAAATTGGTGAAGACATGCGGAAAACGGTGACAAAAAGCACGGGCATACCCATCAGCGTAGGCATGGCACCGACAAAGGCGCTTGCCAAGCTGGCCAACAAAATCGCCAAGAAATTTGCCGACAAAACGGGCGGAGTCCATATCATTGATACACAGGATAAACTGCTTAAAGCAATTGCGTTTTTCCGGATTGGCGATGTCTGGGGAATAGGCCGCCAGCACGAAAAACGGCTGAAAGCTGCTGGTGTCGAGACAGTACTCGATTTTACTTTACTACCCGAGGATTGGGTGAAGAAAAACATGAGCATTGTAGGCCTGCGGCTGCAACAAGAACTTGCCGGCATCAAGACGCTGGATCTGGAATTGCCACAATTGAAAAAGAACATTGCAGTAACCCGCTCTTTCAATCAGAACTTTACAGATTTTGAAAGTGTAAAAGAACGGGTTGTCACGTTCGCTTCCGTTTGCAGTGAGCGTCTGCGCGAGCAGGATAGCTGCTGTAACGTCCTGCAACTTTTTGTGCATACAAACACTTTCCGGCCCGACCAGCCGCAGTACAATAAATCAATAACCATCGACCTTCCTTTTCCGACGAATTCCGCCCTCGAACTTGCTCATTTCGCATTAGACGCATTAAAAAAAATATTCAAGGAAGGTTATGGCTACAAAAAGGCAGGCGTAATTGTGATGGATCTGACTCCGGCCAATGCGCGGCGACAGCAGATTTTCGAAAACACCGATCCGCGTCACGGGCACCTTATGGCGGTCATGGATAAGCTGAATAAATCCATGGGCCAAAACAAAGTGCTGCTGGCAAGTCAGGACTTGAACACACGGTGGAAAATGAAGCAGGACAAATTGTCCCCGCGTTACAGCACACGAATGCAAGAAGTGCTCACGATTCACGCCAAATAAAGCTGACAAAGTGCCCGGCAGCTCCGGTCAGTGCGTAATCTTATTTTGGCAAAGGATAACAACAAGAAAATCAGCACTTCAATGCATCAGCTTTTCAATGTCTTTCAGCTCGCCAAATAACACCAAGACTTCGTTTTCGTGCATCACCGTGTTGGGCGTAGCGATGCCTGATGCCCTTTTAAATGTTTTGGCCAAACCGTTTTCAGACTCTTTCGAGAGGGTGAGCACGGTGAGCACGATCACATTATAACGGTTGGTCAGATCGGCCTCGGCGAGCGACATGCCGATGTAACGCTCGGGAACCTTCGTTTCGATAATGCTATACTTTTCTGAAACTTTGAATGAGTCCACAATGCCCGAGTTATCCAGTCGCATTGCGAGCCGCTCGGCCGATTCTTCTTCGGGGAGAATGTATTCTTCGATTTGCATGGCTTCCAAAACGGTTTTTTGCAAATCTGAAACGACGCGGCCAATGATCTTTTTCACGCCCAGCTGTTTGAGCAATGCCGTAGCAAGCAGCGAAGCACCTTCGTCTTCTCCAATGGCCACAATCACCGAGTCGGCATCTTTAAGCGGCAGCGAGCTGACGGCATTTTTATCCGTACAATCCATGCAGACCGTATGTGTGATGCGGTCTTTGAGCTGCTCTACTTTTGCATGTTGTTGTCCACGCCGATGGTTTCGTGGCCAAGTTCTGTGAGGCGGATTGCCAGGGATTTGCCAAAGCTTCCCAATCCGAATATGATGTATTTCATTTTTTTAGTTTTAAAAAATCATCTGCTCTGCCGGCAGCTGGTAATCCGTTGGTTTTGACTTTTTGATAAACGCTACGAGCAATGTCAGCGAGCCTACGCGGCCAACAAACATAGTCAAAATGATGACCAACCGGCCTGCATTGCTCAACTCCGGCGTCACACCCAGGCTCAGCCCCGTGGTGCTGTAAGCTGAAAATGTTTCGAAAGCGAGCGACAGCAGGTTTTGATCAGGATCCGTAATGGACAGCATAAATATAGCCGCGCCCAGAAAAATAAGTGACAATGAAATGATGCCCATTGCCCTGGAAACCGAGTCGCCTGAGACTTTTCTGCCAAAAACTTCGATACTGTCTTTCCCTTTGGCCAGCGTGAAAATATTAAGTGTGGCCAGCGCAAACGTGGTCACTTTAATGCCGCCTCCAGTTCGAGCCCGGAGCTGCGCCAATCCACATCAGCAAAAAGATCAGCATAACCGTCGGAAAAGCCAATCCGCTCATCATTACCGTATTAAATCCTGCCGAGCGTGGACTTGTCCCAATAAACAGCGCGGTGACCATTTTACCATAAATGCTTTCGTGCGCCCGCAGCGTGTGGTTGTGTTCAAGCATGAGCACCATCACAAACCCGAAAAGCACGAGAAAAAAGCTGGTATAGGCGATAACTTTTGAATTAAATGCGATGACCCGCGCCCGGTGCAGAAAATGACGTCCATAACGGATCTTTTGGTAAAAATTAATCGTCCACCGCCGGATGAATTCGTAAGAGTTGAAGATGATCCCAAAACCAAGCCCGCCCATGACATATAGGACAATGATGGAGAGATGAAGTTCATAGTTAAACCGCACCGCAGGGTTGTTCAAACCTTCTGGCAAGGTGGAAAAGCCTGCATTACAAAAAGATGTAATGGCATGAAAAACAGTGAAATACAGGCGCTCGGCTTGGCTCTCAAACTGATCCGCATCAAGGCTCAGGTAAATAAAAATGCCTCCCAGTATTTCAAAAAAGATGGTGACAAAAATGATTTTGTACAGCGTAGAAATCACCGAGCTTACCTTGTTCTCCCCGATGAGTTCGGTGAACATCAGCTGGTTTTTGTACGAAAAACCACCGGAGAAAAAGTAGCCGAAAAAGCCCGTGAAGGTCATGATCCCAAGCCCGCCAATCTGTACGAGAACGAGCAGGATCGTTTGTCCGAAACGCGTAAATTCAGAAGCGATATCCACAACGGACAGCCCGGTAATGCACACTGCGCTGGTCGACAGAAACAGTGCGTCCACAAAGCTAAGCTGCTGGTGATGTGTTGTTTTAGGTAAAAGCAATAACGCAGTGCCGATCAGGATAAGTGCTAAAAAGCTCAGCACGAAAAGCAGCGTTGGATTGAAATAGAATTTGTCAAAAAACAAGGTCTGCTTCGAAACCTCGATCATTAATATCGCAAAAATGCCAATGTACATCCATTCCGGCTTAACCAGCTCGGTGCCGTCCATCGCGGAAAAGTGATAGCTGTCGGCAATGATCACGGCGATAAAATAAAAGAGCAGCAGCGCCTCGCCAACCCTTGAAACAACGGAAGATTTGCTCTTGAATGCGGTGAAAGTTTTGGCGGCCAGCGCGAGCGCAAAAAACAGAAAGCACCATTCAAGAATCCTGTTGATAATGCGCTCAATGTCGGGATCCGTGTTATAGCCGAGATGAAACACAACCACAACCGAGCAAACCACGCTCATCGCGATCAATATGTAATCCAGCAGTTTCCGCAGGTGTCTTATTTTTTCATCCATTTTGCAATATTAACCTTTATATCAAATCAGGCACATTATGGTGATTTTAACTGGCTTTTTGGTATGTTCTAAGTCATAGTGATTAGTTTTACCACATGGCAAAATTGATAAACCTTCGTGCTTTCAAGGAATTCTTCCAGTCCAGCTCAACGGGCGGGATCATCCTCATCATATGTGTGGTCATTTCGCTGATCATTGCAAATTCGGGCTTAGGGCCTGGTTTTGAGCAATTATTGGCAACCGAAATCGGCGGCGATATTTCGGGAATTCACCTGCGATATCCCGTGCTGCTTTGGATTAATGACGGCTTAATGGCCATTTTCTTCCTATTGGTTGGTCTGGAAATAAAACGTGAAATGGTCGAAGGCGAGCTTTCGTCCGTTAAAAAAGCTTCCTTGCCCATTCTGGCCGCAGTAGGCGGTGTGATGGCTCCGGCGTCGATTTATTTTGCATTAAATGCAGGCACAGAAACGGCAGGCGGATGGGGCATTCCGATGGCCACAGACATTGCTTTTGCGATTGCCATTATTTCCATGCTGGGAAAACGCGCGCCATCTTCACTAAAAATTTTCCTTTCCGCATTGGCCATCGTCGACGATTTAATGGCGATCCTGGTTATTGCCATATTTTATTCGACAGACATTCATTACACTTACCTGCTATATGCATTCGGAATTTTCATTTTCCTGCTGATTTTAAACAAATTAAAGGTCAAAAATCTGGCCGCCTATCTAATTCCCGGCCTGTTTATCTGGTATTTTATTCATCATTCCGGTGTGCATGCAACGATCGCCGGCGTTCTGACCGCATTTGCAATCCCAACGACACCGGATGCAACGGAATCTCCACTTGAAAAGCTTGAACATATTCTGGTGAATCCGGTCAATTTCGTCATCATGCCCATTTTTGCATTGGCCAACACCAACATTGCCTTCGAACCAGGCATGCTGCAAGGACTGACGACCGTGCTTGGACTCGGGATTATTGCAGGATTGGTGCTCGGCAAGCCATTTGGCATCACCCTTTTTTCATGGGCTGCGGTGAAGCTGGGCATTGGAAAAATGCCTAAGCATGCCACCTGGATGCACATCATTGGCGTGGGAATGCTGGGCGGAATCGGTTTTACAATGTCCATATTCATTGCCCTGCTTTCCTTTTCCGGTCAAGAGCTGATCCTTTCGGAAGCCAAATTCTCGATTTTGACCGCCTCGGTTATTTCCGGGATTCTGGGCTATTTGTGGCTAAGCCAGCTTGAAAAAAGAACGAATAAGCGCTAAACGCTTTGTAATAAATAAGCGATCAACAGGATGCTAATCAGGAAAATGACGCCGGTCAAAAGCGTGGTTAGCAATGTCGTAGGCTTGTAAGTCCCGGTTTTGAGCTGATTTTCGGTCTTGCGATATTGCAAAAAAGCAAATAGGATGGAAAGCATCCCGAGCGCGACCAAAACGATCCCGATTAGTGATGAATAGCCATGCGAAGGCGTCGGCACATTGGTTTTCAGCACGAAACCGATCTGTTTGACAAACAGCGAAAACTTAACAACCACAAATCCAAAGGCCATAATGCCAATCCCCGTCCTCACCCAAGCCAGATAAGTCCGTTCATTAGCAAGGTGATCATTCGGCTTAAAAGGTGATGGATTAATATCTTTTTCTGAGTTCATGCGGGGGATGTTTTGGTGAAAGCTGCAACAGCCTATTCCGGGTGCCTTAGCCAATCAGCTAGAAGATTTCTTTTATATTAGTAATTTCAAAATGAATGTCTGATCCAGCATGAGATTAAAAGCAATATTCCTTACACTCTCTGTTTTTTGTTTAACGAATTTATGCGAGAAAGTTGCGGCCCAGCAGCGATGCAATTGTCTTGCAAATCTGGATACAACAATAAAAAAAAACGGAGTCTCAAGTACGTTCGGATATCCAGACATGATTGCCAGGAAAATTGCTGCCTCAATATACAAAACTAGTCAAACAACTCAGAAAAGAAGAAGCGCACAAACCAATCCGATCCAATAAGAGTGTTTCCCCATCCTGAATGCATATGTTTCCTTTTTTAATGACAAGCATTTTGATATCGAATACAGCATTACGGACTCGTCCAGATTTCAATATAATCCGCTGATTGAGCAGGATTTTAAAAATGGTTTTACTTCCCAAAAGCGGGATTCACTTGAAGGGATTTGGATAAATCCGGATTCAACATTGAAGCTGGCAGTGCAAAGGGCTGGCCCTGTAACTTATCATGCGATTGTCCTGGAAAGCAAGGATCCGAAGATCAAACGCGGGCTGGTTTATTACACCTTCACGAAAGATAAAGACGGATTTATCTTTGACCGATATGATTGGATGACGCCCAACTTTCCGGTCCGGCAGCGGGGCGGACTTTTGTTTGTGTGGAATTTTGAGGTGTGGGCGAAAGTCTATCCATCAACGATAACTGAGTCTGAAAGAGCTGAATTCCTGACATGGCGCAATTACAATTATGGGCTTGATTTTAAACAATTGGATGACGATAATGTCTTGTTGTCAATTGGCTCATTCAATAGGGACGACAAGATCAAAGAGATCATTCAGAAAAATGACGCGCTGATCAGGTCGGCGAAAAACCTCATTGTGGATTTGAGAAGTAATGGTGGCGGAAATTCAGGCTGGACCTATTTGCTCCCTTACTTTTACACTCAGCCAATTGCGCAGGGCAACACTGATTCAAGGTTGTCTGCCGACAATATAAAAGCAAATCTCCCTGGCATTAAATCGACTTTCGAAAAACCCACTAAGGATCCACGATGGGCGCGCTCGTATACGCCGGAAGTTCTTGACCAGTATAAAAAAGCATATGAACAGATTCCCTTGTCAAAAGAGCAATTCTATTCGTTGCCTTCCCTTACGCTGTATTCCGATTCTGATTCTTAAAACTCCTGAAAAAGTAGCTTTGGTTTTTGATGATCTGGGAGGAAGCTCAACTGAATACTTTTTTTATATCTCCAAACAAAGCAAAAAAATAACAAGATATGGCGAGCACACATTGGGCATGATGGATTACATGGGTGTATCCGAACAAACCAAATTGCCGTTCGAAGATTATTATCTTATGATCCCCGACCGCAAGGCCGCCTGGACCGATACCAAGCCAACCAATGGAAAAGGTTTTATTCCTGAGCACGACCTTACAAACATTCCGCGGCATAAATGGATTGATTACATTAAAACGGATCTGGAACAAACCCCAATCCTGCACACTTCGTCCGACAGTCTGATCATGTATTTGGATGGTCAGAAAGATGAATTTAATGGGGTTACCAAGCTTGGAAGGCAATTCGATTACAGTTTTGTGGTGGAAAAGGATTCATCTGTATTTGCCCTCGTTTCAAAAACAGACTCCATATCAATGGTGCTCAGACCGAAAAAAAATTCGGTGTTTAAAATTGTGAGGGAATCCAATGGCGACACCGTGACTTGCGCTTTCAGCATCCAAAAATTGGTCAAACCAGCATCTTTTAGTAATCAATACAAAGCGGAGATTGAAGGCAAAACCATTATTGAAATTCCGGAAGTTTACGAGCTTATCAATGTCATTTTCGCGCTGACCGAATACGGAAAAACGGGTGCTATCGAGAAAAGCACCAATTATTATCAGACCATAATGGATCATTTCTCGCCATATCAAAAGGATGCAGCAGTGAAGGCCGTTGATTCACTTTTAAAATTGTCGCCGGAATTCTTTTACCTGCATCTCAAAATGGACAGTTACGCATATGTTTTTTCCGGAAACAAAATTGTAAATGGAGGTGTGTACGATCGCATTGCGCCCGGAGAAAAAAACGAGCTGGATTATTATCTTCCCTTACTGGAAAAGTTTGCAGACAAATCAGGATTCAGAGCATTTTATCAAAAAAATGCCGACTATTATTCAAGCCTGAAAAGTGATTTCAAGGATCATGTAAATACAGCCGGGATGAAGAGCTGGCTCGAAAAACAATTCCCTAAAACCAAATATTCGGCTATCAAAGTGATTTTTTCACCTTTGGTCGGATGGAATCAATCCGCCAGCCGATTTGAAGATAACGGCTTTACGGAAGCGCAAGCGCACGTCAATTTTCCATTTACAAATAATGATGATAAAAAATTACCTGCCAATGTTTTGAAGGGAAGACTCATGATGATTGCATTTACGGAAATAAACCACGCATATTTGAATCCGGAAGCTGAGAAACATCAAAAAATTGTCGATGATGCTTTCAAAGAACTATCAAAATGGATTACGCCCGGCAAGCCATCTTCCGGCTATAACAATGCACTTATTTGTTTCGAAGAATACATGAATTACGGATTAATCACGCTCTACTATTCAGATATTTTTGATAAAAAAGCGTTTACTTCTCTTAACACAACAATCGAAAAGAACATGGTGGAATTCCGTGGCTTTCAACAATTCAGGGAATTCAATCAGGAATTGTTGCAATTGTATAAGAATAGAAAGGCTGGGCAAACTGTCGCTGACTTGTATCCGGCAATCATTAAATGGGCATCCGCCCGCGCCGACCGGTAATGATAATCAAACCATTCCCTATGAATATCAAATAGAATAGCCGAAGTCGGGCTTTGTTTGACTTGCCATGACGAATTAACCGTCATATTTGCAAGGCATATATTAATACAAAAATGGAATTACGTCAGTTGAAATATTTTGTGGGGGTTGCCGACGAATTACATTATGGCAATGCTGCCCGCAAACTTTTTATTTCGCAGCCCGCATTGAGTCAGCAAGTGAAATTACTGGAAGCAGAGCTGGGCGTTGAATTATTTGTCAAGATAAAGCGGACACAATCGCATAAAGTGGAGCTGACGCAGGCGGGAGAAGCTTTTTTGTCGGATGCCAAACGCATTCTTTCGTTGACAGATAAAGCAATCCGTGACGTCCGCCAGGTTGGAGCCAGGCAGCAAGTCATCACATTAGGCGTTTTCAAATTGATCCTGCCCGAAAGGATCATGGGAATATTAGAACTGTTTTCTGCTCATTTCCCTTCGGTGGAGATCAAACTTGTGGAACTCCCGAACCCGGTTCAGGTGCAAATAAGTGTAGCAAATGATGAAATTGATCTGGGCCTTTGCGTGCTCCCGCTTATCAAAGACGGGCTGACCGCAAACCAATACACAGAAGCAGATTACACCATTCTGATGAACCGGAATAATCCGCTTGCGAACCGCAATGCTGTTACATTGGCAGAGCTGAAAGATGAAAAGTGGATCGATCACGGACCCGAAGCGGGACTCTTTTACAGTCAGTTAGAAGAGGTTTGCCGAAAAGCGGGTTTTCACAGAGAAAGTAACATTGCCCATTATGTGCCGTCGTTTGACTTGCTAAAAAGCATGGTGCGCTCAGAAAAAGGCATCGCGTTTATTCCCGCTTCCCTGGATTTACAACACGATCCGAACCTGATCTCCATGCCAATTGCCAATCCGGACGGAACGCCATTCAAGGAAATTGTCATTCAGCATGTGCTTATTCATAAAACAGAGCCCTGCACGCCATTGGTGCAGGCCCTGAGCGGACTGGTGAAATCGCAGGGGCGACAAACCACATTAGTTTGAGGCAATTCGATAAAGGCGCCCTTGATCGGTGATGGCATACAATGCACCATCCCGTCCTTGCGTAATGTCCCGAAAACGTTGCTGCTCGCTGACCAAAAGTCTCTCCTCGCCAACGATCCGGTTGTTTTCGATGACCAATCTCGCAATGTGCATGCCGCTAAGTGACCCTATAAAAAGATTATTTTCCCATTCTGGAATGGAAGTTCCAGTATAAAATGTCATTCCACTTGGAGAAATAACGGGATCCCAATAATATGCCGGCTGCATAAGTCCATCCCGCTGCTGAATGCCTGCACCAACCGGCTGTCCGCCGTATTCTAACCCGTATGTGATGGTAGGCCAGCCATAATTTCCTCCCGCCTGCACCCGATTGATCTCGTCGCCTCCTCGCGGGCCATGTTCGCTTTGCCACAGATCGCCAGTGACGGGGTGCATGGCAAGTCCCTGCGGGTTGCGGTGCCCAAGTGACCAAATTTCCGGACGCGCATTGCTCTGTCCGGCAAACGGGTTATCTGCCGCAGGACGTCCATCGGTCGTAATCCGGACGATCTTACCCAGGCCAGAACTTAGTAACTGTGATTCTGGCCTCGTGACCATATCCGAGCGCTCACCTGTGCTTACGAGCAAATGTCCGGTGCGATCAAAAAGGATGCGCCCGCCATAATGAGCACTTCCCGTATGCGCAGGTGTGGCCCTGTAAATCACCGCTGCATTTTCAATCCTGCTCGCGTCCGGAGCCAGTCTTCCACGCGCAACTGAGGTCAGGCTCCCGCCTGCAACAGGTTCTGAAAACACCCAGTAAACCAATCTGTTAGATGCAAACTGAGGATCGATGCACAATCCCAGCAAACCGCCCTGTCCCGAAGCATTGACCGCCGGTAATCCCGTAATAACGCCTCCGAGCACGCCATCCGCATTCACGATCCGCATTTGACCGCCTTTTTGGGTGATCAGCAATCCGCCATCCGGCAAACTCGTAATGCCCCAAGGACTGCTCAGCTGATCCGTCACAATCCTGCTTACAAATTTCGTTTCAGTCCGCACGCCCCGGATGCGGGTTTGACCTGCAAAAGCGGGTGCATATCTTGCATTTGGCGCATTAACTTCCACGGAAGTTGAGTCACCGTTCTGCCCCGATCCCGGTTCCAGACTCGCATTGGGTTCGCTTTCCTGTTTGCACGCACCTGCGAACAAGAGTAAAATGCTGAATTTTATAAGGCCTTGTTTGTTGATTGTCATGAAGTTTTGAATTAATTAAACAGTCTGCAAGCTAAACGGCAATCTTCTGATTCTCTTGCCTGTCAGGTCAAAAATCGCATTGGTCAATGCGGGTGCAAATGCAGGCAATCCGGGCTCTCCTACTCCGCCTGCGTCCTCATCATTTTCCATAATGTGAATGTCAATGGGCGGAATGTCTGTGATGCGGGGCATTTGATACGTGCTGAAATTGCTGTCTACGGCCATCCCATCCTTGAATTTCACCTCATGAATCGTTGCAGCGCCCAGCGCCATCACGACCGAGCCTTCAATCTGCGCACGGACTGTATCAGGATTTACATACCAGCCGCAATCCATCACAACCCAAACCTGATCTATTTTCACGCCACCATTCGGCGCTTTTGAGACCTTCACAATGTGACCGGCTGTGCTGTCGAAACATTCTGTAATGGCCGTTCCAAAACCCTCGCCCGGCTTCCGGTTTTGCCAGCCAGAAACTTCAATCATCTTGTCGATCAACTTGTGCAAACGCTCGTCTTTGAGATATGCTTTTCTGAATTCCAAAGGATCCTTACCAGCTTCCCGGGACAATTCATCCAGAAAACTTTCATAGGCAAAACCATTTGTCGAAGCATACACATATCTCCACCAAAGGATCGGAATCGGCGTTTCGAACGGCACATCCATGATTGCCAGATTTTTGATTGACTCCGTATATGGTTTCAAAAATCCTTCCGAGGAGCTGCCATTAGGTTCGCCTTTCTTGCCGCCAAACCAATGCCCAATGTTTTGCCCCGCCAACCTCACTTTAAACGCATCGATCTCACCATTATTTACCACTCCTTCACAACGATAGGTGATTCCAGGTCGGTAAGGTCCCTGGGTCGCGTCATCTTCCCTCGTCCATACGACTTGCACGGGTGCTTTGATGGCTTTTGAAATAACAGCTGCCTCGTGCGGGTAATCCATAAATGCCTTACGTCCAAAACCTCCGCCCAAAAACGTCATGTTTACAATGATCTTTTCGCGGGGAATGGACATTTCTTTGCTGATAAAATCCTGCACGAGCTCCGGCCCCTGGATCGGCCCCCAGATTTCAAGCTTGTCATCCTGATAATGCGCAATGCAATTCAGCGGCTCCATGCAGGCGTGATATTGATAAGGCGTTTCGTATATCACGTCGATTTTCTTGCTGGCCTTTGCGATGATTTCGGAAGGGTCACCTTGTTTTTTGTAAACCAAACCTTCCTGCGTTTGCACGGCTTCCAGCTGGCGTTTGTAAATTTCCTCTGAACTCAAATGTTCAAAACCCGTGTCATCCCATTCCACCTTCAGCGCCTTTTTGCCCTGAATTGCAGCCCAGGTAGAATCTGCAACAACTGCAACGCCTTCGCGATAAGTGCTAAAAACGCCCATTTTCACCTTTACAATTTGCTTGACGCCAGGCACTTTGCGGGCAGCAGTCTCATCAAAACTTTTAACCTTTCCACGTAATCTTGGATTCCTTACAACAGCGGCATAAAGCATGCCGGGAATCTGCTTATCCAGTCCAAAAACTGCTGCACCATTGGTTTTAAGCGGCGTATCGAGCCGAAGGAGCGGCTTGCCAATGAGCTTATATTCAGACCTTTTTTTCAAAACAACATCCTTCGGCGCTTCAAGTTTTGACGCTGCTTCCACCAGTTCTCCGTAATGTAATCGCTTCGGCGTTCCGATCTTGCCCGAAGATTTGTGAATAACATGCCCGCCTTCGGCATAACATTCAGTTTTAGGCACATTCCATTTTGTTGCAGCGGCCTGGATCAGCATTTCACGTGCGGTTGCACTTAGTTTCAAAAGGTTCTTATATGAACCCCGCACCGTCGAGCTGCCGCCTGTGATCTGGCTTCCGTATTTCTTATTATCGCCCTGCGCGAACTCAACATTGATTTCACTGAGATTAACTTCGAGTTCCTCGGCCACAATCTGCGGAACGGCCTGGTAAGAGCCCTGGCCCATTTCGGCACGGTGGTCAAAAATGGTGACTTTGCCGGTTTTATCGATGTGAACCCAGGAGTTCATTTCTATGCCAAAGTTTTTAGCTTCGGCGGAGTTGATGATCTTCGCAGATTTCGCATTTGTAGGCCAGTAAAATCCCAGCGAAAATACCGCGCCGGTTACCGCCGATGTTTTAAGAAAATTCCTTCTGGATAATGTTTGCTCGTCCACGGTGATTTATTTTGAGGTTTTTGTCGGGGCATAAGCACCCTTTTTGATCCAGGTAATCCAGGCTTTTTTAAACTCTGCATGCGTTACGGGTGGCAGCGTGCGGCCTTCGCCCGGGTTCCAGCCAGCGAGCACCAGCCCGTCATCGGCATGCTCGATCAGCTTCTGCATATCTTTATCGCCGTTTTGTTTTTTATCAATCAATTGTCTGGCCAGTTCGTGCGCGCTTTTGCCCTGAAAAACCATTTTCATCGCTGCCGGCGGCAAATGCCAATCCGGATTTCCCGGAGGCGTGTGCAGCCCGGGCGTATTGGTTTCCTGGTGACAGTTGGAACATTTCATGGCATACACGCCTTTTCCGTCAACACTACGTTTAGGCCCCATCGCGTGCAAATGGCTGTCGTCACCTTGCAGCGGCACATCTCCTGCGGGGTGACAATTCATGCATCGCGGACTCATAAGCACTTTATAGACCGTCTCAAAAGCCTTGACAGATTCAACGCTGTCGCGGTTGATCATGCTAAAACGGATCGGCTTCACGGGCGCATCGCTTTTGAATGCCGAGGTTGCTACTGCAATGATGAATATGAGTATAGACAGCATTACGGCCGCCGGTGGCGCTGCCTTCTGTATTGAGACGAGAAACCCCGCTCGTTTTTTTGAATCCTGTTTCATGTAAGAAATTGAAAATGAATGGAGTTAACCTTGCGTTGCCGCTTTTTGCTGCATTTTAGCGGCGGCGTGAATTGCCTTACGGATCCGCAAATACGTTCCGCAGCGACATATATTTCCAGCCATTCCATCATCAATATCCTCATCGGTCGGGTTCGGCTTTTCACGCAATAAAACGACAGCAGACATGATTTGCCCGGAATGACAGTAGCCGCATTGCGGAACGTCGATCTCCTGCCAGGCGCGTTGCACGGGATGATCATTTGCTTCGGACAAACCTTCAATCGTCATCACTTGCTTGCCGATCGCCCGACTCACTTTTGTCACACAAGAACGCACGGCTTCTCCGTCCAGATGCACCACGCAAGCACCGCACTGCGCCACCCCGCAACCATACTTGGTGCCTTTTAATCCCGCGAGATCACGAATTGCCCAGAGAAGCGGCATCTGCGGATCGGCTTCCATCGGAAACTCTTTTTTGTTAATGCTTAATGTAATTTTCGCCATGGTGATTTTTTATTTAAATGCGCTGTATTCCTTCTCGGTGACCGGTTGCAGCCATTCAACAATGCCCTTTTCAGTATTCGGAATGATATACATTTGGTGCAGACTACTGTCGGGAGTCGCCCCATGCCAGTGCTCCACATTAGGCGGACATTTCACAACATCGCCTTTCCGCATTTTCTCGATCGGTTTCCCTTTAATCTGATGATAACCCTCTCCGGCCGTAATAATCAGGATCTGACCAGCAGGATGTCTATGCCAATTCGAGCGGGCACCCGGTTCAAAAAGCACATTTCCCACAACCGTGTTATAGGTCGAATCATTTGCTAGCAGCCCATAGTTAAAAGCCTTTCCTGTAAAATTCGAAGCCGGTCCTTGTTCGCCATTTGGGAAAATGGCTTGTTGCGTATTAGCATCGGTTTTCGACTGCGCAAATACATGAAAAGTGATGAGCAACACGGCAGCGAAAGCCAGTAAGAATTTGTCTAATAAGTTATTTAGGGTCGTTTTCATTTGTTGCTTATTAAGTGAAGAAATTTCAGAACACCATCCTACTCCAATTCAAATCGCACGGAAACCGAGCCATTTCCAACAGCAGCGGCTAGTCCGGATGGATTATCTATTTTCCCAAGCCTGGTGTAACTGTATGATGTCGGAAAGGACTCGTAAAAGAGCACCACCGTCGTTGATCCGTAAAGCATTAGGTCGCCGTTTGCGATGTTTCGCGGGTTGGAAGCGTTGGTTGGCAATGCATTGCTGAAATTGTAAAGCTTCTCATTGCCATTCAATTCGGTCATATTCACTGTCATCGGCAGCCGGGATTTGAATGCAGTAACCGTTGGGTTTGAAGCCAAAGTTGCATTGAATGTTCTGTTACCAATGCTGATTTTCAATCGGTTGCTGGAAGAATCGACAACGCTGCTATCGCCACCGGGACTCTGCTGTCCTAGGTTGTTTTCACTATTTGGTTCCATGCTGCTGTCTGAATTACATGCCATGATCGCCAGAATAAATACCAGCAAAGGATACAGGATTACTCTTGATTGTTTCATGTGCTTTGTTCTTTATATTTTGATTCAAAAATTACGCCATTGATTTTGTTGCTGTTAATCAATTTTTAGGATCGGAAAATTTAGACTCAAAATTAGTCTGGCGTAGGTGGCGGGCCGCAATGGATATCAAGCGATATGTTATGAATATCAAACAATGCTTGCAAAGGTCTTCATTAGAAGCGCTTGGCTTTAATTAAAATGGAATGGCCGGAAACCAGCAATTTTGGAGATCTTCCTTTTAAGAACTTCGTGCAAGATCAAGTCCATGTAGTTGCAGAAAAGCTCGTGGACGAACGGGTAGGCCTGATTCACATCCCTGTCATAATGATAATCAAACCGAATGTTATGGAAATCACGCAGTTTGCAGTCGCACCGAGGATGGCACGGTGCCGGTGAGTCTTTTGAAATAGTTGTTAAAGTAGGCTGGATATTCAAATCCCAGGGCGTAACCGATTTCGGCAATGGTCCAATCGGTGTGGATCAGCAGCGCTTTTGCCTCCATAATGATCCTTTCCGCAATGTGGGCGCTGGTGGGCTTGCCGGTGATCTCTTTCACGGAGCGGTTCAAATGATTAACATGGACCGATAGCCGGTTTGCGAACTCCTGAGCAGTTTTGAATGGCATCGGCTGATCAATGCTTTCGATTGGGAACTGTCTTTCCAAAAGGTCGAAAAATAGCGTAGCGGTGCGTTCAGCAGCATTTTTATGCTTAAAGAAATTTTCTGCGGGCTGCATTTTCAGCGCTTCATGAATGAGCAGATTAATGTAGTTGCGCATCAGATCGTGCTTAAACAAATAACCTGTGGCATCTTCGGCGATCATTTTCTGAAATATTGTAGCAATGAAGTTGCGCTGCTCCTCGGATAATGTAAAAATGGGCGTCCCTCCTATTTTAAACAAAGGGCTTTCTCTGAAGACTTTCCGAACGTTCATTAACCTTAAAAAAACTTTCTGAAAACAAACAAGTGTAACCCGTGTATTCCTCCGAAATAATCTCCCAAGAATATGGGATATGCGGATTGCCGAAGAACAATGTTTTCGCATCGATTTCAATGCCCCGGTCCGCATACTGCACCAGACTTTTGCCCGTCACAAGGCAGATTTTATAGAAATCTTTCCGGTTATAAGTTCTCACAACACATTCATCAGCCTTAATTTCAAAAACCTTGAATCCCTGGGTTCTGAGCTCAGCACCAAATTCGGAAACGGGTGGAATGTTACGGTCTTTCATATTTTCAACGAATTCTTGCCTGGCTTCAAGGTAACTGATTTGCCCTTCCAAACAAAGCTCCCGGAAGTCTTTTCAGGCAGATTAATCTCCGCCTGGATCTCGCCTTGCTGTACTTTGTAGCTCACTGAAATGGTGCCGTTCGGATGCGGCATTTCGCCGCTAATGTCTGTGATGGAACCTAAATGTGGTGTAATTTTTACTTTTAGCAAAACCGGCTGCATCGCTGTCAATGCCCAAAATTGTCCTGAAAAATTCGATGTTAGGACTCGCCCCCCATGCATGGCAATCTGAGCGGGACGTGCTTACATCCGACGTCTCGGCCCAGGTGGTAAGGCCGAGCTCCATATTCTCGCGCCATTTACCCAGCCAACTCATGTAGTCATCGCCAAGCCCGGCTTTGGTAAGCGCCTGGTGCAGGTAGAATTTGAAGTAAATCGATGCAGGCGCCAGACTGGTGTCAGCCAGCATTTTGCTCGCCAAAGGCTTTGCCTGCGTGGGCGCAACCACGCCCGACAGAATTGCCAGCGAATTGGCGTGCTGGGAGTAGTTGTCTTTCTCACGCGTGTTGGCAAAAAGCCCTTTACCAGCGTCCCAATATTTACTTTGAATCGTCTTTTTCAGCTGTGCAGCCCGGCTGCGGTACCGGGCTGCGAGCTCTTTCAGTCCCAGATTTTCTTCCAGATCTGCCGCCAGCTGATACGTCCAAAGCAGCTGCATATCCAGCACGGCCGATTCACCATTTTTGCCGGTAGGCGCCATTCCAAAATCCCATCCCTTTCCCTGCGACCAATCGGTGAAAACCCAATAAGGGACGTTTTTCAACGAACCGTCGGCCTGCTGGTAACGTTCGAAAAAAGAGAGCACCTGCCTTGCGCCGGGCAGTTTGTCTTTGATAAAAAGGCTATCGGGCCGGTACATATAATAATCGTGCAGCATAGCCACCCACCAAAGCGAGAATGTCGGGATTTGCTGGTGCAGATCCGTCGGGTAGCGGCTCAATGTAATGCCCTCGGCAATGCGGGAATGATCCATCAATGTCAGCGCATTGCGCACCATGCGGTCATCGCCGGCATTGTACATCGATACCAATGCTTGAATCCGGGCATCGCCAATGTATTGCAACTGCTCATAGTAAGGACAATCCATGTAGGTTTCAAACGCGCAAAGCCGGGCCGTCCGCCAGCCGATTTCCATCATCTTGCCCATTTCAGGATTCTGGCTTACAAGCTTTGCCTTTTGCTCGAAAGGATAACCCGTGAATGTGCCGTAAATGTCATCGATCACCAACGGATCTGCCTTAGTTTCGATCACCAGCTGAATGTAGCGGTAAGTCCGCCAGCTCAGCGGTGTATATTGCTGGTTAGCGCCGCCGCTCGACCGAATGCTGTCTGTTCTGCCGACAAATATCTTTTCGTCAATTTCATTGCGGTTGCCTTTGGGAAGCATGGGCAGCCGGGGGCTTTTCAAAACCTCTTTTTTACCAATGTACAGACCTTCCGAATAGCCCATCGAAATGCCGGCCTCCTTGCCGCCGCTGAATTCCAGCGTCGGGTAAGCATTCGTCAGAAATCCCTGATCGAGCAGAATCGTCGCCTTCGTGTTCGCGGGTATCGTAACGCTTTTTTTAGTGGCAGGAAATCCGTCCGGGACCTGCATTCCTTCGGATTTTCGGGTGGCCGAAAGGCGCTGACCACTCATTTCCATCTGCGGGATCTGCGATTGCACCAGCATCCAGCCGGAAGAATTCACGGCTGCATCCTTGGTTACGCCCGGGCCGATCTGCCTTGCTTTTACCCATTTGCTATCATCGTATCCTGCTTTCTCCCAGCCGCTTACATGCACATTCATATCCACCAGCTCGGCCGGACCGGCCACGTAATAGCCCGGCACCTTCACAGAAAGTGGCTGGTAACTTTCGTCCTTGATCGTTTTCCAGCTTTCATTGGTGTTCAGGATTTCTTCGGAAGCCGTATTTCCCTGCAGGATAAATCCGGTCAGGTAAGAGATCTGCGACTCAGGTTTTGACCGGCCTTCATTCCAGACAACAGCTGAAACAATGTTGCTCCCGGCATTCAAAAAAGGCGCAATGTCAACCGTTTCGAAATTCCAGAAATACAGATCGCCCCTCGCTGGCCCTTGCGAAACATGTTTGCCATTGACAAAAAGCTTATAACGGTTATCCCCCGAAACGTGCACCACGAATGAGGCAGGCTTGGAGGCGAGTTCGATCGTTTTTCTGAATTTATATATCCCGTAATCTTTCAGGCTCAAATCCGAAGACGCCGTAAACCGGTTTATCGGCCTGCCCGGGCCGGTGATCCACTGCGCTTTCCAGGGCTTTTGTAAAAGATCGTCGGTTAATTTCGCGGTCGGCTGGGTCGCGATCGGCCGGGCCGCTGTCGGCTGCGCCTGCAAATGCGCAGTGCAAAAACAGAAAGCTAGCAGGGAAACGTATATTTTAAATCTCATTTGAAATTCCATTTTTTTACAAAAAGCGGACAACTGCTATACTTTACCGAGTGAGCGCCAAGTAGCCAATTCCTGAGCGAAGCGGTCATTGATGACCTCGCATTTTGTATCAATGCGCATCGTGGGCCTGTCTTTCAGGTTGTAAGCAGGCCATTCGGGCACATCTTTGGTGGCTGGTTTGCCGGTTTTTGCAAATGTGGTCCAGAGCTCAGCAAAATGATGAGAAGCCACAAAACGGTCGGGATTATTTCCACCAAAGAAGCTTTCCTTCGGCGCAGAGCCGTCGCGCGGTGGGGCCTCATTATTGAATTTGAACGAAATGTCCATCGCGTGCGGCGTGCCCATGGCATAGTCCGTGCCTGGAATCTTTTTCTCCGATTTATAGCCGAAGTTATAAAGGTAAACCGGCGCGCCGCCTTGTTTTACTTTTCTTTCCGCAATGGTCACTGAGCCGAGGCCCATCATCGCAATGGATGAGATTGCGACGAAAATATCCGGTGCTGATGCTTTGGGATTTGCATTCCGATACGTTTCGATCAACTTATCTGTGTTCTCACCGTAGCGGGGTTCAAGTTTCTTTTTAAGTCCCTCAAAGTCAATTTTGAACGATTCAGTATCTTTTCGTTCCCAGGCAAAAAACGTATGTTCGTCTTCATTCCAGCCGACAAGCAATGGTTTGTTTTTAGAGATTTCCGGCGCGACGGGATCAAATGGATGCTGCGGCAGCACAACGCCGTCGACAACCGGACCGAAACCACCTGCGTTACGCTGCATGGCCTCTCTATTGTTGTTTTTTTCAATAAATGGCGGAACAAATGGCAACTTGGCCTGCATTGCGAGCAAGTCCGCCGCCGGAATATCGAGCAGCTTCTTCCAATCTTTGGGAGCAATGTTAAGCTCTTTCAAAAGCATGGCTGTGGTTTCCGCTGCCGTTTCTTTTGTAGTCATCCGCACGCCCGGACCGCTTTCGATAGACGCTTTATTGAAATAAGGCGCAGCGGCTGGCATCGTGTACAAACAAGACGTTTTGGCTCCCCCACCCGATTCGCCGAAGATCATGACATTATTCGGATCGCCGCCGAACTGGGCAATGTTCTGATTCACCCATTTTAGTCCGTCGGCAATATCGAGCATGCCCATGTTGCCCGAACCAGCATAGTCCGGGTCAGCGATTTCGTCCAGATAAAGGAAGCCCAGCAAGCCCAGACGGTGATTGGTCTGCACGACGACCACATCAAAATTCCGCGCAAGATTAGACCCGTCCTGACTTTGCGACGCACCCGATCCGCCTACAAAACCACCTCCGTGGCTGTAAAACATGACAGGTCGTTTTTTGTCATCATTCGCTGGCGTCCAGACATTGAGAAACAAGCAATCTTCCGCCGGAGCCGGCTCATTTCTTCTTGGCGGCTGGATTGCCGGCGCGCCAAACTGCGTTGCATCCCTTACGCCCGTCCACGGCTGCAAAGGTGCCGGGCGGCGAAACCGTCGATCCCCCGATATTTTCCCACCATACGGAACGCCTTTAAATACATTGACACCATCGTTGCGGACACCCTTAATTTTCCCTGTATTGATCTCAGCTTCAATAAATTCGTCAGGCCAGCGCGCTGTCGTAAAACCAAATCCGGCCGTGGCGGCCACTGCGCCTGCGAGCGAGAGTTGGGATAAAAAAAGTCTCCTGTCAATGGTGTTCATAGTACTCGAAAGGCTAGTTGGTTCGGAAAACTGCAAAATGCACGGACAGCAAGAATACAAGATAATACAGAAAAAGTCTAATAGCGATTACTTACCTGTTGATAAGAAATAGTTATCAGCGTCTATACATTACGGTTTCGGATTTGTGGAAAGCACGTTCCTTCCAATTGCTTTCCTAGGAAATAACTGTCTCAATTCACCCAAAACTTGTCTCCTATACCATGAGACTTTAAAAACTGATAATAATTTTATTTTTTTGTCAATTTATCATATCTTGTCTTAGTAACTGGCGGTTAAAAAGTGTGTTGAAAAATCCCAAACCTTCAAAAGACAAGCTGTGATGAAATCGACTTTTTACCTTTTTTGGATAGTGATTGGTGTTTTGCTCTCCACCTCAGAAGCATTTAGCCAAAGTAAGTTTACGGTTTCAGCAAACCTGGCCCCATTCTACGGCTATTCCAAATACACTGTGGAGGCGATGCTGCCGGAACCAGGTGGCAGCGGTGCCATTACACCGCAATTGCTGCGATCTGAGTTTTACCCAAAAGGGTTTTGGGCTGGTGTAAATGGCAGATATTCGTTTTCCGAAAAATGGTCGGCGTCAACTGGCTTGTGGTTTATTTATGCGAGAGTCAGCAAAGCCGGCACCAAAACCCGCTCCCGTAACTTATCTATTCCGCTTGTTGCGAATCTTCAGGTGTCTGAGAAAAAGCTTTCCCCATACTTTTCGGCAGGTGCATTATGGAATTTTGGCACAACAAGCCGAATGACAATCCCCGACTTCGGAACCGTTACCTTCAAAGCGAATCGCAATGTTTCAAGAATATCGCCACTCATCGGAGCTGGTGTAATTTACCATACTGCAGAGCGTTTGTCGCTAGTCGCGCAGCCGACGCTCACTTACGCAATCCAGCCGTCCGATATCAATGTCCACGCCTTTCAACTGGGCCTTAACTTACAATTAATGGTTAGACTGTGAGCCGGTTAAGCTATTTCCCGTTCTTCCACAACTCGGCATAAAAAAACTGACGACCACAACCGTGACCGCCAGCTTCAAATGCTATTCCAGCTAATTATTTACTTTTATCAAGACTTTTTACGTGCTCAGCGTGCGCTTTTAGCACCGGCAAAGTTTTATCGATAAAAGCTTTAAGCTCTGTATCTTTCACTTCTTTTTGCGCATTTTCAAAAAGCTTCACAGTTTCGTCGTGGTCTTTTTTCATCTGCGTAATGTAAGCTTTGTCAAAATCGCTTCCGCTCATTCCACCCAGGTCAGCAGCGGCTTTTTGCTTTTCCTCATTTGGTGCGGAAGGCAATGTGATGTTTTTGCTTTTAGCCAGCGTTTTCAGTTCCTCATTTGCTTTTGAGTGATCCGTGATCATCTGTTTTGCAAATGCTTTGACTTTCGGATCAGTCGCTTTGTCACCTGCAATTTTGCTCAATGCAACTTCTGCCATTCCGCCGTTCGCGGCTGCTACTGCAAATTCAGCGTCGTCGCCCATGGCCGCTGAGGCTGAGTCGGTGGCTACGCTGTCTGTGCTTGCCTCGTTTGTGCTGTCGGCAAACTCGGTTGTGTCGGTTGTTTCAGTCGATTTGGACCCGCAGCCCCATAACATGGATATGGTTGCGACCGCCATAAAAGTTGATGCGATTTTCATTTTTTATGATTGTTTAAGTGGTGATAAAAATTTATTACGCCTGAAAAAACAGGCATAAGTCGCACTTGAACATCAAAAAGCATGCCTGCGACGATCATCGCCCCGCGACTTCTATTCGCTCCAAGGCGAATGCAGGATGCATTCACAGAAATTTTTCCGCTCGAAATTGGGGATCATGTAAGCGCACACATCCGCCTTAATGTTGCCAAAAGTCGTATCCGTTTTGTGTGCGAAACCTGAGAAAAAGGTGGGGATAATGCGGTTTTTGAAGTCGTTGCGCGGGAAAGCAGTGACGATTTCTTCCCGCTGCTGCTGGCTTAGCAGGTCATAACCTTCGCCCATCACATCCAGTCCGACGCCGGAATAGAGCAGTGCAACTTCTGCCTCTTTATATTCTGCAACGCCAATGGTTGTGTGCAATGCGATCGCGTCCCAAACGAGCTGCAACGAATCTTTTGGCACACCATTGCTTTTGAGAAAATCACGGGCAGCATTGGCACCGTCGACCTCAAAACGCTTGTCGGGACTGCTGTAATGTTGGGTAAGGCCCAGGTCGTGAAATACGGCGCTGATGTAAAGCAATTCAGGATCAAAAGTCCTTTTTTCACGGTTGCCGTTGAGCGATGCAAAAAGGAAAACGCGGAGGGAATGGTTGTAAATAAACTCGGTTCCATGTTCGAGGAGCAGTTCTGTGGCCTGCGTAGCGAGATTGCTATCGGGAATGCGGATGCCGGCAATGGTTTTCAAAGTGTGAACAGACATAATGCTATCGATTTTTGTTTCGACAAAATTACGTCCGGGCATGCTGGGCGGGAATGTCAAATTCTGCGAATCACCTGCCAAAATTCACAAAACGCATCCGGTAATCCTGGGGAGACATTAATGTATTCTTTTTGAAAAAATGACTGAACTGCTCGGCAGTGCTGAAACGCAGCTGGTAAGCGATCTCCTTCACAGGTTTTGTAGAAAATTGCAGCGAACGCTTTGCTTCTGCGGTAAGCTGACCGTTAATGATTTCTTTCGCACTCTTTTCCGCCGCAGCGTTTGCAAATATCAGTAAGCTGACGGGCTGATACACTGAGTGCGAGTGCATAAGCGCTCACCTCGTGCTCCGTTTCATATTTCTCACTGACGAGCTCGACAAACCGACGGTAAAGCTGCTTTTCAAAACCATCAAAACCAGCGCCCGACTCCGCATTGACATTGGCGATCTTAATCATGATGATTTTCAGATACGCAGCCAGGGCATCCAGTTTATTGGCATAATCCTCGGCAGAAAACTCGCTGAGGAGCGTTTCAAACAAAGAATTTAATGCTTTTAAATTGCCTTCCGACAAAAGCAAACATTGATTTTCAGCAGCATTATTAAATAAAACAGCCTTACAATTACTCGCACTTCCGGGCGCTTTTTCCCAAAAACAATCCCCAAAACTAAGCTGATAACCTTCGGCATCCGAGACATTGACATAACGGCAAACCTGCCCTTTCCCAAGCAAAAAAAGCTTCGGACCATCAAATGGAAATGCCACCCCATCCACCTCAACAACGCCGGTAGCATTTTCCACCAAAACAATGCGATGGTAACCCAGCCTTTCGCTCGCGTCAGCGGACAAAGGCAAATCCCTAAGCCTCCAAATGGAAAAAGAATCCCTTATATCATTTTCAAAATGAACATTCATACAAAGCAGCGTAATGTTTGGGAAATGAGATTGGCGTGGTTAAAGTTCAATCAACTCCCCCACTCACTTCCCCTCAATCAACCACTCACGCATCGCTGATAAAAATATTTCCTGTTGATCGATGAATAAGGTGTGTGAGCTGTTGTTGAGATATTTGACGTGGTTGGCTCCGATTGTTTGGCTTAGTTCGGCGATTTGTTCGGGGGAATAGAGGCCGTCTTGTTTTCCGTATAATGCGTAGAGCGGGAGCCGTTGCTTGCGCAGATTTTTCAGTTTTGGCGTGATATTAATGTTGTGCCTCGTTTCATGCTTCCAAAATGTGGATACGGCTTGCTCGTTTTTTACATATCCGGTGATCAGCGGGTCGGTTTTGTAAGTTGCGTAAAGGGCTTTTGCTTGGTCATTTGGCGTGGCCAGGGTGAAGAAACCGTTTGTTGATGCGTGTTTGAAAACCAATGTCCGGTAGGACAGCGAATTTGTGTCCAGCCGGGATATCGATGCCAGCTCGTTCAAGTTTACAGAGTCTTTTTTGTTTTCATAAATAGACTTTGCATTATGCAGAATGGTGTCGTAAGATCTCTGCTGGGATACTAACGCGCTGCACAGAACCAGAGATTCAACCATTTCCGGATGCTGTTCAGCAAATTGCGTGGCGACCAAACCGCCAAAACTGAATGCAAGCAAAGAGGCTTTTGTCAATTTGTATTGCGAGTAAATGCGTTGCAAATCGACGAAAGCTTCATTGAAGTCCATTCTGGCATTTTTGTCTGCGGATCGTCCTTCCCCTCTGCGATCATAAATTATCACATAAAAACCCTTCTCTGACAGCAGCTTAGCAGTTGTTGCTTCAAAAAATACACTGCTGCTCCCCGGGCCGCCGTGTAAGAATATAACCGGCCGGTCCGTTTTTTTCCCAAATGCGCGACTGTAAAGATCCTGTGACAAGCTTATTGAGGGAATTGTAAAAATGAACAGGAGCAGCGCAAATATCTTCATGTCAATGTAGTGAAAGGTTTTGCGAAGATAATTCATCCTAAAACAAGACCCCCTCATCCTCCGAAACAGTTTGCGGGATATATGTGCCGGTTGTGTCTGTGGGCACTTCTTCACAGGCGAGGGTGAAGTTTTCAGGTTTTTTGAATGCTGTTTTTTTGTATTGTTCTAAGGTTCGGTCGGCGTAGACATTCTTCATATATAGGCCCCACGCGGGCAATGCTGCGTGCCCGCCCTGGCCGAGCGCCATCGTTCTGAAATGGATTTGCATGTCTTCGCCGCCAACCCATATTCCCGAAACGAGGTTTTGGGTCATGCCCATAAACCACGCGTCCGAATGGTTTTGTGTCGTTCCTGTTTTTGCCGCAATTTCGTTTCCGTCCGTGACGCCGTAGGATCTCAGCCGTGCCGCTGTTCCGCCTGCATCTTCCACTGCCCCGCGCATAAGATAAAGCATGTTGTAAGCCATTCCTTCACTCAACTCCTGATTTTGTTTTTGGTGAAATTCCTGCAAAACATTGCCGTCACGGTCTTCAATCCTTAAAATGGAAAGCGGCTCGGTGCGGTAACCACCATTGGCAAATGCGCAATACGCATTGACCATTTCATACACCGAAACAGAACTTATGCCCAGACAAAGCGACGGAACTTCATCCAGCTTGCTCGTTATGCCCAGTTTGTGCGCATAATCGGCAACTGTGGACGGTTTCACCATTTGAATAATATTAGCACTGATCGAATTTACCGATTGCCCCAATGCCTGCCTCAGCGATAGCGACTGATAAGTATATTGGCTTGAAGGCGGGTTCCAGTTTCCTTCCACAGGCTGGTCGGTAATGTGGTCGCAGGGCGTCAGAAAGTTCTTTTGCAATGCCGAAACATAAACAAACGGCTTGAATGTAGAACCCGGCTGACGGCGCCCCTGCTTGACATGGTCATACTTGAAATATTTAAAGTTAACCCCGCCGACCCAAGCCTTCACATGCCCGTTGCGCGGATCCATCGACATCATTCCCGCGTGCAGAAACCGTTTATAATAACGGATCGAGTCAATCGGGCTCAGCACCATTTCCTTTTCTCCATCATAAGAAAACACCTTCATTTTATAAGGCCGGCGCATGGCTTTCCACGCCCCGGCTTCTCCGACTTCTTTCTTCAAAGCAATAAACTGCGGCAGCGATTTTACAGCTTTTTCAATAAACCCCGGCACTTCACTGCCATTAGGGTAAGCCCACGGATTGCGGCCTTTCCAATGTCCGTCGAAAAGTCTTTGCTGCTCCCGCATATGCTCGTTCAGCGCCACTTCCATATGCTTTTGCAAACGGGAATCAATGGTTGTATAAATGCGTAAACCGCTGGTTTTCAAATCAAGATCTGTGTCGTTTTCTTCATTATACAATTTAAGCCAGGCTTCCAGATAGCCGCGCATGGATTCCTGGAAATAAGGAGCCAGTCCGGCATTGGGGCCATCGAGCTTGAATCTGAGGTTCAACGGTTTTTCTTTCAGCGCAATGAATTCCGCTGCGTCCAGATAATTGTATTTGACCATTTGAGACATGACAACATTCCTGCGCAGTGTTGCTTTTTCGGGCCGCCTTAACGGATTATGCAGCGATGGATTTTGCAGCATGCCGACGAGCAGCGCCGCTTCGGTCACCGTAAGTTCGCGTGGTTCCTTGCCGAAGTAACTTTTCGAAGCCACTCTGATGCCATACGTGTTGTTCCCGAACGAGACTGTGTTCAGATACATCATCATAATTTCCTTTTTGTTGTATTTGCGTTCCAGGATCACGGCCAAAATCCACTCCTTCGTTTTCATGATAACCGTGTTCACAACGGGCACTTTTTGCAAAATGCCCCGGTATTTGCGGGACCGCGTTTCGAAAAGATTCTTCGCCACTTGCTGCGTAATGGTGCTTCCTCCGCCAGAACTCGCATTTCCCGTAAATATGCCCTTAACCACTCGCAGCATACTGCGCCCATCAATCCCGGAGTGCTCAGTGAAGCGCGCGTCTTCGGTTGCGACCAATGCATTGACCAAAACCGGTGCAAGCTGGTCATACTCAACGCGCGTCCTGTTTTCCAGAAAATATTTACCAATGGATTCACCGTCCTCAGATATGAGCTCGGAAGCCAGTTCACTTTTCGGATTGTCCAGCATAACCAGGTCGGGCATGCCGCCGAAAAGCCAGAACAGATTGACTCTCACTGCAATGATAAAAAACACAAAAAGCGCAACGGATATTCCTGTGAACTTCCAGAGCCGGATTATGGTGCGTCTGTATTTTCCAGGTTGTAATTCGATCATATCAATAATTAGTTATAACGGCCCCTTCTAAACGTTTGCAGGGCTCAATCTGTTGTCTGCGAATTGTTAGCGCCGTCTTTTTGTTGGACTGATATTTATATTGTATAAATGCGTTGCTTAACCGGGAGTTGAATGAAAACATTAATGGCATTGATACTAACAACATTTCTTGCAGCTGATCAGCCGCGTAAGGTTTTTCTTTTCTATACAGAAAGCGGTCTGGAAATGTGGAAAGCGCAGGTAAAATCGCTTGATCCGCATCAGAAAGACGTCCGGGAACGTGACATTGAAGTAAAGTCATTCCCTTACTCCAAGCGCAATGCCGCCGAATGGAACAAATGGGAAATCGACACCACCAAAGCATTCACATTTCTGCTGATTGGCCGTGATAGCGGCGAAAAGCTGCGATCAAACGAAGTTGTAAGCCCGGAAAAACTGTTCGGCTTAATTGACGCAATGCCGATGCGCAGATCCGAGGTAAAAAATTCTCCGAAAAAGTAATTCCTGTACAAATCGGTCATTTCCATTCTATCATTTACGCCTTTCCTTGACGAGTATTGCGATTAAATCGACAATTCGTGATGGAAATACAGAACAAGCCTGCCCTTTACAGCCTGGCATCTTTAACCAAATACTTTCTTAAACTCGGCACATTTGGCTTTGGAGGCCCCGTTGCGCTGATCGGCTACATGCACCGCGATCTGGTGGAAGACAAAAAGTGGATTTCTGAGGATGAATATCGGGAAGGACTTGCGCTCGCACAGCTGGCGCCCGGTCCGCTCGCTGCCCAGCTCGGCATTTATCTTGGTTATGTGCATTATGGCGTCTCGGGTGCTACGTTGACAGGTCTGGCATTTGTGCTGCCCTCCTTTTTGATGGTTGTGCTGCTCGGCATGGCTTACAAATTATATGGCGGACTGCCTTGGATGCAATCTGTATTTTATGGAGTTGGCGCCGCTGTGATCGGCATTATCACATTGAGCTGTTATAAGCTTACGCTGAAATCAATCAGTAAAATTGAATGGCAGGCGATCAAAAGCAGGTGGATATTATGGCTGTTTTTCTTGTTAATGGCCATTGTAACCGCCATCACGCAAAGAGAAGAAGTGTGGCTTTTTATTTTGCTTGGGTTTATTTATATGGTCGTAAAAGCACCGCCGAAGTGGTTACAGAAACGGAACACATCATTATCTGTCTTACTTTTAACCGGAACGGGCTTTTGGCAATATGAGCCGGGAGAGCTTGTCAAACTAGGACTTTTTTTCACGGAGGCGGGTGCATTTGTATTCGGGAGCGGACTGGCGATCATTCCGTTTTTGCAGGCTGGTGTGGTTGGCGAAATGGGCTGGCTCAATGAGCAGCAATTCCTCGATTCTGTCGCTGTGGCCATGATTACGCCCGGACCTGTGGTGATTACAGTCGGCTTTATCGGGTTCCTGGTTTCCGGATTTGCGGGAGCGGCTGTGGCGGCGCTGGGCGTTTTTCTTCCCTGTTTTGTTTTTACGGTTTTGCCAGCGCCTTACTTCAAGAAAATCGCTAAAAACGCGAGCATTAAAGCATTTGTAGATGGCATTACGGCTGCGGTGATTGGCGCGCTCGTCGGGTCGGTTTTCGTCATTGCAACCCGCTCGATTGTCGACATTGCTTCTGCGCTCATTGCTGTAATCACGATCCTGTCATTGATTTACATTAAGAAACTGCAAGAGCCTTATATCATCCTGGCAGCCGCTATTGCAGGATTTTGTATCAAAAGTTTTTTGTAAAAACATTGCATTGATAAGCAAACGGCGATCTCAAAGGTCATCCGTAAAATGCCTTCGTGACTTTTCCTGATCAAATTTTCTTGCATTGTAATCGCCTGATTTGTTTTTTGGAATTGAAAGGCTTTGCCAATTTTCCTGCGCAGCCATCTTTTCCTGGTGCGCGAGCGTATGCTCCCTTATCATTTTGGCTACAAGATGCGCTGATTTTGCTACAATTCGCGGGGTTAATGATCGGAGATTTGTATCGGAAATTCAAATAACAAAAAAATGACTAAGACGATTTTTATAACCGGTGCTTCTGCGGGCATCGGCAAGGCAACTGCAAAACTGTTTGCGGAAAAAGGATGGCATGTTATCGCCACGATGCGTAAGCCAGAAAATGAAAAAGAACTGAACCTCCTGAACAATGTAACATTGCTGCCGCTGGACGTTAACAACCCTGCGCAAATTAAGGAAACGACCGAAAAAGCGCTTGCATTGGGCGAAATTGATGTCGTTTTCAACAACGCAGGTTACGCATTACTGGGCGTGCTGGAAGCGATGACGGACGAACAGCTCGTTGCACAAATGGACACCAATTTCTTCGGCGTGGTTCGTGTTACACAAGCTTTTATCCCCTATTTCAGAAAAAAAGGCTCGGGACTTTTCATTACCACAGGCTCCTCAGCCGGACTGATGGCATTCCCGGTCAGTTCCATGTATGATGCCAGCAAATGGGCTCTTGAAGGATGGAGCGAAAGTCTTTCCTATGAACTCAGTGAGGTGGGCATTCGCATTAAAACGATCGAACCGGGCTTGGTTGCCACCGAAATCGGCGACCGTTCTGTGATGGTTTCTCATCCGGATTATGAATCGTTAATGAATAAATTTGCGGCCCTTTTAACGCCTTCAGATAAAACGACAACCGCGGAACAGATTGCAGAAGTTGTGTATGAAGCCGCCACTGATGGCACCAATACATTGCGTTATGTGTGCGGGGAAGATGCAAAGGCGTGGTATGCGCAGCGCCTGGAAAATGGCGACGAAGCTTTCATGAATGGAATTAAGCAAATGCTTTCTGCTGTTTAATGCTCGAAGCAGCAATTACATTGCCGGTAAATATGTTCACCGTATTTACCGGCTTTAATGCGTAAAAAGTTAATTATGGATCAAAAAACAAAAATCCGGGTCTTTCAATCGATCGCGGATATGCAGCGTGTTTTCGGATTACCGCAGCCATTGCACCCGCTGATCAGCATGCTGGATTATAGTAAAGTAGAGATCACGGCCGAGATGCTGGCAGATCCGTTTGTAATGAATTTTTATAACATTACTTACAATGAATCAGCCGGTTGCAAAATGAAATACGGGCAAACGACCTACGACTTTCAGGCGGGCGGCATGTTTTTCACTTCACCCGGGCAGCCCTTAACAGGCATCCAGACGAGTGCATCAAGCGAAGGATTTACATTGCTGCTGCACCCTGATTTTTTACGGAATTACCCGCTCGACAGCCGGATGAAAAGTTATGGTTTCTTCGGTTATTCTGTAAATGAATCGCTTCATTTGTCCGTAAAAGAGCAAACGATCATCAGCACCATTGCAAAAAATATCGGCGACGAACTTGAAACGGCTATCGATGATGTGAGCCAGGATGTGCTCATTTCGCAGGTTGAGCTGCTGCTGAATTACAGCCACCGCTTTTATAAACGACAATTTATAACGCGCAAACCATTGAATAATGCATTGCTGGAAAAACTGGACGGCATACTGGACAACTATTTCAAGGACCAGACCGCATTGATAAAAGGTTTGCCGACGGTGCAGTTTCTTGCGGACCAGCTGAACATTTCACCCAAATATCTGGGCGATATGCTGCGGTCGTTAACGGGGCACAACACGCAACAGCATATCCATCTCAGAATGATCGAAAAAGCCAAAGAAGTGCTGACCATAAGCGACCTTACCGTGGGTGAAATCGCTTTTCAGCTGGGTTTCGAGCATCCGCAATCTTTCAGCAAATTTTTTAAATCAAAAACCAACTATTCTCCCCTCGAATTCAGAGCAAGCTATAACTGATGGTTTGGGTTTAATGTGAAGGAATTAAAAAACTATTTCGTCACGATCTCAATTTCACCGCCTGTTTTAAACAGCTCATGCGGGATGAAATAGCCTTTATTTTCATTTCCGTTCACTTTAATTGCAGATAATGTTCTCCCGCTGCCAGGCTTCTTAATGGTGAGCGTTTTCCCGTTGCTAGTGCGCCATTTTACTTCATCAAATAAGGGCGCTGTCACGAGATATTCTGGGTCCGTTGCCGAAAACGGATACAATCCGAGTGCCGTGAAAACATACCAGGCCGACATTTCGCCAGCATCATCCATGCCGCATAATGCGAGGCCATTGTCTCCGATTCCATACAGATTGTCGAGAATGTTATCAAGCTGTTTCTGCGATTTTTCAGGCTTATTGATAAAATAATAAGAAAACGGCGCTTCATGATCCGGCTGGTTTCCGTGGCAATATTGCCCGACCATTGTTTCAATGTTCCGGGCAATGTGGTTAGGGTTCCAGGGCACTGTAAATAAAGAATCAAGTTTGGATTCAAAACCTTTGGCGCCGCCATACAAAGCAATCAGCCCAGGCATATCGTGCGGTGCATAGAACGAAACCTGCCACGCGTTTGCCTCGCGATACATGTATTCATAATAAGGATATTGCGGGTCAAACGGCTTGATCCAATCACCATTGGCCAATCTTCCGCGCATAAATCTTGTCGTCGGGTCAAACATATTTTTGTAATTGCCTGACCGCTTCATGAGCAATTTGTAGTTCGCCGTGTCGCCCAGACTTTTCGCCATTTGTGCCAAAGAATAGTCGTCATAAGCATATTCCAATGTTTTGGAAACGCCCGCAGCCGCTTTGGTTTCTACTTCCGGATTTTTAATATCGGAATCCGGAATAAAGCCCAGCTCCTTATATTCCTTAATGTAAGGACGCGCCCCGCCTTCAAC
Organism: Dyadobacter sp. AC419; assembly: GCF_979253085.1. Taxonomy (NCBI): domain Bacteria; kingdom Pseudomonadati; phylum Bacteroidota; class Cytophagia; order Cytophagales; family Spirosomataceae; genus Dyadobacter; species Dyadobacter sp. AC419. The sequence goes on along the minus strand of NZ_CEEDCD010000015.1, from coordinate 220,702 downwards.
ATTAGCGTTTTTCAGCAAGATCTGATAGGTGCCTTTTACATCAAAATCATCAATGCCGCGGAGGTAAGCTCCGGCAATCGACGACGCGCCATGATCGCCATGAAAGAATGTCGGAATAAAGCCTTTTTTGTCGCCCACATCTTTCATAGACTTTATCACATCGAGCGTCACCTGCGGCGAAATTAGCCCGAGCAGCACATCTTTGTTGCGGTAAGTGTCCCATAATGAAGGTTCTGTGTAATATGCAAAACCTGTTTTTGCGACTTGCTTCTTGGCATCTGTAAATTCTCCGTTCACGTCACTGCGCAATGCGGGCCATAGAAACGAGCGATACAAACACGAATAAAGCATTTGTTTTTGCTTGTCCGTTCCGCCTTTGACCTCCACCGAGGATAGCAGCGTTTCCCATTTTTCCGTTGCTTCTTTTCTGATCTGGTCAAAGGTTTTTGTGCCAATCTCCTTTTCAAGATTTTCCTTCGCATTCTCGGCGCTCACAAACGAAATGCCGATTTTTAGCTCCACAGGGCCTTTGCTATCCGCTAAATGAACGATTGCGTAACCGGATTTTGCGCCTTCCTCGTTTTCTTCCAGCTTTTCAATGTTGGTGTTCAGGCTTGCATAGAAGTAGATTTTCTCACCCGTTTGCTGAAAACCCTGCACAGCATTGTTACCGATCTTTTCAATGTTCCAGTTGGAGATATTATTGTTGGCTTTGGCAAGATCAAAAAGTATTTGTCTTTGCTTCGGATTTTTAAACTCATATTGGTGAAAACCAGCCCGCAATGTCGACGTCAGTTTAACATTAACCTGATAATCATCGAGATACACTTGATAAAATCCGGGCGCTGCGCTTTCGTTCTTATGACTGAAACGCGAACCGAACTTTGCGCCCGGATTAGACATCGGTAAAATTGGAATGTTACAGAGGTTCCAATGTCCCTTATTCGTGTGCGTGAAAGCCAATATCAGCGAATCTTCATACTCATAACCCGCTCCCGACCCGTATTCCGTCATCGGGCTGAGCTGGACCATTGCATTTGGAAGCGAACTCCCCGGAAATGTCAGTCCAGCCCATGAACGCCAGCCTTCCGGGAGCTTATAACCCAATATTTTCGGGTTGGTCAGCGGGGCGGTTCCGATGAAAGTGTTGACGTATTTTGTGTAAACAGGTTTGTTCTGCGCCTGAATGATGCTGGACGCAATCAGGGAAATAAGGGCAATGTTGACGATGCTTGTGATGTGCTTGCTTTTCATTGTGGACTAAAATTTGGCCGGGAAATATACCGGCCTTTTGTTTTCGATCAAAATTTCATCCGATCGCTTTTACCACAAATCGCACTGCCCCCTATCTCGCCCGACGACGCTGCGGCTTCTTTTCAGCCACAAGGACGTCAACCAATGTTTTCGAGCTGACCATCGGGACTCTCACCTTGCTTCTCGTAACGGTCAAAGTTTTCAGGATATCCTTCCTTTTGAGCCATCGCTTTTCGATCAGATTAATATCACCCGTAGCCAGCACATTTCTAACTGGTTTTGAGAAAATAAGGACATCGTAAACATACTTTTTGAAATAATCGAATGCTATGTAACGATAACCTTTGTCGCCCGCTTCCGGGCCCCCCGAATCACGAATGATGAAATAGCCGCCGCCCAAAACCTGCTTGTCAACCTTATAACCAACAATGGGCACCGTGTGCGCGTAATCCAGGGATTCAACATTGCTTTTTTCAGAGAATCGGCGCCGCCAGGCCTGGTAATTCTTTCATTGTGTAATCCGTGCTGCTTGCCCCGTATCCCACTGCAACGGGACTTTGCGCATCCAAAGTTGTCATGATCCGGCGGAACTGATCGTCCGATAATCCAGGTTTTCCAGCGGAATTGTTCGGGCCCAGCAGCACTTCCGATTCCAGCATTTTATTCTTTTTCCCTTTTTCCAGCAATGCCAATGTCGCGTCCGAATCGTCTTGTAACAATGCCGTATTAATGGGATTTACTGTCAGATAAGGCATATCCTTTTCATCCACGATCCCAAATTCCTCATAACCCATTGCCGCCTCGCTGAAAAAATAGTTATCGGCTTTGTCCGTAGAAGCGCGGCGGGCAGCAGCGGCCAGATATTCCTCAGAGAAGTCTGTGTTTTTCAGCCCTTTCGCACGCGCCGTCCAGAATTCAATTAAAAAGGTGGTGGCGAAAATGGTGCACGTCCCGCGCGGCGCCTGGTTCCTTACAGCCATGCCCATTTGGTCAATCTGCGGACGCAAATCAACAGATGCATTTTTGAGATACGAAAAGTCCTGCGCCTGCAAATGTGTGACAGAAAGCGCGGTGGCAGCCATTGTTGACATCAATACATTTTTCATGATCATTGGAGTTTTAAAATTGATATGATCAAATGTATGTTGCGGTTGCGCCAGCGATCATTTTAATCGATGAAGGGCATGCTAAAATCGATAAACGAATGTGCCTGGCGGGGACAAGTGATTAGTTTCGGTTAACAGCTGGCTTTCCTTGTCAAATGATTGAGTGAAGCGGGTAGCAAGGGTGATAAGCAATTAAACGTGGTTTCAACATTTAGCTAAAAACAATGAAAAAACTCATTACAATGTGTTTTTTGAGCATTCTGCTTTTTCCAAAACATGTTACAGGTCAGAAAAATGAGTCGGTAGTTTGGGAGATTTCGGGAAATGGTTTGCCTAAGAAATCCTACATGTTTGGTACGGTGCACATTGCTTCGGCCAATTTGCTGCAACGCTTTCCCAAGATCATGAACCTGGCAAAATCGGCTGATTTTGGGTTGTTTGAAAAAGGTGGAGATGCGATTGGGAATGTGGAGCAAGCGGATGTTTACTCGCCGCCGCTGGATTCGATTTTTACACCAAGCGAGTATGCCCTTGTAGACAGCTTTTTTACAGCGTCAACTTACGGAAGCATTAAACCGCATAATAACGATGCATCATTGCAGGCAATGGCGCAAGCAGTTATGATGATTAAGAATAAAGAGACGAATAAGCAGGATATGACATTCGATGATTTCCTGCATTTCGAAATGGAGCGCATGAACAAGCCGACTTTTCAACTCGACGAAACGGGTCAAATGGCGCGGCAGGCAACGAAGACTGATCATCGGCAGGTTGCACAGGCAATCGTTCTGTTAATTCAGCATGATCTTTAAGGAAGAAGAAATTACAACCCCGGATCTTTATGATCCGAAAAGCTTCCACGACTCGCTGCGAAATGATTTGATGCTAAATCAGGAAGCCAGCGCACATCTTAAAGATAATACGGTCGAAAGACACGGCTTATGGTTACCCAAAATCATAACCAAAATGAATGAAGGCTCATGCATGATCGTAGTCGGACTCGCACATTTGAAGTTCAAAACCGGCCTCATCCAGCTGCTTCGGGATAAAGGATTTGTTGTGCAGGAAGTCGCCGGTCTGGAAGAATGCAAATTAGCATGAGGGATCGATAAGCGTGAAAGGAAAACCATTCCTGCGACGCTATTCTGACCAAACTTTCAATTCTCTTGTTTGACTTGGTTCAAATCAGGACCAATGCGGGTGGATACATTCAGAAGCATTAGTTTTCAACGGTTATATAACTCCATTTTTGCAAAGAAATCATTGAACATCAACTGAATATCGAGACTGTCGTAAACACGGATATTGCGGCCGGCTGCATTGTATTGATATAATCCCTGATCCGTAATCACAGGCGCAGGAAGCAACGCATAACGGCTCGATGAAGGATCTGCTTCGAAAGACGATTGGAGCGCAGTCAGCAAAACAAGCGGGCTGTCACCCAGAATGTAAGTTTCGCCCACATTGACATATTTCACGATCCGCTCCATGAGCACTTCGAGCGATTTCGTCAGATATTCCCCCAATGCACCCTTTGTTTTCACTTTCACCAACAATTCCGAATAGGGCAAAAGCGCTTGCCGGTAGGCATTCCTGGGAACCTGCCAAACCGCGACTGTGGACTTATTGAACACAACTTTTGCGGCATGGATGTCGATGCCCAGATTGTATTCAAGCGGCGTGAAATGCGGCGGCGGCACAGCCAGCGTGGAATGCTCAGGTCCGCCAATCCATATCAATGTGAGTCGGGATGCAATCGCTGGCTCAGTTAGTAATGCACTTGCAATTTCGGTCAGTCCGGCGCCGCAGACCACATATAGCGGCAATTTTGTATCCGTGCGCATGGCCTCCCGGATGATGAATTCAACCGCCTTGCTTTTGACTGGTGTGCTGTCATTGACCATGCCTGTATTTGAGCCCGCTATGACCGGAATTTTCCCATCCATTTTCAAAACTTTGAGCAGCTCTATCACTTTTGCAGCAGCATTATCGGCCTGGGTTTTGGAGTTATCAAACCCATCGCCGGGTTTCAGATGTGAGCCTATAATGCCCCTTACCTCGGCAGAAGGCGAAAGCAGCTGATGCACAATTTGAAAAAGACCATCCGGATCGCCGCTGAAATCGTTATCAACGATGACCCGCATCCTCGGCTGCACGTAATTATTTTTGAAAACATTACTTTGCTGTGCCCGCAGCTGCACCGCTGCTGCACATAAGAAAAGGATTGCAAACGTCAGATGAGCAAGTGTAGATTTGGGCATATCTTGAATGTTTCTGTTCATTCCAAATGTCCGAAATCTCCCATGGCATTCCATACATTCGGCATTGTATTTCAACAAAAAAAGCCGGCTCTTGCGAACCGGCTTTCCTAAAAGATCGAAAAATCAATTATGCTTTCGAGATATCCCGAAGCGCTTTGATTTTATCATGAGCAGCATTGATATCACTTGCCTGGCTGCTAACGATTTGTTGCGCATCCAAAGTAAGTCCTTCGCTGGTCAAAGCATCTTTGTATGCTTTTTTGATTGCGTCCTCGCCGCGTTCTGCTTCTGACAAAATGCTCGCACGGTCACTTCCACCAAACAATGATTTTACGTCAATCCATGCACGGTGCAATGTTCCGCTTACGCTTTTATCGCCTTCCAAATGTGGTGCTGTTCCTGCGATTGCAGACAATTCCTGTACATTTTTACGGCTTTGCTGCGCATATCCTTCGAACAGCGCCTTCAAATCTATATTCTCATCATTAATGTCCTCGATAGCTTTTTCAAATCCAGCTACGCGGTCATTGTTAATTTCAATCAAATCATTAATTACATCTGTTGTGTTTTCGATAGTTGACATGTTGTTTTCAAGTTTGTTTGTTTCAAATGCTACGAATACCGTGCCATGACGTGTGGAATGGACGAAGACATTCTGAATTTTGTGTTTAATTTGTCGCTTCTTGTTTGAAATCAAATCGACTGCATGTCCATCAGCGCCACTATGCCAACAGCTCTAAAACTTCTGCTTACAGCGATTTTAATTACCCACCTTTTCAGCTGTAAAAGCCAGAAAGACAGCCCCAAATTCAATTTTGCCGATGGGATTTACCATACTAAACTGAAAGGGCAGAAGCAGCAGGTTTATGTTGAGAATTCAGAAGATTCCATTTCCATATATGCATTGCAGCGCGGCTGGCGCAATGCGGCGATCAAGCCATCTGAGCTGACCAGGAAAACTTTTGCCCAAAACAAATCGAACAAAGACCTGGAAAACAGTAAATACTGGCAAAATGGTTTTGACGTCGACATCCTCACGATTCCCATCAAGTTCCGGCCAAGTACGAAGTCGTTTCCAAGCCAGTATAGCAACCATTTGAACGGTGCGGTCTATCTTGGTTATAGGACGGACGTTTACAGAATGTCGTTTAAGAAGGACCCGATCGGTGGAATTCATGAAAAGGTGAAACATTACGGGATTTCCGGCGGCTTCATCACGGGTTTCGGCGTAACGCCAATGAATCCGTGGGTAACAAATAATGCGCTTGCCATTGAATATGACGGACTGGCGTGGTCCAAAGGAGCCGCCGTGGTCATGGGTGTTGAAAATTTTACTTTTGGATTAATTGCTGCGATAGACCATCTGCTGGACGGGAACCGGCGCTTATGGATTTATCAGGGCAAACCCTACTTTGGCGTGGCCGTAGGGCTTAACCTGAATTAGTATTGATTTATAAATCAAAATGTTACACGTTCTTTTCCCGGATATAATCAGCCATTGAAGACACCGATTTAAATGCTTTTCTGCTTTCTTCGGGTTCAAGCACTTCAATCCCGTAATGCTGCTCAAACATCACGATCAATTCCAGCGCGTCGATGGAATCCAGGCCGAGGCCGGAGCTGTGAAAAAGGGGCTTGTCGTCATCAATGTCGGCGGGAGAAACGTCTTCCAGGTTGAGTTGTTGAATAATGTGTTTTTTAAGATCTTCTTTAAGGCTGTCCGGCATCGCAGTAATAAGTTGAACTGAGTATATAGGTTAAAAGTGGCTTCTCATCACCCGGGAAGCCGTCGGCGAGTTGGTCATATAAAAATCATTCCGCTTACTGGGCAATAATATAAGGTGATGATTGCGAAAATGCGACGCCGCTGTTGGTGATCACATCCATCATTTTCAGGAGCAATTCTTCCTGAATTTCCAGAAACACATCCATCTCCGCCGTATCAATGTAAGCGAAAACCTCAATTTTAATTCCATTCAGCCCGACGCCGATCATCCTTACCCGGGCCGGGGCGGGATTTACCCGCGGGTGTGTCAGCAATACGTGGCGCAGATCGGGAATCAATTGCCGGATGCGATCAGGAGGTGTTTCCATGCTCAGCAAAAAGATCGGGTGATACCAGAAACGTTCGCGATGCGCATAGTTTTCAATTTTCAATGATGAAAGCTCGCCATTTGGAATTGTAACAACCGTGCGGTCATTTGTCCGGACTTGCGTGGCACGCATCCCGATGCGTTCAATCGTTCCGGTAATGTCGCCGACTTTGCAAAAATCACCAACCCGGATCGGCTGGTCGGCGATAATGGTGACGCTGCCGACAAAGTTTTCGACCGTTTTTTGCGTGCCGAGTGCCAAAGCAATCCCACCAATTCCTAATGCAGCAATCCCCGTCGTCACATCAAATCCGAGTGTATCCAGAATCATGATCGCGCCCACAACGACCAAAGCGATTTTCAAAACCCGCCGCAAAAACAGGATAGCAGAAACGGCTGACTGGTTTTGATAACGTTTCATGCGACGCTCCGTAACCCTGCCGATCACATCCAGCAATTGCCAGATGAGGAGGATTACCGCAACCATGCCCACAATTAATGTTAGATTACTGAACCGCTGCCGCACCACAAGCGAAATGCCGGCTTCACGACTAAAGAAGATAAAAAGCCAGATCGCCAGATATAGCTGAGCCGGAAGTGAAAATGCCTCAATTACGCCAAAGTAAGGGTCAGTGCCTGCTTTTTTATAAATTTTTGGAAAAATAAAAAGGAAAGAACGCGCAATGCCCAGCGCAAGCAAATACGACGCGATCAACAGCAAAACCGTGGCGATCCAATGTGCAATGGGCACGCCTCCCCACTTGTATTTGAGCATGAATGCAGGAGAAATATCGCTGATCAGCGTGCTTGCCGCAGCATCTTCCATACGAACCGGCAGACGTTCCAGGGTTTGGGTTGAAAACAGCCATATCGGATTGCCTTGCTTATCCTGAAAACTTTCCAGTATCAGGTCAAAGGATTCATTCTCAAAGGTTATGGCGCCAATACGGTCCAGATTAGGACCCAGATTATCGTCTGTTTTTCCTTCGGGCTCATTGCTGATCCAGGAATAAGGATAAATACGGCCGTTCACTTCTAGCAGTGCCTGCAAGCCCTTTGCCTGAGCGATGGTGCTTTGGCGTTTGCGCAGTGCCGGATCGTGCCGGATGTATAATGCTGCTTTGCGGTAATCGTTTTGGAAACTTGCTTTTAAAAAACCATCAATCGTGCCGCGGGGCGAACGCCGGCCCAGCGAATCGGGCGGATACACGGTTTTTGCCGGACGCGCAGAATCGGCGGGCATCATCGGAAGCTGCGCAAAGGCAATGGAAAAAGTGGTAATAAACAGCAGAAATGCAAATAGCAGACCTTTACGGGAGGCAATATTGACTTGTAATTTTAGCATCGTCGGGTAACATTGATATTACCAAGACGTAAATTTTGTGCCAAAGGTGCCTGCCGATCATTTAAACACATTAACCCGGAGAAAAACCTGTCCATTGAGCGCTTTGAGCGGATATGCATCCAGTTTGGAAACACTCGTGACGGGCATCAGCACATTTAGACCAACCTGGAAACGACCGGGCGTAAGAAGGAGTCCGGCTTTTATGGCGAACAAATTGGGATTGATATGATCATTCAATCCGGCTGACCTGGTTAAAGTGGCAAGCTCGCCGGGCAATATCTTTCCTTGGTAATTCTCAAATTCCTTCCTTACCAAAGCATTCGACCAAATGCTGTAAGATGCACCGGCGCTGAACGCGAAAATTTTGGTGGCCTGAAAGTGATAATACAGGCTAAAATTAAGCCCTGTTGCTTTTATAAGCCGTACATTATTGTAACTCGTCACCGAGTCGTTGCTTAATGTGGAATCTATGGCGTGCACCACCATTTTGCCATTGCCAAAATAATTATGACGCGGTGAGAAAGTAAATGACAACATATGCCGGTGCCATCTTTTCGAGACAAAGATGCCCGGTATGGCCAGCATTGCCGGTTTGTTCACGCTGTCTTTTCCGGCAAAAATATAATCCGTCTGCGCAAGTGAACTGCTTATCCCCCACTCCGGACCGATTTGCAGCCGTCCATTTTCCATACGTTCGCTTTGCTTTCTTGCCGGCTCGATCCGCTTACGCTCAAATGTTGGGATAGCGATGGAATGTCTTGTTGGATATTTAGAACTGATATTTTTGATTGAAGTCAAAAGTTTTAGCGGGGCAATGCTAATGCGCGGGCTTATACTTTTGGCAATAACTTCACTTTTATCAACACTTGTGGTTTTGCCAAAATCAGAATTAAACGGTTCTGTATCAACATTTTTCGAAAGATTTCCAGCTTTTTGCGTGATTCCTTTATTCTCAGTTTTAGCCCTACTAAATGGCTCATTACTTGTCCTATTTGGAGATGATTGCTTTTTTGAGACCAAGCTTTTTTCCCTGATTGGGCTAACCGGTTGCGCTGCTACACGCTTATTTTCAACTGATTTCTCTGATCTAGATTCCGGAATGTCACGCTTAACTTTCTCATTTGCCGAAGCGATCTTATTTTGATGCGCTATATAAAGGCTGGAATCTGCTTTTCCCGAAGGCACAGCTTGCAATTGCCCCGTGTCCGCAGATGCCGAAGATTTTGGAATGTCTTCTGACTTAATGTCTTTTTCAATGTTTAAAGGATCAGCCGAATCAATATTTTTTACATTAGGCGAAGTTATAACGGACTTTGAATCCAATGTTTTCACCAAAATAACAGCCAAAGCAACGGTCGCGGCACCGGCAGAAATCAGCGCCCATTTGTATTGCACCAGTTTCGCCATAATGCCAGGATCGCCGGCAGGCGGTGGCGTGATGCCGAGCAGACTGTCCATTTGCGTCCACGCGTCGTCTGCCGGAATTTCTGGATCCGGCAGCCGTTCGTGGCTATACTTGTTGATATGTTCGTTTTTCTTTTTCACATTCAACGAAGTGACTTTTCAAAAATGGATTTCAATCTGCTCCTGCTTTCACTCAAATGCCATTTAACGGTGCCTTCGCTAATTTCCAGCGCCTCGGCTATTTCCCTGATTGAGAATCCATCCAGATAAAATAATCCGCAGATCCTTCTTGTTGCCACGGGCAATTGCAGCAGATAAATGTGAATGTCTCCGGCAGTGAGCGCATCCAGCGGATTTTCACTGGAAACGAAACCCATTTCGTCATCAATTTCCTGGTAATCGAAATATTGGTTTTTTTGATCGCGCAGCAATGTCAGCGCTGCATTTCGCACCGTTGTGTACATCCAGTTGAAAAACGCACCGTTTTCGGGATTGTATTGATCGATGTTCTTAAATACTTTCAGCATTCCATTGTTCAATGCCGTGAGCACATCGTGTTTTTCTTCAAAAAAATTCTTGCATAAGGCAAACAGCGCAGGGTAAAATCGCCGGTACAGCTGTTCCTGACTCTGACGTTCCCTGCGCCGGCATCCGGCCAATATAGATTCGAGGCTCTCCAAATGTTTTTTATTAGAACCTTGCTAATGCGTTTAAGCTTATTGCGCGGATATGGAATGCTTTAAATAGACTTGGTCGTGAAAGTAACACCCTGATTATGTGGCCAGTCGAAGGTGTAACCCTTGCCATTTCGTTTGAAAGTGCCTTCGTAAGTCTTGCCTTTAAACTTAATGCTGAGCTTGCCCGACGCGCCATCCTTAATGTCCCGGTCGACCACCAAAACGCGCTTCGACGGAGCCTCGCCGGTTGTGCAATCCCAAATTACATTAACATTTGTAACTTCACACGCATAATTGTCACCGGTTTTCGCACCCGAAACGCCGAGCTCATTTTCAAGACATTTGTAAGCATTTCTGGTGGTCAGTTTCAAGTCCAGATAATTGGCAGAATCGGCAAAAGTGCGCGGCGTCACGATGAGCTCATCATCCGCCTGGATCTGCTGCGTGTAATCGGGCCTGATGTACATTTCATTGATCACTTCCACACTAATGTAAGCTGTGTCGGCACCGAGGCTGTCAATGGCAGCAATCGTATATTTCCCCGGCTCCTGGAAGTAAATTAATCCCTGCGTCCCATTTGTTTCAACGACTTGCTTGGGTGTAACGCGCCACATGACATTAGGTGTTTTCCCATCGACTTTGGTAAAAAGCGTTGGTTCCTTCAACTTGATCCCGGTCGTTTTGGCGGTTTCGATCCGCGACCCGCCATTCGCATCTCGCAACGACTTCTCGGTCACGGGAGCAGGCGATTCACGCTCCATTTTGCTCCGCTCGCAAGCAACAAGCTGCACAAAAAACAAGGCGATCAGCAACACAAATGTTTCTTTTTTCATGGCTATAAGATTAAAGTTTAAACAAATCGACCAGGTGAATCCCGTCAATAAAATAAACTGCAACAGGCATGCAGAAGGTTGGGTGGGTTTTGAAATTAATTTCTCTAATTAGCATCTATGAAAATCAAATACACCCTCCTCCTCGCCCTTCTTCCATTTCAAACCTTTGCGCAGCAGAAATTAGCCGTCGCTGAAAAATCTCCTGTGCAAGAGGTTGCAGCTAATGCAGCGGTGCAGGCGGATAGTTTGGATATTTTTATTTTGTCTTTAATGCAGAAAAGGCAGGTTCCTGGGTTGTCGCTGGGGGTTATTGAGGGTGGGAAGATTGTTAAGGCTAAGGGTTACGGATTTATTGACAAAACGGGCGCTGTGCCGGTGACCGAGTCGACATTGTTTCAGGCGGGCTCGATTAGTAAATCCGTTGCCGCTGCCGGGGCTTTGTATTTGGTTGAGCAAAATAAATTGTCCCTTGATGAAGACGTTAATGCTAAGCTGCGCACCTGGAAAGTGCCTGAAAATGAATTTACCAAAGACAAAAAAGTAACATTGCGCGGTTTGCTTAGCCACACGGCGGGACTGACGGTTCAAGGATTTCCGGGTTACAATGCGAGCGGTCCCATCCCTTCCGTTCCTCAGGTTCTTGACGGAATTACGCCTGCTAACACAGGTGCAGTTCGGGTCGATTTCGTTCCCGGAAGCCAATGGCGCTATTCGGGTGGCGGATACACGGTTATGCAGCAGCTTGTGATCGATGTAACTGGTAAAACATATCCGGACTATATGCAGGAGGCTGTATTGAGGCCATTAAACATGCGCGAAAGCACTTTTGAGCAACCACTTTCTACCGACAAGGCAAAGCTGACAGCGACTGCACATTCCAGCGATAAGAAACTGGTTAACGGCCGCTGGCACATTTATCCCGAAATGGCGGCAGCCGGATTGTGGACGACGCCTTCTGACCTCGCCAGGTTTGCAATCAGCATTCAAAACGGCTTCACAGGTAAGCCAGGTTCGGTCTTATCGCAATCCATGACGGAACAAATGTTGACAGACCAGAAGAATAATGACGGATTGGGACTGTTCCTCGAAGGCGAAGGTTCGACCAGGCGCTTTGGACATGGAGGCCGGGATGAAGGTTTTGATGCTTTGATGACGGCTGGTGTTGAAACCGGTCAGGGCGTTGTGATCATGATCAACACCAATGACAATGCCCGGATGCTGAACAAGATTTTTGAAGCCGTTGCCGTTCATTACCAATGGAAAGGTTTTGCTTCCCGCAAGCCGATCAACCGGATCGCTGCCAAGGTCAGCCCGGCGAAGCTTGCCGCTTTTGAAGGAAGATATGAGCTTGAAAACAACTGGATGCTGACCCTCCAATCCGAAAACAACCGCCTCTTTTCATTGGCTGACGGCTTGCCGGACGAAGAATTTGTGCCCGTATCGGCAACGCAGTTTGCTTCCACAGAACGTGATGCTTCCTTCACTTTTAGCCCGGATGCAAAGGGAAAAGTGACCGAATTTATCTGGAAAACAGGCAATGAGGAGCGGAAAGTGCCGCGCATAGGGCCGCTGTTTTCAAATGCAAAACCAGCCACAGATCCCGATCCGGCCCGCACAAAACGCATGGGACCAGCCCTGAACGCCTTAGCCAAAGGTGGTAAAATGTTAGAAAATGCTCCCGGGATCGCGAGCGGCACCCGCAGCGCTTTTGTACAAGGCACACGCGGCCTGAACGGCATTAAGTCCATCCGATTTGTTCACACTGAGCAAGTTGCCGGCAGAAAAATCCAGCGCCACGGCAGCGACATTGCCGAAATCACAACTTACCTCATCAGCGGAGACGACCCGGACCGGTTTGTGCTCGTTCACCTCACCGCAGAAGGGCTCATTGCCGATTGCGACGTGGTTAATAAGTAAAAAGTTTTTAACGCCAGGCAACCATTTGCCGGGTGAGATTCTTCTTACCAACAGAACATTCGCAAGCGACATTGATTACGCTATCCACCATTCACAAGGCTCAGCAAAAGGACGTCTGTTCGCAGCGGAAACTTTTCGATGCCTATGGTAAAATCCTGCACCGGATAGCGCGAAGATATTTGTCGGATAGGCAGAAAGTGGAAGATGCCGTTGCGAACTCCATTTTCATCATGCTGGAAAAAATCGGCCCTTGCAGCTTCGAGACTGTCGGCGCGTTTGAGAGCTGGATCAAAAGGCCAAATGGAAACCACCCGCACGCAGCTGGAAAAAGCAATCGATGAAGCCATTAAAGAGTTTCAGGCCAAGGCCGATATTTATCAAAAAACCGCCGGGCAAATGACTGAAATCATCCGCGCCGACAAGGAAAAAGAACTGGCCAACTTACAAACCCGGATCCAGGATATGCGGAACAAAGCACAGTTGTCGTTGCAAAACAAGCAGCAGCAGCTTATGGAGCCTATTTTCAACAAGGTTAACACCGCAATTCAGCAGGTGGGGAAAAAGAACGGTTATTTTTACATCTTCAACATGGATGGCGGCGAAGGCACAGTCCCATTTATTCTGTTTGCAGGCGCGGAAGAAAACAATGTAACCAATCTGATCCTGAAAGAGCTCGGTATTAATCCGGATCAACCCTCAGCACCTTCGAAATAAAAATCTGGCTGGCGATGCGCTGGAACAGTTTTACAGTGGTTTTTGGCAAAGCACTAAAATATGCACAATCCTGAAACTAGTCCGGAAAAACCGCCACTCGTTGCCACACTTATAATGGCTGCGCCGGCCCAGGAATATTTCAATGCGCTTCGAAAAAAGCATTTTCCGCCGGAGCGAAATTATTTAAATGCACATTTGACGCTTTTTCACGCATTGCCCGACGAGCCCTGGGTTGTGGCGGATCTGACGGAACTTGCCCAGGATCAAATGCAGTTTCAGGTTACTTGTCAAAATATCGTTTCCCTTGGCAGAGGCACGGCTCTTAAAATTGTGTCGCCGCAACTTCCGGCATTGCATGAAAAGTTGCGAAAACGCTGGTCTGAATCGCTCACTGCGCAAGACAGACAAAAGCGAAACTTTCATGTGACGATACAAAATAAAGTAGAGCCGCAATCCGCGAAAGAACTGCAAGCGGCGCTTGTGCAGCAATTCGAACCATTTGAGTTTGCCATAAGCGGAATTCAGTTATGGCGTTATCTCGGCGGTCCCTGGGAATACGTCCGCGACGTGCATTTTCCTCACTGATTCCTGGCAAGATTTTTATAATCCCGATGCGATTTTTAAATCCATCAAACAACTAAAACTATGTCAGATCAAAAATATGCCTTGATTACCGGCGCGACGAGCGGGATCGGGCTTGAACTTGCGCGGTGTTTTGCACAGGATAAATACAACCTCGTGATCGTGGCGCGCAGCCAGGAGGAGCTGGAACGCACGGCTTCCGAGTTTACACAGCAATATGGCATCGAAGTGGTGCCGATCGCGAGCGACCTTTTCAGGCGGGAAGCGCCATTTGAAGTGTATGAAGAAGTGACGCGGCGCGGAATTACGATCAATGCATTGGTGAATGATGCCGGCCAGGGTCAGTATGGCGAGTTTGTGGAAACAGACATTAACCGCGAGCTCGACATCATTCAGCTGAACATTGGGGCTTATGTGTCTTTTACCAAATGTTTTTTGAAAGAAATGGTTGCGCGGAATGAGGGAAAAATACTGAATGTGTCCTCCATCGGCGGCGAAATGCCCGGTCCGTTACAATCCGTTTACCACGCTACAAAAGCATTTGTGACTTCATTCACCGAGGCAATCCGAGACGAAGTGAAAGATACGAATGTTACCATAACCGCATTGCTCCCAGGCGTAACTGACACGGATTTCTTCCGGAAAGCCGACCAGGAAGATGCTAAAATGGTGAAAGAAGGCTCGCCCGCAGATCCTGCAAAAGTGGCCCGGGACGGTTACGAAGCATTAATGTCTGGTCAGGACAAGATCGTTTCGGGGCTCAAAAACAAAGCAATGGTTGCATCCAGCCACATAATGCCTGACACGGCGGTGGCAGCAAATATGCATAAGATGATGGAGCCTGTGAAAGATGAGGAGAAATAAGGTTTTGGGTGTCGAAAAAGCAAAAAACCGGACAGCAATGCCCGGTTTTTTGATATAATATTAAGATCAGATCAGCTTATCCGGCGTGATCGGCAGTTCCCGGATCCGCTTCCCGGTCGCATTAAAAATAGCATTCGCAATTGCAGGCGCGACGCCGATAATGGCAATTTCACCCAAACCTTTACTACCAACCGGATCGGCCAGCAAATCGGGTTTGTTTACGAAATATACATCAATGTCCGGCACATCGGCGTGAACCGGCACGTGGTAATCGGCCAGGTCTTTGGTCACATATCGGCCAAACCGGTGATCAATTACCGCATCTTCGGTTAATGCCATTCCAATGCCGCCCGTTGCGCCGCCGATCATTTGACTAGCCGCGGTTTTCGGACTTACAATGGTGCCCGCGTCCGCGCAGCAAACAATTTTCTTCACCCTAACCTGCCCTGTCGCCGGATGCACATGGACTTTGGCAAAGTGCATCGAGAATGCATTCATCGAATATTTATTCCGGTTTTCGTCGGGTTTGGATTCGTTGGTGGTCTCTATTTTTTCAATGTTATTTTGTTTGAATAAATCGGCAAGCGTCGTTTTAGCGGACTTACCACCGAGCTGTAAATCGTTTTTGTCAAACATTAAATCATCCGGTTTTGCAGAAGTAAAAGCCGTATTCCCTTTGGCAGCTGCCATGGTGATAAGCTGTTCTTTCAATGCATTGCAAGCCGCCAGCACCGCAGGGCCAACGCTATTCACGGTCGACGAGCCTCCCTGCAAACCTGCATTGGGAAACTCCGAGTTACCGAGGTGGAATGTGATTTTTTCAGTCGGGATACCCGTTGTGTTGGATGCAATCTGCACCATTGCCGTTCCAGTTCCGGGGCCAATGTCGGTGATCGCGCAATGCATCACGAGGTTACCATTCTTGTAGAGTTCTGCATGGACCGTTGCCGGACTGCGATTTGCACCGAATGTGCCCGTTCCCATTCCGTAACCCACCAGCCAATCGCCTTCCCGAGCTTCGCCTGGTTTCAGTTTCCGGTTGTCCCAGCCAATGCGCTTTTTGCCTTCTTCATAGCATTCCCGCATGTATTTGGTCGACCACGGCATATTCTTGTCTGGGTCGGATTCGGTGTAATTCGCAAGCCGGAAATCGATCGGATCCATGCCGATTGCATGCGCCATCTCGTCCATGGCTGATTCCAGTCCAAAAGCACCGGTTGCCTCACCCGGCCCGCGCATCCAGATCGGCGTGGCGACATTGAGCGGCAGAATCCGGTAACGCGTGCTCTACACTCGGCGACGCATACATCATCCGCGTTTGCTGCAATGTGGATTCGGTAAATTCTTCGTAGCTGGAAGTCTGTCCTATGGATTCGTGATTGATCGCCACCAATTTTCCATCTTTTGTCGCTCCCATTTGTATTCTCTGCCAGGTGCGTGGGCGGTAACCCACCATCGTGAACATTTGTTCGCGCGTCAAAACCAGCTTAACCGGTCGCTTAACCTGTTTTGCAGCAATAATAGCAGCCGTTTCGTGCGGCCAATTATGTAATCCATTTCCAAATGCGCCGCCTACAAATGTGGTAATGCACTTCACATTCTCCTCCGGCAAATTCCACTCCTTGGCAAAATTCTTCTGCGTCATTTTGGTGCCCTGCACCTTGTCGTAAACCGTCAGCTTATCGTCGGCTTCCCAATGCGCGATGATCGCCTGCAATTCCATCGGGTTATGCACCTCGGTCGGCAACACATATTCCGCCTCGATTTTCACGGGTGCAGTTTCAAATGCATCCTTCTGTCCGCGGTCGTAATCTGCTGTGGGTGATTTCGGGTTTTTCTTGGCAGCATTCGGAAGCTTTGCATTCTTCGCATTCGCTTCCAGGTCGGTCTGATGCTGCTCTTTGTTATACTGGATTTTTACCAAAGAAGCGCCATACTGCGCCTTTTCCAGACTCGTCGCCACGACTGCCACAATCGGCTGATCATTGGAAACGACTTTATTATCGAAAAACACGCGCAGCGGCTGACCATTCGTCGGCGGCTCCGAAGGGTGCTCGCCTTTCGGCTGGTAACCCGGCACTTTGATCGCATTCACATGCGAAATCACTGCCAGCACACCCGGCGCGCGTTCGGCGGCTTTGGAATCAATGCTTTTGATGGTGCCCTTCGCAATCCGGCTTCCCACCAGCACAGCGTAAGCCATGTTAGCCAACGGATATTCGGCCGAGTATTTGGCTGCGCCGGTTACTTTCAGGCGGCCGTCCACCCGGTCGAGCGGCTTGTAATCTTTTTTATCAAAAAATGCTTCGTTCATGATCTGTCAATTTCGGGGTTAGGATTACACCAGGCCAGCGGCATTTTTCAGGGCTTCCACAATCACATTCGGGCCGAGTTTCAGTTTGAATGCATTGTATTTGTAAGCCTTCGCACCTTGCATGGCGATCTCCGCAGCTTGTCTGAACGTTTCCTCCGTAGCCGGTTTGCCTACCAATGCTTTTTCCGCCTCTTTCAATCGCCACGGCTTGTGCGCCACGCCGCCCATCGCCAATCTCGCATCCTTGATCACTTTCCCGTCCATGTTCAAAGCCGCCGCCACCGATAGCAATGCAAATGCATAAGAAGCACGGTCGCGGATTTTCATATAATGGCTGTTTTTGCTGAATGCATTGTCCGGGATCTCCACCGAAATGATCATTTCATTGTTTTGGAGCGTGTTATCCTTGTCGGGTTGATTGCCCGGAAGCCGGTGAAATTCCTCAAACGGAATGCGTCTTTCACCTTTCGGGCCTGCTACCAAAACCGTCGCGTCCAATGCGACCAGCGCGATGCACATATCGCTCGGGTGCACAGCAATGCACTGCTCGCTTGTGCCGAACACGGCATGCATCCGGTTCAAACCTTCCAATGCGCCGCATCCGGAACCCGGTTCGCGTTTGTTGCAAGGCAAAGCCGTGTCGTAAAAATAGTGGCAACGCGTGCGCTGCATCATGTTTCCGCCAACTGTTGCCATGTTCCGGATCTGCGCCGACGCGCCTGCGTTCAATGCCTGGGAAAGCAGCGGATGTTTCTCAATGATCAGTTTGTGATCGGCTACCTGGCTGTTCAATGCCAATGCACCGATGACGGTTCTGCCGTTTTGCTGCTGAATGTCTTTGAGCGGGACTTTGTTAATGTCCACCAGTTTGGTGGGCGCGGTAATGTTCCGCTTCATTAAGTCGACCAGGTTGGTGCCGCCGGCGATGAACTTCGCATTGCTGCTATTTGCCAGACCGGTGATGGCCGCTTTCGTGGTCGTTGCGCGTTCGTATTGGAATTGTATCATGATTTCTGCCCCCCGTTTTTAACTTCCTGAATTGCCTTCACAATGTTGGGATAAGCTCCGCAACGGCAAATATTCCCGCTCATGAATTCCCTGATATCGTCCTCATTATTGGCATGACCTTCGTTAATGCAGGCAATACCGGACATGATCTGTCCGGGCGTGCAGTAACCGCATTGAAAACCGTCGTGTTTGATAAAAGCCTGCTGCATCGGATGCAGCTCTTCGCCTTTTGCCAGCCCTTCAATGGTCGTAATCTCCTCACCCTCATGCATAATGGCCAGGCTCAGGCAGGATAGCACGCGCTGCCCATTCACATGAACCGTACACGCGCCGCATTGACCATAATCACACCCTTTTTTGGTCCCGGTCAAATCCAGCTGCTCGCGGAGCACATCCAGAAGCGTCGAGCGCGGTTCGAGATTAAGCTGCTTTTTCACACCATTTACCGTCAGGTTTACGGGCGTGGTTTCGAATGCAGTATGGATCTTCTCCTCCACCTCCAACTGCGCTGCTTTCGAGACCGTCGCGGGCGCAACGGCAATGGCGGTTAAGATGGAAGTCGTTTTTAAGAAATCGCGCCTGGAATCGCTGCTATGCGGATTTTCAGGCTTATCGGGTGCGTGGTTTTTGTTCATGGTGAGTGTTGATTAGTGCAAATCCTTACTTCTTGATGGAAGCCAGATCGATCACGAAACGGTATTTTACATCGCCCTTGATCATCCGTTCGTAAGCCTCGTTGATCTCCTGAATGTCGATCATTTCAATGTCCGCGACAATGTTATGCTCGCCGCAGAAATCCAGCATTTCCTGTGTTTCCGCAATGCCGCCGATCATGGAACCTGCAAAACTTTTGCGTCCCTGGATCACGCTGAAAGCAGCAACCGGCAGCGGATTTTCAGGTGCGCCAACCAATGCCAGCGAACCATCCACGCGAAGCAAACTCAGGAATGCATTGATATCATGCTCCGCCGAAACAGCGTCGAGAATGAAGTTGAGCTTGCCCGTGTAAGCAGCCATTTGATCCTTATCTTTTGACAAAACCACCTCATCCGCACCTAATCGTTTTGCCTCACCAAATTTTGATTCCGAAGTCGTGAATGCAACCACGTGCGCGCCCATTGCTTTCGCGATCTTGATCCCCATGTGGCCCAAACCGCCGATTCCTACGATCCCTACCTTTTGACCCGGTCCTACATTCCAATGTCTCAATGGAGAATATGTGGTAATTCCAGCGCATAATAACGGAGCCGTAGCCGCCAGATCAAGGTTTTCAGGAATGCGTAAAACGTAATTTTCATCCACCACCACGCTTTCAGAATAACCGCCGAAAGTAGGCGTGTCCAGGTATTTGTCCGGCGAATTATAAGTCCCCGTCATGCCTGGCTCGCAATATTGTTCCAGACCTTCCTGGCAATACTGGCACTCGCGACATGAATCCACAATGCAACCCACACCCACCGTGTCGCCTACTTTGAACTTGGTTACATGATCACCGACGCGGATGATTTTTCCCACGATTTCATGACCCGGAACACAGGGATAGATCGTGCCGCGCCATTCGTTTTTAGCCGTGTGAATGTCGGAGTGGCAAACACCGCAATATTGAATTTCAATTTGAACGTCATGCGGAGTTGGCACTCTGCGGTTGATGTCCATTTCATTTAAAGGTGCGTCGGCTGCTGTTGTGCCGTAGGCTTTGATGTTTGTTGTTTCAGTCATTTTATTAGTTACTTATAGTTAAATCTGTTTTTACAACTTTTGCAGGAATGCCTGCCACAACCGTATTCGCAGGAACATCGCGGCTTACAACCGCACCTGCCGCCACAATGGCATTCTCGCCAATCGTCACGCCGGGCAGGATGGTTGCGCCAGCGCCTATCCATGCATTTTGTTTTATAATCACCGGTTTGGGAATTAATGTGGTGCGGTCGCCGGGATCAAGCGGATGATTTTCGGAGGTAATATTAACCCGCGGGCCGATCTGCACATGGTCTTCAATAATAATCCCGCCAATGTCTAGAAATGAGCAGGCGTGATTGATAAAAACGTTTTTACCCAAACTAATGGACTGGCCGAAATTGGTGTAGAACGGCGGAAAGATCGTAGTTGATGTGTCGATTTTCGTGCCAATAATTTCACTCAATTGTGCCCGCACCTGATCCAGCTCGGTGGCGTTCGCATTCATTTGCACACATAACCGGATCGTCCGGGCAACTACTTCCGCGAATTTCCCATATTCAGGATCATCCTTCCGAAGCAGTTCGCCAGCCTTTAACCGGGCGAAAATGTCTTTTTCTGTACTCATTAACCGTTATTTCAATTTTTTAAAGATTTCCAGCATGGTCTGTGAATCGATTGTATTCATATCTATCAATTTCAATGCCTTCACCATTTTCAAGGTCGTCGTTTTGTAATGCTGAAAATGCGGCGTCTTCAAATGCGACTGGTAAGCGGCGCTATCGGCATAGATCTCCACGATCCGAATCTGATTCGGCTGCTCTTTCATATACATTGGAAAAATAGTCACCACACCCGGCTCCTTCTCAACCGACGCCGACGATTCTTCCTTCAAAATCGCATTATATTCTTCCAAAAATTCAGGCACAATCTCAATCTCCGAAATCCGCACCATCATATCCTTTTCAATAACCGGTGCCAATGGTTTTGAAATGATCGTCCGCAATGTATTCGCCTGCGTTTTGCTGACGTGCTTTTCAACCAGGTCTGCAATCCCGGCGAGCTGGTTCTCAGTTACCCCTATATTCATTCCCATTTTCACATGCGCCTGCAACTGCGATGTGACGCCCGGCATAGCAGCCAATGCAGAAATGGTCACAATCTCGCGCTGCTGCATCGTGAGCACTTCGCTTTCAAAAATATCCGCAAACAAATGTTCTTTCAGAAAAGCATCAATGCGCGGTGCAAATTCACCAAAGCCGGGAGCAGGTTTGGTCTGGGTTGTTTTGGTTAAAGTTTCGAGCACTTTCCGGCCCTGCTCGTATTTATCCGACTGTTTTTTATTGGGGACAAAGACTTTTCCCTGTTTATCATTCTTCCCGCTCGCCTTCCGTTTTTCCACCACCTCCATTAATGCATTAATCGCATTCAAACTTCTTGGAAAACCGCAGTACGCGTAAAGCTGAACCAGTATTTCTTTGGTTTCCTCAACAGTTAATCCAGCGTCCAAACCAGCATTGAGCTGTGTGGTCAGTCCGTCCATATCGCCTGCTGCGGTCAATGCGGAAATGATGGAAATACTCTGTTCTTGCGGGTTTAGCGATTGCGTTTTACTTGTTTGCGCCTGCATGTTGGTAGCAATGAAAATAAGAAATAGGATAATTTTGTATGGGTTCATGCTGATCGTTGGCAATGTGCACCATCTGGGTTTTGGCGGCGTATCGTGCACTGGTGTCATGGTTATTATCATGTAAGTTATTGATTTATTGAGGCGTAACATTTTGTAACAATTGTATGCCATTGTGTAAGGCAAAGGTCGCCCAAGCTGGCTGCACCGGTTTTATACAGGTTACAGGTTTATTTACCACTTTTACTGATTGCGCCTTTCATATAAAATCAATCTTTCGGCCGGTGTTATATTTGGTCTTGCAAATTTCGAAATGATGGAACAGGTAGAAAGAATTGATACGGTAAAGCAGTATAACAACTGGATCGGTGCGGAAACGCTGCATCCGCTTGTGAGTGTGGTCAATTTCAATGAAATGCCTTCCGCGCAATATTTCCGGCGCTATATGGGGATTTATGCCGTTTTTTTCAAAAACATCAAGTGCGGCGACATGATCTACGGCTGCCAGCCTTACGATTACGAAGACGGAACATTGGTTTTTGTAGCTCCCGGACAGGTTTACGGCATTGATAGCAAAGGTGTTGTGACCAAGCCATCGGGTTATGCACTGGTTTTTCATCCCGATCTGATCGCTGGAACGCATTTGGGTCGTGTGATCAAGGATTATTCGTTCTTTTCTTATGAGGTAAATGAAGCATTGCATTTGTCCAAAAAAGAAAAGGAAACCATTGTCGATTGCCTGGAAAAGATCAATGCAGAGATTGATCAGAACATTGATAAGCACAGCAAGACGCTGATCGTTTCCAATATTGAGTTGTTTTTAAACTACTGCATGCGGTTTTACGACCGGCAGTTTATCACCCGCACCCATGTTAATAAGGACATTCTCGTGCGGTTTGAAGAATTGCTTAATGATTATTTCAAATCAGGAAAGTCACAGACCATTGGCTTGCCTAGCGTAGGTTACTGCGCTGAGAAGCTGAATTTGTCACCCAACTATTTCGGAGATTTAATTAAAAAAGAAACGGGACACACTGCATTGGATTTCATTCAAACGCGACTGATCGACGAAGCAAAAGTCAAGGTTTTCGAAGCCAATCATTCGCTCAGCGAAATTGCTTACCAGCTTGGATTTAAGTATCAGCAGCATTTTACAAGGCTTTTCAAACAAAAAACCGGCGTGACACCAAATGAATACCGGAATTTGAATTGATATTGTTTTGGCAAAATGTTAGGCATCCGCATCATTAAAAAAAGCAACCAGCATTGCGCTGATTGCTTTTTTTAATTGCCTTAATGCTCTGGAGGAGCCTCTGCGGCGGCGCTTTTAATCAATATTCTATTCTTGCGGGAATTTAATCGGGAGTTTATAATGGAAACCTACCGATCTGTTGGCTTGTTTGGCGGGGATCCAGGGGGGCATGTTTTTGAGGACGCGGATGACTTCGGCGGTTATTAGTTCATTGTCGGGCTTCACCACTTGCACATCGACCAGCGCACCTGTTTCAGTGACGATGAATTCGGTAAACACAGTTTTTTTTCGCAATTTATCCGGTGCCTTTTCCGGGAATTTGAGGTTTTCTGACAAATATTTTTCAATCGCTTCGTTCCCTCCCGGAAACTCGGGCGAATGCTCTGCCACGGTGAAGACTTTTTCCTTATATACCGGCGTGGGGGCGGTTGCGGTTCCCTGGGCTGAGGCTGCTACGGTGGAGATGAGCAGGCAGCTTGCCGAGCACCACAATGTCAGCGCTGATCTGGTTGGTTTTCTTAATGTTAACATGGCGTGTTAGTTTTTGTTTCTACAATTATAGATTTTTCCAAACGATTATCAACCCGTCAACACCATCTTCATATTAAGCGTAAAAGCACCTGTCCGGATATGATTATCAGCGCCATTTAAAATAGCAAAACCCGGCTCAATGAACCGGGTTTTATTATTTTGAAAAATCTTAAAGACTAGCGATCTGACTTTGGTTTCTGACTTTGCTGGGCGTCATTATTTCGGTAATTGCCCGTTTTCCCCGTCAGGTTTTTCGCGTTTCTCTGAACCTGATCCGCTTCCTTTTTTAACAACCGTATCTGCTTCTGTTAAATTTTTCTTACGTTCTGCCAACGCCTTTTTTGAATGCGTCATTGACTTTTCGTTGTCCGCGTCGGAATATCGGCCTACGTCATTCGCATTTTTGTTAGAAGCGCCGCCTGGGCGTGTGCTGCCATCATTTACTGTGCTTTTCTGCGCTTGTCTGCTGCGTGTATCCGTGGCTCCTTCTCCGCCGTTTGCCGTTGTGCCGCTAGGACTTTTTTGTGCGGTCTGAGCCTTGGTTTGCGTTTCTTTTGACGAATTGGCTGTTTCCTCGCGGGTCTTCGCAACGGATGATTTTTGTGCATATGTTGCCGTTGCAGCACCGCAGAGGATGGCAAAAGCTAATATTACTGACTTTTTCATATCGATGAATTTTAATGTAATCGTTTGTTGTATGAATGTGCCGCTAGCCGTCTAAAATTGTGCCAGATGGTTTCGTTAACCAGGAATAATCCGGCGAATGTATTGAAGGGTGAGCAAATAAATTGTAAATTGATGGTGACTTTCTATCCAGCATCAGCTCATGAAATATCTGTCGCTTTTCATCATTCTCCTGATTTTGCAAGGGCATTGCTTTGCGCAAAAAACTGCAATCATGTACGACAGCGAACGGCCGGTGACGGAAGATTCCGTTGGCATTGTCAAAAATCAATATAATCTGCCGGGCAGTGACCTGTACAAATGGCGTTACAGTGCTGACCTGAACGCGCCGTTGGTTATGACGAAGCGGAAGGCGAGAAAGTAGGCAGATTAGCAGGACGTGCGTATGGAAACTCAGCAATCTTTTCGAGCTTATAATAACTGTTAAGCCCGGAAATCCCGACATCATTTACCTTACTGAGATCAAGCTGGCCGTTTTCATCCATCGAATCGTCGGGAATGATGGCGTGCTCCACTTCGCCGATAACCAGCACAGTTCCGTTGACTTCAATGGGGATCAGTTGCAGAAACTTCATTCCGAGCTTCAATGTGCTTTCCTTTACAAATGGCGCTGAAAAATCGGCAATGTATTCTTCCGTCAATGCACATTTATCAAATTCCGATTCTTCCCTGGCAAACTTCGCTGACGTGTAATGCGCTTGTTCAATGAACGACTCGTGGATGTGGTTGATCGTGTAAAATCCTACTTCCTTAATGTTGTCAAAAGTATGCTGTCCGGCTTCGCGGTCTGGCCTGATAATGAAGCCGATCAGTGCCGGATTGCTGCCCAAATGGATCACAGAGCTAAAAATGGCCAGATTGGTTTTTCCATCGGGTGAAATTGTCCCAATCAAATTCGCAGGTTTTATTCCGGTAATTGAGTTGATGATATTTAAACGTTTGATACGTTCTGTATCTTGAATTGCCTGCTTATTAAGGTGCATGATTGCGGGTTAAGCGTTTAAAAAAGAAATTTTTGCATGTAAGAAATCATCAGTTTCCAGTCTTCGGGCAGCACGGTGTGGCCGCCTTCGTGCATGTAATATCCGAGATCTTTCATAAGTAATGAGGTGTCGCCGGCAGCTGGAAAAGCCACATTTTCAGGTGCGGTTTTATTAAAAAGCTTGTAAACAGGCGCTGCTGCCAGGGCGGACAAAAATTCACCTTTGGGATCAGACCAGTAATCGGTGCTGCCTGTTTGCAAGAGCAGCGGCCGTGGCGCCATTAATGCAACAAGTGCGTGTGCGTCGAACGGCATTTCCTGAACCTTATCTGCATAATCGTGATAATTGGTCGCAAATTGATATAAATAGCGGGACGGATCAGAAATATGGGCGATCGTTTCTCCGTAATTTCTTCTCGCCAATGCCGCACCGCCTTCACCGGAAATACTCGCAATCACCATTTTGAATCTTGGATCACGGATTCCAGCCCACAGCACGGTTTTTCCCAAACGCGAAGCACCTTGCAAAGCCACGCGTTTTGCGTCCACTTTCTCATCCGTTTCCAGATAATCCAATGCACGGCTCAGCCCCCACCCCCACGCCGCAATGGCGCCCCATTCGTCGGGTGCGGGCTTGTCGCCGGGTGATTTTAGATATTGCTGTCTGATTCCATACGGAAGACCATCTTTAAAATCGGGCTCAATGTCTCCGTAATAAACGGTTGCGAAACCCATTCCGGCATCGATAAATTGCGCCACATTCATTTTTCCAAACGGACTTGGCTGGTCTGCGCGGATCTTTTTCCCATCTTTCCAAATGTTGCCCACCAGCAAGCCTGTGTCATCAATAACCTGGTTATAAGCAGAGAATGAAATGTTTAAAAGCAGTGGAACCGCTTTTTTGGCGGATGCGGGCGTGTAAACCAGCAGA
This sequence comes from Dyadobacter sp. AC419, assembly GCF_979253085.1. Taxonomy (NCBI): domain Bacteria; kingdom Pseudomonadati; phylum Bacteroidota; class Cytophagia; order Cytophagales; family Spirosomataceae; genus Dyadobacter; species Dyadobacter sp. AC419. Next base: position 194,646 of record NZ_CEEDCD010000015.1, on the reverse strand, counting down.
TCCATATAATGATCAGCAGTGTCAGCGGTCAGATAAATTCGCACTTGCTTGCGCAATGCAGTGCCGTTCAATGCGCTGGTTTCTTTTTCCAGCATTTTGGTGCGAAGCTTTCCAGGCGCAGGCGGCATTTTGCCAAACTGGATTTCTTCAACCATTTTCAGAAGCTCAGGACGGCGCTTTTCTGTCCAGATCTTCGCGCTGGTGACAGCTTGGCCATCATTGCATTTCAAAAGATCCGGAAGCTGATAAGTTCCGGTTGAATCCTCGCTGTAATTGACCGGAATGCCAGCAACGACGGTGGGGCGGTTGGGTGCTTGCCGCACAGGCGGCGTGTTGGAAGACTGGGCGAATGTTGCGGCCGTTTTGCAAAGCAGCAGCGAAACGAGCATGGTGTAATGAAGGCGCATAAAGTCTATTTATAGGTCAGCTCAGCAAGCTGATCAATGAGCTCGTCGGTTTGATCGAGATAGGTTACTTCATCCAGCAACCCCTTTTGGTAAGATTGGTAAAGCACGTCGAGATTGGCCTTAATTTCGCTTTTACGTTTGCGTCTCGGCGGCTTTTGTTTGGCAGGAAATTGCGCTTCAAACCAGCAAACGATTTCACTCACGATGAAAACAAATGTCCCGACAAAAATGAAAAGAAGAAGTTCAAATAGCAGCACGGCAACAGATCATTTACTACTTTTTAACACGGAATAAGCAAGGTTATAAACTTAACGAAAACGATGTTAGGAGACAACAATCAGGAGGTGAAAAACTACTTCGCCTTAATAAGATCCCAATCCACAACGTTTACTCGATCAGCCCATTCAAGATATTGCTTTTCCAGCGCGCGGACTTTATCCGGAAATTGCGCAGCGACATTGTTTGTTTCCGTCCGGTCCGCTTGCAAATCGTACAATTCCCACGGCTGATGAATCTCCGCAACCAGCTTCCAACGTCCGCTACGCACGGCCCTGCTGCCCTCATGCTCCCAGAAAACCGTTCGGTCGGTTGCCGTTTGATTTTTTGTTAATGTTGGTTTAAGGCTTTTTCCGGGCAATGTTGTGAGCTTTTTGCCATTCAGCTCTGCCGGATATTGCACGCCCGCCCAGTCCAGGCAAGTCGGCAGTAAATCGATCAAATGTCCAACCTGATCGCTCGCAATGCCCGATTTGATCTGACCCGGAAACCATGCGATGAATGGTGAAGCAATGCCGCCTTCATGCGTATTTTTCTTAAAAAGGCTGAAAGGCGTGTTGCTTGCATTGCCCCACTCGGGATAATAACTGTCAATGGAGGCCACGGATCCTGCTGAGCCATTTTTCTGGGTCACATAATTCCAGTCTTTCACCGTATCGCCGCTGCCACCATTATCAGAAACAAAAACAATGAGCGTGTTTTTGTCCTTTTGAATGTCTTTCAGCTTGGCCAGAATTTCGCCGATGCCCAGATCCATCCGGTCGATCATTGCTGCGTATATAGCCATCCGCATATCCCAACTTTCCCGTTCCTGCGCATTAAGTTTTTCCCAGTCATTCCCACCATTGTAACGAGGCGACAATTGCCAGTTTTTATTGATTATTCCCAGCTCATTTTGGCGGGCAAAGCGTTGATCGCGGAGCGCATTCCAGCCTTTCATGTATTTGCCTTTATACTTTGCAATGTCTTCGGACAAAGCCTGGATAGGCCAATGCGGTGCGGTGTAGGCCACATATAAGAAGAAAGGTTTTGAACTGGCTTTTAACTCGTCCAATGACTTTACGGCGAAATCGGTGATCGCCTGTGTCAGGTAACGGGATGTGTCGCTGCGAGTTATCTTTTGCTCGTTCAGAAGAAATGTTACAGTTCGCCCATCATTATAAATGGGCTCGGAATTGAAATAACTGCTGCCATTGTTCAGCATGGTGAAAGATTTGTCAAAGCCCCGATTGTGCGCCAGCGCAGACGGCACCAGCCCAACATGCCATTTGCCGGAGACAATCGTATTATAGTCTTTCATTTTGAGCAATTGCGCAATTGTCGCGCTGTTTTCACTCAGGTAACCCTGGTAAGCCGGCGATCCTTTGTCTTGCACCATATCGCCAATCCCTGCCTGATGCGGATACAAACCGGTGAGCAATGCTGCGCGCGACGGACAGCAACGGCCGCTATTGTAAAATGAAGTGAGCTTAATTCCCTCGCTGGCAAGCCTGTCCAGATTAGGCGTCCGGATTTCCGATCCAAACGCACCAATGTCCGAAAAACCCAGGTCATCAGCCATAATGATGATGATGTTTGGCTTCGGTTGCTGCGCAAAAGCGTTAGAAATCCCGTGCAGCAATAGAAACATTTTTACAGGCCAGAACTTAAAAATCTTATGCATTATCAACTCGTATTTTTACAGAATGAAGAAATTTTTGAAGCCATCTTTATTTTTGGAACGGGTGTTCTAAAAATAAAAGTTAGAATAACCTGGCTCGTTTTAAAGTGGTGGTGGTTGCTCCGCAAAATTAGGCGAACTATTTAGTCTACAAAGTAGATAGGCTTATTTAATTCAGGAGATTGTAAATGTGTTGCAAAAATTATCTTCATATCTTGCCGAAAATAAGACTTTACGAATTAGCGCTATGAAAAAATTGATATGCTTTGCTGCAATGCTCCTTGTCTTTGGTTGTGATAAAAAAGACAAACCCGATCCGCAACCCACTGAGGAAGTGACACAACAAGCTCCATTTGGAAGCGGTGAGGTGGATGTTAAGATGAGTAAAGTACGATTCAATGGACTCTTAGAAGCAGAATACATTTACGAAGGCAATATTTTTACCGAGGAAAGGCGTTTTGTCGCTTCTCCTTTGCCGAAATTTTCACAGAAAGGTGTTTATAAAAGAGAAAACGGCGTGCCGCAGAAGTTTGAGGTTATGCTCCGCTCCCAGACTCCGGAAGGGCAAAATCCTGCTGACACGCTTCGCCCCTATTTTTCACTGACTTATGCGCCGGCTTCCAATGATTCGATCCGCGAGGTGACGCGCGAAGACGTGCAAACGGGCTCGAAAGTGCTCCGCGTTTTTGCTTTTGACAAAAGTGGCTACATTACCAGACAGGAGATATGGAACGACGCCAAGACGGACAAAGCAACGTACACTTACGCGCGTAATGAGCAGCATAATGTAACAAAGAGCACCACAAAAGCCCTGAATTCCACCGAAACAAGCGAAACACAATACACTTATGATGACCGCCCAAATCCTTTTTTGAAACTGGGATTGGATGCATACGGCGAGATTTCCATTCGCTCATTGAGCCCGAATAATCCAATCAAGGAAACGCATATGCGTAACAATGTGGTTATTTCAAACACCATTTACACCTACGAATATTTGCCAAACGGCTATCCCAAAAAGATTACAGTTCGTGTGGAAAGCACCAGTTTTCCACCTTATTCCTACACCATGGATTTCGATTATTGATGCTGTGCAGCAAGCTGGAATTGCGGATTAACCTGACAAAAATAGCCAGCCGCCTTCTCAGCCGTTTTCCTGTTCGAAGTCAGTTTTGACTCGTTGATGAAAAGCTGTGTCTGCCTGAAAAAGCTGTTGTCGTCACGCCAGTCCGACGGATTGGTGAGGAAGGGTTTCAAGGGCCTGAAAAAATACTCGTACACCACCCAATCCACGTAAACTTCGTTGTTGTAACGGATGTAGTATACCGGTTCAAACTTGTCCAGTTTGTCGAAAACGACCTGCGATGGAGTTTTGTTGGGCTTGTGATTTTTGCGTTGCTGCGGCAGAATGGGCTGCAAAGCGCGTGTTGCGAGCAGAAAATTGATATAATCGTTCAGATTATACCAAACTGTATCGCGGTGTACAATGTATTGAATCGGTTTCATAGTGAGCGTAATCGTGGAGATTTTAAAAGTCAAAAATATCGTAACGATCTCACTTCACCCACACCTGAGGCTAATTTAGAGTCTTTAAAAAGACGGGACTTTTGGCCAAAACATCCTCATAATCAATCAGTAGGGATTTTGTGTTTTTTGAAAACAGACGCATGCAATTTGAATAAAAAAATTCTATATTGTCAGTCGAACAAAACAACAAACTACTTATGAAACAGGTTAGACTAATTACTACGATGCTGCTCTTTTCGCTGGTGCTTGCTACAAGCTGTCAGGACAATCTTGAAAAAAGCAATGCTGTTAATCCGCAGGAAACTTCGCTTGCGGCACTACGGGAAAAGATCAGTAAAGTTCATGCTTCATTGCCAGTGGATGTTCGCAAAAACATGCGCCAGACAACTGAGCTGACGCTGAAAATGCACCCGGAGTATCGCAACATTGTCTTGAAAGCACTTGGCGCGATTGAGCCGACGCCTTGCGACGGTAACACGCCGATCAATGCCTGGCTCGATCAGGAACTGGCTGATTGGAACAACGAACTGATCGGATATGTGCTGGATTTTGCGATGCTTGACTTACCGACTTACGACGCGTTGGTGTTTGAAAACAGTTCTTCCAACCAATATTATGGCTCGGACGGACAGTTTACCCAGAAAATCACGAAGGCATTCAAGGATTTGAAACGGTTCTGGAATATTGATTCGGACGGGATCGTTCTTGCGGCAATGCATGGAAATATGCTGCTGAACCGTGACCGCATCATTCGGACTTATGTCGCGGTTTTCGGCCTTGATGAAGCCACGGCTGGCATTTTTGCCGACATTGTTGTCGAACTTGCTAATGAGGTTCCGCAATATGAAAAAGGGGATCATCCGATTTTTACATTCAATGCTTTCGCGCAATCAGGTTTCAATTTCCCTCCCTATGGCGTTATCCCGGACAAGATCATTATGGGGGACGGAATTATGGAAGGTTTTGCAGCCATCGGATATGGGGATGTTGCGCCCCAGGCAATTCTTGCGCATGAATTCGGACACCATATCCAGTTTCAATTAGACTTGTTCCCTGATGAGCAAACGCCGGAAGGCACGCGCAGAACGGAGTTAATGGCAGACGCATATGCTGCATATTATTTGTCGCACGCGAGAGGTGCTTCTATGCAATGGAAAAGGGTTAAGCAGTTTTTAAGCGTCTTTTTCAACATTGGCGACTGCTCATTTACCAGCGATGGCCATCACGGAACACCTACGCAAAGACTTGCTGCTGCGGAGTGGGCTTATAATCTCGCAAACAATGCGCAGAAACAAGGTCATATCCTTACGGTTGAACAGTTTACAGCCCTTTTTGAAGCGCAGCTGCCAGTTTTGATCACGAAATAATTTTGCTTTTTGGCAACAAAAAAATAGCGGATGAACCAATGTTCATCCGCTATTTTTTATTCCAAGTTTTGGTCAAATCATTATTTAACCAATGGGATAGCCCAGAAAAGGCTGGCTTGGATTACGCTGTTTTTGAAGTCAGGATCGATATTCTGACCTGAAAAGTCGCCTACTTTCGAAAGTCCGGCTACATATCTTACGCCAACTCCCAATCCGATCGGTGATTGGTAACCAATGCCTCCTGCTGCTGCAAGATCAAGGTTTTTAGCAAAGTTATTGATCGTTTGATCAGGAATATCAGTCGAAGTTCTGAAACCAACCTGCGGTCCGAATTCAACATAGAAACCACCGTTAGTTTTAAATTTCAACATTACCGGAACAGTCACATAACTAATCTTGAAATCAGATTTTGTGCCCGCGTTGTTCACCTTTGCACCCTGCGTTGAGAAAAGCACCTCTGGCTGGATCGAGAACACTTTCCCAAATCCGTAATTGATTATACCACCCAGGTGATAACCTACCAAAGCATCCGATTCGATATCACCGCCAGTATAGTTACTAAAATTGAGACCAGCTTTCGGTCCGATGCTAAACGATTGAGCAGAAGCCGATTGAACAGCGACAAAAAAGGCAATTACAAATAACAATTTTTTCATGATTGACATTAAAGTTTAAATGATTACAAATCCGTGCGGACAAGCCAACACGATTTGCCTTCGCAGCTCCGGCACCAACCGAAGCTCAACCGGTTACATCCAAATGTTGTGCCATGGTCTGTTTATCATGGAAAAATCCTGTTAAAGCCAAATTATTCCTGGTAAAAGATATAAAAACGACGCGTCTGGTTTGCGTCTTTCGGGCACGGAAAACCTTGCCAAACCGATCTTTAAAATTTGCCCTTGTATTTCCACACTTCCCTCGATGACAGCATAAAAAAAGGGTTGGCGAACGAATCCACCAACCCTTTGTCCGAAACAATGCCTTTATTACTTGATCGCAACAGGCACTTCTGTATTTTCCCAACGCAATGTGAAACCTTTCGGCGTAACCTCGTAAGCCATTACTTCCGTCATAGAAGCGCTTTTTGCTGGTTTCGCTTTCACGGTCAGCACGTCTTTGGAAGCGTCTTTGGAAGTCTCGCCGCCGCGCTTAATGCCCCATTGACCGGTTTGCGAATTGAAGATAAACGACCATTCATTTGCGCCCGGAAGTGCGTAAAGGCTATATTTCCCAGCCGGAAGTTTCTGGCCTTCCACCATAATGTCTTTATCCGTTTCAAAAATCGTTGCCTCATTGGCTCCTGCGCGCCACACTTTATCGAATGGAACCAGGTCACCGAAGATTTTCCGTCCCTTAACAGATGGCGCAGAATAACTGATTGTAATGTTAGCGCTGCCCGCTTTCCCAGTTGCCGTTTTAGCTGGACTCGGTTTCGCACCATCTTGTGCCTGGCTTACCGTAGCCGCCAAAACGCAGGCCAGCATCATGGCAAAGCCTTTCAAAATCAATGTCTTTTTCATGTAACTGCTTTTTTGATTAACGATATCATTAAAATTTTCACTCAATATCGTCAATTTGTACTAATAATTTCATTGTGGTAAATCGGCGCTGATATTTACCATTCAGCCGATCCTGCATTTCTTTTGCAAAGCTCCGAACAGTTCGCCCTATATCAGGTGAGGTCGAGACAAGAATATTTTCACAAAGCGGAATTTTCACCTTAAAATAATTGACAGCCACCGCTGGAAAGAGGGAGCCATATCGGATGCCAAAAGCTCCGTGTTGAAAAGTTAGTTTGCATTGCATTTCAACGACAAAGTTGAAAACGAGAGATATTAATGCAGATAACTAAACTTTGGCAACGTAAACTCGCATGTGATCTGCATCTCATTCCACATTGCCGAACACCCTATGACATATCCTTACAAATAGCTATGAAAAGTCCCATAACCGGAAATGAAGCGACGTTGCATCGTGAGTTGTCTGTCTTGACATTCAGGAAAGAACAATTCGAATTTTACTGGCATTACTATCGGTGCGAGGATTCGGGAGAAAAGTTTACAACGGATGAGCTGGACGATTTAGGCATTTCGCAAGTGTATAATCAATACAGAGAAAAATACAGAATTCCGTTTCCCGAGGAGATTAGGGAAATCAGGCAGAGGTATGATGTTTCGGCTAATAAGATGTCGGAAATTCTTGGCCTTGGCACGAATGCTTACCGGTTGTACGAATCGGGTGAGATTCCTTCTGTCTCCAATGGTCGGTTGATTTTATCGGTAAAGGATCCGGCGACTTTTATCAGGCAGGTGCAGGCCAGCTCCCATATTTTGAGCGCGAAAGATGTTGGTAAGCTCGTTGCCAAAGCTGAGCAGATTATGGCTGCTGATGCGCGGCGGGCCTGGACCTGGCATTTTTGGATCAGATTTTCGAAAATCAGGAGCCGTCGACGTTCAATGGTTATCGGAAGCCGGATATGGAGAAGATTTCGCAGATGATCGCCTATTTCGATTCCAAAATCAAGGGGCTTTATAAGACAAAATTAAATAAACTGCTTTTCTACGCTGATTTCACTTCGTATGCGCGAACTGGTTACGCGATTTCCGGGATTTCTTATCGCGCCATTCAGTTTGGCCCGGTGCCGTCGCAGTACCAGAAAATGTATGTCAAACTTTGTGATGACTCGAAACTATCGATTGACCAGGTGGAGGTTGGCAATGGGAATTATGGCGAAATGATATCTACGACAAAAACCTTTGACCCATCACAATTCACAGAAAACGAGTTGAAGACATTGAAAGATGTTTGCGAGGTTTACGGGAAAATGCAGACATCGGCATTGGTGAATGCAAGCCATCTAGAAAAAGGCTGGATTGATAATGAGCAGGCGAAAGCATTCATCAGCTTTCAGGATTCCGCATTTTATCTGCTCGGCAATATCTTGCCTGCAAGCGAGTGAGAAGGATCACATTGATCTGATTCATTTGGTACAATTATTGAAGTGCTCTTACCAGTGATTTCCACTGATAAGGGCACTTTCTTTTTTGCTCAAAATCAATAATATAACTGCATTTCCTAACACGAAAAATTCCATAATTTTTCCCAACATCACCATGAACGAAGAAGATCAGTCACCGCAGCTTACCGAGGATGAAAGGAAGCTGTTTGAAGACCTTATGCCCGAAGACCTCGCGGAAATTATGGACAATGGTGTAAACCGGCGGCACTTTCTGAAATTAATGTCCCTCACCGGCGGCGGCTTACTCGCCTGGCAATCTGCGGTTGCAGAGCAGGTGATTACGCGCCCGCTGGCAGCAGCAAAATCCAATCTGCTTTCGCCGGAAACAATTGAAAATGGTGTCGACGTTGCATTTAAAGTCAATGGCGCAGCTAAGAAAGTGGTTGTTGATTCGCGTATGACATTGCTGGATACGCTGCGGGAAAAACTCGATCTAACCGGCTCGAAAAAGGGTTGCGACCACGGACAATGCGGCGCTTGTACGGTGATTGTTGACGGACGGCGCGTTCTGAGCTGCCTTACACTGGCTGCGAGCTGCGAAGGAAAATCTGTAAAAACCATTGAAGGGATCGCACAGGGCAACACATTGCATCCGATTCAGGAGGCATTCATTAAACATGACGGTTTCCAATGCGGCTTCTGCACACCAGGCCAGATTTGTTCAGCTGTGGCATTATTAGACGAAGCCAAAAATGGCGACGCTAGTTATGTTACCGAAAATGTGCGCAAGAAAATTGCTCCTGTGAAGCTTTCAAATGAGGAAATCCGTGAACGGATGTCTGGTAACATTTGCCGCTGCGGAGCTTATCCGAACATTGTGGCGGCAATTCAGGAAGTGCATGGTGGACAGGCTGTTAAACAAAACTGGATGCTCGTATGAAACCATTTAAATTTACCAACGCCAAAGACGCGCCGGCTGCCATTCAAATCGTTTCCCAAAATCCAAACGCAAGATTCCTGGCGGGTGGCACCAATTTGCTGGATCTGATGAAGGAAAATGTGGAGCAGCCAGAGGAATTGACTGACATAACCCGGCTGAGCCTGACGCAGATCAAAACCACAAGCACCGGCATTTCCCTTGGTGCGCTTGGAAAAAATACCGATGCTGCGAATCATCCATTGATCCGGCAGCAACATCCGCTTTTGACACAGGCGATCCTTGCGGGTGCATCCGGACAGATCCGCAATATGGCGACCAATGGCGGCAATGTGCTGCAACGAACTCGCTGCGCCTATTTTTACGATGTGCATATGCCTTGCAACAAGCGCGAACCCGGCACGGGCTGCGGCGCAATGGAAGGAATCAATCGAATGCACGCGATTTTTGGCTGGTCGGAAAAGTGTGTTGCAGTGTTCCCTTCTGATATGGCGGTGGCTTTGGCTGCGCTTGACGCTGTTGTTAAAATCATGGATAAGAATGGTCAGGAACGGGCTGTTTCTTTCGTAGACTTTCACCGTTTGCCCGGCGACACACCTGAGAAAGACACCAATCTTGCCCACGGCGAGCTTATTACTGCAATTGAAATTCCTAAAAATAATCTGGCTGAGCACGCTTATTATCTCAAAGTGCGTGACAGGGCTTCCTATGCTTTTGCACTGGTGTCCGTGGCAGCGGCTCTGGAAATGAACGGTAAAGTCATTAAGCAAGCCAGAATAGCAATGGGTGGCGTAGCACATAAGCCGTGGCGCGCTACGAAAGCGGAGCAAATGCTGATTGGAAAAGAAGCAACTGAGGCTAATTTCAAGTTGGCGGCAGATGCAGAAATGGCGGATGCAAAGCCATTGGAACATAATAAGTTTAAAGTAGAGCTTGGAAATCGCAGCATTGTGCGAGCCTTGCAAATGGCGCTGAACAGTGGCAAATCCTAACCCAAGATCTCATGCAAGATAAAAATATAGCGATCGGTAAACCGGTTAACCGGATCGATGGAATCCTCAAAGTGACGGGAAAAGCAGATTATTCAACAGATCACCCTGTCGAAAACGCTGCTTATGCGGTCATTTTCAAAAGCACGATTGCAGCAGGAAAGATCAAAAGCATTGACAGCATTGATGCTGAAAAATCTCCGGGCGTTCTGGCTGTGATCACACACATGAATGCACCCAAACTGAATCCCAAGGGCGGCATCCGCGGCGGTGCAATGTTGCAGAATGCGGATGTGCTGTTTTACGGACAGCATATCGGCGTGGTTGTCGCAGAAACATTTGAGCAAGCCAGACATGCCGCGGAATTGGTAAAAGTAGCATATGATCAAAAAGAAGCCCGGACGGATTTTGAAAAACTGTATCGCGAAGGTGTAAAACCGAAGGATAAGGAGGACGAGAAACGTGGAGACGTTCAAGCAGCGATGCAAAGTGCGGAATTCAAAGTGGAAGAAACCTATGCAACGCCCATTTACCACCACCATCCGCTTGAACCACACGCCACAATTGCAGAATGGCGGGGAGAAAATCTGACACTTTACAACAGTTCGCAAATCATCAATGGCGCGCAAAGTGCAGCTGCATCAACATTCAACCTTAAACCGGAGAATGTCCGCATTGTGTCGCCCTACATTGGTGGCGGATTTGGTTCAAAAGGCGGACAATGGGGCAATTTAATTCTGGCTGCAATTGCTGCAGAAATGGTAAACCGGCCCGTTAAGCTGGCACTTACGCGGCAGCAAATGTTCAATTCTGTTGGATTTCGTCAGCGGAATTACCAGAAAATAAGCTTAGCTGCAACCAAAGATGGCAAACTCACAGCATTAGCTCATGAGACGAGTACGCACGCGGCCATTCAGGATGAGTTTGTAGAACCTTGCGGCGATTGCTCAAAAATCATGTACGACACGCCCAATTCGCTGATTTCTTATCGTGTGACGCCTATGAATCTTATCCTGCCGACTTATACGCGCGGTCCGGGAAAGTCTACGGGAAGTTTTGCATTGGAATCGGCGATGGACGAACTGGCCTATAAGTTAAAAATGGATCCGGTCGAATTGCGCCTCAAAAATGAGCCCGAAAAAGACCCGTCAAATGGGAAGCCGTGGTCTTCCAGAAAGGTGGTGGAATGTTTGAAAGTGGGTGCAAAAGCATTTGGCTGGGAAAAGCGAAAAATGGAACCCCGGCAGTCTGTTCAGGGCAATTATTTGATTGGTTATGGCGTGGCCTGCGGAACTTATCCAGCGCACCAGCGCGATAGTTCGGGCTATTGTAAAGCTGAAACGCGAAGGCGGCAATGTTACCGCAACCGTTGAGCTGGCCGCTGCGGATTTAGGCACCGGCACTTACACCATTCTTGCGCAAACAGCGGCGGATGCACTGGGTTTGCCTATGAGCAAGATCACAGTAAAAATCGGTGATTCAGATTTTCCGCCTGCCGCCGGCTCTGTTGGATCTGTGGGTGCGACAAGTTATGCAAATGTAGTAAATGATGCCTGTATCAAAGTGACCGACGAGCTGATCGCCCGATCCGGAAAGCAATTTTTCCAACGCCCGACGGCGTCACAACTGATGGTTTCGGAGAAGATTGACAACATTCAGGCGCGCGCCGATTCCAAGCCTTTGGAAACAGCAGAGCAATATTCGTCACACAGTTTCAATGCCAATTTCGCAGAGGTTTGGGTGAATCAATCCACTGGAATGGTGCGCGTCGAACGCTTTTTGGCTGTCACCGGGGCTGGGAAAATTCTGAATCCAAAGACAGCGCGGTCACAAATCATTGGTGGAAATGTCTGGGGAATTGGCATGGCGCTGACAGAAGAATCCGTGATCGATCCACGTTACGGACATTTCATTACACGGTCACTGGCCGATTATCACGTGCCGTCAAACCTCGACATTGGCGATCTCGATGCTATTTTTATCAAAGAAGAAGATACGCTGGCTAATAAAATGGGCATTAAGGGCCTTGGCGAAGTTGGGATTGTGGGCGTGTCTGCGGCCGTTGCCAATGCAGTTTTTAATGCGACGGGAAAGCGTATCCGGGAATTGCCGATATTGCCTGACAAATTGCTCTGAAACCAACCACGCTGAATCAATTTTATGAAGAAAAAACTGCTGCTCATTGCGCTCGCTTTCGCATTATCGATACCCGAAACCGTGTCGGCCCAGGACAAATTAATGGGTTCAACGGAACGCATTAAGGTCCACGGGAAATCGCTGGAAGGAAATCTGGAAGGCAACACGGCTGATCCGGACGTCTCGATTTACCTGCCGCCGAGTTATAAAAAAGACTCAAAACGTCGCTATCCGGTCATTTATTTGCTGCATGGCTTCACCGACAATGATGCGCAATGGTATGGTTTGGTAAAGCACTGGATTAATATGCCAGTGATCGTTGACAAAGCATTTGTCGCGGGTAAGCTAAATGAGATGATTATCGTTACCCCTAATGCTTATACGCGCAGTGGAGGCAGTTTTTATTCCAATTCGGTTACTGCGGGCAATTGGGAAGATTTCGTTGCCAAAGAATTGGTTTCATACATCGATCAGCATTACAGAACCATTCCTAAAGCAACCAGCCGCGGACTGGCCGGACATTCAATGGGTGGTTACGGAACCATGCGCATCGGCGAAAAATTTCCTGATGTATTTTCTAGTATTTACGCGCTGAGCCCTTGTTGTATGGCACCGGGCGGCAATCGTTCACCTGAATCGTTGGCAAAAATTGAGGCCATTAAAGACCCGGCTGAGTTTGCCAAAGCAGATTTTGGCACAAAAGCAGCAATCGCTTCTGCCGCTGCATGGTCGCCTAACCCGACCAACCCGCCGTTTTTCACAGATCAGATTGTTAAAAACGGAGAAGTTCGAAAAAACGGTTGAGCTCAAATGGGCGGCCAACTCGGGCATGGCCACGATTGACCAGTATATTACCAATCTGAAAAAGATGAAGGGCATTGCTTTCGATGCGGGAAATAAGGATCAGCCCATTGCTGCCAACATTAAAATTCTGCACGAATTGCTTGACAATTACAAAATTGAGCATACTTACGAAGAATATGAAGGCGATCACCTGAACCGCATCGGCGAGCGGATCGAGCAGAAAATGCTGCCGTTCTTTTCAGAGAGATTGCTTACAAACTAGTGGGTTTGCTTCGCTAGCACGATGTTTTTGATCGCCTTGCCAGCGTGCTGCAAATGCAGCGCCAGTGTGCAAAAATGGAAGATAGCGAATCAACATTATACTCAGGCACCAGCGGACTTGTTCTGCCGGTGCCTAACAAGCAATTTTATCCCGAAGAATTCAAGGACAAAAGCCGGCTGACTTACTACGCGTCCCTGTTCAATAGCATTGAGATCAATAGTTCATTTTACAAAGTTCCACTTGCGTCAACGGTAAGGAATTGGTCGGCGCAGGTGCCGGATAACTTTGTGTTTACATTCAAACTCTGGCGTGACATTACGCATAACAAAGGCCTTATTTTCAATCCGGATGATGTGAGCCGGTTCATGCAAATTATTGATCACATCGGCCCAAAGAAAGGTTGTCTGCTTGTCCAGTTTCCGCCGAGCCTGAAAATGATCATGCTGCCGCAACTCGAAAAACTGCTAAGTTCCATCGCAAACGCCGATCCCGACAGGCAATGGAAAGTTGCATTGGAGTTCCGACATAACTCGTGGTATGACGATGATGCTTTTGAACTGATCGAACATTACAGGTTTGAGATCGTCATTCACGACAAGCCTGGCTCCGCTCCCGGCCTGCTGGAATCCGATAACAACTTCAGATACGTGCGCTTTCACGGCCCGAAAGGCGATTATCGCGGACAATATGAAGATGCGTTTTTGTACGAATATGCAGAGCGCATTCAGGATTGGATTTCTGAGGGCAAGACTGTTTTCGCTTATTTCAACAACACCATGGGCGAAGCCATTAAGAACCTCAATTTGCTTAATTCGGCCATTTCGTATGATTTATAGCGAATCAAGCCCATTAATTTGCATCCAGCCCGACAATTTCAGTTTTATATTTCGCTGGCAAAATAAGATTTCTCATGATGTGATGAATGCCCAGAACCCGTGAAAACTTGTAAGCAGGCAGGATGAATGTGAGCGCAGAAACCTTCCGTAATGAAAGCAACTGGTGCACTCTTTGCGGCACAATCTGGGTTTGAACTTCTTTAAGAAGCAGATATCTGGGCAGCCCGAGATGTTTCTCATATTGCTTGTACAAATCAATTGAGAATTCACTTTTTACCAAATTATCATTCAAATGCTGGCTGCGCATTTCTTCCCAGGCACCAAGCGTCTGAGGCAAACCTGAGATGCCCATACGCGCACCCACTTGCTGAAATGTTTCGAATATATCCGCCTTTTCAGCAACTGTGAGCTTTCTTTCCAACAATTCAAAAGACCTTATGGAGTAATCAATGAGCATGAAAAGCACATCCCTGTATGCCCAATCCGGGATCTTCGCGCCACGCCGGGCCTCCACATCATTGTGGATGGCCGTTATCTGATCAATGGCTTTCATGGCAGCGTCGTATTCTGAAAACACGATCTTGCGTGCGTAGGCAACCGTTGAAAACAGTCTTCCCAAAGGATCAGCCGGAAGCTTGCCCGTGAAATAAAGCCAGTCGACCGACTTATTCACAGCAAATTCTGCCGATGCTCCCGCAAAAATAAAAAGGATCGTATCCGCTTTTCCCCAAATCTCCCGCACAATTGAACCTTCTTTCGCAAACCATTTCATAAAACAAGAACACTTTAAAACTGCTATTTGATCACAAGCATTAGTTCAAAAATAACAAAAGTACTTTGAAGCACAAAGTGAATACTGCAAAATGTATATTCTTTTGTCAAGAAGAATAACGTCTACAATTAATGATTACTTACCTCCAAAGAAACGGGAAAGGATGGTTTTGGCAATGTCGAGAAGCGCTTTGAATGTGTTTGGCTTGACAATAAAATCATCCGCACCAGCGTCAAGCGCGCGTTTTTTAAGCTCGGGGTTGTTGGAAGTTGACATCATTACCGCGGGCAATTCTGCAAGTTCCGGCTCAGATCTGATTTCCTTGATCGCTTCAATGCCGTTCATTTTCGGCATATTCATGTCTATCAGCACAACTGTCTTCGATAAATCGTCTGACTCTTTGACATTGGCAATTAATTCCTTGCCGTCCTCTGCTTCAATCACCGTCACATTGGGATTAGCTTCCTCCAACGCGTCTTTAATCAGCATTCTGTCGTCTTCATCGTCATCCGCAAGGTGCACTGTCTGTCCTTCTGCCATATTCTTAAAAGCTTGAAAACAAAAATATCAAATATTTTGCGTTAATCAGAATGTGTTAACAAGCGACTCAAATTCATTAACAAAATAAAGCATTTTTGCCTGATTTTCAGATCGCACCGGATTATTGTGCTGAATGTCTCGTTAACCCCCTTCGATTGTCCTTTTCAGGGTCAATGCATGGCCTAATTGGTTGCTACTTTTGATTCATCAAATTCACATTCAAACCATTTAACTAATTTCCACGCCATGCCCAAGTTAAACACCTACCTCAACTTTGACGGAAAATCGGAAGAGGCATTCAATTTGTATAAATCCGTTTTCGGCGGCGAGTTCCTGCTCGTCCAACGCATGTCCGAAATGCCTGGCGCTGAGCAGCTTCCAGAAAATGAAAGAGGTCGGTTAATGCACATTTCACTTCCGATCGGGAATGGTGATGTGCTCATGGGATCTGACACGGTTCCTTCCATGGGCCACCAGCTTCGGTTAGGAAATCACGCTTACATTTCCGTTTTCACAGATAGCCGGGAGGAAGCCGATCGCCTTTTTGCAGGTCTATCCGTTGGCGGTGAAATCGAAATGCCGATGGAGGATGCCTTCTGGGGCGACTATTTCGGCAGTTTTCATGACCAATACGGCATAGGCTGGATGATCAACTTCCCTAAGCAGCACAGTTAAGCTACTGCTTTTTCTGCGCAAAGAGCCAATCCATCAGGTGCGGCTCTTCCTTTACATTATTCCAAATGTCGTGACCGGATTGCTTGTATTCCGTGTATTTCGGTTTGCCGCCTGCTTTTTCAATCGCATCCACAATGTCACGCGTTCCACTTACGGGCACGAGACGGTCTTTTACGCCGTGAAACGCCCAGATTGGCATGTCAGTCAATGTTTTGCCAAATTTCGGATCACCCGCACCGCATATGGGAATGGCGGCTGCGAACATTTCGGGATGTGTGCTGATAAAGTGCCACGAACCGTAACCGCCTCCCGAAATTCCCATCACATAAAGCCGTTTTGAATCGACGGGATACGTCTTTTTAAGCACATTAATTGCATCAATTACGAGTGTGTCAATGTTGTTATAATTGGCAATTCCCCCGAAACCCTCCCCTTCCGGGCAATGCGGCATGAAAATGAACGCCGGATATTTCTTCCTGTTTTCATCATTAAAAAGAAATGGCGCAGGATCTGCAGCGAGCTGACGCATATTGTCTTTCCCGTGCGCGCCCCCGTGATGCAGGCAAACGACCATTGGATATTGTTTTGTAGAATCGTAGTCCAGTGGCAGCATAAGCCGATAGCGCAATGTATCGCCCGCATCGTTTACGTAATTTCTTGGCGGAAATGCTTTCGACAATTTGCTAATTTCAGGAGTTGGCACAAACGGCTTGCCTGACCTCGATTGCACACTTTCGGTCACAAAACTCATCCCGAAAAACAAAATACCTAAAACAGCGATCACCTTCAACAGCTCCCGCCAGACAACCGGCGGCTTTTTAACATTGTCAAAAACCTCTGATTTGAACTCCCTCCAAATGTTGAGCAGCAACAAAGCCGGCGAGAGAATGCTCACAACGGCTGTCAACCGATGAATTTTTTCGAGAAGCAACTTCAATTGCACGTCGCTGCTATTATGAAACCACAGCATTGTCACAAGGAGAATGGAGCCGGAAATAATAGAAATAATTCCCGACCACATGAGCAAAGGACGCTCTCTGGTTTTTGAAAATGTTAACACAAAACCAAAAATAATCCCGACCGACAATGTTGTCGCGCTATAATTAATATAAAAGCTTTGCAGCTCGCGCATCCTTATTATGTTATAAATCAGCGCATATTGACCAACATTAACGATAATGTTGATGATTCCCGCCGCAAAAGCTGCTGTATAATCTTTGTATCGGAAATAGCGTTGCAGCGCCACAGAGCCGACGGTGAAAATGAAACCGGAAAGCAGCAACCACGGGTAAAACGAGTTGAAAGTGATCACTTTGGCACCCAGTTGTAAGCTTACAATGCCTTGCACCGAAATGGTGACAATGAAGAGCGCCAGGAAAAGGATTGTAAATGAATAAAAATCACGGGATAATGAGTGGTTTCGCATGATCGATGGTTTTTGAGTTACAACCAGCGGACGGTTTTGACGTCTGCATTTATTTAAATAACTAAAAACCAGGACTATGCGAAACTACTTGACCAGATTATGCCGGTTACATAACTGGCAAAATGGTGATTTGAATGGCAATGTGTTCTTTGAAAGACGTCGCTTCAAACAGCTTGCTAAAAGGAAATTTCTGTTCTGATTTCCCTGCCTTCAATGATGTCAAGAATGGTTTGCGCAATGGTCCCGGTGCTGGTCCATTTTGAAAAATCAGCATCCGGCATGACGCTGCGATTTAATGCTGTATCAATGGTCTCAGGCAACAAAATATGCGCAGAAATTCCATGCGCGTTCTCCGTTTCATTGATCATTTGACAGAAATTGTAAAGCATTTGTTTCGAAAGCGCATATGCCAGGTTCTCACCTGCTGCTTTGAAGTCCATAGCCGCCTTTGACCCGATAAATATGAGTTTCCCGCCGCCACTTTGTTTGTAATGGGCAATTAAACTTTTAGCCGTTGTAAATGCGGTTTCAAAATTCAGTTTGACCATATCGGCAATGTCACTCAATGCTGTTTTTTCCAAATTTCCCGTCGTGAAGCCTCCGGCAAGAAAAATGCCCGTATGTATGCTTTCCTGCGTTGCAAGAATTGACTCAACAAAATTTTCAGATTGCTCACTATCAGCCAGATCCGCTTGGTAGTAAGTGATTTGAGATGCATCCGACTGTTCTTTCTTTCTGACCGCAAGATGCAATTGACAGTCATGATCAGCTAACGTCTGAACGACGGTTTTACCCAGGTTTCCGGTGCCCCCGGTGATGAGAATGTTTTTCATATAACAAATCTACGATCCTGCACCTAACATCAAAGTCGGCACCGAAAAGTTACGGTGTGCCTGCTGGCTCAGTTTTTGTACCACCAGTTAAAAAATCACAAACTAAAATGGCAACTAAAGAACAAGGCGCGCTTGATGAGAATGAAAACCTTTCAGACCAGGATCAAGAAATAAAAGGGTCAAATGCAGTGAAAGATCCCGACGAATGGACTACGGGCGACGAGCCGATGACAGGAGCCCAGGAATCGTATCTGAAAACCTTGTCTGACGAAGCAGGCGTAGAATTCGACACCACGCTGAGCAAAGCCGAGGCCTCAAAAAGGATCGATGAATTGCAGCATAAGACAGGGCGCGGTTTGAAATAACCCGCCTTAATTTTTCAAAAAATTACACTTCTATGGAAACTGAACAAAAAAATCAATTTGAACTAAGTCAGGATTTTTCGGCGGATGTAGCGTCGCTTTACAAAGCGTGGACGGATGCTGAACAATTGAAACAATGGTGGCACCCGAACGGCAACTCGCTCGAAAATGTCATCAATGAATTGCAGGAAGGCGGCAAAGTTGAATATCATTTCAAAGAGGCCGGACTAAGGGTTTCTGGCGACTATAAGGAGGTTGTGCCGAACGAAAAGCTCGTTTATTCCTGGAACTGGGAACTGGACGATCCGGCAACGCAACGAACTGATTATGTATTAACGATCAAATTCGAAGCCAAAGACAACGGCAGCTCGCTACACGTTTTACAGGAAGGTTTCACGAAACAAGAGGAAATCATCCCGCATCAGGAAGGCTGGGAAAAAGGACTTCAAAGTTTGAATGAATTTTTGCAGCAGGGAAGTGCTTCTGGTGAAGCGCGTCAGGGAAATGACGTATCTCAGAGCAATGAAGCATCCCAGGGTAACGCTTCTGGTGAAGTGCATCAGGGCGATCTTGATAACGCTCCCGGAATGGAAGACCGTTCAGGCGGTTACAACGAATTGCCCGAGCAGGCGAAAGTTGGCGGAGGTTAAAAAGTTTTGGATGACTCTTGGTCTTGTTTACCACGGGCATTTATTGGTAAAATAACGGAAAAAGCGGTGCCTTTGCCGGGTTCTGATTCAGCTGCAATGCTCCCGCCATGATTGCGGACAATTTTGCGGCAGTAAACGAGCCCGCTTCCATCGCTTTTTTCCTTTATATCCATCGAATGCTGCGGAAACAAATCGAAAATGCGCTCTAATTCGTGTTTTGAATAACCCTTCCCGTTGTCTTGCAGCGTAATTTCTACCAATTCAGAATCATTTTGCAACGGCAATTCCGGTGTATTTCTGGTCGTTAACTCGGTCGCGTCAATCTTGATTTCCAATGTTTGATCCGTTGTCGAATGTTGCAAAGAATTGGTGATCAGGTTATAGAAAAGCTGCTTCATCTGTTTCGGATTAGCATTAATGACTGGCAGCTGATCAATTTTAATTGCCACATTTTTGTTGTTCAGCTCACCATTCAATTCCCCGCAAACTTCCTCTACAACTTGATTCAGGTTAACTGACTGAAAATCCGTGTCGTTATATAACTCCGAGAATTCAGATAATTCCTTCACAATGTTTGAAAAGGTTCTGGCGCAAGCGTCAATTTTGCCGGCTAATGTCCGCACCTGATCCAGATTTTCCGTTGTGCTGGCTGACAAAAGCATGCTGCTGAAAACGCGCATCTTACGCAGCGGCTCCTGCAAATTGTGATTTGAGATATAGCGAAACTGTCGATTTTCAATCACCGAATCCACCAATTTGTGATTGAGCTCATTTAATGCTGTTCTGGTTTGCTCTACAACGTCCACACTTTGCAGATGAAAAGCGATCAAATCTGCAAACAGCGTGAACATTCCAATGGTTTTGGCATCATTAAGAATCGCGGGTTTTGGATCAATGGCGCATAATGTGCCAAAGAAGTCACCGTTTTTCAGAATGATGGGAATCGAAATATAACTTTGGAAACCGTAAATTTTCGGCGTGTGGTGATGAACAAATGTCTCGTCCTCATCCACGTGATTGATAATTACAGGTTTTTGACTATCGCGGATTTCATTGCAAATCGTGGTTTCAATCTGCAATTCGCTTCCTGGCACCAGTCCGAACGCAATTTCATCGCGTACACTGCAAGCGATCCATTTGTCCTGCGTAACCCGGGCAATTGCGGCGAAGCCCATTCCGGTCGACTTACAGATCACTTCAAGCATGGTTGGCACGATCGGAATCTGGCTTATCCGTTCAATGTCTGCAAGTAACTGGGCCTCGGAATATTTCATTTTATAGCTGTCTTATCTCAAAGTTATCAATTTGGTTCTACGCGCAATCCGCCAGCGTGATCTTTTTATCAGATTTTTATTTTTAAATTGACCCTCCTTAACCTTTTATCCAATTATGAAAAGTCTACTTAAAGCCTGTTTTTTATCCCTGGCATTCATTCCTGCCGCTTTTTCAAATTCCAACAATACAATTCCTGTCACCGCACCGGCAGCCGCTCCCATAGAAGGACGCTGGGACATCACGGTTGACATGGGCGGCAAAATGGCTCCGTCCTGGCTTGAAGTACGTCACTCGGGCAACCACACGCTGATCGGACAGTTCACCAGTGTTTCCGGCAGTGCAAGACCGATTTCCGAAGTGCATTTCAAAGACGGAAAGTTCAATTTTGAAATTCCGCCGCAATGGGAAAAGGGCGACAAGAACTTTACATTGGAAGGCACGCTGACGGGTGAAAAAATCGCTGGATCGGTCAACACGCCGGATGGCAAAACATTCACATTCACAGGCGTGCGCGCCCCTGCATTGCGCAGAACTGCGGCTCCGGTTTGGGGAACGCCGATTAAGCTGACTGGTGGAAATGAGATCAAAGGATGGCATGCAGCCGGTGAAAACCAATGGGTTGCTGAAAATGGGATCTTGCGCAGCCCTAAGTCAGGCGCAAACCTGATTACGGACCAAAAGTTCAATGATTTCAAACTGCATGTTGAGTTCCGAATTCCGAAAGGCAGCAATAGCGGCGTTTATTTGAGAGGCCGTTATGAAGTGCAGGTTACAGACAGCAAAGGCATGGAACCGTCTCTGGATCAGCTTGGTGCGGTGTATGGCTTTCTAGTTCCCAGCGAAATGATGGCGAAAGATCCGGGCGAATGGCAATCATTTGACATCACATTGGTGGGCCGCATGCTGACGCTTGTCTCAAATGGAAAAACTGTGATCACAAACCAGGAAATTCCAGGCATTACGGGCGGCGCGCTGGACAGCAATGAAGGCGAGCCGGGACCATTGTATATCCAAGGCGATCACGGTCCGGTTGAATATCGCAACATTGTGATCACACCTGCGAAATAACAGGAGTCAAAATCTCCAATTCCCACAAAAAAAATATCTTCCCTGAAAATCAGGGAAGATATCTGCATTATTTACTCAACGTTCCTCTATTACTTAACCTTTAAACTTGCTCGTCAGATCGAAGAAATCTGACGATTGCCTAAGCCTTGGTTCAGAATATTAATCAAATATGGCATGTTGGCACCGATCACGCCAAATGCGATGATTGTCCGGTTACTCTCATTGAATTTACGGAAAATTATGCCCTTTGATAGCAATAATTCTGTACGGGTTGTTATATTTAAAGGTTAATTTTAATTAATCCTTTCCGACTTAAATCCTTATATAATGAACCGTAGAGAAGCTGTTCAAAAAATAACTTTCCTCCTTGGAGGCACGCTCTCAGCTCCTTTGATGGCGGGCATCATGGGCGAAAAGCTGAATTTCGGCCCGTCTCTGGATATTTCCGCAGAACAAGAGGCGCTTTTAGCAGATGTGGCGGACGTAATTATACCTGCAACAGGAACGCCGGGCGCTAAGGCGGCAGGTGCAGACAAGTTTATCACCAGAATTGTACGCGATTGCTACGAGATGGACGATCAGAAGAAATTCTATTCCGGACTTGCAAAAGTGGATGCACAAAGCAAAGAGGTGTATGGAAAAGGGTTCTCAGCCCTTGACGCGACGCAGAAGAATGATATCATTAAACGCACAACTGTTTCTGACAAGCCATTTTTTATGCAAATGAAGGGCTTAACGGTTACGGGATATTTCACATCTGAAATCGGAGCTACGCAAGCACTCGATTATCTGCCTATTCCAGGAAGATTTGACGGAAGCTGGCCTATACCGAAAGGACAGAAAAGCTGGGCACTTTAATCAACTATCCCTGACCAAAATCTTAAATATTATCCTTTAAAATGGCGAATTTAAATATTGACGCAATAAAAGAAGTCACTTACGACGCAATCGTGATCGGTTCAGGCGTATCGGGCGGATGGGCAGCGAAGGAGCTGACAGAGAAGGGCTTAAAAGTGTTGATGCTCGAAAAAGGTAAAAATCTTGAACACGTTACCGGCTACGACTACGCACTGAAAGCACCCTGGGAAACACAATACAACGGCCGCCTGACCGTAAAACAGAAAGAAACACATCCATTCCTGTCCCGCGATTATCCGTATAATGAAATGACGGAAAAATACTGGATGAACGACATGGATTCTCCATACGAAGAGAAAAAGCGATTTGACTGGTTCCGCCCGAACATTGTCGGTGGAAAGTCGATCATGTGGGGCCGCCAGTCGTACAGGCTGAGCGACATTGATTTTGAAGCGAATTTGAAAGACGGGATTGCCGTTGACTGGCCTATCCGTTATAAAGACATTGCTCCGTGGTACTCTTATGTTGAAAAACATGTGGGGATCTCCGGTGAAAAATTAGGCCTTCCGCAACTTCCCGACAGCGATTTCATTCCGCCGATGGACATGTATTTCGTGGAAAAAGAAGTTAGAAAAAGACTGGAAAAGCAGTTCCCAGGTCGTAATATGACCATTGGACGCGTAGCTAACCTTTCGCAGGCTACGAAAATCCAGCTGGAAGGCGGCCGTTCTCCATGCCAATATCGCAACAGATGCTCATTAGGCTGTCCTTATGGCGCTTATTTCAGCACGCAGTCAAGCACATTGCCGCCAGCTGTGAAAACGGGCTTGCTTACACTTCGTCCGGATTCTGTGGTGCGTGAAATTATTTATGATGGCAAATCTGGTGCAAATGGTGCGGGCAAAGCAACCGGTGTTCGTGTTGTGGATGCGGTAACATTGCAGGAAAAAGAATATTTCGCAGGATTGATCTTCGTTTGTGCAAGTGCATTGGCGTCAACTGCCTTGCTGCTTAACTCAACTTCCGACCGCTTCCCGAACGGAATGGGTAACGACTCAGGTGAATTGGGACACAATTTGATGGATCACCATTTCAGAACAGGCGCCAGCGGCGTTTGGGAAGGTGATTTGGATAAATATTATTTCGGACGCCGTGCAAACGGAATCTATATTCCACGTTACCGCAACATTGGTCCCGACAAACGCGATTATCTGCGTGGCTTTGGTTACCAGGGCGGCGGTGGCCGTCAGGGATGGCAGCGGAATGTGGCTGAACTTTCGTTCGGAGCCGATTTTAAAGAAGAATTGACAACGCCGGGCAACTGGACAATGGGTTTTGGTGGATTTGGTGAAACTTTGCCTTACCACGAAAACTACATGTATCTGAATAAAGACAACAAAGACAAATTCGGCATGCCGGCTGTTGTTTTCGACGCTGAACTTCGTGAAAACGAAAAGAAAATGCGTGTGGATATGATGAACGATGCTGCCGAAATGCTTGAAAAATCAGGTTTGAAAAACGTGAAAACGTATGACAACGGATCATATCTTGGTATGGCAATCCACGAAATGGGAACTGCCAGAATGGGCCGCGATCCGAAAACTTCGGTTTTGAATGGAAATAACCAGTTGCATGCTGTTAAAAACGTGTTCGTAACGGATGGTGCAGCAATGACCTCTGCTTCATGCGTGAATCCATCGCTTACTTATATGGCATTAACGGCCCGCGCGGTTGATTTTGCTGTGAAAGAATCGAAAAAGAAGAATATCTGATACAAGCTCACATGAGCATTTGAAAAAACTATCCGGCTTCAACAAGCCCGGATAGTTTTTTTTTGAGTTTGTATTAACAAATGAATTTTTGCTGTTTTTTGCAATTTGCAATGCTGAAATCTCGCATATGTTGCATATTATTGCAAATCAATTCTGTTGAACTATTCCTTTTATGCAAGAAAAAGCAAAGATCAGTGCCGCTCGCCGGGCAGTTTTACTCATTTTCCTGGTCTGCGGGATCGGACTTTCCAGCTGGGCACCCATGGTCCCGTTTGCAAAGCTAGCGCTCGGACTGAGTGAGGCAGATTTAGGCATTGTGCTTTTATCATTGGGTGCGGGCGCCATTTTAACCATGCCGCTAACGAGCGTTCTGATCAATAAATATGGAAGCAGAAGGATCTCATTAATATCTGCCATTATTATTGCTGTGGTGCTCCCGCTGCTTTTACTCGCCCGGACTCCTTACGAATTGGCTGCGGCACTTTTTGTTTTCGGCGCGGGAATCGGATCAGTGGACGTCGCCATGAATGCGCAGGCTGTTTTGGTTCAGGAGAAGCACGGAAGCCACATTATGTCGTCGTTTCACGGAATGTTCAGCGTCGGCGGCTTGCTCGGCTCCATTGGACTGGGTTTTCTGATCAAGGCAGGATTATCGCCAACGGTTGCGGCAGTCAGCATTTCAATCATGCTAATCATTATAACAGCGACGCAATTCAAATATTTACTCCCGCATGCCGAAGAGGCTAAAATGGATAGCGCGGGTTTTGTTCTGCCTAAGGGCCCGGTGGTCATCCTTGGGTTGATGTGTTTCATTCTTTTTCTTGCAGAAGGCTCATTGCTCGATTGGAGTGCGGTTTTTCTGCAATTTTCGAGAGGCTTTGATCCTTCACTTTCCGGCATCGGCTATGCTGCTTTCTCTGTCGCAATGGCCGTTATGCGCTTAACCGGCGACGGGCTGATCCATAAGCTGGGGCCTTCCAAGGTGGTTTTTTACGGAACATTTTTAGCGGGAGCTGGTTTTCTGCTCGCAGTGCTTTTGCCCTGGGCGCCGGCAGCATTGATTGGTTTTGTTATGGTAGGCCTGGGCGCTGCAAACGTGGTCCCTATCTTTTTTACGGCTGCGGGCACATTTCCCAACATTCCTCCCTCCATTTCTTTGCCTGCTGTCACGACACTGGGTTATGCAGGACAATTGGCCGGACCTGCATTGATCGGTTTCATTGCAGAATTTACGTCCCTATCCATTGCACTGGGTTTTGTAGGCGTGCTGCTGTTTATCGTTGCATTTACTTACAAACACAGGGAATAATTTATCAAAAAGCCTCACCTGTAAACAGATAAAAGCCCGGGCCATCTTTGGTAAAACCAACGTCCAATCTCAGGAAAATGTCTTTTTTAGGAAAAAGCAGATAACGCAAACCCACGCCGCCCGAAGGACGGAGGTGCTTAAACGTAAACGCATTGATCTTCGGCGCAACGACCGCGGTGCCGGCAAATGCCACCGCACCAAATCTTTTACTAAAACCAAAAGGCAGCCAACGATGCTCAACCTGGCCCGCAATCATGTTTTTATCCCGGTAGCGGCCATAATAGTAACCACGCATAATCATCTCGCCGCCCATTAATGCAAGCTGATTAAACGGCACATTACCCGAATAAAAATTGCCTAAAACCTGCCAGGCCAGCACATTACGTGAACTGGTAGGATGTGACGAACGCACATCCAGGTTAACGCCCTGAAAACTATAATTGCTTCCGACTTCCCGTGCGTATTTCAGGAACGATATTTCACCAAAAAACCCTTTCCGGACATTGAGAACATTATGCCGGTTGTCATAAACCAGCGCAGCGCCCAGCCCAATATTCCGCGTGCCGTCACTGCCGAGCGGCTTATCATAAGTGTGGTTATCAGGTTGCTCAAAGTGTGTGTTATAGAGTTGCTGATAGTCGATTTCAGGTCCTATAAACAGATTAGGCCGTATTTTTCTTAAAACGCGCTGCTTAAACAGGATATAATTCGCATCAATCAAAGCCGGATCTTTGCCCACCGTTTCTGGCCCTATTCCGTAATAAAGGAGCGGAAACCGCTGGAAACGCGTTCTGCCGAGAAAGAACCATTTGTCTTGGTCACCATAAATCGCATTGTCCAGCCAAATGCCGTATTGCGCCTCTAATGTGAGAAATGTGAAAGCCTGAATTTCGCTCAGCCGGTTCAGCGTGTCTTTTTTTGCCTGAAAAATGAGCAGGGAAGAAAGTCCGAACTCGAAGCTCGTTTCGGGTGAATAACCCAAAGTGGGGTAAATCCTGAAACTCGACTCGCCCGGTGCGGTGGTGTCGGAAATGGTCTTTTGTACGAAGCGCTTAAACCAGCCTTCCTGGGCCTGGACGCAAGGATTGGCCGCCATGAAAATAGCGGAGACAAGCAACAGGGCTTTGATCTTCTTCAATTTTTGTAACTTTTGATAAGAAAGCATTTACAAATGCAAAAGATATAAAAACTGAGCCAGTTACCGGATCGGATTAAGTAGAACCTAAATAAAAGGCCGCTTTCCACTTTTAAACGACCTTAATACCGATAATGAAAAAATTCGCAGCACTATTTTGCCTTATATTCTTTGCCAATTTATCATTTGCTCAAAAAAATCCGGCTGGCGATCTCTGGTGGAAACGCAATAATCTGCGGGTGATCCAGATGAACCTCCCGCAATATGAAGCCGCAACAACCAATGCCGATTCCATCGTTGCCGACCTGATCACTTATTCTGCTAACACGCTGCTGATCAATGCTGGTGGCATCATGGCATTTTATCCAACCAAGCTCGATTTCCATTATACAAATCCTTTTATGAAGGAGAATGTGCTGGGCGATGTGATCAAAAAATGCCATCAAAACAACATTAAGGTCATCGTCCGTTTTGATTTCAGCCGGGTGCATGAAAGCATTTACAAGGCACATCCGGATTGGTGTTACATTTCACCCAAAGGCGAAAGGATCATTAACACGGATATGTATGTCGTGTCCATAAATGCGCCTTATGTGCAGGAAAAGGCATTCAAGATCATCGAGGAAGTGATTGATATGTTTCCAATCGACGGCGTTTTCCTGAATATGCCGGGTTATCAGGTCAATAATCCTTACGAAGGAAAATATCACGGCATTGATCAAAATGATTACGACAAAAAAGCCTTTGCTGCGTATACAAATGGAGAAGTGCTTCCAACCGAGGAGAATAAGGCCGATTCGCTTTACCAGAAATATCTGGCATTTAAGAAATATTCGGTTGAAAACTGGTCAGAAAAACTGCATAAGCTAGTCAAATCGAAGAATGAGCAAATCGCCATCTGCACGTATTCCGACAAATTTGTGGACATTATCCGGCATGAATCGCAGAGCATGACCACCCTTCCCTACTGGCCTTACACGGCTTCTGATAATGTGAGTAATGCCGTTAATTCGTTTCCTGACCACATTATCAGCAATGCGAGCATTCAGCAGATCTCATTTCAGTCGCGCTACAATGCGGTGGAGCCGCAGGAAGTTCAGATTCGTCTTTATGAGAACATTGCGAACGGTTCGGGGCTGGATCTTAGCATGATGGGCGACATGCGGGGTTATGAAGACGAACGAAATTATGGCGTGATCAGGAAGGTTTATGCGTTTCACAAAAAGCATGAGCCCTATTTTGGCAAATATAAATCACTTGCAAAGATCGCCATTATTGCACCAGGAGCCTGGCCAAACGGCGAGCCAATGCAGGAATATCGCGGCATTCAGCTCATGCTACGGGAAGCGCACATTCCGTTTGACATTATTGAAGATGGGCAGATTGGGAATCTTGCAGAAAAGATGAAAAGCTACAAATTAATTATCCTGCCCGAGATCACTTACTTGAAACCGGAGGCCATTCAGGTGCTGAAAGATGCTAGCAAAGCGGGCACAAACCTGATTGCGACAAACCGCACGCTGTTTGATAGTCCCGAAACATTGCAGGAATTGTTTGGGGCGAAAATTGAGAAGAAAGACAATGACGGAGCTGGAAATTATCTGGTGCCTGATGACAGGAACATTTTTAAAAGCTTTCCCGGCCAGAAAATGTTATTCTGGAAATTCAATCTCGGGCTTTATGATCTTTCGGGCACCGATCAAAAGTTACTTCCCGTTTTATCCAAAGGCCGCCCCGGCCCACCCGAAATCATCGGCGGCCACGAACCGACTGGCTATTATGCATTAGGGATCAAAAACCATCCAAACAGCAAAGCATTAATTTTCCCAATCAATCTCGGCCGGATTTATTATATGCACGGTTATCAGGAACACAAAAATCTGCTTCTGGACGCCATTAACCACGTTTTACCGGAAGCCAGCCAGGACATTCAGACCAACGCCCCGGAAAGAGTTGAAGTTATTTTAAAGGAATTTTCGAAGAACAACGTCAGTAATAAAGAGAAGGTGAAAAGCGACGGTCTGATCCTGCATTTGGTGAATCTGACAGGTTTCAGCGGCAACACATATTTCGAGCCGCTGCCGGTTTACAATCTCAATTTCAAGATCAAATCAGCAAAAAAACCCACGAAAATCTTCTCATTAAGCACCGGAAAACCAGTCAAGTTTGCATACAAAGATGCCGCTATTGACTTGGAGGTTAGCAAGTTGGAAGGCTTTGATGGGATTGTGATGGAATATTGAACCATTGTCCTTTGGGTAAACGATTTGCACCGAAGGATAACTTAAACGGGATTTTGTATTTGATCTATGAAGCTTAGTTGTCACACTACTAAACTTCTCTGAGATGAAATACATTCTGAGTGCATTATTCGTCATTTTTATTATCTGGGTGTGTTCAAAATTCGTTGGCTGCTCTTTCAAGAAAGGCGTTTTCAAACCGGGCATTTTAACACCGAGTGGCTATCACGTGCGAGACCATCGGGTTTATTATTATGGAGGATTGATGAATGCTTATATCCAAGAACTCGCAGAAATTGATGCATCGTCTTTTCAAATCGTTAAACTCGAGAAAGACATAACGGAAAGTATAAGTCAATCAGACTTTGCGAGGGATAAGACACATGTTTATTGGAAAGGTCTTTTAATCGCTGGCGCCGACCCGGAGTCGTTCAAAGCTTTGGGAATGGAAAGAAGCAAGGATAAATACCATATGTATGACGGGACTAAACCATTTTCAGATGATCCAGAGCACTATAAGCACTTAATTGGCGATCTATTCATTGACTCAAAATATATTTATCGGGGCACGGTGATCATTTCCGATCAGCCGTACAATTTGAGATTTAAAGTGAGTGCAGATCCAAATTCGATCACTTACTTCGCCGATAGTAAAGGAGTCTTTTCAAGTTATGGATGGCGCCTGAAAGACGTTGATGCATCCACCTTTAAGCCGCTGCCTGGAATGTATTGCGCAGATAAAGACCATGTTTACGTTTTTGATTATCTGGTGCTGAAAGAGATTGAAGGCGCTGACCCCGCCAGTTTCAAATTGCTTGGTGGAAAGTATGCTATGGATAAAAGTCGTGCTTATTGGCATTTTTCAGCAATTCCCGGTTCAAATGCAGGCGCATTTGAAATAATAAATGAAATGTATGCAAGAGATAGCAAACACGTATACTTCAGAGATAAAGTCATAACCGATGCAGATCCCCAAACCTTTGCAACATTCAGGGATAGCCTGGCGTGTTCACGTGACAAAAACCATGCGTACTATGGCGAAAACATCATTCCGAACATAAATCCTGCGGATTTGCCGAAAGACAAACTATGTAAATTTTGTGATTCTGAAAGGATCATTTTCAAGGAATAATCAATTTCATTTTTACCAGAAAGCATCACAATGGAACAAAACACAACACCAACATTATACGAGTGGGCGGGTGGAATGCCTGTTTTTGAGAAACTGACGAAGCTTTTCTATGAGAAAGTGTTGTCTGATCCGTTGCTCGAACCGGTTTTCAAGCATATGTCAACGGAGCATCAGCTGCATGTGGCGCATTTTATAGCCGAGGTTTTTGGCGGGCCCGAAATGTATAGCACGCAGGAAGGAAGTCATTTTAAAATGATCCAGAAGCATTTGTCGAAGCATTTGAGTGAGGCGCACAGAAAACGGTGGGTTGCGCTTTTGCTGGAAACTGCTGATGAAATCAATCTTCCCGACGATCCTGAATTCCGTTCCGCATTTGTGGCCTATATCGAATGGGGAACGCGGATCGCTGTGCTGAATTCCAATATTGACGACCTGCAAATGAACCCCGACGAACCAATGCCGAAATGGGGCTGGGGCGTTCCGGGCGGGCCTTTTGTTGGCTAAAATCTAGTTACAGTTTCGGTGCGTCAGGCTTGTTCGGGACGTCCCGACTATTTGCTCCTTTGACATTTAGTTTGCGGCGATATGTTTTGCCGGACGCATTGACGTAAAGCGTATCTAAATCTTTGCCGCCAAATGCAACATTAGTTACTATGCCTGTGGGCGTTGGCAATATTGCATTTACACGGCCCGTTTGGTCCAAAACCTGAATTCCAGAGTGCGTAGCTACGTATATTCGACCATCGCGATCGCAAGTAAGCCCGTTTGCACCTGCGTTTTCATCATCATCGCGGACGTGCAGCCAGCCAAACTTCTGCTTGTAACTCAATTTTCCGTCAGGCTGGATTTGATAAGACCAAACCCAATGCGAGGCCGACTCGGTTGCATATAATAAGGTCTGGTCAGGAGATAATGCAATGCCGTTGGCTGAAAGACTTTTGTCTGCAACGACTTTTTTGCCATTCGGTTTCAGCAAAGAAATTGTGTTTGCTTTTGTGCCTACGTTTAATGTTGTGAAATAAACATTGCCATTGTGGGCGACCGTCGAGTCCGTTTTCTCAACCTCTTTTTCAATTTTCTGTTTGCCATTTTTACCAGCATTCACTTCTGAAACGAGCTCCCAATCCTGCGCGGTAATGAACATTGCGCTTAGCATTTGATTTTGAGAAGTGCCTTTTTTGACCGGTTCAGGCCAGTTTTTCCATAAATATCGCATAGCTTCGGGAAACAATGCTGTGCCGTGTTTGCCATTGTGGCCGCCCTCGCCCCACTGATGTTTCACCTCATAACCTGCAAATGTCAGCGCACGCAGCATGGTTTGATTGGCCATCCACCAGTCACCCGCATAAATGTTCAGGTCATTGGCGCCATCCTGCAAAAAGATCCGGATTGGTTTTGGTTCAAACTTCCTGACCAGCGTATGATAATGATCGGCGCCACGCAGCCCTACATACGTTCCAATGGCGCTATAAACGCGTGTAAATGCATCCGGCCGCTCCCACGCAGCCGTAAAAGCGCAAACCGCTCCGCTGCTCGATCCGCCTATCGCCCGGTCGTTACCATTTTTAGATAAACGGATTTGCCGGCCGTCGCTCGATTTCTGTTTTTCCACTTCCGGCAGGAGCTCTTCCAAAATAAATCGCGCATAAGCATCCCCCAAACCATCATATTCAAAGCTTCTGTTAAACCGGTCATTTGCCTCACTCGCATTGGCCGCCCTTACTTTTCCATGCATCACGAAAACACCGATCGTAACCGGCATTTCACCTTTATGGATCAGATTATCGAACACAACAGGTGCTTTCCACTGAATTCCATCCTGATTAATGTAAACACAAGCGGGCTTGTCGGACTTGTATTGCGCAGGCACATAAACCCAGTATTCACGCCAGGTGCCCGGAAAAATTTTCGATTGATCAAATGTAAATTTCAAAACCTCGCCTTTGGGAACGCCGAGCTGCTCTTCCGATGCCGGATCTGCGGGATAATTTTCTTCCTGGGTCTGCGCAAAGAGGGTTTGGATTGATATAGAAAAAACAAGCAGAAGCGTGCGCAAAATGTGCATAAATTGGTCTGATTAGGGTAAATTTCAATAAAAATTGTGATCTGCAAATGCTATAAATAGCTCAGCCACCATTTCTTATTTCGCTCGCGGTAATTCCCAAACCAGCGACACGGATAGTAAAGGGCGAGCACGACCGAGATCCAGATCACATACACCAGTCCGAGGTTATAGCCAAAATCTGTCGGACGGAAATTAAAAAAAAGCTCCGGCGCAGTGGCCTGCTCCCACGTGTAACCCGAGGACAGCACGGCGATCATGGTCAGGAAGTGAACGAGATAAAAATGCAGCAGAAAATAGAAGAAGGGCACTTTCCCGTAAACTGTGAAAAACCGCGTCAGTTTTGTATCCGTATGCTCGGTTAAGGCCAGCAAAATTGGAATCGGGCCCAATGTCATCAACGTAAACATCAGCGAAGGCGGGTATTTGGACACATTCATAAAAGAAAAGAATGTCCTCAATGCCTCCGGCTGCGCACTCCACGGAGCCTGATCTCCATAATAATTAATCAAGCGAAGCACGATAGAGAGGGCGATTGCCGCAAATCCTGATTGCAAAAGCAGTTTTCTACGCTTCGCTTCCGGAAAAGCCCGGTTATAAATCATACCCAACCCATAACCGGACATCATTACGCCTGCCCAGGGCAGAATTACGTAAAGAAATGCAATGTTGCCGCCATCGCCTCTCGGTACAAACAGGCCAGCGCCTTTCAAGAAAATACTAAGGAAAATATCGAGTCCTGAACCAGGCGGAGCTTTTACCAGATCAACCAGATTGTGGCCAAAAATCAGGATTAATCCTGTAATAAGAATTGCTTTTGGAGAAAAAAAACGAACAGATAAGCCCAAAACAAGCATGCTCGTTCCTAATGCCCAGAGCACTGCCAGGAAAATGGTTTTGAACGTAATGTCAAATGAAAACGCAAATGTCATGAAGGTCAGCTCCACGATAATGAGCCACAAACCGCGTTTCAAAAGAAATGATGAGGTCTGTGCAGGCGTTTTATTTTGGCCGGATAAATAGGCCGAAATTCCGGAAAGCAGCATAAAGGAAGGCGCGCAAAAATGCGTGATCCACCTTGTGAAAAACAATGCAGCGGTGGTTGTGCGGGGATCGAGCGGATCGGCTGTGAATGCGGTGATGTGAAAATAATCCCGGACGTGGTCCAACGCCATGATGACCATAATCAGTCCGCGGATTGTATCAATGGACTTTACGCGCAAGGAGATTACGTTCGTAGACATACAACCAAAGGTTTTCCGAAAAGTGTTAGAATGCACTAAGAAGCTTCGGAACGTGCTGGTTTACTGCTTTATGCGACGGAATCGCCTTGCTTTACACGTATTACAAAAGTGCTGCTCCAAAAACCCCTGCGCTGTCGCCCAGCTTTGGTTTAAGGATCGGAGTGGTCACCACACCTTTATTGAAAATGTATTTTTTGATTTTTTCAAAACCTGCTGTATAAAGCAATTCAACATTGCCCACGCCGCCACCAATGACGATCAAACCCGGATCGAGGACATTGATCAATGTGGAAATGGCGCGGCCGTAAAATTCAAGTAAACGCTCAATTGTTGCTTTTGCAGGAAATTCGTCCTTGCCTTCGTGATATCGTTCCAAAATAACCTTCATCGTCAGCTTTTCGCCGCTCAGCTTTTTCGTTAAAAACGCTCCGATGCAGGACCGGAAATCGCCTGCTCCACGCAGCCTGCTTTTCCGCAATAACACGGCTCGCCGTTTTCTTCGAGGATATTATGACCCCATTCGCCACCGATTCCGTGATGTCCGGCAATGATCTTATTATTCACTACCAAATCCGCCGCCAACACCCGCGCCCATGATCACGCCAAAAACAACTTCTGCTTTTGGAAAATCTTTTCCGGCACCGATTAATGCCTCCGCCAATGCAAAGCAATTGGCATCATTGGCAAGCTGAACGGGAATGCCCAGTATTTTTTCGAGGTCAGCTTTTAACGGCATGCCATTTCGAGGCAGATCGTACCTCAGTTTTTCATCGGCTGCGAATCCGGCTCCAAAACGCCCGGCGTAGCAAATCCAATCCTCGTTGGCTTCTCTCCCACTTGCTCAGCCACCTGATCCATGAGCTTTTTGATCTGTGACAAGATGTGTTCGTATCCATTTGCGGATTCAGTCGGAAGGCGCATGCGCACAACCACTTCCAAATTGCGGTCCGGATCGAGAACGGCACATTCTATTTTGGTTCCTCCTAAATCAATTCCCCAGAGTTTCATAATATTAAGGCTGTCGGCTGTTGGCTTTCAGCAATCGTTTTTTTATTGATTAATTTAATTTCAGGATGCAATCGGCGCTTACAGCACTTTGTAATATTTGTATCCAAACATAAAGATCACCGCATAGCAGATGATCGGCAGATAATAAGCATGCGCCACATCAGACTCTGCAACAGCGCCCATCGCGAATGGGAAGAATGCTCCGCCCACAACACCCATTGAAATAAAGGAAGACGCCTGTTGTGTATGTTGCCCAGGTTCTTCAATCCCAAACTGAAAATGGTCGGGAACATAATGCTGAAGAAAAAGTTGAGCATCAGTAACGCGATGAATGAAGGCCAGCCAAGGCTTTGTGCGATAATGAAGCACATTACAATGTTACAAGCTGCAAAATGGCTGAGATGGTGTGGCGCTACAACCCGCATCAGGAAGTTGCACAAACAAGCAGTTAGCATTAACACGAAAAACAGAATCATGTAATTACCCGCCACAACGTCGGTGAAACCCATTTTTTCGTGACCGTAATTAATGAAAAACGCCCATGTTCCGGCTTGTGCCGCCACGTTTGAAAAATTGTGCTATAACTGCCCATTTGAAATGTCTGTGATCGAAAAGTCCTCTTTCCGGATGCGTGTCCACATTGGCAGCGGAAGGATCGGCAACAACGTGCGGGTCAGTAAGCGCAGGCACTTCACAAAGGAAAAGAGCACTGCGATCGTTGCGATAACGCTCCGATTACAATATATAATGTCTTAACCGACGTAAGGTCCGTGCTGCCTTCAACATTGTTTCTCAACAAAAAGTAAGCCAACCGCTGGCCCGATGATCGTTCCCAATGCATTGAATGCTTGTGCAAAGTTGATGCGCATATCACTCGTGCGCTGGTCGCCGAGCGATGCTACAAATGGGTGCGCTACGGTTTCCAATGTTGAAATGCCGCATCCCAGAATAAACAATGCGCCGCCAAAGAATGGAAATGAAGCCGCAGCAGCAGCCGGAACAAAGAGGAATGAGCCGAGCGCAAAAAGAGACAATCCAAAAAGAACGCCATTTTTATAGCCGAAACGCTTCATAAAAAGCCCCGCAGGAATGCCATCACACCATAAGCGCCGAAAATCGCAAATTGCACAAATGCGGATTGTGTTTTGGTAAGACTAAAACGTGTTGGAAATGCTTGTTCAAAACGTCGCCCATCGTAATGGCAATCCCCCAAAACATGAAAAGAGACGTGACGAAAATGAGCGTGATGAGATATTTATTTTCAGTGAACTTGGCTTTTGTAGGCTCCGCAGTCGGGGAATAGTTGCTCATTTAGCTGAATAGTAAAATTAAATGTAAGGTAGGTTCTATTATTGCAAATGTAAATTAGAGAAATTTAATTGGAAGCGTTTGGCTTTCGATTGAAAAAATTGCTCATAAAAAGCAGTTGATATTGGATCGCATTCGTCCAGTAAGGCCAGTTGTGTCGCCGGGCGAACCAGATAATCATGCGGAATATTCCTGTAAACAAGCTGATCGTGCAGGTTTTCATTCACTTTGAAAAAGAAATCGTCCGTGCCGCAATCGATGATCAATGCTAATGCGTTGGGCGTCAGCAGATGCAGCATGTTAATGACTGTATTTTTCTCCCAACGCTCGGGTTGCTCGGCATATTTACCCAGATTTTTGGCCATATCCCAGTTGTTAGGAAAAGGCCTTATATCGACGCCGCCGCTCATGCTTCCGGCTGCTCCAAACACATCCTGGTGCTTCAAAGCCAGATAAAGCGCGCCATGTCCGCCCATGCTCAGTCCCGTGATGGCCCGGCCGCTTTTGTCTTTAATGGTTTTGTATTTGCTGTCAATGTGTGCCACCAATTCCTTAGCTACATAAGTCTCAAATTGCGATTTCGGATCCACTGGACTATCCCAATACCAGCTTCCATAACCCCCGTCCGGGCACACAATGATCATATTATGCAGATCAGCCGCCTTTTGGAAACCAGCGGCCTTTGAAACCCAGTCGGCATAGTTGCCGCTGTAACCATGCAACAGATAAACGACCGGAAAAGCCTTGCCGGCATCGTACAGATCCGGTCTGATAATCACAGTCTTTAAATTTTTCTTCATCGCGTTGCTGTAAACCTGAATGGTGTCAACAGTTGCGGCGTGGGCCTGGAATGCCAGGGAAAGACAGCAGAATGCTAATAACAGGATGATTCTTTTTCATAAAACTTTGAGAAATTTTTCTACAACAATAAGCTATAAGATTTGTCATTTGCTCAATTATTGTAGAATACGGGGAATAATAAGGCCTTATTTTGGGCAGGAGTCGCTGGCACCCTAATTGATATATCACTGTTGTCACAATCTCTAACTCAAAAAATTAATACGATGGGAAATCTTCTTTATACAATCGCCGTGATCCTGGTCATTATCTGGCTGATCGGCTTTTTCGGCTTCGCGAGCTTTGGAATGGGTAACATCATTCACATTCTTTTGGTGATTGCAGTTGTTGCAATAATTCTTCGTGTGATTCGTGGCGACAGGGTTGTGTAAGGGAATTTCCCTGCTAATATATTAGCAAAAGCCCGGAATGGATGTTTTTAACATCGTTCCGGGCTTTTAATTTTTTGGCATAGTTGTTTTTTATGAGAGAATTGAAAAAGAAAGAAATGCATTCTTGAAGCTATAATATCATGGAAAATACAACCGATTTTAATGTTCCGACAATGGTTAATGCTGCTTTTACAGACAAACTGGAAGCGCAGAAAGCCTATGATGAACTCATTTACCGTGGTTATAAAACGGAAGAAATCAATGTCATCATTTCCGATGAAACGCATAGAGTTCATCACGCAGACACTGCAAATGAGGCACATACGGGAAATCGCACAATGGAAAAAGCAGGCGTTGGTTCAGCAATTGGCGGAACGGCCGGTGCCATTTTCGGAGCGCTGGCGGCGATTGGAACAGCTGTTGTAATCCCACCATTGGGCATCGCGGTTGCGGGACCATTGCTGGCGGCATTGACGGGCGCAGGCGCTGGCGGATTAACGGGCGGGATCATCGGTGCATTGTCTGCCTCCGGCGTTGCAAAAGAGCATGCCGAGGAAGTCGAATCCAGTTTGAAAGCAGGCGGCGTGGTTATTTCATTTACTCCGAAAACTGTTGAAGACAGAATGGAGATCATCACGGCCTGGAAAGCTTATGGTGCAAGATTACTCCACGGCAACGAAACTTATAAAGCCGACGCTTAGCGCTTATAAAAGATCCTTAATCTTCACCCAAACGTTCTCTGCAAGGATTTTATGTCCTTCCTCGGTTGGGTGAATGCCGTCGGGAAGATTCAGTTTTGCCTCACCGCCTACGCCTTCAAGCAAGAATGGAATGAGTGTGATATTGTTACGTTTGGCAATGTCGGCGTAAACGGCTCTGAACTCAGAAGCATATTTTTGCCCCATATTAGGAGGAATTTGCATGCCCGCGAGGACAAGTTTCGCGTCGGGATATTTGACCTTGACTTTGTCTAAAATGGATTGCAGATTTTTCCTTGTTTCTGAAACCGGAATCCCTCTTAATCCATCATTTCCACCCAATTCGAGCACAAATATGTCCAGAGGCTGCTTCAATAACCAGTCAATTCGGCTGTTTCCCCCCGAAGTTGTTTCGCCGCTTACTCCGGCATTAATCACCTTATAATTCAGGCCAAGCGAATCAATGCGTTTTTGAATGAGCCCGGCAAAACCTTTTGAAGGGTCGTCGAGGCCATATGCCGCGGTAAGGCTGTTTCCAAAGAAAACAATGGTCTTTTTTGCATCGGCTGCGGGTTTTGAAGCCGTTTTTGTGGAGTCAGTCTGTGCTGCGGTTTCCTTCTTTTCGTTATTGCAGGAAGTAAAAACTGCTATTAAGAGCAGCAGCTTGGTCATCAGGACTATGCGGTTCATATTTATTTTTTATAGGTCAATCTGAACATTGAATTTGCAGCGGTGCCCGTTCATTTAGTTTTAAACGCCGCTTACACTATATTTATGTGCAACCTTAATCCAAAACAGCCAAATTGGAGTAAATCAAAATGCTCTGATAAGGCGCTGCGGAAAACATAAAATTAAAAACAATTGATGGATACCATACTCGATCTGCAACAGGTTAGTAAAATATATAAAAGTGGCGACCGTTCCCTGACCGTTTTAGACAATATTAATTTTTCAATAACTGCTGGCTCAACCATGTCTATCGTGGGACCTTCGGGAAGCGGAAAAACAACATTATTAGGCCTCTGCGCCGGTTTAGATCGCGCAACTTCGGGCAGCGTTGAATTGCACGGAACCCGGTTGAACGGATTAAGCGAAGACCAGCTTGCTGCCGTAAGAAATCAATATGTAGGCTTTATTTTTCAAAATTTTCAATTGCTGCCAACGCTCACGGCACTCGAAAATGTAATGGTCCCTTTGGAGCTGCGCGGCGAAAAAAATGTTAAGCCCCGCGCGCTGGATTTGCTCGATAAAGTGGGATTGGCTGAACGGAGCCACCACTATCCTACCCAATTATCCGGTGGAGAACAGCAGCGCGTTTCTCTTGCCCGCGCATTTTCAAACAAACCACAAATCCTTTTTGCCGATGAACCTACAGGAAACCTGGACGCTGAAACAAGTGAGAAGGTTGTTAAGCTGCTTTTTGATCTCAATAAAGAGGCCGGAACAACATTGGTTTTGGTAACCCACGACCTGGAACTGGCCGCAAAAACGCAAAGAATTATCCGGATCAAAGGCGGCAAACTGGCTGAATAACATGCAACAAGATAAATTGAATTTCCCCTGGTTACTGCAAATGGCATGGCGCGACAGCCGGAAAAACCGCTCACGCCTTTTGCTCTTCATATCATCCATTATTTTAGGAATCGCTGCATTGGTTGCCATTTATTCATTGGGTGACAATTTGCGGCTGAACATTGATAATCAAGCCGCTACATTAATCGGAGCCGACCTCGCATTGTATTCCGGAAAGCCGGTTGAGGGCAAAGCGAAAGCCCTGGTCGATTCGCTGGGCAAGATCCGTTCGGAGGAGCGCAGTTTCGCGTCCATGGTTTATTTTACAAAAGGCGGTGGCAACCGGCTTGCGCAAGTGAAAGCCCTCGATGGTGATTTCCCTTATTACGGCAAATTCGAAACTGTTCCGGTTACGGCTGAGAAAACCTTTCGTTCTGGCCAGCAAGCACTTGTAGATCAGGCGCTTATGCTTCAATATCAGGCCAAAGTCGGTGACTCCATCAAGATCGGCAATGTGACATTTGCCATTGCAGGCATATTGGAAAAAGCCCCCGGCTCGACGGGCCTAACCAGCACAGTTGCGCCTTCGGTGTACATTCCGATGCGTTATCTCACACAGACGGGCCTGATGCAAAAAGGAAGCCGCGTGGCATATCGCTATTATTATCAGTTTCCTAAAACCACGGATGTAGAAAAGCTCGCTAAAAGGCTGGAACCGCGTTTTGAAGCCGGAGACCTTGATTACAAAACCATTCAGTCACAAAAAGAAGACACCGGCAAATCATTTCGCGACTTGACGCGCTTCCTGGCATTGGTCGGATTTGTTGCATTATTACTTGGCTGCATCGGTGTGGCGAGTGCCATCCACATTTACATCCGCGAAAAGCTTAATTCCATTGCTATTCTGCGCTGTCTGGGCGTTAAAGCTTCGCAGGCATTCCTTATTTATTTAATTCAAATCGTTGGAATTGGCGTAATAGGCTCCATTTTGGGTGCCATTTTGGGGACAACGATCCAGCAGTTTTTACCTATTGTTATCAAGGATTTCCTCCCATTTGAACTCACTACGGATATTTCCTGGCTGGCGATCGGGCAAGGACTGGCCATTGGCGTGCTGATTTCCATCTTATTTGCCTTGCCGCCGCTGGTTTCGATCCGGAAGGTTTCTCCATTGAATGTCCTGCACGCGTTTCTCTGGACGCTCAAAAAATAGAACGCGATCCTGTAACCTGGTTTTTGTATAGTTTAATCGTGCTTTTCATTTTCGGATTCTCGTTTTTACAAATGCGGACCTGGATCGAAGCGCTCGTTTTCACGGCGAGCATTCTGGCTTCATTTGTCGTGCTATATGCGACTGCGAGCTTGTTAATGTGGCTTGTTCGCAAGTTTTTCCCGACTTCGTGGAGTTATTTATGGCGGCAGGGACTTGCTAATTTATATCGTCCTAATAACCAAACGGCCATTCTCGTGGTCTCCATTGGACTGGGCACCGCGCTGGTTTGCACATTGTTTTTTGTTCAAACCATTTTACTCGACCGGGTGAAGTTATCATCCAGCGGCAATCAGCCTAACATTGTTCTTTTTGACATTCAGGGAAATCAGAAAGAGGCTGTTCTGGCATTGGCAAAAGCACAAAAAGTGCCCGTTAACCAGAATGTGGCTATCGTTAACATGCGTTTGGAAGAGGTTAACGGAAAGACTGCGGCTGATTTTGAAGGCGACACCACGGCGGAACAATCGCGCCGCATTTTTGGCAGGGAATATCGCGTGACATTCCGCGACTCGCTAAGCACATCGGAGAAATTGACCAAAGGAGAATGGAAAGGCACTTACAAACCGGCCGACGGACTTATCCCCATTTCGCTGGAAGAAGGTTTTGCCGATCGCAGTCGCATCAAATTAGGTGACACGCTCGTCTTTAATGTGCAAGGAACAATGATGACCACCGCAGTAACCAGTTTCCGGGAAGTAAACTGGGGCGAAGTGCAAACCAATTTCCTGGTTATTTTCCCAACCGGCGTGCTCGAAGA
Source organism: Dyadobacter sp. AC419 (assembly GCF_979253085.1). Classification (NCBI taxonomy): domain Bacteria; kingdom Pseudomonadati; phylum Bacteroidota; class Cytophagia; order Cytophagales; family Spirosomataceae; genus Dyadobacter; species Dyadobacter sp. AC419. The sequence goes on along the minus strand of NZ_CEEDCD010000015.1, from coordinate 153,348 downwards.
TGCGCCGCAATTTCACGTAATGCTCACGCACGTGTCCGATCCGCAGACATCCGCAACATTCCAGCGAGCGATTGTAAGACAATTCCCCAACATCTCCATCATTGACCTGGCCTTGGTTTTACGAGTTTTGGATGACATTTTTAGCAAAATCGGCTTCGTAATCCGCTTTATGGCAGGATTCAGCATTCTCACGGGATTAATCGTGCTGATCGCCTCTGTTTTAATCAGTAAATATCAACGTCTGCAGGAAAGTGTCTTATTAAGAACATTAGGCGCAAGCCGGAAACAGATCTTTGCGATCACTTCACTTGAATATTTTTTCCTGGGATCACTGGCCGCATTAACCGGCATTTTGTTATCGCTGGTCGGAAGCTGGTTATTAGCAAAGTTCAGCTTTGAAGCAGATTTCAAACCCGAATTGCTGCCTGTTGCCGGCATTTTCTTTTTTGTATCCATGATGACCGTTTTCATTGGTCTCATCAACAGCCGCGGCATCCTTTCCAAGCCTCCACTGGAAGTTTTGCGTCAGGACGTTTAGACGTTTGCGGGCTGATTTAACAATTACATAAACTTAATTTGTTTCCATTCGAAGGGATAACACCGACTTTTGCGCGCAAATGAAGGTGCTATCGCTTGGTTTCATCCTATAAAATCTTCTTATTTTTTCAAACGTTTGCATAAAATTTCAAACGTTTGCATAGGCTATTAACTAATTTCTATTAATTATTTTAAAAATACAATCTGTAATCTTGTGTTAACAGAACCCTAAAAATTACAATATGCCTCTTCAAGCTTGCGCACTCCATTGTTCATTAACAATTCAACCCAATAATTTGATCTTATGAAAAAAACTTTGACTCTAATAGTCAGAACCGGCACACTGGGTGTCTGCCTCATGCAAGCCGCTGCCATTTGCAGCCCGCACGCAACGGCAGCGACCATCAAGCCGGGTTCGGGAAGCTTATCAAAGCATGTCATTTCGGATATGCGTGTAATGCAGGACGTTACGCTCACAGGAAAAGTGCTTGCAGACGGAACAACGGAAGGATTGCCCGGCGTGACAGTGGTTGTCACACCTGTTTCCGGTGGCACCAAACAAGGCGCGACAACAGATGAAAATGGTGTTTTCACCATTCAGAGCCTGCAAACTGGAACGCGCTATAACCTGGAATTCAGTTATATCGGTTTTGAAAAACAATCCATCAATGACTTTTTGTTGACAGAAACCAATAACAATAGCATCGAGATCAAGCTGAAAGAATCCGCTGCGAATCTGAGCGAAGTGGTGGTTGTAGGTTATGGAACGACTGTTAAAAAAGACATTACGGGATCTGTTAAGTCATTGAAAAGCAGCGATTTTAACACGGGGATCATTAACTCGCCTGAGCAATTGCTGCAAGGAAAGGTTTCGGGTGTGAATGTGACTTCTGCAACAGGTGAGCCCGGCGCAAAAACCAGCATTACAGTTCGCGGCCCGGGCGGTGTGCGCACAGGAAGCACGCCTCTTTTCGTCGTCGACGGACTGGCGCTCGACAATAGCGGAACGGGCGGCGACTCGAATCCATTGAATTTCATTAATCCACAAGACATTGAGTCAATGGATGTTTTGAAAGATGCCTCTGCGACAGCAATTTATGGAGCGCGTGGTGCGAATGGCGTTATTTTGATCACAACCAAAAAAGGAAAATCAGGACAAGCGAGTGTGAATTATTCTGGTTCGCTCGGCATTTCTACATTGGCTCGTCCGCTTGATGTGTTATCCGGTCCTGAGTTTTTGACGGAAGCTGCGAAATTAGGCGGCACGGTGATCGATGGCGGTGCGGATACGGATTGGCAAAAGGAAATTTCCCGCAAAGCCACCACACATAACCATAACATTTCGGTTGGCGGCGGAACTGATAAAATGACTTATTACGGATCATTCGGCTCACAAAAACAGCAGGGTGTTTTGAAAGGAAGCCAGCAGGATCGTTACACAGGCCGCATTAACCTGTCTCAAAAACTGCTGAATGACCGCGTTACGCTAGACATTAACCTGAACGCGACGAACACAAAAAATAGAAAACCAAACATTCAGGGCATGATCGGCGGAGCCATTACGGCAAATCCGACTTACGCGCCTTACGATGCGGACGGCAATCCATTCCAATATCAGGATGGCACGAACCCGCTGATTCCGTTGCGATTGTACAAAGAAGTCCTGAGCACAAACAGGGTTTTGGCATCGATTTCGCCTTCTGTAACGATCATTAAGGGATTGGTTTACAAACTGAATTTCGGTCTTGACCATTCAACTGCGACACAGGATAAGCAAACATTGCCGAACACGATCCCGTTTGAAATCGGCCGGCTTGAAAATTATCAGTTCAAAAACAGCAACCGCCTGATTGAGAACTATCTGACTTACACGGCTGGCAACAAAACGCATAGTTTTGCCGCGCTTGTGGGTCATTCTTACCAGCATCTTTTTGTGCAGGACAAAAGGTTCAGCATTAACAAGTTCCCGATCTCGGACATTGAGCCGATCTACAACCCGGGTCTCGGACAAGATCTTTCACTGATCCTGAACGCGCCCGAAGGTCACGCGACGATCAATGAAACTCCAAGTCCTTTTTTGGAAGGGTGAATTATGGTTTTAAGGACCGTTATCTGGCTACTGCAACATTGCGTGTGGATGGTTCTTCGAAATTTGGGGCAAACAACAAATATGGTTATTTCCCTTCATTCTCATTGGGTTGGAGAATTTCGGAAGAGGCTTTCATGAAGTCATCACCATTCTCAGAATTGAAACTGCGTGCAGGCTGGGGATCAACGGGTAACCAGGAAATTCCTTCTAAAATCACACAGGCGCGTTTTACATCAGTTGTCTCACCTACAACAAGTTACCCAATAGGAACAGGCGCCTACTCCGCCGGAACCACGAACACAAGGTTAGCGAATCCGGACATTCAGTGGGAAGTTTCCAAACAAACAGACATTGGTCTTGACTTTGGTTTGTTCAAAGGCGCATTGAGCGGTGAGATCGATTATTTTACCAAAACCTCTGAGAAAATCCTGCTTGAAGTGATTCCTGCCGATCCTATTCAGCCAGCCGGAACATTCTGGACCAACGTGCCGAATATGCAGATCAAAAATCAGGGACTTGAAATTGACCTGAACTATCGCGAATCGCTGGACAACGGCCTTCGCTATGGCTTTGGTGGTAACATTACATTTATCAAAAATGAAGTGACGGGTTCTCCTTACTCGGTAATTCCATCGGGTTCCGCACAAGGCTCGGGCCTTACTTCTGCCACGATCAACGGTTACATTAACAATCAGCCGATCGGAACATTTTTCCTAAAAGAATTTACAGGATTTGATGATAAAGGCATCAGCACATTCCGGGATGTGGACGGCGACGGCATTGTGACGGACAAGGACCGCATTGCAGCAGGAACGGCACTTCCTACCCGCATGTATAATTTCAATGGTAATGTGTCTTTCAAAGGCTTTGACTTAACGGCTAACTTCAATGGTGTTGCTGGAAACAAGGTTTATGACAACACTGCAAACTCCAATTTCTTCAAACTGAGGTTGCAAAAAGGTCTGAATGTAACACGTGAATCTTTCGCCGACGAAGCAGAATCGATCAATAACTCAGCGCCGGTTTCTACGCGTTATCTCAAAAGCGGAGCTTATCTGAGGCTCAATAACCTTGCGTTGGGATACAACCTGAACACAACAAAACTGGGCATTAACAAGTGGGTTCAGAGTGTCCGCGTGTCCGTTACAGGCCAGAATCTGGCGCTTTGGACCAAATACACGGGTTACGATCCTGAGGTGAACAACGACCGTTCTATAAATGGCATCACTTCCTATGGTGTTGACTATCTGAGTTATCCGAAGGCTAAAACAATTCTTTTTGGTCTTAATGTTGGCTTTTAAAATTTAAATGATGAAAAAGAAATTATCACTCATATTTGCGGTTGCCGGCATGCTGTTCATGGCATCTGGCTGCACCGATCTTGAAGAACAAGTGCTGGACGAAACCCTTAAAGCGAATTTGTCTCCCGACGAAGCCGCGAATGGTCTTGTAGCGCCCGTTTACGCATTGCTCCCCAATTTATTCCAGCATACAACCTATTTCGCGCTGAACGAAATCACCACCGACGAGGCTATTTTGCCTTACCGCGGCGGAACCGACTGGGGTGACAACGGAATTTATCTCGCGCTCCACCAGCACAACACCACAGCCACAGACCCCAACGTGAACAACACCTGGGGCATACTTTCTCAATCCATTTCCAGGTCTATCACGGCTATTAATGGTTTGAAAACTTCGACTTCGGCGACAGCCGCATTGTACAGCGCCGAGGCACGCGGAATGCGAGCATATTATAACATGGTCATGCTCGATATGTTCGGAATTGCGTTCGTAAAAGACGATCCGAATGCCATTTCAACGATCATCAGAGGCGATGAAGCTGTGAAATACATTGAGAGTGAGTTGCTTGCTATTGAGCCGATTGTTCAGCCAAAAGCTGCTGTTGGTCCGGGAAGGTTGAATCAGGTGGCAGTTTGGGGATTGCTGGCTCGTCTCAATTTGAATGCAGCCGTTTACCGCAACATTTACGCGCCTACTTTCGAGTTTCGCGCGGAGGATATGGACAAAGTGATCTCTTATACAGATAAGATCATTGCATCCGGGCAAGCCAAATTGTCGGCAGATTATTTCTCCATTTTCGGCAACCAAAACCACGCAAATTCCGAGCTGATTTTTGCAGTTGACCAGCGCTCAGATTTGAATGGTCACAACCGTCTGGCTTACTTCTCGATCTCCGGAGACCAATTCCCGCTCGCAGCATTCCCCGCCGCAAACGGAACGGACGGCCCTGGCATCACATCTGATTTTTACCAGTCATGGGTGCAGGCATACGGCGCAGTGGATCCGAAACGTGACCCTCGTTTTTATCAGGAAAATATGTCTGTGTATTCCAATGCAGCCGATACATGCGTGAAGGATTCGGATTATAAGATCAACCGCGGCATTTTGCGCGGTCAGCAATTTGGTGCACTGCGCGTGAATGGTGCTTTTGTAAGATGCCCGGATGGCCGTCTCAAAGTTGGAAAACTGGCTTATGTAACCCGCAACAGGGCCGATTTGCCAGTAAGTTTTGGCGAGCTGGTTGACTTTACAACGGCTGGAAGTAATTACAACACAGGTTACCGTGTAGCAAAATATGAATTCGGCAGCGAGTCAAACACGGGCCGTAACAAAGGCGACGCCGACATCGTAATCCTGCGCCTAGCAGACATTTACATGATGCGCGCGGAAGCCAAGTTGCGCAAAAGCAACGACGCCGCAGCCGCATTGGCCGACGTAAACTTCGTAAGAGCGTCCAGAACAGCCACAACGCCTCCGCCTGCATTAACAACAATGAATCTAGACTTACTATTCCGCGAAAGAGGTTTCGAATTCTACTGGGAAATGCTCCGCCGCAGCGACATGATCCGTTTCGGCAAATACGAAGGAAAATGGACCGAAAAATCCAACGCCGACGTGAAGAAAAGAATCTTCCCAATCCCACAAACCGCTATCGACGGCGCTTCGAACACGCCGGGTTATTTGGTGCAGAATGAGGGTTATTGATATATTCAACGTTTATGTAAAAACAAAAAGCAGCTGGGGCGACCCGGCTGCTTTTTGCTTCTTTACTTACCAATAAATGAGTTTAGAAGGAATGATTTCGCAAATGATTAGCTCTTGATCTGTTTCGATGAAGACAATGGTGTATTTCTTTTTGTAAACAACACATTTGTAGCCGATCAATTTTCGATCTGGTTTCCGACACGTCGCAAATGATCTATCCGATTTTACGAGACTTCCCAAAAAATCGTAGGTTTCATCTACAAATTGCTTAGCTGTCTGCGGCATTCCCTTGGATTCAATAAACCAAGCAATGTCAGCAAGATCATCAATAACGGACTGCCGAATGACTACTTCCCGGAAGCCCATTCATCAATTCGCTTCTTGCTTAGTGCACGAGCTTCCTCGATGGAAAATGTTTTTTCGGGTTTCCACTTTAACGCTGCCGTTTTTTGCAGCGCTTGATACTCTTTTTTGGGAACGACAACATAATTTTCGTTGCCAATGATTAATTCTTTCATGAGGTCCATGATTTAATAATTCAATTTAAGAATTTTTGATGGACAAACAACTCACGTTCATCCAACGCATCCTTTGCGTCGTTGAATTAGACGTTAGACTTTCAAATCGGTCACAAAATATTTTTAAACATTTCAAACAGCAGTGCCAAATTTCAAATCCGCAGCGAGCTCTCCCTGATAATCAACTCCGAAGGCAATACAATGCTTTCATGCTTGAAATCTTCCGCGCCATTCACTTGATTCAAAAACAGCCGCGACGCCTCCATGCCGATCTTGCGGCCTGGGCGGTTTACGGTGGTTAGGGATGGGAATGTGTAAGCCGAAATAGGAGAATTATCGAAACCCACAAGCCCGACATCCTGCGGAATGCGGAGGCCTTTCTGCTTGACAACCCGCATGGCGCCGATTGCGACTTGATCGTTCACGCCGAAAATGGCATCTGGCGGGGTTTCCATTTCAAGCAGACGTTTGGTAGGAACGATGGCGCTTTCTACATTGAAGTTTGTGTTGATGATCAGTTCTTCGAGAACGGGCATGCCGTGTTGTTTTAAGCAATCGGCATAACCTTTGAAGCGCTGTTCGCTGACCGTCAGCCCATTGGGGCCTTTAAGATGTGCTATGTTTTTGTATCCAATGCTGATCAAATGCTCAACTGCAGCAAACGCACCATGATAATCGTCCACCGTTGCGCGGCTTGTTTCGAAATCTTCATATTCCCGGTCGATGAAGATGAGGGGGGTTTTTCTCTGGATTACGTGTTCCAAATGTTCGTAATAGCCTGAATTGTAGGTTTCCTGCGAAACGGACAAGAAAATCCCTTCCGTACGGTTGGAAAGGAGTTTGGATAAATATTCTTTTTCCAAGGCATAGTTTTCATTGGTCACACAAATGTTAAGCGTGTAACCCATTGGCTGCAATGTGGTATGAAGCCCGTCAATCACAGCCGTTTCATAATAATTGCTGATTGTCGGCACGACGACTCCTAGCGACGCAGTTTTTTTATTTAATAAGCTGAGAGACACTTCATTTCGCTGGTAACCGACCTCCCTTGCGTATTCCTGGATGTTTTTCCTGGTGTCTTCGTTGATCGCCGGATGGTCGTTTAACGCGCGGGAAACGGTGGATGGCGAGCACCGGAAACGGCGGGCAATGTCTTTAATGGTAACGGGTCGGGCGGAATTCATTTTTATAATTATGGCAATTAAATCTTTGAAATTTTTTCAAACGTTTGCATTCAATATAAACATATTTACATTTTGTGTTTAATTTATACAACGCTATCATTGTGTACAAATGTAACGAATAACCACAATGAGTGACCTGCTAGTTAAACCTGCGCCTGACCAAAAAACCTATCATTCCCTTACGAGCGATCAAGCCGGTTGGACTTACCTCAACTTCGAGGCTAAAATACTGGATGTAAACGAACAAATTTCAGGAAACACGGGCGAATACGAGTATTGCTTCGTTTTGCTCGGCGGAAACTTCAAGATGGAAGCGGCCGGAAAAACCTGGGAAACCAAAAACGGACGCAAAGATGTATTCAGCGGAATCGGGCATGCGATGTATCTGTCAAGAAATACGGATTATGTTTTGACTGCGCAGTCACCTCAAACGGACATTGCAATTTGCTACGTTGCATCTGATGAGGATCATCCGCCACGCATGAAGCGCCCCGAGGAAGCTGCCATTGAATATCGTGGCGGCGACAATGCAAACCGTCAGATTAACAGCTTATTAGAACCCGGTTTTGACTGTCATAAAATCGTTTGCGTGGAAGTATATACGCCTTCCGGCAATTGGAGTTCATTCCCTGCACACAAGCATGATGTCCGTACGGAAGATGAAAACGGCAATCTGATCGAGGCGAATCTGGAAGAAATTTATTTTTACAAAATCGACAAAACGCAGGGTTACGCGATCCAGCAAGTTTATACGCAGGACAGATCTTTGGATGAAATCGTCCGTGTGCATCATAACGAGGCAGTGCTTGTGCCAAAAGGTTATCACCCGGTTGTAGCGGGCCACGGCTACAACGTTTATTATCTCAATTTCCTGGCCGGAAGCGACCAATCGCTGGCCAACACTTCTGACCCCGATCACGACTGGATTTACGGAACCTGGAAAGGCTCGGATCCACGATTGCCGATCGTGACAGCTGAAATGAATGGAAAATAAGCACGTCGCGCTCTTCCTTATTAAATCTCCGCAATGAAAAAATATGACTTACTAACCCTTGGCCGCTCGTCTATTGACTTGTATTCGGCCAATGTGGGCAGCCCTTTTGAAAAAATTGAGGCATTTAATGCGTTCGTGGGCGGTTGTCCGCTCAATATCGCCACCGGCGCACGCAGACTTGGTCTGGAAACAGCGATTCTGACGGGAATTGGCAATGATCAGGTTGGGAATTTTATCAAACATTTCCTTGCCGAAGAAGGCATTGTTACGGATTGGGTTCCGACAATTGAAGGCACCAGAAGCTCAGCCGTCGTGTTGGGCATCGAGCCGCCAGACCGTTTTCCACTCGTATATTATCGTGAAAATTGCGCCGACATTAATCTGAATCTCGATCACGTTGACGCCATTCCGTTCGGCGATTTTAAAGCTGCGGCATTTTCCGGAACAGCATTCAGCAAAGATCCGAGCCGCACTGCGATGTTCTACGCTTTGGAATTGGCTAAGAAGAACAATGTTACGCGCTTGCTGGACATTGATTTCCGCGCCGATCAATGGTTTGATCCAAGAGCATTTGGCGTGACGATTCGTGCCGCATTGCCGAGTTTCAACATTGTGGTTGGAACGGAAGAAGAGATTCTGGCCACATTCCTGACAGACAAAGAACAGCTGCTCATCAAGCATCAGCAGATCTCGGCTCCTGAAATCCGTGGCAACATTGAAAACTCGATCCAGGAAATCATGCTATCCGGTGTGGAAACATTGGTTGTAAAGCGCGGGAAAGATGGCGCCTCTATTTTTCAGCCTGGGAAAGATGAGGTTAAGGTGCCCGGTTTCCCTGTTGAAGTGCTGAATGTGCTCGGTGCCGGAGATGCATTTTGCGCTGGGTTTTCTTTTGGGTTGCTAAGTGGCTGGGATCTGTATCAAAGTGTCAGGATGGGCAATGCTTGCGGGGCTATCATTGTCACGCGTGAAGGCTGCGCCAATTTTATGCCAACCCGTGCCGAAGTGGATGCATTTGTTGCGGGTTACGGTGGGCTTTAACAGTCTGCTGGTTTTAATATTTGAATAAATACTTTTTATACAAAATGGAAAAATTACAGAATTATATCAACGGTCAGTGGGTTGACAGCCATTCGGATCATTTCGAAAATGTGCTGAATCCTGCCAGCCAGGAAGTGCTTGCGCAGGTGCCTTATGGCAATGCAAAAGACGTTGAAGATGCTGCGGAAGCGGCGTTGAAGGGTTTTCAGGAATGGAGAAGCACGCCGGTTTCAAAGCGCGTTCAATATTTATTTAAACTAAAAACCCTGCTGGAAAACAACCTGGACGACATTGCAAAAACGATCGTGCTGGAATCCGGAAAAACATTCATCGAAGCCAAAGCCGAAATGGTGCGGGCGATCGAAAATGTGGAAAACGCTTGCGGAATGCCCGCTATGATGCAGGGCGAATTTTCCGAGGACATTGCCAAAGGAATTGATGAATATATGATCCGTCAGCCGCTTGGTGTTTGTGCTTGCATTGCACCATTTAACTTTCCCGGAATGATAACATTCTGGTTTTTGCCTTACGCCCTGGCTTGCGGGAACAGTTACATCATTAAGCCGTCTGAAAAAGTGCCTTTGACGATGACCAAAATCGTGGCATTGATGGAGCAGCTGGATTTGCCAAAAGGCGTCCTTAACCTCGTTCAGGGAGCACGCGAAGTGGTGGATGGCATTCTGGAACATCCTGCTATTAAAGGAATTAGCTTCGTAGGATCATCCAATGTTGCGAAATATGTGTATTCCAAAGGCGCTGCAAACGGAAAGCGTGTGCAGGCACAAGGCGGTGCTAAAAACCCCGTGATCGTGCTGCCGGATGCCGACATTGAAATGACTTCGCAAATCGTCATCGACAGCGTTTACGGTTGCGCGGGACAGCGCTGCTTAGCTGCCTCGACCATTATCACAGTCGGTGATCACAAGGACATTACGGAAAGTCTGGTTGAATCTGCCAAGAACAGAAAGACGGGTTTCGGACTGGATAGCGACGTGCAAATGGGGCCGGTAATTACGGCGGAAAGCAAATCGCGGGTTCAAACATTGATCGACAAAGGATTAAGCGAAGGCGGAAGACTTCTGGTTGACGGTCGCAATGCGCAAGTGAATGGTTATGAGCACGGTAACTTCATTAATCCAACCATTATTGAAGACATTCCACTGGACGGTGAGCTTGCGACAACCGAGATTTTCGGGCCGGTTTTGAGCTTGGTGCACATTAACACCATTGACGAAGCGATCCGGTTTATCAATGCGGGCAGATATGGAAATATGGCCTGCATATTCACCAGCAGCGGTTCCAACGCCCGCAAATTCCGCCATGAAGCAGAGGCTGGAAACATCGGAATCAACATTGGCGTAGCTGCTCCCGTTGCCCAATTCCCCTTTTCAGGCTGGAAAGAAAGCTTCTACGGCGACCTGCACGGACAAGGCAAACACGCAGTAGAATTCTTCACGCAAACAAAAGTCGTGATCGAGCGCTGGCTGAAAGAATGGAACAGGAAATTTTAGGGAAGCGGTCGGCTCTCGGCGATCAGCTTTCGGCCATCGAAAAAAACTGACAGCCGACTGCCGAATGCCGAAGTAAACATTAACAATTATACCAACCAGAAAAATGACAAAAAAATTAAAGACCGGGGTGATTGGCCTTGGTCGGATCGGGCAGATTCACCTTAGTAACCTGGTTCACCATATGCCGGATGCGGAAGTGATTATTGCGTCTGACGTTTCTCCTGCGGCGCATGAATTTGCACGCAGTCTGGGCGTTGCCGAAGTTACAACCGATGCTTATGATGTAATTAATCATCCTGATGTTGAGGCCGTTATCATTTGCTCCCCTACTCCATTCCATGTTCCTTACACGGTTGCTGCGGCAGAAAAAGGCAAGCATGTTTTCTGTGAAAAACCATTGGATGTAACATTGGAAGCCATTCAAGCTGCTGAAAAGGCGGTTAGCGATAACAATGTGAAACTGATGCTGGGCTTTAACCGCCGTTTTGACGCCAATTTCAGCAATGTTCGCAATCTGGTGGAAGCCAACAAAATCGGCGATCCGCATATCTTGCGCATTACCAGCCGTGACCCGGCGCCTCCGCCAGTGGAATATCTGAAAATCTCCGGCGGCATTTTCCTCGACATGTCCATTCACGATTTTGACATGGCGCGTTACATTGTCGGCAGCGAGGTGAAGGAAGTTTTTGTAAAAGGCGACGCATTGATTCATCCGGAGATTAAGGAATTTGGTGATATAGACACGGCCGTTATCGTGCTAACCTTTGAAAATGGGGCAATTGGCGTGATTGACAACAGCCGAAAAGCCGTTTATGGTTACGATCAGCGCCTTGAAATCTTTGGTTCAAAAGGCATGGCAAAGGCCGAAAACAACACTTCGGACACGCTCGTGCATTTCGACTCTGCTGGCGGACACATTTCCCTGCCGCTGCATTTCTTCCTCGAAAGATACGAAACAGCTTACCGCGTATGCCTTAAATCGTTCATCGACTGCGTGTTACAAGACAAGCCATCGCCAGTTGACGCGCATGACGGATTAATGGCCACAGCCATCGGCATCGCAGCCATGAAATCGCTGACGGAAGGCCGCAGCGTGCGAATGGATGAGGTTTTGCAGTATGCGGCGGTTTAAGTTAATTCGTAGATAAAATCGAAAGCCAAATTTTACCTAACCCTTTACCCGAATGTCCAATACCGGTTTGCAGTCGCTGGATTACATTGTTTTCTTTATTTATTTGATAGGCGTATCTGCTTATGGTTATTGGATTTACAAAAGAAGAGCTCGAAAGAAGTCAGTTCGACGGACTATTTTCTAGCCGAAGGTTCGCTTACATTCTGGGCGATTGGGGCTTCAATTATTGCTTCTAACATCTCAGCTGAGCACTTTATCGGGATGTCGGGGTCGGGTTTTGCGATCGGTTTGGCGATTTCTTCTTACGAATGGATGGCCGCGGCTTCGCTGATCGTGGTCGCCCTTTTTATCCTGCCGGTTTATCTCAAAAACAAGATTTACACCATGCCGCAGTTTCTGCGGGAGCGTTATAATCCTACGGTGGCGACGATTATGGCCGTTTTCTGGCTGTTGCTCTATGTTTTTGTGAATTTGACTTCGATTCTTTATTTGGGTGCGCTTGCATTGGAGGTGACGGCTGGTCTGGACTTTACCTGGGGAATCATTGGTTTGGGTCTTTTTGCTGTTGTCATCACCATTGGCGGCATGAAAGTGATTGGCTATACCGATGTTGTGCAGGTTATCGTGCTGGTTCTGGGCGGGTTAGCAACCACTTATCTAGCTTTGGATCTGGTTTCAACACATTTCAACCGCCCGGGAATTTTCAATGCATTGAGTTTGCTCAAAGAACAAGCGGATTCACATTTCCACATGATCTTGCCAAAAGAAAACCCGTTTTACAAGGATCTGCCGGGACTTTCGGTCATCATTGGAGCCATGTGGATTAACAACCTGGCGTATTTTGGGTGCAATCAATACATTATACAAAGGAGTTTGGGTGCGGATTTGAGAACAGCGCGTAAGGGAATTCTTTTCGCCGCGTTACTAAAACTCCTCATTCCGATTATCGTGGTTATTCCGGGCATTGCCGCTTATGTTTTATACCAAAATGGCATGTTTCAAAAGGAAATGCTGGACGGAGTTGGCGTTGTAAAACCCGATCATGCGTATCCTGTTTTGCTAAATTTGCTTCCGGGCGGACTAAAAGGAATGGCCTTTGCAGCATTAACAGCGGCGATTGTGGCCTCGCTTGCAGGAAAAGCGAACAGTATTTCTACGATTTTTACGCTCGACATTTACAAACAATACATTAACCCGAATGCCAGCGAGAAGCAATTGGTAAAAACGGGCCGTTACACCATTTATGTTGCGATGCTGATCGGCGTCGTTATTGCGCCGCAGCTTCGTGCGCTGGATCAGGCTTACCAGTTTATTCAGGAATACAGCAGCTTCATTACGCCCGGCGTTTTTGCGATTTTTATTCTCGGAATGTTCTGGAAAAGAACCACTTCCGCGGCGGCACTTACGGCTGCAATACTAACCATTCCGCTTTCTACGGCCGGCAAGTTTCTGGCTCCTGAAATTCCGTTTCTGGATCGAATGGGGATCATTTTCCTGATTCTCTGCGCCGTAATCGTGGTCATGACATTGGCTGATCCCAAAAGCAAACACAATCCGAAAGGGCTGGAAATTGACCGGACCATGTTTGAGCCGGGCAGAAGTTTCGTTGTCGGTTCCATTGTGATCTGCGGAGTGATTGCGGCATTGTACACGGTATTCTGGTAAGCTTACAGCGATCGGCTGTCGGCCATCGATGATTAATGGATTAATAAAAAAGAATTTCTCTTAATAACTAAATGCTGACGGCTGATTGCCGAAAGCCGATAGCCAAAAAATGCTTTTAACGACGAAACAACTTTTTGAAAAATGCTATGGCCGCTATGCGATTCCGGCGGTGAATGTGTTTTTCATGGAAGAAATTCATGGTCTTTTTTCGGCGGCGCTGGAAGCAAATGCGCCCTTTATTGTGCAGACAACGCCTTTTGCGAGGGATTATGCACACCCGGATATGCTCCTGTCCATGATCAATGCGGCGGCGCGGATCGATCCTAATGTAACCTTCGCGATACATATGGATCACGGCTTTGAAGAACACATTTTTGAAGCCATTGAAAAAAGGCGGTTACACCTCGGTAATGATCGATGCGAGCCATGATGATTTTGATCAGAATGTTGCCCGGACCAAAGAAGTCGTTCGCCGTGCTCATGCGGAAAACATTAGCGTGGAAGCTGAATTGGGCGTTTTGGCTGGTGTTGAAGATGACCTGACCGTGGATGCTGCGCATTCATTTTATACCAATCCGCAGCAGGTTGAGGATTTTGTCAAAGCCACGGATTGCGACAGTCTGGCCATTGCGGTGGGAACGAGCCACGGCGCTTACAAGTTTTCGGGTGGACAAGGTTTGCAGTTTCACATTCTGAAAGAGATCCAGGAGCGGCTTCCGGGCTTTCCACTTGTGCTGCACGGCGGTTCTAATGTGATTCCGGAAGTTGTGGAACGCATTAATGCAGCTGGCGGAAACCTGAAAACGGATGCAAAAGGTGTTCAGGAAGACGAAATTAAAAAAGCCATTCCGCTCGGTGTTTGCAAGATCAACATTGCGACGGACACTCGGCTGCTATGGACAATGGTAAACCGCGAATTTTTCCGCGACAAGCCCGATGAATTTGCACCTACAACGCCGGGGAAGATCTTTATGGAAGAATATAAAAAATTTATGCTGAAAAAATTCGACTTGTTCGGTTGCACTAACAAAGCGGGCGATTTCAGCTTGGTTAACGCCTGATATTTCAAGCAAAATCATTAACAACATGACCAGAAGACTCACCGTAGCGCAGGCTACGATCACATTTTTAAAGAACCAGTTCATCGAGCGCGACGGGGTTGAACAACCCTATTTTGGCGGCTGTTTCGGGATTTTCGGGCATGGTAATGTGGCCGGATTGGGCCAGGCTTTGCAGGAAAACCCTGATTTTCGCTACTATCAATGTCGGAATGAACAGTCCATGGTGCATACGGCTGTGGCTTATGCAAAAGTAAAAAACCGGCTCGGCGCATTCGTTTGCACGACTTCCATAGGCCCCGGGGCCACGAATATGATTACGGGTGCAGCATTAGCAACCATTAATAGGCTGCCTGTTTTGCTTTTGCCGGGCGACATTTTCTCGACCCGCGAACCTAACCCGGTTTTGCAGCAATTGGAAAGCGCTTCGACCCAGGATATTTCGGTGAATGATTGTTTCAAACCCGTTTCCAAATACTGGGACCGCATTAACCGTCCCGAACAGCTCATTTATTCCCTTCCCGAAGTAATGCGCGTGCTCACTTCGCAAGCCGAAATGGGCGCCGTAACATTATCCATGCCGCAGGATGTGCAAACACATGCCTATGACTTCCCTGAAGAGCTTTTCAAGAAAAAGAGTATGGCATATCGGCCGACCACGACCTGATTTGACCACATTACAAAAAGCCGCAGAATGGATTAAATCTTCCAAAAATCCGGTCATTGTTGCGGGCGGTGGCGCCATTTACAGTGACGCTTGCCAGGTTTTAGAAAATTTCGCGAGCAAAACAGGCATTCCGGTTGGCGAAACATTCGCGGGAAAAGGCGCGGTCCGTTATGATGCGCCTTACAGCATTGGCGGCCTTGGCGCAACGGGAACGAAATATGCCATTGACATTGCCAATCAAGCAGACATTGTGATCGGCATCGGAACGCGTTACAGCGATTTTACGACGGCTTCCAAGTCAATTTTCAAGAATCCGGCTGTTAAATTTATCAACATTAACATCAGCGAATTCGATGCTTTCAAGCACGCTGCGCTGCCGGTTATCGGGGATGCGAAGGCTGTTTTGGAAGAGTTATCGGGCTTATTAGGCGATTATGAAGTCGATTCAAATTACCGCCAGCACATCGCTGACATCAATAAAGCATGGGACAATGAAGTTACCCAGATTTATGCGGAAGGAAACAGCACAGTTTCTCCTATTGATCAGGCCGTTGTGATCGGGACATTGAACAGCTTTATGGACGACCGTGATGTGATGATCAATGCGTCTGGGAGTGCGCCGGGCGATTTGCATAAGTTATGGCGTGCGACGGACCCGAAAAACTTCCATCTGGAATATGGCTTCTCCTGCATGGGCTACGAAATTGCTGCTGGAATGGGCGCTAAAATGGCCGATCCGACGCGGGAAATTTATGTAATCTGTGGCGATGGCGGTTATCTGATGAACAACCATGAGATCGTTACTGCAATCCAGGAAGGCATTAAATTCACGATTTTGTTATTAAATAATAATGGCTATGCCAGCATTGGCGGGCTTTCCGAAAGCATTGGCAGTGAACGCTTTGGCACCATGTATAAATATCGGGATGAAAATTCAGGACAGCTTTCCGGCGATTTCCTTCCTGTGGATTTGGCTAAAAATGCAGAAAGTTTAGGTGCTAATGTCATCCGCGCGACGGATCGCACATCTTTGGAAAATGCTTTGGCTCAATCCAAAACAGCGGACAGGACAACGGTTATTTACATTGAAACCAGCCTTTACCGCACCGTGAAAGGTTATCATGCCTGGTGGGAAGTGCCTATTGCGGAAGTTTCGACTTCGCCGAGCGTGCAAAAGGCATTTGAAACGTATAAAACAAACAAAAAAGAACAGCGCATTTTCCTTTAAGTCATGAATTTCGAGAACATTAAACTAGGCGTTGCGCCCATCAACTGGACCAACGACGATATGCCCGAACTGGGCGGTGAAAATACATTTGAGCAATGCATAAGTGAAATGGCCTTGGCTGGCTTTACGGGTTGCGAAGTCGGCAACAAGTTTCCGCGCGATACGAATGTTTTGAAAAAGGCATTGGAATTGAGGGGATTGCAGATTTGCAATCAGTGGAATAGCTACGAACTTACGACCAAAACATTCGCCGAAAACCGCGAGAACTTCACAACATTACTTGATTTTCTTGACACCATGGGCGCAAAGGTGATCGGTGGCGGCGAAACTGGAAACAGCTGTCAGGGCCAGATGAATGTGCCGGTTTTTGAAGGAAAAGGCATGTTGAAAACCAAAGAAGAATGGAACAGCTTCACATTCGGTTTGAACGAACTTGGCAAAATCGCCCGTGACCGCGGCATGAAGCTGGCTTTTCATCACCATATGGGAACCTGTATTCAGACTATTGAAGAAACGGATCGCTTATTAAATGAAACTGATCCCGAAAACGTCTTCCTGAACTATGACTGCGGACATTTCCATTTTGCAGGCGAAGATCCGACGGCGGCGCTTCAAAAATACATTGGCCGCACAGCGCACATTCACTTAAAAGACGTCCGCCCGAATGTGCTGCAACGCGTTCACGACGAAAAACTGAGCTTCTTAACCGCAGTAAAAAGCGGCGTTTTCACCGTCCCCGGCGACTCCGAAGGCTGCATCGATTTCCCATCCCTTTTCGCCATCATCAAAGAAAGCGATTACATCGGCTGGATCGTCCTCGAAGCCGAACAAGACCCAGCAAAAGCGAACCCATTAGAGTACGCAATGATCGCCCGGAAGTTTTTCAAAGGATTGACAGGAATTTGAGAAAACAGCAACTTACATTATCGCCACCGGCCCAAGCGGCAGTCTTGATTTTTTGAGATAAGCGTGGACTTGTGGCGATAATTTTGTTAGTCTCTTTGGTAAGTTTTCGTCAAGCAGCAGCTTCATAAAGTGCTGCTATGTTCTTTGAAGAAGTTATTTTACTTGCGATTTCCAAAAGACCAATCGCCTGATCCTTGGTAACCGTCGGAAAATCGTCCAGAAATTCATCCAGCGAGACACCAGCTTCCAAATGACCAAACAATGACTCAATCGGCACACGCGTTCCGCTAAAAACGGGCTGGCCGTTCAGAATGTCATTATCGATTGTTACTATTTGCTTAATGTCCATAGTCACGTTTTTTCACTTGCTGTAAATTTAAACAAAATTCACACTTATTAAATCTCAATTAAATTGCACTGATTTTCCCCATTCAAAGCCAATCCTAACGCCACAAAAAACCAGTGACATACGTATTAACAGTGTAGTTCGTTGAAAGAACTTGAATTTTCAACAACCTGCTAATATGTTAATTATTAAAAAATTAAACCTTCTAATTGCACTTGCGTTTGCGGTGACGGTTGTCGGTTGTAAGGATAAAGACGTTCAGCCTGACGTCCTTACGGCTGCCGATACAACCTCTGTGGCGGATCGGAAAGCAGTCAATGCGTGGCTGTATGAGGTCATGGACGATGCATATTTTTGGTATAAAAATCTTCCTGCCGAGGCTAGCCTGGATGCCACTTTAAGTCCTTACGATTATTTCGAAAAACTGGTTTATCAACGCCAAACTGTCGATCGTTTTTCGGCTGTGACGGATGATATCGATGCTTTGCAAAACGAATTCAATGGCGTAAGCAAAATTTTCGGGATCAGTTATTCGCTTTCTTACATTGACGACGGCAAGTCGAACATTGCTGCATTTTTGAATTATGTCGTAAAAGGAAGCCCGGCTGCGACGGCGGGTTTGAAAAGAGGCGACATTATCCTGAAAGTGAATGGGACTCAGCTGACACAAGCCAATTATGTGTCGCTTTTGAGCGGCAGCGAAACCGTAAATGTGACGCTGGGCGCCGTGCAAGACAGTAAAATTGTGGCGACAAACACCACTTATTCAATTACAAAAGCAGAGGTGAGCGAGGATCCGGTGGCGTTTTCAACGGTAATTTCCAAACCTGCGGCTGGCAAAACGATCGGTTATCTGGTCTACACGCAATTTGTGCCGGGAAGTGCGGCTGACGCGGACAAATATGACAATGAACTGCGCCAGGTCTTTGCTGATTTCAAGGCAAAAGGTGTAAACGAACTCGTTCTGGATCTGCGACTTAACTCAGGCGGATACATCAGTTCGGCAAACACATTGGCTTCGCTGATCGGCAAGAATGTGACGGCTTCCAAGATTTTTTACAAAGAGCAATGGAACGATAAATACATTGCTTACTGGCAAAAACAGAATGGTGCGAATGCCCTTAACTACACTTTCCAGGCTGAACCCAACAACATTGGCAGCAATCTGAACAGAGTTTTTGTACTCACTTCCAACGGAACAGCATCTGCTAGTGAATTAGTAATCAACGGATTGAAGCCTTACATGAATGTTATCACCATTGGAGAAAACACGGCAGGCAAAAACCTTTTCGGTTCCTTGATCAGCGACGATCAGGAAAGATGGAAATGGGGTGCATATGTAATGCTTGGACAGACAGCCAATGCGAATGACGAATCGGATTACGGAACGGTTGATGGAATGACTCCGGATTACATCGTTGAAGATTCGAAAGTCCCTTACAGCCCGTTTGGTGACGAAAATGAAACGCTTCTCGCAAAGGCATTGCAAGTAATGGGTGTTCCGGCGCTTGCAAATGGCCGGGTTGCAGCGGTGAAAACAGTTGAGCCGTTCCGGAAATTGCTTCGCGATGACCTGAATTCCCGCAAAAATCTGATGATTAAAGATGGTGTGAAAAAGGCCGTTAACCTGTGACTTTCCTTTTATCCAAGCAGCAAACGAGGTTTCGAATAGGGACCTCGTTTGTTTTTATAAGGGGATAAGTCTTTAAAAAAACGGGATTTAACATCTAGTTAACCGGATTTGACGTAATTTTAGTTTGTTCCTGTATTTTCCGGCCTCGGCTGACTATGAAAATAAGATTACTACTCCTCTTTTTTTGCACATTATATCAATTGCCTGCTGTTTTTGGTCAGGCTGTTAAACATACTTACCGCTTTTACAAAACACTGGAAGTTTCCGAGCCAGAATGCGGACCTGCTCTTCAGCCGGTAAAAGCTTTGGGACAATGTCCTGCTCCGGCCTCAGACGGCAGTTTCGTGGCCGATGTCCTGCCTTGTGGTGTTCGGCGGAATGTTTATGAAAACAGCCTGAATTGGGGATTAATGTATCCCAACACTGAAGGCGCCATTACCAATAATTACACCATTCAGATGTATATCAAACCCACTGACTGGGGTGTAACATGGGCTCGGATCATTGATTTTTCAAATGGTGGTTCGGATCAGGGCATTTATTTTAAAGACAGAAACGGCTCAAAAGACCGCTGTATAGATTTTTATCCCTACGGCATTGCAGGCGCTTGTCCGTTTTTCAACACAAACACTTATTATCTGCTGACATTTACCGCGTAACGGGCAGACCGGAATTATGGATGTGTATGTGGACAATATGCTTTTTGCGTCTTACAACGATGCCGACGGAAGATATGTGGGGAAAGCCGGAACGCCAATTTACATTTTCAGGGACGACCAGTCCGTTTCGTGCGAATCTGGCCGTGCGCGATTTGGGTATATGTCGTTCAGTGACCAGTTTCTTTCCAAAAGTGATGTTGAAAAATCTTTTAGCGAAATATGCTTTACGGCCAACATTAATCCCAATGCTGACTTTGCGATAATCCCTGATAATATCTGTGAACGCGATAAAAAGGTTGACATAAAATATACGGGAACGATTCCTGTTCCTGGCGACGGTTACACATTTGAATGGGATTTCGATGGTGCAAAAGTGCTTTCCGGTTCGGGAATGGGGCCTTTTGTTGTAAATTGGGAAACCACGGGCAACAAAAAAGTGGCGCTTAAAATCACTAACATCAAGTGTAACAACTCCATTACCAACATTAAGGATGTGTTGGTAAGCCATCTCAGCTTCACCACTGACCTTATTCCCGGCACATGTGACCAGTCCAGTGACGGCACGCTAACCATCAAACCGGAAGGCGGGCAAACTCCTTACCAATATTCCATTGATTCAATCAATTATCAGCCCAGTGAAATCTTCAAACTGGCTCCGGCGGACTATAAAGTCTATTTCAAAGATGGTAATGGCTGCGTGCTCAGTAAGCCTGTAAAAGTTGAGTTTTCAAGCAATCTCACAGTTCAGACCATCGCGGACACGACCATTTGCGCAGGTGATCCGGTGCAGTTGAGGACGACGAGTAATGCGCAGAATTTTGTGTGGGAAGCTCAGCCAAGTCTTGATAATCCGAATGTCAAAGATCCGGTTGCAAGTCCGACCGTTGAAACGCAATATGTCGTAAATGCGATTTTGGGCGTATGCAATTTGCGGGACACGGTTAATATCCGCATCGCGCCAGCAATTGAAGTCAAAGTCACGCCGGACGCGACAATCGAGGCAAATGTGCCATTTCAACTCATCGCTTCTTCTCCGCAGGTTACCAATCTGAATAATGCCCAATTCCTGTGGTCGCCACCGGAAGGACTCAGCAATCCGGCGAGCCCGAGTCCGATTGCTACATTGCAGCAGGATCAAACTTTTACGGTCGAAATCACTTCCGGAATGGGTTGTTCGGGGCAGGCATCGGTGAATCTTCGGGTGATACGCCGCGAGAAATTGAATGTTCCCACTGCCTTCACACCAAATGGAGATGGCAATAATGAAGTGCTAACGCCGGTTTTAAATGAAATTACAAGTTTGAATTATTTCAAAGTCTATAACCGCTGGGGCCAGCTGGTGTTTTATACAAAAGAGTTAAACAAAGGCTGGGACGGAACATTTAAAGGCAGCCCTGTGACTTCGGGTGCCTATGTATGGAGTATCGAGGGAATTGCCAGCGACGGAAAAGTCTTGAAGAAAGACGGAACTGTGCTGCTTATCAAATAAAAATGTCAGCCGTTGAGGCTGACATTTTCTTATTTAATCCAACTGAATTCGTATTGCAGCTCCGGAATCCTTGTCCGGTCGGCGATTCTTTTTAACCTGTCCGGAAGCGCCATCAAGTAGTCTCTGGCTTTCTCCGCTTTTTCGTTAATGTTCCTTACCGCGCCTATCTCCCACTCGATCAGCAGACTGTCCAGGATTTCAATGTAATCATTGGTTGTGTAAACGCCTAGTCTTTGCGCTGCATCGGAGAAATGGGAAAATGTATCACCCATTTTCACACCTGATTCACGAAGGAAATGTGCAGGCATTACAATTTTTTTCCGCATCATATCTTCCAACGCCAGAAGCAGCTCGGATGGATCAACTTCAAGAATGCGGCGAACGAAATCTTTGTACGCTTTTGCATGGCGCATTTCGTCTGATGCGATCACTCCGCAGATTTTTGACAAATGCGGGTTACCAAATTTCTTGGCAAGCGTCGCTGTTCTTCTGTGCGAAACATTGGTTGCCAATTCCTGAAATGAAGTGTAAATAAAGTTGCGATACGGATCGCGGTCTGTGCCAATGTCAAAACCGTCAGCGATCAGAAACTGCGTCGAAACCTCCATCGCACGCATATTCACGCGCCCCGACAGATACAAATATTTGTTTAAAAGGTCGCCATGACGGTTTTCTTCTGCTGTCCAGCTCCGCACCCACGCTGCCCATCCCGAAGGATTTTCCACCTGATCAACGCCGATAACGTCCATCAACCACGATTCGTAAGTGGGAAGCGCTTCTTCGGTGATGGTGTCGCCGATGAGCACTGCAATGTAGTCGTAAGGCAGCTCGCGGCAGCTTTCCTGCAATAATTTTACTTCACTGAAAAAGTTTTCGTCACTCGAATCGGGTAAGAAATCCGACGGTTGCCAATTCTCCTCAATCGGCTTTAAAATATTCCGTCATCAGCACATTCAGGTCCTTTCCTACATGTTGCATGACTTCAAGTCTTTCTGCTGAAAGTGCGCTATCCATTATATTTTCTATTTTAATGCTCTGTTTGTTAATTTACAAATTACGTGAATTTAATGTAAGTTTTGAATGACTTTTATCATTTCACGGCCCAAAAATTAGAATATTCACGGCAGTTTTAAACTATTTTTGCAGAAAAAACCCGGATGAAAAAAATCGTTGACTACATTCTTAGTGCTATCTACTTAATTCATTTTGGTCTTTCTCTGCTCGTATTTCATGTTTTTCAGGTAATTGCTTACAATGTTTTTGGCAAAAAGACCCATAAAGTAGTCGTTGATTATCTCAACTTCTTTTTAACATTCGGATTATATCTTACAGGCGCCCGGATCACACTCAAAAATCTCGCTGATATTCCTGAAAACCGTGCGATTATATTTGTTGCCAACCACCAAAGCACATTTGATATTCCTGCAATCATCTGGTTTTTAAGAAAATACCATCCCAGGTTTGTCTCAAAGATTGAACTTGCAAAAGGCGTTCCCAGCATTTCCTATAACCTGCGTAAAAGCGGCGCAGCACTTATCAACAGAAAAGATGGCAAGCAGGCTGTAACCGAAATTGCCCGACTTGCGAAATTGACCCATGACGAAAAGACGTCTGTCATTATTTTTCCGGAGGGAACGCGCACCGCGAGCGGCATTATGAAACCATTTGTCCCGGGCGGCGTCGCGACTTTACTCAAACGCGCCCCGGATGCATTGATTGTTCCGATCGCAATCAACGGCACGGGTGCATTTAATCCAAAAGGAATTTTTCCGCTTAAATCATTTTCTCATCTCTCCTGGACCGTCCTTCCCTGCATTGAACCAGCGGGAAGAAAGGCCGAAGAAATTCTTTCAGAAGCGCAGGAAGCCATTCGTGTTTCCATTTCTACGCGCTAAACTGCTGATTATCAAAACATCCCTTATTGCTGTTTAAAGGCTGCTTTTTCCCTTAACAATCATTAACAAGCGCCTTTTAAACCTATGTCTTTTCTGGCCCTCTAACCCATGAACTTAAAAATTTATTGGTCATGAAAAAGATATTTTTTGCAGTCGCATTCATCGCATTAGGTTTCACAAGCGCATCAGCACAATACAGCACACGTCACAGCAGCCGCGATCGCTATGAAGGTGAATATCGCCAGGGAGGTGAATATCGCCAGGGAGGCACGTCTGAGATCAACCATTTGCAGCGCGAAGCACGTCAGCAGATTGCAGCCGGCATTAACCGCGGAACACTTTCCTCCCGCGAAGCGAATGCGCTGATGAACCGCTACGACCGCATCCAGGAACGCGAACGTGATTACAGCCACCGCGGCCGGTTATCTCCTGAGAGAAACCCGAATTCTTCGCGAAGATCTGCACCGGTTAATGGCCGACACGCGCAGAATGAGCGAACGCAGAGGCGAAGGCTGGGCGCGCGACCGCAGAGACAGATACTAGTTTTTAATGGCAGTTGAAGGTTTAGGGTAATGCAGAAACCATCTGGTCGCTTGACCGGATGGTTTTTTATTTGTCGTTTTTAAAATAACGGACAAGTTTTACATGCGACTTTTCAAACCCTTCACGCTGATAAAAGCGGTGTGCCTGCTCCCGGACATTGCGGGAAGTGACCTCCATCTGAATTGCACCCATCCTTTTTGCATGCGCCGTGACATGCTGCATAAGCGCCTTTCCGACCTGCTGAGAGCGATATGCAGGTTCCACATACATTTCTTGTATTTCTGAAACCAATGCCGCGTGATGCAAAAGTGGTTGAATGTGGCAGCTAACCATGCCGACGGGCTTAGCGTTTAGTTCAGCAAGAAAATAGCGGATATTAGGGTTTTTAAGATTTGTATCAAAGGCAAAATCAAACCCTGCAACGTCCATTTCCATATTTTCCAATCCGCATATCATCGCGTAAATGACTGGTTTGTCATCACTCGTAACTTCCCGGATTATCAGCTTATCTGTTTCCATATCCATCCTGGCCTCTATTTAAGATCTATAAGCCTAATTTAAACAAAAGCGGTTCTATCTAAATGTGTAGAATTAAGTGAACAAACGAAACGTATATGCGCCGGGAACGGAAATTGAGCATGACATTAAAAATCGAGACAACTATGAACACGCAATCAAACAAAGAAAATGTAGAGGGCGGCTCCCCCACACACGGTGGCCCGAAAGGTGATGTAAAACAAGATCCGGACACTGACAAACCTTCCAAAACCCTCAAAAAAGAAGCGGTTAAGGAGTCAGAGGAAGAAAATATGACTGATAATAAAGGTTATAACGAAACGCCGCCGACTGTTCCCGTAAAGTCTACAAAACAGTAAGCTATTTTGCTTCGGATAATGCTTCAATAGCAGCAGACAAATACACAAAAGGCGCATTCCAGTTTATTGCAATCTCATTGGACGCGTAAGAGCAGTCATTATCTGTGAAGGATTCGTCCGCAAATTTACTGGTGTAAGTCGTGCATTTATCCTGCTGTCCGGGATTCGGTCCGCCCGATAAGAGACCCGGAACTGGATCCGCAATGCCGTCCGCCACGGACGGACGGTGATGCGGATGCATTACACGCTTGGACCCGTAGCCTGTCAGAAACGAGTAACCAGTCGCATTCCGGCCCAGCAAATAGTCCAGATTTCCTTCCGCAGCCAGCTTGTATTTTTTATCGTTTGTTAATTTATATGCATAAAGCAATGCAATGCCCTGATTAGCTGCCACTGAACTGCTTCCCCACGAATAATCTTTCGCATTTTTGCCCATTACAGTGTGGTAAGGCTGCTTTTCAAGATCTGCCAGCAAATCATTGGCATAGGAAATAACATTCTTTTTCAGACTGTTGGCAAGCGTTGCATCTGTTTTCAGATCATTGGCAAACCGGATCAAAGTGTAATATCCAAGCACCTTCACCTGGCTCCAAGTCGGCAATGGCATCGGCTTTTCAGTTTCCAATGCAATGTCCTGCAGATAATCAGACTTCTTCGTCAGCGCATACATTTCAGCAGCTGCCCAAATCCATTCATCTTTCGCATCACGGTCGCCATAAGCCCCCGTAACCACATCCGGATCCAACTTCTTGTTCATTTCCTCCTGATTATAAAGCACACTCGGATTCTTTTTCGACCATTCCCATCCATTTACGGCAGCTGTCACGCAAGAGTCGGCGAGCCCTGGAAATTTGTTTTCAAAGCTTTTGAAGATCCTTGCAGATTGCGCCATTACAGCCACAAAATCCAATGTCGCGGTGGTCGTTTTCTGAACCACATAACGTGGGTTTTTACAAGCATCCGGCATGATCATTCCGTCGAATCTTGGATTTGTCAGCTTATGATAAACGCCTCCATCCGCCGGATCCTGCATGGTCAGCATCCAGCGCAAATTCCACAATGCTTCATCCAGAATGTCCGGAACGCCGTTGTTGCTTTCGGGAATGTTAGTGATAAAATTTTCACAAAATGCAGGATAATCCTCGTACAACGAAAGCAATGTGCCCATCGTAATTCCGGAATTGACAATGTATTTGTTGTAATCTCCGGCATCATACCAGCCTCTGGGTGAACTGATTACTGCATTCTCAGCACGCCCGGGCGAAACCGCAGACGCATGAATAAGCACCTTATCATCCGGATGACCAGCGGGACGCGCCCATTTCCCGGCAAACTTTTCGGGTAATGCTGTGGAAACTCTCTGGTAATAAAAACCTTTCAGCGACGCAGCAGCGACTTCCTTGTAAACCTTTGGCTTTATTTCAAATGGTGCAGATTTGCCCAAATCCGGAACCTCAACATAATATTTCCCAGCTTTTTTTAACTCAGAAAAGTCAGCAATGCGGCTGATCTTGCCTGAATGCTGATTGGTTCGCGGCTCGCTGAGCTTCCCTTTGAAGACGGATTTGCCAGTTGAAGCATCTTTGAGCTCGAATGTTGCCTGCTTATCCGTTAAGACAATCGCAATTTTTTGTCCACTCGGATAAAACCCGATCTGGTTCAAGCGAATGGGCTCCGGAATGCCTTGTGCAAAAATGGGCTGTGTAAAATCCGCAAAAATCGAACATGCAAAAGTGAAGAGTATTTTGAATCTGAAACGGAAATGTTGCTGCATATGCTTATAAAGGATCGAAAGATTTAGTAATAAAAGCAAAAAGGCCAGCTGTTTACCGCTGGCCTCTCCAAATTTCATTTCTATCTATTCAAACATTATGATCACTTATCCGACATTCTTGGGGCCAACTGAATCATATACAACGACTTTTTCCCAGAGATGAGAATAGTCCTTGATGAAATCGAGGTGGATGGGATGGGTCTGGTAAATTTCTTCTTCAATGATGTTTTTGAAAAAACACATCCAGGAAGAGGCGTAATCTCTTACTATAACGGACCGGCTTGTTTCAGCTGGCTTGCCAATGTGCACATATTGAATGGTCGGCACTTTCGCCAGCTTGTTCAACCCTTCCAAAAGTTTCGCCTCATCCTGCGCATTATTCGGATCTTTCAGATAAAGAAAACGTGGTGAATGAACAGTTCCTTAACTCTTTCCGGCTCAGCGGCCAACGGCGAAATCGAAGCAATCGTCGCCAAACCGGCATTTTGTAAAAACTTCCGTCGAGATTTGTATTTCATGTCTTACTTAGGTGAGCGAATTGCCAGAGCTGCGTTTCAAAAACTCTTTTGGGATTGGGTTGGCTAGTAAGAAAGCTTTTGCTTCTTCTGCTCTTTTAGCAAAGTGAGCTTTGATTATTTTGATCTCACTTTCATCAAAGACTATTTTCTGCTGCTTTTCTTGTATTGGCCGTGTAGTGTCCATAGTGTTGTCATATTTTGTTTAAGCTAAAAATACATATCATTTGAGAGATAACAAAAAGGCATCATAGTTAATGCCAGGTTTAAAGTCTTCCCACTCACCTTCCCAAAAGCCGAAGGGTTCGGTGATTGCACTGCTCTCAGGTTTATCTTTGAAGCCCTGAACTGCATACTTTCCTTCTAAATCTCTCAAGAACTTATTGATGCCCATTTGATACTTTCTTGTCCTGATTGGGCAGCTACCCCTTGCGAAAAGACTTTCGGCGGGGTTTTTATCTAAAAAGTGCAAAGCTGTTTTGGCTACCGTAACAAGGATCTTGTCCGCATCACCATTCCTTGTTTGTATGGAATCATCAATATTCTTACCAATTGGATCCCAAACACCGAAGCCTAAGTTATAAACGCCAGCAATGAGCGGCATAAACATGATAGCCATGCTTATAATGCCATGTTTTCCAATGCTATTAAACTGATAGAAATGATGATCCAGCCTGGCGACAGGGTAATGCTCTTGCTTCATTGTTATATAGTGTGTGATTTATTCGCAATAATAAACAAAAAGAGCCACAGTTTCCTGCGGCTCTTTTGCAAACGATTCATTAATGCTTATGACTACTTCGTCTTCGCGTAATCGGCTGCCATGGCGTTGATTGCATCGTCCTTCAGATGTTCTGAGGCGATTACAAGCCGGTAACGGAATGTTGTGGATTCACCTTTTTTCAGCTTGAAATTGAGTGTTTCCTTTCCTTCGCTTAATGCTTTCATTCCCAATGGGTTTACAGCAAAAAGACCATAGCCACGCGCATGCCAGTAAGCCGGGTAACCCACGTTTTTCGGGGTGATCGATCATGGCTACGCTGATGTTTTCATCTTTGATTTTTCCTGTCAGATTACACCAGATTGCGCGTTTGCCCCAAACTGCTTCACCTTCCACGCCATTGCTGTTGCGGTAATTTCCGGTTATGCCTTCATTATTCATCACCGGCACTTTCGTTGCAATGCCGCTGGCGTCTGTGAAAATTTCCGGTTTATTGGAAGGCAATTCCAGTTCACGTGCGACACGAATGGCGAACATGCCGTCTTTGATATCCGGCATTGCCACCTCATCCAAAACCGCGGTCAATGTTGTAGCGCGGTCAATGATGCGCTGGTCGCCTTTGCCGCTGAAATGATATGTGGTCGTTTCCTGCAAAGTCAGCACGCCGTTTTTATCTTTCCAATCCGCGGTAACAACGAGTTCACCTTTGTTTTTTCCACTTTTCATGGATTTGATTCCCGTGTGAATAATCGTTCCGTAGGCGCGTTTTGCGTGATCAACCGCGTCAGAATTGTTCCAGTAATCGTTGCCGTTTACATCTTCATAATTCAGCCAGATGCCGACGTGGTGCGGATGATCAACGCGTTCGCCGGGTCTTGGATCCAGCGGCCAGCCTCTCGTGATCAATGTTCCCCTTGCAGTCTGAACAGGATAAAGCACTGCTTTTTTGAGCTTGTCTTCACCCGGATAAAAATAGGCTGTGAACAGTTTTCCATCCACTTTAACCTCGACCTTCTTATCCTTTTCATTATTTACCAGATCAACCTTTTGAGCTTGAACCACTCCACTTATTGCAAAAACGGTCAATGCAGTTGCTGCTATATTTTTTGTTATAACATTCACTTTCACAAATGATTAGATTAAACTAGCTTAAAACGATCTCCTTTTTCTTTGGATCCCAGCTAACGCGCTTGCCTGTATGCAATGCCTGCGTCGCCATAATGTTCGCCACCGAATGGTTAAATCCAACGCGCGCCGGTGCATTGCTTTCCTTGCGGCTGCGGATACACTCCATCCAGTTGCGCATGTGCAATGAAGTCATCGGATCGGCGCCTGTGTTGGCATCCGTAGCAATTTTATCACCCGTTTTAAGCGCCATTTCCGGAAGCAAATTTGCTTCTAGACCCATTCCTTTGGCATCCCTTTCCTTCAATCCACCCTCAGGAGTGATTTTATTGGTGTCCAGATTGATCATCCCGCCATTGGAATAGTAATATTCTTTCACGCCACCTGCTTCATTGTTGAAACGCGACGAGTAAATCACCTGGAAGCCTTTTTCCTTGTTATCAAACGGACCATATTCAAATGCTGCGCTAAACGTGTCCACATTTGTCCGACCGTCTTTCCAAGTGTAAATGCCGCCATTTGCAACAACATTACGCGGTGCGTCAAGTCCTGAGAACCAGTGCACTGTGTCGATCTGGTGTGCCATCCATTGTCCTGGAATTCCCGAAGAATATGGATAGAAAAGACGGAATTCAAGATAATAGCGCGGGTTCCAAGCCACTTTCGGACGGTTCATTAAGAAGCGGTCCCAGTCCGTGTCTTCTTTTCTGATCTGAGAAACCAGCTCCTTACGTCTCCAACGGCCCGGCTGGTTCACATTCCAGGTCATTTCCACGGTTGTAATGTCACCGAATTTGCCAGACTTAATGTATTCGTAAGCCGCCCAGTAATTGGGTGCACTGCGACGCTGCGAACCCACCTGAACAATCTGTTTTGACGCCTCAACTGCTTTCAAAGCAACTTTCGCATCTTCCAATGTTTCGGCAAATGGTTTTTCAACATACACATCACGTCCCGATTTTACTGCTTCTGCACAATGCAAAGCATGCTGAAAATCGGCCGTGCTGATGATAACTGCATCCACATCCTTTCGTCCCAGCAATTCTTCGTTATTTCTTGCTTTTGCAAACTCAGCAGAAGCATAAGGCTTGCCTTTCATAAACGCCTCAGCTTCGTCTCGACGGCGATTCCAAAGGTCAGAAACGCCCATAAATTCGAAGTTGAGCTCTTTGGCATGATCTGAAAAACTTGGCGCAAGCGAACTGCGGAAACGGTCGGAAAAACCGATTATGCCCACGCGAACACGGTCATTTGCACCTAAAATCTTACGGTAACTGGCTGCACTGAAAGCATTTGAACCAACGGCAACACCCGCCGAAGCCAGCGCTGCATTTTTTATAAATTCCCTTCTGCTAGTCATAATATTGATTATAAAAAGTTAATTGATCATTTCATTTCCTTCACTTTCAGACTGCGGAATGACACATTGTCCCCGTGATCCTGCAAGAGCAAATTGCCATGCTGAGAAAGGCCGAAGCCTTCAAAACCTTTGAACTTCGATTCTGCCACAAAATCCTTGAATTGCTGCGAACCGCGCACATATTCAACCACTTTGTAACCATTCAAAAAGTGCTGAACCGTGCCGTCCTTTTGTACAACAATGCGGCCCTGGTTCCATTCTCCTATCTTTTTTACGGCATTTTTTGGTCGGTCGGCAGGAATTACGTCGTAGAAAGAAGCAATGGTGCGGTTACCGTTTTTACCCAGTTTCGCATCCGGATGTCTCTCATCATCAAGCACCTGATATTCACAACCAATGCCCGATTTTCCACCCGAACTAAACTTCTGATCTACAAAATATTTAACTCCGCTATTGGCGCCCTCTGTCAGTTTAAAATCAAATTCAAATTCGAACGCAGGGCCGTATAATTTCTTGGTAACAATGTCATTACCCGTTTCGGAACCGTCTGATTTTGAGATTGTGATTGTGCCGTCATTGTAAGCCCAGCGCTTATTTGGAAAATCGGTGCCGCCGTATGAACGCCACTGATCCGCTGATTTACCATCATAAAGCAATGTATAACCTTGTGCTTTTTCCGCTTCGTTTAATGAATTGGGAATGAGATTGACGATGCGAATGTTGCTCGCAGGACTTGGTTTCAGGTCTTTGGTCTTAATCCTCACATTTTTCCAGCTCACCTGCGTTCCTTCAAGATCTTTACTGCCAATGGCGTGCACTTGCAGACAAATAAACCCGCTCGGCGTCATGTCATCGATCACATGCGCAACCGGAACGCCATTCAGGAAAGTGCGGATTGAACTGCCTATGGCTTCAATGCGATATTTATTCCATTCATCTTTTTTAAATGCTTTTTTTCCTTCCGGATTCAAATCCAGCGGATATAACCAGCCGCGGCGGGCTTCGTCATAAATCCCTGCTGAGTAAGCGCGGTCACTTGGGTCAATTTCAACCTGGTAACCATGCACGCGGCCGTTTTGATATTCCGGCGTTGACAAGCTGCGGATTTGAATTCCGGAGTTCAGCTTGTTATCGACTTTCACATCGCATTCAAAAATGAAATCACCGTAATTCTTTTCAGTTGTCAGGAATGAATTCGGCGTGTCTGTAACGGATGTGCCAACTATGGCGCCATCTTTTACTTCGTATTTGGCTTTTCCATTCAATTGTTTCCAGCCTGTCAAGTCTTTCCCGTTGAAAAGATTTTCCCATCCGTCTTTCGATTTCTGGGCATCCGCTAGGGAAATGGTCATTGAAAGCAGTAAAATAGTCAGCGTTAACCTGTTTTTTCTCATTGTAAAAAAGACTCTATTGAATAAGTAATCTAAGTAACGGGCTCCTATCAACTTCCGTACATTATTAATATAAACGACATTTTTGAATCGCCACCCCTACAAATCGGATGGTGATAATGGAAGTTATAAGCTGCCGGTTGTCATGCGTTTTTATTCCCAAAGCCTTCATGCAGCAAATGCTACCCGCTTTTTAGCGAGCATTCCCATCATGCAAAAGAGTTGTGCTCTCACATGATGGGAATGTTGAAATGCTTTGTGCAATCTTAATATCCGGGATTCTGCGGGAATGCAGCTGCTCCACCCTCCGTTCTGTCAATTTGTGTTTGCGGAATCGGGCGCACCAAGTGAATTTCTTTCACATTCGGTGCAGCTTGAGGATTGTATTTCTTAACACGCTCGACAAGATTTCCCCAACGTTTCAAATCCATCCAACGGGTTTGCTCTCCTAAAAGCTCGCGTCCACGCTCTTCCATTAGCATTTCCATGTTCATATCCGCCTGTTTGATCTCCATAGCGGCTGTTTTTCCGGCAAATGCTGCACGGCGACGAACCATATTAATAGACTCGGTCGCTTCTTTCACTTTTCCAGTCAGTAACTGTGCTTCTGCAAGCATTAAATACGTGTCAGCAAGTCGGAAACACATATAATCTCTGCTTCCAGGCTCGTAAGTCCGGTCAGGGCGCAATGGGTCAAGAAATTTTTTCAAAGTTGGAAACAATGCTTCGTCATAGCGGCTTGGCACCAAAATCTGATATGGCTTTTTCGCTCTTTCTGCCAGCGGCATTTCATAACCTGGAATAAATATCGCCGTATCACCCGCTTTATAAGTCACCTCAGTTTTTGAGTTGTCAAACACGTTTGTAAACTTGCCCGGGTTGTTCGCAATCCAAGTGTCTTTGAAAGTTTTCTTGTAACGTGAATCGTTCACGCGATCTTTGAACACCGTTTCAAGCGTGTATTGCGTTGGACGAAGCCTTTTGAAAGGGCGGCCGTTCAAGATATCGCGCACCATTCCAGCCTGCACGTCATATTGCATTCCAAAATAAAGGTGAAGGCTGTTACCCGTTCCATTGGTCAACGGTATCCGTTGTATACTGCACCGAGAACACAACCTCATCATGGTTTTGATTTGACTGATCAAAAACACTCGCAAAGTCTGGCAGCAATTTGAATGTGTAATTATTGATCACACTCGATGCGTAAGTCGCTGCTTTGGTATAATCATCCGCAGCTTTTGAACTCGAATTGCCTTTGGCCAGATAAACTTTTGCCAGCAAATGCTCAGCGGCAGGCTTTGTAGCACGACCATAATCTGTTGCTTTTGCTTTGGCTTCAAGATCAGGCAATGCAGATTCCAGATCCGAAATGATGGCTGCATAAATCTCTGATTCCGGCGCGCGGGAGGTTTTTTTGGTTGGCAAAATCGTTTCCGTAAGTCTCAAATCAACCCCGCCATATTGCTGCATTAAAAGGAAATAATAATGTGCACGCAAAAACTTCATTTCCGCCACGCGCATCTTTTTCACCGCATCAGACACTGTTGCTGCCGGAGCACGCTCGATCACGGCATTGCAAACATTAATTCCACGATAAGTCTCGTCCCAGATCGTCGCCAAGTAATCAACCGTTGGCTGCAATTGTGCGTCGTAAAAGTGAAAACCTTTGTAACCGCCATCTGCGCCGGTCGCATAAGGGTCCGTTCCGAACTCCGTCATGGTGAGCCCTTGCTGGGTTCCGTAATAGTTGCGCAATGATGAATAGGCCGATTTCGCTGCGTCTTCAAAGCCCTTCGGCGTGTTAATGTAGTCATTGCCAATGCTCGAAATTACTTCTTCATCAAGCAGGTCGCTGCAAGACTGGCCCATGAGCATAAGCGCCATAAGGCCAATGTATTTATATGATTTCTTAATATATCCGAATCTCATTTTCTTAAAAATTAAATGTTGTTACCAGGACTTTTCAGCATTGATCAGAACTTCACATTAAGTCCGATCGTGGAAACGCGCGTTGCAGGTGTTACGCCAGATCCAATCGTTGTGTCCGAAGTTTCAGGATCCACACCATTGTATTTTGAGCGATATTTCGACCAGATTTTTGGCTGCTGAATGCTGGCAAATAAGCGAAGCGATTCAAGTCCCAGTCTTTTGGTAAGCTTGTTTGTGAATGTGTATCCGAAGTTGATGTTACGGATTTTCACTGAATGAGCCATCGTAATAAATGATCGCCTGGTTGTTAACCGGAAACTCTTGATCCTTATTAGGTTGCGGAAATTCGTTGGTTGGATTGTTCGGCGTCCAGTAATCCACATACATTTGCTGGTAACGGCCTGCCAATGCATTGTTGTCTCTATGGAAACCGCTGATGATCATTTGTCCTTGTCTTGCATAAATAAAGAACGAAAGGTCAAATCCTTTGAAATTGAAACGGTTAGTGATCCCGCCGCTCCAATCCGGCACATCCGAGCCCAGTTTCTGACGGTCATCTGCATTGATCTTGCCATCCGGCTGACCAGTTAACTGGCCATCAGAACCACGTCCGTTTACGTCCGCAACCTTGATCTGTCCAACGCGGCTTCCGTATGATTTGGCTGCATCCGCTTCATTAGTCTGCCAGATTCCTGCTTTTTTGTAATCAAAAAACTCTGACAATGGATAGCCAATAAACCATTTGTTACCCAAATCATCCACAGCACCATTATATAGGGAGATAATTTCTTCTGTATTTTTAGTAAACTGGAAATCAGTGGTCCATTTAAAACCATTTTTTGTGTTCACGTTAATCGTAGAAACACCCAATTCAATTCCCCTGTTGCGCGTTTCACCCACATTACGCGTCACTGCATTGAACCCGATTGACGCAGGCAACTGATCAGAAAGCAGCAGATCGGTGGTGTTGGTTTCATAAACTTCAAGCGATCCCTGCACGTGTCCTTTGAGGAAGCTAAAATCGATTCCGACGTTCTTGGTTGCAGAAGATTCCCAACGCAAATCAGGGTTACCGATTGCGCTCGGACGTTGTCCGTAAGCTGGAGTGTTGTCAAAAGCATAAATTGTTCTGCCCAGCAAACCTTGTGTCTGGTAAGGCGCAACGCCCTGGTTACCCACAGAACCGTAACTAACACGAAGTTTCAACAGATCCAGCCAGGAAACACCTTTCATAAAAGGCTCATTGGAAATGTTCCAGCCCAATGCAACGCCCGGGAATGTTCCGTATTTGGTATTTTCTCCGAACCGGCTTGATCCGTCACGACGTGCTGTAACCGTTAGGAGATATTTATCATTGTAATCGTAGTTGATACGCGCCATGTAGAGAGTTCAATGTCCACGGAATCAGCACGCTACCCACGCCTAGCACTGCGCTTGCATTGCCTACATTATAAAATTGCTGCGTCTCAGCCGGCACGCCCTGAACAGAAACCGTATTGGCTTCAAAATTCTCACGCTGAACAGAATGCAGTGCAGTAATGCCCAAATTGTGTTTCGATGCAAAGGTTTTGTTATAAGTGACAATGTTCTCCAGCGTCCAGTTAAAGCCATATTGGTTGTAAATAGAAGCCTGAGGATCACCGCCTTTTCTTGCATTGGTTTGCGCACCAATGAAGCGTCCGCCGCGCTCAACTGCGAAGTCAGGACCAAAATTGATACGGTATTTCAAGCCTTCAATGATCTTGACCTCTGTATAAATGCTGTTGAAGATCCTGTATTTTTTGCGTTCGTCAACCTGAGCACCCGGCACGATTTCAGCTAACGGGTTTGTCAAAAGCGCATCATTAGTAGGCGCAAAAATGATCTTGCCTGCATCGTCATAAGCCCGGCCCAGCGGGTTTTGGTTTAATGTAAATGAGTATGGATTAAGATCCTTACCGTTTCTTACTGAGTACATTAAGTAGGAAGAAATCCCAACCTTTACGCGGCTGTTAATGTTGTGGTCAATGTTGGCACGAAGCGAAGTTCTTGTATAATCCAATCCTTCCGAAATTCCTTTGTCTCTGAAAAATCCGCCTGAAATGTAGAATTGCGTTTTTTCGTTACCGCCTTGCACCCCCACAGAGTGGTTTTGCTGAAAGCCCTGGCGCAGGATCATATCCTGATAATCTGTTGTGCGATTGTTTTTAATCCCGGCTCAATCGAACAGCTTCGAATAATTTCGAATCTGCAAAAGCATCCACTTGTCCGGTTGGAACAGGATTTCCGTTGGCATCTTTATAAATGCTTCCTGATGCAATGCCGCTGGCGTGACTCGCGCATATATTCGGCGAATATAATTCAGGACCATTGAACAAACCAATTTTATCCAAAGCATCCGTAACACCCACATAAGTATCGTAGCTGATGATCGTCGTTTTTCCTTTGGTCGCCTCACCTCTTTTTGTGGTGATCAGCACGACGCCGTCGGCACCTCT
The DNA here is from genome assembly GCF_979253085.1 of Dyadobacter sp. AC419. Taxonomy (NCBI): domain Bacteria; kingdom Pseudomonadati; phylum Bacteroidota; class Cytophagia; order Cytophagales; family Spirosomataceae; genus Dyadobacter; species Dyadobacter sp. AC419. The sequence continues at coordinate 117,080 of NZ_CEEDCD010000015.1, read as the reverse complement.
CTGCACCATAAATAGCCGTTGCAGTCGCATCTTTCAGGATTTCACGTGGACGCAACATCATTCGGCTTCATATCTTCATAACCACCTGACACAAAGTCGAATGGACGTGTCGACATTAGTTCGTTCCGGTCACCTGCCAAATGGAATTCCGTCGACAACATACAACGGATTATTGCCCGCATTAACTTGAGCGGCGCCCGCGAATCAAGACTTTTGGAGCAGAACCAGGCTTGCTACCCGACTGCGAAGAACATCGACCCCGGCAACGCGTCCCGGCATAGCCCTGACCAATGTTCGTAATGGGCATTTCACTGATTTGTTTGGAAGAAACGGAAGAGATCGCACCCGTCGTCTGGCTTTTTTTCTGGCTACCGTAACCCACAACCACCACTTCGGTAAGCGCCTTCATATCAGGATCTAATTTCAGCTCCACCACACTTTTTGCACCCACCGCGTATTCCTGCGTAATAAAACCAACTGAGGAAAATACCAGCACGGCGCCATTGTCCGGCACATCAATCTTGTAGGCCCCGTCAACATCTGTATTTGTTCCGCTTCTGTCTGCCTTTCAACACAACCGATACACCAGGAATGGGCGTATTGTCTTCCGAGGAGGTGATTTTTCCGGACACCGTTTTGTCAATGGAAAAAACGTGGCTTAAAGTTTGGGCGGTTCAGTGAAAATGCCTGGGCCGACACCGCCCGACACCATCATGGCTGCCATGGTCCAACGCAGGGCGTTGTTGACCGGTACTGGTAAATCTTCTTTTCATACGCATTAATGGAGATTGTAGGTTCTGACTGTTAATTGCTGGACGACCTTTTTAAAATACCCTTAAAAAAGTTATATTTTTTATCAAAATAATATTATAGTAAATTGCCGGTTACAATAGAATGGTTACATAACCGATCATTTACTTCATTTTAAGGGTGGCTTAGGAGGAAGCAGAAGCGTTCCGAATGATATTGATATTTTAATAACTACATTATTTGTCAAGATAATACAATTCGGAATTATTGGTCGAGAATAGAAATAAGGAAAGAAATCCGGAAATGAATCGTCAATTTTATTTACGCAATCGTTATCGGGAACGTTGCCAATGTATGCTTCATCAAATATTTAATTGTAAAATATCTGCACGAGGCATCAATAAAACGGTTACAAATCCAAAGAGAGATATCTCAATTTTGTACTATAACATTATACTGGGAAATTAAAAAGGACTGAAAATGAGCAAGATCAGCTCATTAAGGAAAAGAATACAAAAACAAGCAGAATGATAACGGCCATGGAAATCAGCCCAACGATAATGCCAGTCGGTTTCGTGGACTCTTTCATACGCTAGGCTGACCCGGTTCGCGTTCCTTAATGCCTTCAAGCGAACTGCGAATCCGGCCCCAAATCGAGTTCACTTCCTGGCTTGAGAGCGAGTCAGACTTCCAGTCAGACGCCATAAGCACCAGTTCGCGCGCTCTTGCGACCGTTTCCCGCATGGCGGGATATTTCACGATCCAGCCTTCCCAAAATGACCGGATAGGTGGATCATCGGGGAAACCGAACCCATCTAATGAATAGGTTTTCCATCGCTAACTCTTCTGCCGATAACTCCGAAAACGGTTTCATTTCAAGCGCTTAATTAATTCAAAAGGCCAATTCCTTCTGCTGTCAAATCCACAAAGCCAATTTGCAAAAAGCGTCTTAAAACGACTGCACCGGAAGATCTGCGAATTTTAACAAATAAGATCTTTTGTCAGGGTTTATACTCAAAATCCCTGTCTGAATCCACCCCTCCTTTTTCCGCTTACCGTTTAAACATGTTCTATGGCCGATAAATAAAGCGTTTGGGAATGCGAGCTTGGGAATGGGGTAAAAATCGGTGTTTCAAAAATGTAACGACAACAATACAGCCTTCCAAAATCACAAAGCTTATGAAATTTAAAAACTATCAAAACACACTTTGCATAGCCATCCTGATTGTCTTGGCAATGCTGGTTTACATGAACAGAAACGTTCGTTTGACTGATGGCAGACAAGAACTGTCCACGAAAACCAAAAGCCCAGGACAAAATTGGAGATCAAACAACAAATCAGCCTGTCCCCGCTAATACTATTGTGCAAATGCAGCAGTCCATTAGTCAGCGCGAATATCACATAACATTGGACAAAACGCTCGGAAAGCAGCAAAGCCCTAATCGTAAACACAACCTCCTGAGCCTACTACGAGCCAGGAAAGCTGCTGGTAAAAAACCGTATAGATTCAGCCGGTCATAATTTCAGCTTAGCATTAATAAATGCAGGAATTTATGCAGATGGCCACAAATTAGAAAAAAGGCAAGTTTCTTCCCGCCGACACTTCGAGTGCAGTCGTGGAAAATGTTATCCGGATCAAACGTGGACACTATACGGAAGAATATAAAAACAGCGAAGCAGGAATGCGCCAGAATTTCATTGTGCATTCCGCACCTGCAAAAACGAAAAGTCTGAAAGTTCGGTTAGCCGCAAAACGGGTTGCAAGTAAAAGATTTGGGTAAAAACAAGCTGGCATTCTACGATAAAAGCGCCACGGGCCTTTCTGGAAATTCATCCCACGTACAACGACCTCAAATGCTGGGGACGCAAATGGCAAAAAACTAAGCGCAACGCTTTCATACCATAATAACGAAATCCTAAATCGATGTAAATGCAGCAGGCGCTGCCTATCCGGTAACCATTGTTCCATCCGATCATCGCGAATGGAAATCCAGGAAATGCAAATGCGGTGTTTAACAGCCCGCAAGCAGATTCACGTTTTGGAGCATCTGTATCAAGTGCCGGCGATGTTAACGGAGATGGATATAGCGACGTAATAATAGGTGCGCCATATTACAGACTCGGAGGCGAAGTTGACCAAGGTGCAGTTTTCTTTTTCAAAGGTTCGTCAAGTGGTTTGGTGAACAACTCCACAGTGTTTTTCGGGAAAGCTGCGAAGAGCTCTGGTTTCGGTCACACGGTTTCTTCACAGGCGATTTGAATGGCGATGGTTATTCTGATATACTAGTTGGCAGCAATCTTGTATTCAATCCCGAGAAGTTGAATGGAAGCATTAACATCTTCTACGGCTCACCGCAGGGCCTGAGTGCAGCAAGTACGCGCATTGAGTCAAAACAGCCAGGCGACGTTTTCGGACACTCTTTGGGCAGTGCAGGCGATGTCAATGGAGACGGATTCAGTGATATAATTGTAGGAGCATTTCATTTCATCCATGATGGTGCTGACAATGGAGCAGCATTCATTTATCTTGGATCAGCAGCGGGCGTTAGTACGGTTGCAGCAGATACAATAACTATTCATACCCTAAACTCCCAAGCTAGATTTGGCATTTCTGTGGCCGGTGCAGGCGATGTTAACGGCGATGGATATAGCGATGTAGTTATTGGTGCGGATCACTTTTTCGACCCGGCGATTGACCTTACAAAGGGGGCAACTTACGTATACCATGGCTCGGCATCAGGAATATCTAAAGCCCCATCGCTGAAAATTCCAGGCCCTATCAATTTTAGTGATTTTGGCTACTGTGTCGCGACAGCTGGCGACTTAAATGGTGATGGATTTAGTGATATTGTTGTCGGAGCCCCAGATTACGATGTCAGTCAGCAAAACCAAGGAGCCGCATTTATATATTACGGTTCAGCTAGCGGCATTGACATTGGAACCAAGACGATAATTGAAGGAGACAAACCACAAGCCACGTTAGGAAGGCAGTTGTCATGCGCCGGAGATGTAAATACTGACGGATTCAGTGACATCCTCATTTATTCTTATAATAACACCAGAGTATATCATGGGTCAAAAGTCGGCATTAACACCAATATTCAGGCCACCATTTTAGGCTTTTCCACAATGGCAAGTGCTGGTGACGTGAACGGAGACGGATCCAGTGATATTATAGTAGGCGATCCCTCATATGACCTAGGCGGCAATGACGGACGTGCCCTAGTCTTCCACGGTTCGGCAAGTTCAATCGCTACACAGTATTTCTCCAAAATGTTTGGTTTTCAACCTGATAGCAATTTAGGGTATTCCGTTTCAGATGCAGGTGACGTAAACGGTGATGGATACGACGATGTGATTATCGGAGCCCCCTTGTTTGATAATGGTGCCTCTAACGAGGGTGCAGCATTTCTGTGTTATGGAACTCATAATGGTGTTGGCTCAGTACTTTTACCTCATCTTTTAATTGACCTAAACCAGGCAGATGCTCATTTAGGCTGGTCCGTCAGTGGTGCTGGTGATGTAAACGGAGACGGATATAGTGATGTGATTATTGGCGCAAATGGCTTTGATATACTTGGCGCGACGGATTCAGGTGCAGGTTTTGTTTATTACGGATCTTCGAGTGGGCTTTCTCTGTCAAATCCCACCATGGTCTATGTTGGCAAAGCAGGTTCAAGAGCTGGCACATCGGTAAAAAGCGCGGAGACGTTAACGGCGACGGCTATGCAGATGTGATCGTTGGTGCCCCATTATACAGCAATGGCCAGAAGGATGAAGGTGCGATAATGATCTCTTTGGGTTCTTCCAATGGCATCTCAAACCAGGCGCTGGCCTCCTTATTGAAGGTGGCTCAGTGAATAATGAATTTGGGAATGCTGTTTCCGGTGCGGGTGACATAAATGGGGATGGGTTTGAAGAATGCGGTTGTTGGCGCTGATCGCTTTGAAAATGCCTTTGCTACCGTTGACGAAGGAGCAGCTTACGTTTATTATGGTTCAAAAATTGGCATTCAAGCAAATCGAAATACTGTTTTAGAATTAAATCATGCTGGATCCCTATTTGGCTCCGCGGTCTCAAAAGCAGGAGATGTGAATGCCGACGGATTTGATGACATTATTGTTGGGGCCAACCATTTCTCAAATGGTCAGGCTAACGAGGGAGCCGCAGTAACTTTTTATGGATCAGCTGAGGGCATTAATGCAAGTGGTTTTACACTTTTGGAAGGTAATTATGATAATGCATTGTTTGGCAATTCAGTTTCTGGCGGTGATTTCAATGGTGATGGTTATAGCGACATCATCATCGGGTCTCCATTCTTTACATACAATATTGTAGCCTCTGGAGCTGCACTTGTATATTACGGGTCAGAGTCGGGTATCGTAACTCAGGATCCTGTCATATTACTGGGGGACCAGCAGAACTGTCAGATGGGTATCTCTGTTTCGTATGCAGGTGATGTTAACGGAGATGGATATAGTGACGTAATTATTGGAGAAACTAAGTTTGATTTTTCTGGACAAATAAATGGAGCAGCCTCAATTTATGAAGGGAATGGTAGTAACCAACTAGTAAAAGAGAAATCTCGAAACAGGATTCGTTTATATGAAAACAGCCTGACTACAAGTCTGCTACAAAGCAATATTAATGAAATAACTTTTGGCATTGGTCTGAACGGTCATTCATTCTTAGGGAGAAACCGGGCTAAGCTTGTTTGGGAAACGCGGAAAGCCGGGCAGAGCTTTTCTAAGTCAAGTCCAATCACAAACAGCACGCAATCCACTGGTGAGGGCGCATTTACGTCAACGCAATTATCCGAGACAGAGTTAAAGAGCAGCATTGACAAAATAGGGTTCAGCACAAAAGTTCGCGCGAGGATTAAATACGATCCTGCTTTGGCGATAACCGGACAAGTCTACAGGTCCTTGGAAATATGTTGATAGGAGAATGGTTGCAAGCGAGGCGGCATTGCCTGTAACATTGATCAGCTTCAACGCGAAAGCAAACGAAAATCATGCTGTTCTGGAATGGAAAACTTCGATGGAAGTGAATAGTGATTACTTTGAAATTCAGCGCAGCACGGATGGCAAGCGCTGGGTGGCGATTGGGAAAATAATGGCTTCAGAGAACAGCAAGGATCAGCAGAATTATGGTTTTACAGACTATAATCCGAACACCGGCTCAAATCTTTATCGGTTGAAGATGGTTGACCAGGACGCAACTTTCGCTTACAGCAGCGTGGAATCTGTGAATTTTGACGAAGGCGCAACTGCGGACTTTACTTTCTTCCCAAATCCAGTCCAAACCTCAATCAGTATCGATTCAAAGCTGATCGTTACCGAACTTCATATTTACAACACTTCCGGTGCAAAAGTCTTATCCGTCACAGATGCGCTCGGGATTAAAAGCGTTGATATGAGCAGTCTGCCTTCGGCTTCATATTTGATAAAAGCCAATGGCAAGTCCTATCATGTGATTAAGAAATAAAATTTCAACACCCACATTCCAAGGATAAAGAATCAGGCTGGCGAAAACCAGCCTGATTCTTTATATGAATTTCCTTACCTTTGCGGCCTGTTTTATAGAGCATAAGGACCAAAATTTATACAATGACCTCGCATCAAATACGTAAGGCTTTTCTTGATTTTTTTCGCAGTAAAGAGCATTTAATCGTCCCTTCCGCACCTTTGGTTGCGAAGAATGACCCTACCCTGATGTTCAATAATTCAGGGATGGCACAGTTTAAGGACTTCTTTTTGGGCAATGGCAACCCGCCTTCCCGCAGGATTGCGGACACACAAAAATGCCTGCGTGTTTCAGGAAAACACAATGACTTAGAGGACGTTGGCTTTGATACTTATCACCATACCATGTTCGAAATGCTGGGAAACTGGTCTTTCGGGGATTACTTCAAAAAAGAGGCGATTACGTGGGCATGGGAGTTACTCACAGAGGTTTATAAGCTGCCAAAAGACAGGCTTTATGTCTCTGTTTTTGAGGGGGATTCCAAGGATGGCGTTCCTTTTGACCAGGAAGCATGGGACCTTTGGAAACCGATCGTTGGTGAAGACCGCATCATTCTCGGGAACAAAAAAGATAACTTTTGGGAAATGGGCGACACGGGTCCTTGCGGCCCTTGCTCGGAAATTCATATTGATCTACGTCCGGCTTCGGAAGTTGCTGAAATTTCCGGAAAATCGCTGGTTAACAATGATCATCCGCAAGTTGTTGAGATCTGGAACCTCGTTTTCATGCAGTTTGAGCGGAAGGCTGATAGTTCATTGATTCCGCTTCCTTCCACGCATGTGGACACGGGGATGGGCTTTGAGCGCTTGTGTATGGCTGTGCAAAACAAGACTTCCAACTACGACACAGACGTTTTCCAAAATACAATACAAGTTCTTGAAAAGCTATCCGGCAAAACGTACGGTGCTGGCATTGAACCCTTTGCAGATATTGCAATGCGCGTGATTGCTGACCATATCAGGGCTGTTGCCTTTGCCATAACGGATGGCCAGTTGCCGTCTAACGTAAAAGCGGGTTATGTGATCCGTCGCATTTTGCGCCGCGCGGTGCGTTACGGTTATTCTTATCTGGGTTTCCAGGAGCCGTTTTTTTACAAATTGGTCGCTGTGCTGGCGGATCAGTTCCAGGATGTTTTTACAGAATTGAAAACGCAGGAAGAATTTGTTACCCGCGTTATATTAGAAGAAGAAAAGAGCTTTTTGAGAACGCTCGAATCGGGTTTGAAGAGGCTTGACGTGATCATTTCCGCACTGAAAGAAAGAGGCGTTAATGTCATCGCAGGTCAGGAAGTTTTTGAATTGAGCGACACATTTGGTTTCCCAGTCGACCTTACGGCGCTTATTGCGCGTGAAAAAGGTTTTCAGATCGATGAAACCGGTTTTCAGGATGCACTGGCGGAACAGAAAAAACGCTCACGCCAGGATGCTGCTAAGGAAGCGACGGATTGGATTGAAGTTCGCGAGGCGGATGGCGTTGAATTCCTGGGTTATGATTTTGAAGAAACACATAGCCAGATCGTAAAATACCGAAAAGTGAAAACCAAGGCCGGTGAAGAATATCACATTGTGCTCGACCGCACGCCTTTCTATGCTGAAATGGGTGGCCAGGTGGGAGACACGGGTGTTCTGATCATTGACAACGGATTGGAAAACGGCAAAAAGACCATCCGGATCGTTGATACCAAGAAGGAAAACGATCTTTTTGTTCACATTTCCCGGGATAAGGACCTCGATGAAGCATTGCAGCGGGCTGGAATTATCGTGGCTAAAATTGATGAAACGCGACGCAACCGGATCAAGGCCAACCACTCCGCGACGCATTTAATGTTGTCTGCAATGCGAGAGGTTTTGGGAACGCATATCGGGCAGAAAGGCTCATTTTTGAATGATGAAGTGCTTCGTTTTGACTTCTCACACTTTTCAAAAGTGACGGATGAGGAGCTGATAAAAATCGAAGATCGCGTCAACGAGAAAATCCGCGAGGACATTGCATTGGACGAAAGACGAAATGTGCCCATTAAGCAGGCGTTGGATCAAGGTGCGACGGCGACTTTTGGCGAAAAATATGGCGACTTTGTTCGTCTGATCATTTTTGATCCAAAATACTCATTTGAACTGTGCGGTGGAACGCACGTGCCTTCGACCGGAAAAATCGGAGTTTTCAAATTCATATCAGAAGGTTCCGTTTCCGCTGGTGTTCGTCGTGTGGAAGCAGTGACTGGTGAAAAGGCGCTGGAAATTATGCGTCAGCAGGAAGAGACTTTGAACAAAATAAAAGACCTTCTGAAAAACCCGACGGACTTGGTTAAGGCGGTTGAAAGTTTGCTGGATGAACGTACAAACCTGCAAAAGAGAATTGTATCCCTCGAAAATGAGAAAATTCAGACGCTGAAATCTGCATTGATTGACAATATGGAAAAACACAGCACATTCAACCTGATCGTTGAAAAAGTGGATGTGCCGAGCGCCGATTCGTTGAAGCAACTTTCTTATGAACTGCGTGACCAAATCGAAAATCTCATCGCTGTTTTCGGAACAGAAATCGCTGGGAAGCCTCAGCTTTCGGTGTTTATAGCAGAAAATATTGTGCAAGAAACAGGACTCAATGCGGGTAAGATCGTGAAAGATCTTGCAAAGGAAATTCGTGGCGGCGGCGGTGGACAGCCTTTCTTTGCCACAGCGGGCGGTTCAGATGCAAGCGGATTGGATTCAGCACTGGAAAAAGCGAAAGGCCTTTTCTAAGCATTACCAAAATATAGAAGTTGTAAATTTCAGGAGCGACGCAATGTGCGTCGCTCCTTTTCATTGTACGTTGAGTATTGCTAACGTTGAGTGTTGCGTGTCTTTGCAGCCTTGGCTTGTTTGCCTTCACAGTAAAAAATCCGCTCCTCCATTAGACAAGTCCTCCAAGCGATTGATTATGAAAAGATTACTATTTTTCCAGGTGAGCAATACATTGTAGACAATTTCGACCCTTTGCGGAATTATACAACGTTTTCGACCTCTGGAAGTGTTTTAGATGTGGAAAGTCCAAACTTCCACCTGTTATGTGACCAAAGCCAGAGCTCTGGTTGACTTCGAATGCTATTTTCCAACGCGGCATAATACAATTTCATCAACTCCATTTCGGATACATTTGCGGCTTCTTCTGCCAGCAATTCAAATCTGAACCGATATTTGTTCCTGTCGCTTTTTATCACGTTCAAATAAACCACAGCAGCATTTAGCCTGTTCGCAATGCGAGCTGCACCCGGCTGGATATACGTTTTATGACCAAAAAATTTCACTGCACATTTGCCTGCCCTGGCCGGCCTTTGATCGGCCACATTTATGAAAATTGCTGGCTTCCCTCCCGCCCTGCTCAATGCGAACTTGTACCAATCGGATTTCGGAACAAGTTTCACACCATATTTCCCCCTAAGCTTCTTCAATTGCGCATCTAAAATGCGATTCGATAATGGCGAATAGGCTGCCAGGACTTCGTAATCCGAGATTAATGGCAGTGAAAACAAATATTCCCAATTTCCATAATGCGAAACCATGAGCACAATGTCCTTCCCTTCTTTAAGCAGCTGCTGAATCAGCAATGTGTTTTCGTAAGCGACAAATTGTTCCAACTTGTCCGGCTTTAATGTGCTTACCAGAAACGGCTCCACGATAAGATCAGCCAGATGACGGTAATATGCGGTTGCTAACTTCTCAATTTCGGCAGCATTATGGGCAGGGAAACAGATTCGAAGGTTTTTCAAAACAATTCCCCTGCGATATGGCCATATATATCTGAATATCAAAAACATCAGATCCGACAGAGCACGAATTAGGCGCATCAAAGGATGAACTGAATGCCCGTATTGAAGCCGAGATGGACTCCCTGGAAATCTTTCGAGCTGTCATTTTTCCAGATGAATTTGTCCACGGAATCGTAACCATTATCCCGTTTGTAACTAACATAATTGATTGTCGGACCGGCGAAGATTTCAAGCTTGTTGCCAACTTTATAGGCGGGAATAATGCGAAGCGAGCTTTTGAAATAATTGCCTTTTTTGAAATTAGACAAAGATTGACTGACCACTTCGAGGTTGAGGCGTAGATGGTTAGCAAGTGGAATGTGGGCGCCTAAACCTGCCTCAATGGCATATAAATCACGTTTATCATCTTTGAAATTATAACCAACGCCTGCTATTCCATACAAAACACGTCCGCCGGAACGGAATGAGACGATTGTCGTCATGCTCTCGTCGAGCGTCAGGGCGAAGGATTTTTCACCGCTTTTGATAAAATTAAAAATGGCGATCGGGTAGTCACTTGTGTCCGCAATGTTGATAAAACCAGCCAGTTGAATGCCTTTGACTTTTTGAGCCACATTGGCAAATCCGCCGATCTGCGCATTGACTGTTTTGCCTTTGTTAAAAAAGCCTGCGACCTGTAACCCTTTGGCGTCTCCGCGGGAAATGTTGGTAAAACCGGCAATCTGGGCCGAGCCGGAACTTCCGGAAACATTCGCGAAGCCGGCGATCTGCGCGCCGGTTGCTTCATTTTTGATAATGTTGGAAAAACCTGCGATCTGAGCTCCACTGGCATTATTTCCAATCACGTTTGCCGCTCCGGCGATTTGAATCCCTTTTGCATTATTTCCGATCACATTTGCCGCGCCAGCGATTTGAAATCCGGAAGCGTCCTGTTTAATCACATTTGCTGCTCCGGCGATGGTTGCGCCTGTTTCTGCTTTCGACAAGCCTGCAACTGCATGCAGCGAAAAACGATTGGTGTAAGAAGCGGCGTGCTTCCCGTTGGTGCTGAGCGGATAAATTAATCCAAAATGAACGGCAGATGCGCTGTCGCGCTGGGCAAAAGATGCGAAAGAGATTGCGAAAACAAATATGCTGATGAAGGCTAATCTAGCCGTAGAAACTGTGAAATTTTTCATGGGAATGTATTTAAAAGAAATCATTTAAACACACACAGCGGCGGGAGCTCAAAATTGCAGGCCTTCAATCCGGTCCAATTGCTGTATGCAAAGTACCGACAACGTGACCCGGACTTACCCTAAAAAATTGGAGAAAAAAATAAGAGAAATTACAAACCCCTGCCATAGCGCCAGCTCACACCGAACTGCGCGCCGAGCCATGATGAAAGATTTTTACCACCGAAATCAAAGTTTGGATAACCTTTGGGCGGGAGCGATTTGTAGCCGGTCTCAGGTTTAAAACCGTCGCTGTCATAAACTGTGAATGCCGGACCTGCGAAAAGCAAAAAGCGCTTGTTCAGCTTGTAAGTCAGCGCAGTTTGGAGCCGGTAAAGGGATGGAATGCGGTCCCAGCTCGTGGTGTAGACGTTTTGATTTGTGATTTCGGTGAAGAAGCCGAATTTTTTGAAAGGGAAGAATTCAACCCCGAACCCGGCACCGAAAGTGTATGTCCTGTTTTTGCCGCCGGTTGTTGCTCCGCCCATCAGAATGCTGTAAAATTTGTGCGTGCCCATTTTCCAGGCAACATTAACGGGCACAATGTCACTTGTATAAACCGAAATATTTGAAGTGCTTTTTTTGACAATGTTAATCAGCCCAAGGCTCAGGCCTGCTGAGCTGTCAGCAATGTTAATGACACCAATTTGCGTTCCGTGGAGTCTTTTGGCAATGTTAATCATCGACAACTGGAATCCATGCACTTCATTTTTACCGACATTAATCGCACCGCTGATCTGCCCGCCGGAAAAATTCTTGGCAACAACATTTGCTGCACCGCCTATTTGCACACCATTAAAATTCCCCGAGACGTAGTTTACAGCTCCCGATATTTGCGCTCCATCAGAATCTGCACCGATCATATTGACTGCACCCGAAACCTGCGCGCCATGCAATGTCTTGGCCGATCTGCTCAAAAAGCCGCTAATTTGCACGCCCTCCACATTTTGCTTCACATTACCCGTAAACCCGGACACCTGAACGCCGCTTAGTGAATCCAGGATCTGGTTCAAAAAGCCCGCAACCTGCACGCCCTTGACTGTTCCTGAAACAATGTTGAATGCGCCGGCAATTTGTGCATAGCGAACATCCTGCTTTGAAATGTTGAATCCGCCGGCAATTTCGGCACCATTAACGCCGGCCGTGTATCCGCCCAAAAGATTGAGAGAGAATTTGTTAACAACCTGTGCGCTCATTTTCCCATGCGTTCCCAGCCCCGGCGTTAAAGATGCCTGATAAGGAAGCGCAACGAAAAATTTACCAATGTTCCGGCTCTGTGTGCGGAGTCTGGCTGAAAGAAAAAGCCGACCGAGCCACGTCGATTCGCCTTCGGAATAGCGGACAATAAGCGGGTCGAGATCAACGGCTTTTTGTGCGATGCGAATCTGAATGTCTCCGCTTTCCTCATTGATAACAACAGTTGTGTCCCCATAACCTACTTTGCTGATTGTTAAGCTAATAGGCAAAACCCGATCTTTAATACGCAACCTGAAATGCCCATCGTCGCCGGTTAATGTGGAAATCAACAATTGCCTTGAATAAACACTCGCATAGTCGACAGCAACATTCGTTTCTTGATCCAGAATGTGACCTTCAACATAGAAAACCCTTTCCTTCGCCGCTGCCAGAATGATAAGATAATCACCCTTTTCTTTAAACTGATATTTATTATTGAACAATTGTTCCAAAACCTGCTTGACCGATTTTTGAGCTGCATTAACAGTCACCAGACTGTCGCCCGAAATGATGTTGCTATTGTAGGAAAAGTAAAATTTACCTTGCTGGCTCATCATTTTCAAAACTTCTGAAACCGGCTGATTTTGCACGGTTACCGACACGGTTTTACTCAAAATACCCTGCGCGTAGGCTGCGCAGGGCATTAGTAAGCATATTATGACGAATTTGAAAGCGTTAAGCAAGGTAAAAGTCCGATTCATTCCGAAAGATAAGCGCTATTTCAAAATGATCTGCTGTCCGTTATGTTCAACTTTTATAGTTAATGTTTCACTGATAATGGCTAATGTGCTATCCAGGGACGTTTTTTCAAATGTTGTGTTCAAAGGAATTTTCCTGAGCCGATCATTGCCAATCACAATGTTCGCGTCGTAAGTTTCATTCAGAATCTCAACCACTTTCCACAAAGGCGTGTCGTTGCAAACCAGCTTATTGGTCCGGTAATATTTGTACAATTCGTCCTCCGCATTGTCTTTTACAAGCGCCGGTGTCGCTTTGAGCGCAGTTGCTTTTTGTTTCGGGCTAATGCGAACAAATTCATTGTTTTTCGCCACTTCTACCAAGCCCGTTTCGACGATCACCTCCGTTTTCTTTGCATTGTCTTTTACATTAAAGCTGGTGCCCAAGACCTTCACCGTCATATCATTAACTGAAATAACAAATGGCTTGGTGTTGTCTTTTGTAACTTCAAAAAACGCTTCGCCAGTTAATGCCACTTCCCTTTTACCGCCGCTGAATGTGGCCGGATAGGAAATGCTTGACCTTTTATTCAAAGTCACAACAGAACCGTCTGGCAATGTATCTGACACGGTTTGAGATCCTGAGCGAACGGTCAACATTTGCGTTTCGGCGTTCTGGCCTAAAAACATGTAGGCGAGCCAGCCCGCACACAATGTTGTTGCAATTAATGCGGCAACGCGGAGAAAACCGGATGACTTTGTTGACTCGTAAAGTGGAATTATTGGCGTTTCTTCGTCAACATTCCGCGTCCTTTTCAGGAAACGTTCCCACGCTGCATCTTCACTAATCCTGCTTTGCGCAGCCAATTGTTTGCTTTGATTCCAGATCAATTCAAAATGCTCAAAATAGCGCTGGTTATCGTCGCTATCAGACAGCCATTGGTTAATCTCGATCTGTTCTGCGACTGTGGCCTCGTCCAGTAAAGCCTTGACCAGCAGGTCGTCTATGTTGTAATTTAATTCTTTATGCATGACTGATAGCGGTTAGCTGAGGAAAAATATAAGAAAAGAAGCAGGCAGGAAGTCGACCAATTTCAGGCGCAACAAACGCAGCGCTTTTCCCATTTGGTTTTCGATGGTTTTCAATGGCAGTTGGAGGCGGTCGGCGATTTCCTGGTATTTCAATTCTTCGAAGCGGCTCATCTGAAAAATGGTCCTGCATTTTTCGGGTAATTCCTTCAATGCGCTGTCCAGGCGCTGTTCCAGCTCTGCCAGTTCGAGGGGATGAGCCGTGTTATTGCTGTGTTCCATTTGGTTGATTGCGTACGTTTGATAGGCGTCCCTGACTTTCAAATGTTTGATGTAATTGAGGCTTTCGTGGTAAACGGAGCGATACAGATAACCGCTGACAGATTCCCTGATCTCGATATGGTCCGTCTTTTCCCAGAGTCTGCAAAAAACGTTCTGCACCATTTCCTCCGCCATGATATCGTCCCTCAAAATGGTGCAGGCATAAGCGTGAAGGCCTTTAAAATGTGCTTTGAAAACCTTTTCAAATTCCGCTTCCCGATCCCTGCTCAAAAATGTTACGTGATCCGCTATGGCTACGTTCATTGCAATGATAGATTACTGATAAAAAATAAGCGCCCGACTTAGGCTGTTCATTGGAATGACAACCAGTCGGGCGCTTACCCTAAATGTTCAGGAAAATATTTCCTGTATTATTTTGATTTACGGCTTCTTAGCCGCTTTCAGTGAATCTGCTTTGCTGCTTTTATAACGTTTGTCGGGGGTGCCGTCTTTTTTCAGGTTTTTGTTATCAGAATAACGCTTGTCCGGAGTTCCGTCTGCTTTCAATTTTTTGTTCTCTGCATAACGCTTGTCCGGCGTTCCGTCCGCTTTCACCTTAATGGTCGTTTTGTCATTTCCGGTTTGCCTGGTCGAAACCGTCGTTTTGGTTGTCCCTGGTTTTGCAGGAGTTGCAGTTTGAGCAAATACAGGCGCAGTTACAGCCATGAAGGCAAACAGGATCAACGCTTTCAGATTTTTCATTGCTTTCAGATTAATGTGATTGATACGTGATGAACTAATGTACAAGGATTGACCAAATATCATGCCGGTTCTCTTTCGAAAACAAAGTTTAATAGCAATTTAATACAATTGGTAAAGACTAACTGGCTTTTAACAAATCAGTTTTGACAAGAATTTTGATCAGCCTAAATGATAATGTTTAAATTTGCATAAACAAAATCTATACTGATTTCAGATTGAATGAACATTCAACAATTAGAATATATCGTTGCCGTTGATAATCACCGGCATTTTGTACAAGCTGCGGAGCATTGTAATGTGACGCAGCCCACGCTTTCCATGATGATCCGGAAGTTGGAAGAAGAGTTATCTGTTAAAATTTTTGACCGCACCAAGCAGCCCATTGTTCCGACGGGCATAGGACGCGAAATTATTGATCAGGCCAAGACGATCTTGCGTGAAGCTTCGCGTATGAATGAGATTGCGAAGCATTTTAATGGGGATTTATCGGGCGAATTGCGGATCGGGATTATTCCAACCATTGCGCCTTATTTGCTTCCGCATTTTGTAAATCCGTTTATTACGAATTATCCGGATATCAAATTACACGTTTCCGAAATGATCACAGAACGCATCATTACGGAACTGAAACTGGGCAATCTGGATGTTGGGATCATTGCTTCTTTGTCGGAGGAAAGCAGTTTGCAGGAAATTCCTTTGTACAAAGAGCGCTTTTTCGCCTATGTTTCCGAACACACGGATTTATATTCCAAAAAATACATCTTACCCGCTGATATTGAGCCCAATGAACTTTGGCTTTTGGAAGAAGGGCATTGTTTCCGGACGCAGATCCAGCGCTTGTGCGAATTGAGCCGCAGCAGTCAGTTTGGCAGCAGTTTCAGTTACCGGTCGGGCAGCATTGAAACGTTGATCCGGATGGTTGAAAGAAACGGCGGCATCACCATTCTCCCTGAAATGGCGGTTATGGAGCTTTCCGAGGAACGTAAAAAACACATCCGCAGCTTCGAATTCCCCGAACCCGCCCGCGAAGTATGCCTGCTCGTCAACCGCGAACAAATGAAAACCAGACTCATCGACGCACTAAAAACTGGAATCACAGCCTATTTACCGCAGGAAATTTTCGCTGGAAAGAGTGAGATCAGGATTTTGTAATTATTGAGTCCTGACAACCCTACTCTTCAAATAATCCTCCATCCTCCCTAAATCAAACGCATTGAAAGTCATATCCTTTGTCAGGCCGCCCTTTCTGGCGACGGCGACTCCGTAATGCATGTCGAGATAGCCTTCTTTTGAGTGGGCGTCGGGGTTGATGCTTAGGAGGACGCCTTTTTCCATGCAGTAGGAAATCCAGCGCCAGTCGAGGTCGAGGCGCCAGGGCGATGCATTGATTTCTATCACAACCTGATGTTCGGCGCACGCGTCAATGACCACTTTATGATCGATCGGATAACCTTCGCGGGAAAGCAGCAACCGGCCGGTTGGGTGGCCCAAAATGGTTGTATAAGGATTTTCGATGGCTTTCATGAGTCTTGCTGTGGCTTTTTCCTGTGTCATGGTCAAATTGCTATGCACGGAAGCCACAATGTAATCGAAGGAAGCCAGGATTTCAGCCGGATAATCCAGTGAGCCGTCGCCTAATATATCAGACTCGGTTCCTTTGAGAATTTTGAATGGTTTTGCAGGATTCTCCGCAGCGAAACGCTCATTCAACTTCTCAATTTCCTGATGCTGGCGAATGACGTCTTCTATTTTCAAACCCTGTGCATAAGTCGCAGTTTGCGAATGATCGGCGATGCCCAGATATTCGAAACCCAGCTCGCGGCAGTATAGCGCCATTTGCTCCAATGTATGCTGACCATCGGAATAAGTGCTATGGTTGTGCAAAATCCCTTTCAGATCGTCCCAGGTGATGAGTTGATCAGACGAATGTGTTTCTGCCCAGGTAAATTCATTGGCGCCCTCACGCATTTCAGGAACAATGTAAGGCAAGCCAGCTTTTTGGTAAATATCTTCTTCACTCGTCACCTGCTCATAATATGCCTTGCGCCAGATGCTGGTGCCGGATTGTGACGGATATCCCAGGTGAACCGGATTGGAAGTTTCTATAAACAACTCATTAACAACACGCTCTGGCTTGGCAGCAACAATTTCAACCTCCACGGCCACATCCTGCACATTGCCCCGCCACACAAATGGCGACGAGATTTTTTCATCCTGAACCAGAAAATCAATCTCTGTAATGATCGTTTGCAAAAGCGCCGGTGAATCTGTGCCGACCAGAATTTTGATCCGGTCAACAATTTCAGCTTTGCGCCTGATATCGCCAGCAACTTCAACTTGCTCAAAGCTCTTTTTCAACTCACTTACAATCGCGTCGGCTACAACTTCGGCTTTATCCATGCGCAATCTCCCCGCCTGATCTTTGAGGAATGCGAGTGAATCCAGGATCTTTTGCTGAATGCTTCCGCCGAAACCTTTCAGCTTGGCAACGGCACCATTCAGACAAGCCAGTTCCAGTTCATGCAGGTTGTCAATGCCCAGTTCCTGCCACAACATAGCGATTTTCTTGGGCCCGATGCCTTTGATACTAAACATTTCCATTACCCCCAGCGGCGTGTTGCGCAGCAGATCTTCGAGTTCGGGGAATGTTCCTGTTTTGGCAATTTGAACAATTTTGCCCGCTGTGCTTTTGCCGATTCCCTGCAATTTGGTCAACTCCTGCTCGGTCATATGTTGCAGCTCACCATCCTTGTATTTGTCCAGATAAAAAGCCGCGATGGAATATCCCTTGATTTTGAAAGGGTCTGCGCCGTGCAGTTCCATCAGCTTAGCGGTTAATTCAAGGATCTCAACAATTTCAGGATTGCTCATATCAATGCAGGTTAAAGAATAATTTGCGAATTACGAAGTATGTATCACCATTTGCAAATATCGCGCAAGTAGTCCATTTTTTCCTTTAAGTAGTTATACTATCGCCCTGCCTTAAATAGGGAAAAACTAAACAAAAAAGATCCACCCAGACCTTATAATGTCACTAAAATGAACATTGATCAATTAAAAAATTACCGCAGCGAAATCTACAACCATTTGACAACGCAGCTGCTTCCATTTTGGGAAAACCGGTGTGTAGACAAAGAAAACGGCGGCTTCATTACGCACTTTGATAATGCCGGAAACGATTCAGGCGAAGACGAAAAATCACTCATTGCGCAAACCAGGACAGTTTTCACATTCTCATCTGCCCATCGCGCAGGTTATGGCGACGGTCGTTATGCAGCCATTGCGAGCCACGGTGCCGATTTTCTTATTAATAAGATGTGGGATGAGGAAAACGGTGGATTTTACTGGCTAATGGATCGTAAAGGCAATGTGAAGATTGATGAAAAGATCGTTTACGGACACAGTTTCGCCATTTACAGCCTTGCAGAATATACATTGGCAACGGGTGATCCGCGTGGTTTGGAGTATGCTGAAAAGGTTTTTGATCTATTACAAAAACACGGCGCAGACACTTACTATGGCGGTTATTTCGAAATGTTCCACCGCAACTGGGAGCTGAAAGGCCCAGGCCCGGCCGGAGGTGACCGGAAAACGCTCGATGCGCACATGCATTTAATGGAAGCGTTTACAACATTATATGAGGCAAGTCAAAAGCAGGTGCATAAGCGCAAATTGATGGAAATTATTGAGCTGCTCTTACATAAAATCATGCATCCGCAATACAAAACGGGCATTCCGCAGTTTTGGGCGGATTGGTCGGTTGCGCCGCAGATCAAGTTTGACATTATCTGGGGATGGGACAGATTCTCGGAAGATGGCATGAAAAGCTCGGCAGAGGACAACACCAGTTACGGCCATAATGTGGAATTTGCATGGCTCCTCATGCACGCGCTCGACATTGCGGGCGTTCCTTACGATGCTTATCACGACCAGCTTCTGGCTTCTTACGATCACGCTGTTGAGCATGGCATTGATTGGGAATTTGGCGGTGTGTATGTGGAAGGATCGCACGCGGGTGAGGTTTATGACCGGGAAAAAGAATTTTGGCAACAGGCTGAGGTGATTATCGGAATGCTCTGACGCTTACCGCGTTTACGGTGATGAAAAATACCTGAAAGCCTACGACGCAACGCATCGTTTTGTGTTTGATCACATGATCCATGCTGCTGTGGGTGAGTGGCTTCCGTTGCTGACACGCCAGGGCGAGCCTATCTGGAAACACATGAGCCATTCATGGAAAGTGAACTATCATTCGGTGCGTTCTATGGTGCAGGGCATTGTGCGGCTTGACAAGCTTATTGCACAAACTGCGTAAGATTTTCCAAGCAATAATGTCAACAATGTCTGTAAAAATCCTGCTCTGTGCCCTAAAAAGGCGGTTGGAATGATTGTTGCTCTGTTGTTTTTAGTCATGCTTCAAACGAGGCATCTTTAAATCTAAATAGACAAAGTCATGAGTGCTTTCACACAACAAGTAAAAGGAAACTGGAATGAGTTGAAGGGTAAATTCAAGCAGCAATATGCTGATCTAACCGACGACGACCTATTGTATGAAGATGGAAAAGAGGACGAGCTTCTTGGAAAACTTCAGAAAAAATTAGGTAAGACCCGTGAAGAAGTGGAAAGTGAAGTTGACAGCTGGTCAAAATAATTTTAAATAGATAAGACAGAGCCCTGGAATCATGTTCCAGGGCTTTTTTTGTAGTAGGAAGTGCCTTATCCTTACTTTTTAATGCGTATCTAAAATATTTTGCAAAGGATGGATCTGGATAAAATACCGGTTGGAATAGTTGGTTTGGGATTGATGGGATGCAGCATTGTGACCTGTCTGCTGATCGCAGGACATCCCGTGGTCGCCATTGCGCCGATCAGTGCTGACTTGCTGCACGCCGAAAAGCGGATCCGGGAACATCTGGAAAACGCGAAGGAAAAAGGTCTGATCGCCAACGATCCTGAATTTTATCTAAAAAATCTGATCATCTCCGAAGATTACAGCCAATTGAAGCCGTGCAGGATTGTGAATGAATGCACGATTGAGAACATTGACATTAAGGCGACTGTTTATCAAAAAGTGGAAGCGGTTATAGCGCCCGATGCATTGTTATCCAGCAACACTTCTGCTATTCCAATCAGCCAGCTGCAAAAATTAACGCTTCATCCAAAACGCTTTCTTGGCCTGCATTGGACTGAACCAGCGCATACAACACGGTTTTTGGAAGTGATTTGCGGTGACGATACGGACATTGCCAATGCTGAATATTTGTATGAGCTTTCGCATCATTGGGGCAAGGAGCCCATTTTGGTAAGGAAAGACATTGCAGGATTTATCACCAACCGGCTGATGTATGCCATGTATCGGGAAGCGATCAGTCTGGTGGAAAATGGTTATGCAACGATTGAAGATGTGGACCGCTCCTGCCGCAACAATGCAGGCTATTTCATGACATTGGTAGGCGTATTTCGCTGGATGGACCTCACGGGAGTTCCGGCTTATCACACCGTGATGAAAAACCTCCTCCCTACCCTCAACAACAGCACCGAAGTGCCCGAACTCATCGACAAAGTCGTTCGCGAAGGTGGACGCGGCATCGCAAATTCACACGGCTTTTACGACTACGAACCCGGCGAAGCCGAAGTATGGGAAGAAACATTCAAAGAATTCACCTACGAAATCAGGCAGCTCGCCCTGAAATATCCTGCGGATGTGGTTAAGAAGCGGCTGGCGGCGAGGCGGGAGCAGTAAAAGTTACTTAGGAGGAAATTTCTTGTAAATGTCCCGCGGGACTGGATCGTGATGATTGCGACAACCTTAATGATGCCCTCGTGATATTTCAGGCCGATCCGATAACCGCCAACCCGGATGCGATAATATTCTTTGTTTCCCTTTCCGTGAATTAATGAGCAGTCGGGGATTTCCATGATGTTTTGAACGGCCTGGATTGTGTTTAAAACAATCGAAACCTGCTTCTGGATGTAATCGGGACAGCGTTTCAGTTCTTTTACAAACGTCTTCTCGATAACTATTTCCATCCCATTTCTTTTTGGAACTGGTCAAAAGTGATTGTGTCACCTTTATCGCGATCCTTCATGATTTCCAAAAGAAAAAGATCTTCCAACTCTTGATTTTCAATCACCTGCAATACTTTTTCGATCTCTTCCACTGACCAGTTTCCACGTTTCTTTTTTTGGGAAAAATTAGGCGCAGGAATTCCTGTCTTTTCGGCGATATAAGCATTTTTATATCCCGACTTGTCGATCAGCGCACCGAGGTGACTTCGCAAATTTTTGTAATCTTCAATAATACCTAACATATCGAGAACATTGACCGTTGAAATATTAGTAATATTACTAATATTTATTTGTGTAATTGCTAATCTTGACGATAAATTTCAGTTGGCATGACCTGGGCTCCTGCATCGTCTTTCTTTGACATTTCCACATAACATTCTCCATCCTTTTCCTTAAAAAAACTGGTTCTTCAGGTCAGACTTGATTAGTTTTGGATGGTGCTTTTTTTGGGTGCCGGAGGTTTTGAAGACTTCCTATTTTTTCGCAAAAAATTCCACAATGGATGATTTTTTAGCTGCCAGATCTCAAATGGCCCTGTCTCTGGGCTTCCATATCGTATTTTCCTGTATTGGCATGGTGATGCCGTTTTTTATGGCCGTAGCGCATTATTATTGGCTGCGAACCGACAATGTTGTTTACAAAAACGTCACGAAAGCGTGGAGCAAAGGCGTGGCGATATTCTTTGCAACCGGCGCAGTCTCAGGCACGGTGCTATCCTTCGAGCTCGGCCTGTTATGGCCCGAATTCATGAAACATGCAGGCCCTATTTTCGGAATGCCGTTCTCGCTGGAAGGAACGGCATTTTTCATTGAAGCAATTGCGCTGGGATCTTTTTATATGGCTGGGACCGGTTCAATAAGTGGTTTCACTGGTTCACAGGCGTCATTGTTGGCGTCAGCGGACTGGCTTCGGGCATCCTTGTTGTAGCAGCCAATGCCTGGATGAACAGTCCAGCCGGTTTCGACTTTGTAGATGGAAAATATCTGAACATTGACCCGATCGAGGCCATGTTCAACGACGTGTGGTTTTCGCAGGCATTGCATATGACGATTGCCGCATTCGTTGCAACGGGATTTGCAGTTGCAGGCGTGCACGCATTAATGATCCTGAGAGGTCAGAATGTACTTTTTCACACCAAATCCTTTAAAATAGCGGCTATCTTCGGATGCGTCGCTGCGATTTTGCAACCGTTGAGCGGGGATATTTCTGCAAAGGATGTGGCCGTACGACAGCCTGCCAAGCTTGCAGCGATGGAAGCGCATTTTCAAACTGAATCGTCCGCTTCGCTGGTACTCGGCGGCATTCCGGATGAGGAAAATAAAAAGGTTGACTATGCTATCAAACTGCCCGGCTTTCTGAGTTTTCTGGCACACGGAGATTTCAAATCAGAGGTAACCGGACTGGACAAAATCCCGGAGGAAAACCATCCGCCGGTGACCGTCACGCATTTTGCATTTCAGATTATGGTCGGAATGGGCATGACCATGATGCTGATCGCATTGATTTATTTTCTTGCATTATGGAAGAAAAAGCAATGGCTTACGAGCTCCTGGCTTTTGAAATTGTTCGTCGCAGCGACACCGTTGGGTTTCATTGCCGTTGAAGCTGGCTGGACGGTAACCGAAGTGGGCAGGCAGCCATGGATTATTTATAATGTCATGCGTACAGCTGATGCGGTGACGCCCATGCCCGGCATCGCCTATTCATTCTATCTTTTCAGCACGGTTTACGTTTCGCTGGCCGCCATCGTGGCATTCATGCTTTACCGCCAGATAAAAATGGTTGGAACATTGTACGACAAACCTGAATAACAATGCTTTACATAGTCATCACATTTCTCTGGGCCTCGATTCTGCTTTATCTCCTGTTGGGCGGAGCGGATTTCGGTGCGGGCATCATTGAGCTTTTTACTTCGCGCAAAAACAAAGACGTAACCCGAAAGACGCTTTACGGCGCCATCGGGCCGATATGGGAAGCCAATCACATGTGGCTGATCATTGCCATTGTTATTCTGTTCGTCGGCTTTCCGGTTATTTATTCCACCATGTCGATACACCTCCATATCCCGCTCACGATCATGCTTTTGGGCATTATAGCACGCGGGACGGCCTTTACATTCAGGCATTACTGACGCCGTGGTGGATGACATGCAATATCTTTATAACACCATATTCGCCGTTTCAAGCTTCATTACGCCACTTTTTCTGGGCATCATTGCGGGAAGCGCGGTTTCCGGGCACATTGATCCGGCTGCGGACACATTTCTGTCTGCCTACATTTTCAGCTGGCTGCATTGGTTTGCAGTTTCCGTTGGCTTGTTTACCGTTGCGATCTGTGGGTTTCTGGCTTCCGTTTACCTCATCGGCGAGACCAAAAACGACCAGGACCGCCTGCGTTTCGCGCATAAGGCGCAGTTTTTCAACATTGCGGCTGTGCTTTGCGGAATCCTCGTTTTCATTGCCGCTTACGTTGAGCAAATCCCGTTGATCGATTGGGTGTTTGGGA
Organism: Dyadobacter sp. AC419; assembly: GCF_979253085.1. Classification (NCBI taxonomy): domain Bacteria; kingdom Pseudomonadati; phylum Bacteroidota; class Cytophagia; order Cytophagales; family Spirosomataceae; genus Dyadobacter; species Dyadobacter sp. AC419. Next base: position 93,302 of record NZ_CEEDCD010000015.1, on the reverse strand, counting down.
ACTGGGTCGGACGCATTGCCATTATCTCGGCCACGCTTTCGCTGGTTTGGATGTGGTCACTGTTGTATCAGGGAAAACTCACCCTACTCCGGCCGCTGGCAGGATTTCAGGTTACTATGATTTTGCTGACGACCACTTACAAGCATTTTCCCAACATTGTCATTCTCAAAGGAGGCGGTTACCTGTCGTTGATGGAGCATAGCGGACAGGAAAAAACCATGGAGGCCCTGGGACTCGCGTTGCTGATCGGAAGCGTTTTTATTCTGCCAGCGCTTTTTTATCTCATTTATAGTTTTCAAAAAAAGCCCTTAGCATATACTGCTAAGCATTGACCTAACAATCAACGACAGCCACCGGTTATACATCGGACAGGAGCATTTCTTCCAAGAACCAATATTTTGGTTTGGGATAAGCGCTGAGGTAAGCGTTAACTAAACGCCCGCCACCTGTTTATGATAAAGGTTTTGATAATTGACGATGAGATGGATGTGCTTGCTAAGCTGCATCACCTGATTATGGAATTGGTTCCTGAAATTTCCGAGATCCGGCTAACAAATTCGGGACTGGATGCACTGCAAATATTGCAATCGTACACGCCGGATATCGTGCTGCTCGACATTGAAATGCCTTTTCAAAACGGATTTGAATTTCTGTTTGCGCTCAGGGATTTCACGTTTGATGTCATTTTCATGACATCGGATAACCAATATGCCATTCAGGCACTTCGTTTTAATGCATTGGATTATTTGCTCAAGCCAATTGAAGCGACCGAGCTGATACAGGCTGTTGAGCGGCACATCAGCAATCGGAACGCAAACAATAGGAAGCGTCCGCTGGTGGAGCAAATTGTTACTCCCTACGAAAACAAAGAAATAAGAGAGTTTCGCTTGCCGGTGCCGTCGACTAATGGCATTTATTTCTTTTCCTTGCGCAAGATTGTCCGTTTGCAGGCCGACCGCAATTACACGGAGATTTATTTGGTCAATAAAAAATTATTCGTTGCCAGCAGGACACTCAAATACTTTCAGGATATACTCGAACCGTATAAATTCATCCGGACACATAAAAAGCATTTGGTTAACGCACTACACATCATTCAGTTGAATAATTCGAATGCATATATTATGATGAGTGATGGCACGCGGATCGGCGTTTCGAGGAGAAAAAGAGAGCGTGTGCTTGAATTGCTGAGCATCCGTAAATGCTCGGGGTCGTGACCGATAAATCGGGCCCCTATTAAGTAGATAAGCAGGAAAACGGTGTTAATATAACTTGTACTGAAAATTTAACTCCGGACCTCTATGACAGATCGTAAAACGCGGCTGGCTATCATTCTGATCACTTCTCTGTTTTTTCTCTGGGGCTTTGCCCTGAATCTGAACCCAATTTTAATTCCACATCTGAAAAAAGCCTGTCAGCTTAGCGACTTCCAATCCGCATTGATTGACTCGGCTTCATACATTGCCTATTTCCTGATTGCCTTGCCGGCAGGCCTGTTCATGAAAAGGTTTGGTTACAAAGCGGGCATCACGCTTGGATTGCTGCTTTTCGCCTTTGGAACATTTCTGTTTTATCCGGCTGCTGAATTGAGGCATTTCGGCTTCTTTTTATTCGCATTATTTGTGATCGCCAGCGGACTGACTTTACTCGAAACGGCCGCCAATCCATACATTACTGTGCTCGGAGACAGCGAGTCAGCAACCCAGCGCCTCAACTTTGCTCAATCATTCAATGGGCTGGCTGCATTTCTGGCGCCGTTAATGGGCGGAACATTCATTCTTTCAGGAAAAACGCTTTCCGAACAAGAGCTGCAAGCCATGTCACCCGAACAGCTCGATAGTTATCTGAATGCAGAAGCTTCTTCGGTTCAAATGCCTTTTATCGTGATTGGCATTGTCGTTTTGCTTGTCGCAGTGATGATCTGGCGCACTTCCCTTCCTGAAATCAAGGACGAGGTTGATTCACCAGATAAGGTTAGCGGCTCAATTTGGGAAGAAAAAAACCTAATTTTGGGCGTCTTAGCACAGTTTTTCTATGTTGGCGCACAGGTTTGTATCAGCAGCTTTTTCATCCGTTTCTCCGACAAAGTGGCTGGAATTGATGAAAAAACAGCCGCCTATGTCCTCTCCGGCGCATTTCTGAGCTTTATGATCGGTCGTTTCATCGGAACTTATCTCATGCGTTTTGTGGCTCCACCGCGGTTACTTGCATTATACAGCATTATTAATGTCGGCTTGCTCATTTTAGCTGTGTTAACCGAGGGCATGATCGCGGTTTATGCATTAGTAGGCGTCCAGTTCTTTATGTCGATCATGTTCCCGACGATTTTTGCGCTGAGCATCCGTGGATTAGGAGAAAAAACAAAGATCGGATCTTCATTGGTCATCATGTCTATTGTCGGCGGAGCAGTGTTTCCGGTGATTATGGGACAGGTTTCTGATATTTCATCCATTCAAACAGCTTATATCGTTCCGGCTGTTTGTTTCCTTGTCGTGCTTTATTTTGCAATAAAAAATAACTCAATCAAAAATGTGACGCTGGGTGCTTCGCATTAAATTGCGTCGCAATGTCAGCTATAATTTCTCTCATATGGATTTACAATTAAAAGATAAGGTCGTTATCGTAACGGGTGGCGCAAAAGGAATAGGCGAAGGAATTGTGCATGTTTTGGCAGCAGAAGGTGCTATCCCCGTGATCGTTGGCCGCAATGCTGAGGACAATCAAAAAGTAGTCGACGAACTTTCCGGCAAGGGCTTTTCGTCTTTCCAGGTTGTTGCTGAGCTTACAGAGCCGGCAGCTTGCGAACAAGCGGTGAACGGTGTTTTGGAAAAATACGGCCGCATAGACGGACTGGTGAACAATGCTGGCGTAAATGACGGTGTAGGCTTGGAAAGCGGTGATTATGAGCGCTTCATGGCTTCATTGCACAAGAATGTTGTCCATTATTATTTGATGGCACACCATGCATTGCCTGCTTTGAAAGCTTCAAAAGGCGCGATTGTAAACATTACCTCAAAAACTGCCGATACGGGCCAGGGAGGCACTTCTGCCTACGCCGCAGCCAATGGTGGCCGAAATGGGCTTACCCGTGAATGGGCTGTGGAACTGCTGAAATACGGCATTCGTGTAAATGCTGTCGTTGTAGCTGAATGCTGGACGCCACTTTATGAAAGATGGATTGAAACTTTGCCGAACCCAAAGGAAAAACTGGCATCGATCACTGCTAACATTCCGTTGGAAAACCGGATGACGACGGCGGAAGAAATCGCTAATATGACGGTGTTCCTGCTGTCGCAGCGTTCGAGCCACACAACGGGTCAGCTTGTTTATGTGGATGGCGGTTATGTTCATCTGGATCGCGCATTGGCCAATTCCTGATATTCTCAACAAAAATTAAGTTCAGTCCATTTATGGAAGTTTTAGTTTGCACAACACCTGGTGAATTTGCTTACGAGCAGGCCGAAAAACCGGCGCTTTCAACGGGCAACACCATTTTAAAAATAAAACGGATCGGAATTTGCGGAACAGATCTGCATGCATTCGAAGGAACGCAGCCCTTCTTTAACTACCCAAGAATTCTCGGCCATGAACTGGCGGGAGAAATCGTTGAAACGGACGGAGCAGAAGGTTTTGCAATCGCGGAAGCCGTAACATTTATTCCTTATTTTAATTGTGGAAAATGCATTGCCTGCCGCAATAACAAACCCAATTGCTGCACAAGCATTCGCGTTTCGGGCGTACACATTGACGGCGGCATGTCAGAATATTTGTCTGTTCCCTCCTACTCACTCGTGCATGGCAACGGTTTGAGCTTTGATGAACTGGCGCTGGTAGAAATGCTTTCGATAGGTGCACACGGGATTCGCCGGGCTAATGTTGAGGCAGGAGAAACCGTTTTGGTTGTCGGCGCAGGTCCGATTGGACTAGGGACGATGGAATTTGCCAAAATCGCTGGCGCCAATGTCATTGCGCTGGACGTTAATGATTCAAGACTGGCATTTTGCAGAGAAAAATTAGGCGTTTCGCATACAGTCAATGCGTTGACAGATAATGTCCTGGAAAAGCTTACCGAAATCACAAATGGCGACATGCCGACGGTTATTGTGGATGCAACGGGAAATCTGCGGGCTATCAACACGGCTTTCAGTTATCTCGCACATGGCGGGCGTTATGTGCTTGTAGGACTTCAAAAAGGCGAGATCAGTTTCAGCCATCCTGAATTTCACAAACGGGAAGCCACATTAATGAGCAGCCGCAATGCCACGCGCGCCGATTTTGAACATGTGATCAACAGCATGAAAAGCGGCCTCATTGATCCAACGACTTACATTACACACCGCGTGGCTTTCGGGCAGGTTAAGGATGAATTTGAAGGCTGGCTGGATCCGGCCAACGGTGTGATTAAGGCGATGGTTTCTATTGACTAGCCGGTGCAGGGAGCGCATTTCTGTTGGCGTTTTGCTTTAAGTTGCAACTTCGGTGAGAAAAGCTGTTGAAATATTAATTACCCTCGTAATTTTGCAGATGCTTTGCGTCAGACTTTTACGTGCAGGGCGTTGGAACAGTAACTACTTTCATGAAGAAAATCCGTAATTTTTGCATTATTGCCCATATTGACCACGGGAAAAGCACATTAGCAGACCGTTTGCTTGAATTTACAAACACTGTAAGCAAGCGCGAAATGCAGGCCCAGCTGCTGGATAACATGGATTTGGAAAGAGAGCGAGGCATCACGATCAAAAGCCACGCGATCCAGATGACCTATCCATATAAAGGTGAAGAATATACTTTTAACCTCATCGACACGCCGGGTCACGTCGATTTTTCTTACGAAGTTTCCCGCTCCATTGCAGCTTGCGAAGGCGCACTGCTGCTTGTGGACGCATCTCAGGGAACCGAAGCACAGACGATTTCCAACCTTTATCTGGCGATTAACCATGATCTGGTAATCATTCCGGTTCTTAATAAAATAGATTTGCCGGGTGCAATGCCTGAGGAGATCAAAGACGAAATGGTGGATCTGCTCGGCTGCGAGCGCGATGACATTATTCCGGCCAGCGGAAAAGAAGGAATCGGCATTGAGGCAATCCTGAATGCGATCGTCGAAAGGATCCCGCCTCCGGTTGGTGACCCGAAAGCACCTTTACAAGCATTGATTTTTGACTCTGTTTTCAATTCATACAGAGGAATTGAGGTTATTTTCCGTGTTAAGAACGGAAGCATCCGCAAAGGAGACCGCGTCAAATTCATGGCCACCGGAAAAGAATACATTGCGGATGAGATCGGAACGCTTGGTTTAGCACAAATTCCAAAGCAAGTCGTTGAATGTGGGGATGTTGGATATCTTATTTCAGGAATTAAGGTTGCAAAAGAAGTTAAAGTTGGTGACACATTCACCCATATAGACAGGCCTGCGACGGATGCGATCGTTGGTTTTTCAGAGGTTAAGCCCATGGTTTTTGCAGGAATTTACCCTGTTGACACCAGCGAATTTGAAGAGTTGCGCGAGGCAATGGAAAAGTTGCAGCTGAATGATGCGGCCCTCGTTTGGGAGCCGGAAACTTCTGCGGCACTTGGCTTCGGTTTCCGTTGCGGTTTCCTTGGAATGCTGCATATGGAGATCGTTCAGGAGCGTTTGGAGCGCGAATTTGACATGACCGTGATTACGACGGTGCCGTCGGTTCAGTTCCGGGTTATTAACACGAAAGATCAGCTTTTGAACATTAGCGCTCCTTCGGAAATGCCTGAGCCCAACCACATTAAGTGGATTGAAGAGCCTTATATCAATGCACAGATCATTACAAAATCAGATTATATTGGTCCTATTTTGAACCTTTGTATGGATAAAAGGGGAATCCTGAAAAACCAGGTTTACCTTACGTCTGAACGTGTTGAGCTTCAATTCCTTATCCCATTAGCGGAAGTTGTTTTCGACTTTTTTGATAAATTAAAAACCATTTCCCGCGGATATGCTTCCCTCGATTATGAGCTGGCAGGTTATCAGGAATCGGAAATGGTTAAGCTGGACGTCATGCTGAACGGCGAGCCGGTTGACGCACTTTCGGCTATTGTGCACAGGACAAAATCTTACGAATGGGGCAAAAAACTTTGCGAAAAGCTTAGAGAACTGATCCCGCGTCAGATGTTTGAAATTGCAATCCAGGCTGCCATTGGTCAGAAAATCATTGCGCGTGAAACCGTTAAGGCGATGCGTAAAGACGTTTTGGCAAAATGTTACGGTGGTGATATTTCCCGGAAAAGAAAGCTGCTCGAGAAACAGAAAAAGGGTAAAAAACGCATGCGCCAGGTTGGTAATGTGGAAATCCCGCAGGAGGCGTTTATGGCCGTGTTGAAAATCAATTGATTAATTCTCAAAGTTCCAGCCAAGCGCTGTTCTGGTCAATTTTATGAAGTGAAAGGCGACAGCTATTCGCGTTTTATTGTAATTTTGACTGAAATCTAATTTTTAGACCAAGAAACTAAAATACCTTAACAAGCGATATGGCAGAAGTAATTCGTATGCCCAAGATGAGCGACACCATGGAAGAAGGTGTTATCGCAGAATGGCACAAAAAAGTAGGCGATAAAATAAAATCAGGTGAAATAATCGCAGAAGTCGAAACAGATAAAGCGACGATGGATCTTGAATCTTATTATGACGGCACTCTTCTATACATTGGTGTTAACAAGGGCGATGCAGTTCCAATAGACGGCATTATGGCAGTTGTTGGCTCTGAAGGCGAAGACTATAAATCATTGCTTGAAGGTGGAAGCACCAACGGCGCTGCGAAAGCGGAAGAAAGTGCGGCTCCGGCGGCAGCTCCTGCTGTTGAAACCGCCACTCCTGAACCGGCTAAAAAACCTGCCCCTGCAACAGCTGAGAAAATCAATGCTGCTGTGGTAAGGATGCCGAAAATGAGTGACACAATGGAAGAAGGAACATTGGTGTCATGGCAAAAAAAAGTTGGTGATAAAGTAAAATCAGGCGATATATTGGCGGAGGTTGAGACCGACAAAGCCACTATGGAGCTCGAAGCGTACGAAGACGGAACGCTTTTATATGTTGGAATTAAAGAAGGCGAGGCAGTTCCCGTGGACGGAATTATCGCTGTAATCGGTGAAGAAGGCGCTAATGTAGAAGCTTTGCTTGCCCGTGAAAATGGCGAAGGCGGAGCGGAAGTAGAGAACATTGGTGCTGCTGACGAAGGCCAATCTGCTGCGCAGGCATCATCAAATGGAGCCGATAAAACCGTTTCCGTTGCTGATTCTGGCGATCGTATTAAAGCATCTCCTTTGGCAAAACGCCTCGCTGACGAAAAAGGTATTGATCTGAGCCAGGTTGGTGGCAGTGGTGACAACGGTCGCATCGTTAAGCGCGATGTCGACGAATTTAAACCTGCTGCGGCAGCCGCTCCAAAAACAGAAGCTCCTGCTCAGGCAGCATCTGCGCCTGCAAAAGCTGAACAATCGGCTCCTGCTGCAAATGTTCCCGCCACAGGCGACTTTACAGATTCGCCAATCTCGCAAATGCGTAAAACCATTGCCCGCAGATTGAGCGACAGTCTGTTTACAGCGCCGCATTTCTATGTAACAATGGAGATCAACATGGACAAAGCGATGGCATTGCGTCCGCAGTTGAATGAAGTTAGCCCTGCGAAGATCTCATTCAATGATATGGTGATTAAAGCTTGTGCAGTTGCATTGAAACAACATCCGGCTGTTAACTCGGCTTGGCTGGGTGATAAAATCAGAAGATACAATTATGTAAATATTGGTGTTGCCGTCGCAGTGGATGAAGGTCTGCTCGTTCCGGTGATCCGCGATGCTGACAAGAAAACGCTTTCGACGATTTCTGGCGAGGTGAAAGATCTTGCTGGCAAAGCGAAAGACAAGAAATTGCAGCCTAAGGATTGGGAAGGCAACACATTCTCTATCTCTAACTTAGGAATGTTTGGCGTAGACGAATTCACAGCCATCATTAACCCACCAGATTCTTGTATTCTGGCAATCGGCGCGATCAAAAAAGTGGCTGCTTTCAAAGAAGATGGAACGGTTTATCCGCAAAACATCATGAAAGTAACGCTTTCCGCAGATCACCGTGTAGTAGACGGAGCACTAGGCGCTCAATTCCTGCTCACAGTTAAGAAGTTGCTTGAAGAGCCGATGAGCATGTTGGTATAGAAAATCTATTTATCATTTAAACACAAACACACTATGAACGCAGACAAAAGGTTAGATCAGTTAGAGCCTGTGATTTCCGAATTGTTAATTAAGCAGGACAAGACGGATAAGAAGATTGATAATTTGACAGATCTCGTCATGAGAATCAGCGAGACTGTTAACAGGCAGAGCGACAACGTCGCATTTTTGCTTAACAATCAACTTGACATATCCGGACGAATGGACAACGTTGAAATTCGGTTGGATGTAATGGATGTTCGTTTTAAAGATGTGCTTTCAAACCAAGAATCCATGAAAGCGATTCAGAAACTGATCTCCGAAAAACAGGAAGCAATGTTTGACACGCAGGAAACAATGTTTGTCACGCAGGAATCAATGTCGGCTAAGCAGGATTTTTTGTCTAGAATGCAGGAGTCAATGTTGACCGAACAACAGATGATATCTGCTAAACAGGATTTCCTATCGAGAATGCAGGAGTCAGCGCTGACCGAACAAGAGAAAATGTCTGCTAAACAGGATTTTTTATCGAGAATGCAGGAAACTATACTTGCTAAGCAGGATTTGATTATTGACTTGATTAAAAAGTAGTAGATTTTAATTGTAATGATTTAATAAATGTACAAAGTGTCAGGTTTCGCGACCTGGCACTTTTGTTTTGTAAGGGGTTTAACGAATTAGTATAAAATCAATTTATGGAAAAAATACATGCGACCACCGTCCTTGGGGTGCTTCACAACGGAACCGTCTCACTTGGGGCAGATGGGCAGGCTACAATGGGCAATACAGTTGCTAAAAGCAATGTAAAAAAGATCCGGACGCTAATGGGCGGAAAAATCCTGGTTGGTTTTGCGGGCTCGACGGCCGATGCATTTACCCTGCTGGAAAAATTTGAGGAGAAACTGAATGCTTACGGCGGCAACATGAAGCGCGCTGCGATCGAGCTTGCAAAAGACTGGCGCACAGATCGCTATCTGCGCAAATTGGAAGCAATGATGATCACCGCGAATAAAGAAGAAATCCTCGTGATATCAGGAACAGGCGATGTTCTGGAACCGGAAAATGGCATTGCGGCCATTGGCTCAGGTGGAAATTATGCACTATCCGCAGCGCAGGCTTTGAAAAAACATGCAGGCCACCTTACCGCAGAAGAAATGGTGCGCGAAGGATTAACCGTCGCTGCTGACCTTTGTATTTACACGAATCATAATCTGGTGATCGAAAAGGTGCAGTAAGCATCAAAGCTCTGCCATCAGCGCCATAATTTTGACCAACGAGTCGGTGATGATGCGGGTGCTGCCCGGAAGATATTTGTGCGCAATGATCGAAAAGCTCAGCATTGAGCCGGACTTAGACGTTACGTATCCAGCATAAGCGCGGGTCCCTTCGATGGACCCGCTTTTTACATGCATATTTCCAGCCGCTTTCGTCCCTTTTCCGAGGTTACGAACGGTGCCGTTCAAGCCAAGAATGCCAATGCTTTTGTAAAAATCGTTGAAGCTGGCGTCCTTGTTGGCCACATTAAGAATGTCGGTGAGGCTATGCGTGGTGATGGAACCTGATGGTGAAAGTCCGCTGCCGTCTTTGATATAAAATCCCCTCAGATCCGCTCCTCTTCCCGACCAATAACCGGTTACAGCTTTTGCCGCGTCGTCAAATGCTGATTTTCCTGTCAGTCTTTTTCCGGCTTGTTTGAGAAAAGTGTCTGCAAAGAGGTTAATGCTCCAAAAATTAGTCTGCTGGCACAAGTCCCGCAATGGCGGTGACTCATATTTGTCCAAAATAATCTTGGGATTAGCAGTTGCAGCGGGCACGCCAGGCTGCGGAATGACATTATCGCCTACTCCGATTGCCGCGGTAACCAAGCTCTTTTTCAATGCAAAAGCTGCATATTCAGCAGGATTTGGAATAGAACCTTTCACTGAAAAAGTGGCCGAACCGGCTGGAATGGTTCCCGTTAGCACAACTGCATTGCCGAGCGGACTGCTGTAAACAATGGTCTGGTCACCCGAACCCTTTTCACCTGTCGTCACCTGATTGGTAAATGTGAGATAAGGAATCGCTGGTTCAATGCCCAGAAACGATGTAGGATCACCGAAATCCACGCCGGGTTTAAACTTGATTCTGTATAAATTCTCGTTGAAATTCAGCCCTTGCACGCCTGCTCCGTAGTAATTGCCAATGTCGCCCCAGATCCAGGTGCTGGCAATGGTTTCGGTGTCAAAAAAAGATGCGTCAGGAATTACTTTTCCTTTAATGAATAGAATCCCTGCCTTCTTAACCGCTGCTGTCCAGCGCGTAATGAGCTCACTTCCTGTTGGATATCCCTTGAACCGGTCGCTTCCTAATGACGGATCACCAGTGCCATGAATGTATAAATTGCCTACTAATGTGTCATTTCTGATTACGCCGTCGTGTTCGAGAAAAGTTTGAAATTTAAAATCGCCGCCAAAAACAGCAAGGACCGTTGCGGTGGAAACCAACTTCAATGTGGAAGCGGATGGCAGCGAGCGCTCGGCATTTAAAGCGAAAACATTACTTCCTTCTTTAACTTTTTTCACACTGACGGAAAGGGAACCGCTGCGCATCAATTCACTGTTTTCAAGTTCCAACACGGCATCCTGAAAATTATTTAAAGCAACACTGTCAATCGTTTGCGCATTGGCATGAACATAGAAAAAAAGAAAAATCAGGAGCGGACAGAATTTCATATTAATTTAGAAGGGTGACTTTCACCTGCATAAGGATAGATACCAAATCTAAACTAGTAAGTAATCTCCAATTCTCAGCCGCTTTTTTGGTACTTTTGTAAGATACACCCCATTTCCAACGTATGAAATTGACATTTTGGGGAGCTGCGCAGCAGGTTACAGGTAGCATGTTTCTTTTAGAAACAGACGATTACCGAATTTTAATTGACTGCGGCTCTGACTTTGACTTAGATGAGATCGGTAGAAAAACCAGGTATGAAGAGCAAAAAAGTGTATTTCCTTTTGATGCGAGTTTAATCAATACTGTACTTTTAACACACGCTCATATTGACCATTCAGGCAACATTCCTAACCTTTATAAATATGGTTTTGAAGGAAGGGTTGTATGTACCGAACCGACATTGGCGCTTACGTCGTTATTATTAAAAGATGCGGCTAATCTGCATCAAAAGCGCCTGAATGCGCGCGCAAATGCATCTTCCAAAAAAAGAGGCAAGAAGAAACGCGAAGTTCCGATGGACTACTTCGTTGAGAAAAACGTAACCGAAGCGCTGGATAACTTCGTTCCTGTCGCATTTGGGCAGCGTTACCGGATTGCCGATAATGTTACAATCGTTTTTTACGCGGCTGGCCACTTATTGGGTGCTGCGCACATTGTGCTTGAAGTGTATGAAGACGGGCAGAAGAAGAAAATCTGCTTTTCGGGCGACATTGGCCGCAGCAATTATCCGCTTCTGATCGATCCGCAGGAAATCCCGCAGGTCGATTATCTCATTTGCGAATCCACATACGGCAACAGGCTTCATGAAGATCAGGGAACGCCAGTCGACGCTTTGGCTGACGTGATCAAACGCACCTGCATTGACATTCCCGGCAGACTGATCATTCCTTCTTTCAGTGTCGGCAGGACGCAAGCTCTGCTTTATACGCTGAACAAGATTTATATGGATCATTCATTTCCATATCTTAAAGTGTTTTCCGACAGCCCGTTAGCACATAGCAGCACGAAGGTTTATCAGCGTCACGTCCGCTTGCTTAATAAGGAGGCGCGCACATTTCAGGAAGACAATGATATGCTTTTTGACTTCGACAATCTGATCTATCTGGAAAGTTCGGATGCGAGCAAGGCGGTTTCAAATTACAATGAGCCGTGCATTATTATTTCATCGTCCGGAATGGTGCAGGGCGGGCGCGTGGAGCAGCACGTCGAGGCAAATATCGGCAATCCTTACGCTACAATTCTGATGATTGGCTACGCTTCCGAAGGCACGCTTGGATGGCGGCTTCTGAATGGGCAAGATACGATTTCAATTCGCGGAAAGCAGCTGCCGGTCTTGGCTAATATTGAAAAAATTGACGTATTTAGCGGCCACGGAGATCAGAATGATCTGTTGAAATTTATCAAAATACAAGATCCGGAGAAGCTGAAAGGCATTTTTCTGGTGCACGGGGAACAGCAAAGCATGGCTGATTTCCAGAGTAAAATTGAAGAAAACGGCTATAAATCGGTAGAAATACCTTTGCGGGGACGCACTTACGAACTTTGATCTGTCCCAAGCCCAACAAACAAGAACCTAAATATGAGAACATACCTGGATTTTGAAAAGCCTATGGCCGAGCTCGAACGCAAGCTCGAAGAAATGAAAACATTGGCACAGGGGAATAATGTTAATTTTTCCGATGCCATTTCGTTGTTGGAAAACAATATAACAGATCTTCGAAAAGAAATATTTGAAAATCTCACCCGCTGGCAGCGCGTGCAGCTTTCAAGGCATCCGGATCGTCCGTATACGCTCGACTACATTGAGCTGATCTGCGACGAATTTATCGAACTGCACGGCGACCGTCAGGTTCGTGATGATCCGGCCGTTATAGGCGGTCTTGCGAATGTGGGCGGGCAGTCATTTATGCTTATAGGACAGCAGAAAGGCCGGAATACCAAGCAAAGACAGCACCGTAATTTTGGAATGCCTAATCCGGAAGGTTACCGGAAGGCTCTGCGTTTGATGAAGCTGGCTGAAAAATTCAACAAGCCTATTGTTACGCTGATCGACACACCGGGCGCATTTCCGGGGATGGAGGCAGAAGAACGCGGACAAGGCGAGGCGATTGCGCGGAATTTGAAGGAAATGTTTATGCTAAAAGTGCCAGTGATCTGCATTGTGATCGGTGAAGGTGCTTCCGGCGGTGCGCTGGGAATTGCGATCGGCGACCGTGTTTTAATGTTAGAAAACACCTGGTACTCAGTTATTTCCCCTGAAAACTGCTCTGCAATTCTTTGGAGAAGCTGGGATTTTAAGGAGCAGGCAGCAGAAGCGATGAAGATCACTGCCAAGGATATGAAAAAGAATGGACTCATTGATGGCATCATTCCAGAACCGCTTGGTGGCGCGCATTTAGATCATAACTGGATGGCCGAAACATTGAAAACGGTTATCTTGGAAAATATAAATGAGCTTGCTGCAATCGAAAATCAGGACAGAATCGACCAGCGCATTGAGAAATTCTGTGCAATGGGTGTTGTTGTTGAATAAATCCTCGCAATGAAGAATAGCAAAATTAAGAATATCATTTTCGATCTCGGCGACGTAATCCTGAACATTGATGTGCCTGTTGCATCAAAATCTTTTGCCGAGCTCAGCGGCAGGGAACAAGCCGAAATCCTGACAATTTTCAATGAGAATGCACTTTTCAGGCAATTTGAAACGGGTCAGTTAGACGAAATTGGCTTCCGCAATTATGTGCGGAAAATCCTTAATTTTTCTGACCTTTCTGACGAAGCCATTGACACAGCCTGGAACAGCCTGTTATTGGACCTCCCTCCTGAAAGAGTTGAATTGCTCAAAAAGCTTTCTGAAAATTACCGCCTGTTTTTGCTGAGCAACACGAGCTCCATCCACATTACGCAAGTCAACAAAATTTTAGAAGCTTCAACAGGTGTGGAAAAGCTCGACGACCTGTTCGAGACGGTTTTCCTTTCTTATGAAATGGGTTTGATGAAGCCAGATCCTAAAATTTATCAGCAAGTGTTGGAACAAGCAGGCCTTAAAGCAGAAGAAACGCTGTTTTTGGATGATAACCGTGATAACATTGAAGCTGCTGCCAAATTGGGAATTGACACAATCCATGTTCAAAAACCGATAACAATCCTGGAATATCTCAAAGACTATGCAGTCTAACACACGCACCTATTTCATTCAGGCCCTTCTTTTTGTTCTTACGATCATCACGACAACGATGGCTGGGGCGGAATGGATGTATGGCAACATATTTTCATTCGTTTACGACTTCGCATACATGATTGCCGGCGCTGGTGCCGAAAAGCCTGTTAATGATGAAAGTGTGAAACTGCTCGGGTGGCCACAGTTTTTGCAGGGATTTCAGTTTTCGATTCCCTTTCTGGTGATTTTGACCATTCACGAATTCGGGCATTATTTTGTTGCGCGGGCGCATCAGGTGAAAGTTACGCTGCCTTATTACATCCCATTATGGTTTGGCCTTTCCAACAGCATTGGGACTATGGGCGCATTCATTCGCATTAAGTCTGTCGTTCGCTCCCGTCTTAAATTTTTCGATATTGGCATTGCCGGTCCGCTCGCTGGCTTTATTGCTGCACTGGCTGTTCTCTGGTACGGATTCACGCATTTGCCGCCCGCAGAATACATTTTTTCGGTTCACCCGGAATATGCGCGCTTCGGTTTAAGTTATCCGCAATTTGCTTATGAGAATGCTTCCGGCAACATTGCATTAGGCGATAACATTCTTTTCTGGTTGTTCAAAACCTACATCGCCGACCCTGCCAGATTGCCGCATGAGTACGAAATGATTCATTATCCGTACATTTTCGCAGGTTATCTGGCTCTTTTCTTCACTTCTTTAAACCTGATCCCTATCGGCCAGCTGGACGGCGGGCACATTCTTTACGGTTTGATTGGCAAGAAAAAATTTGACGTTGTTGCTCCAATTCTATTCGGTCTGTTTGCCTTTTATGCGGGCTTAGGGCTTTTCACAGCCGAGTCATTTGCAACTGGCAATAATGCTGTGTTTTATGAGCGCTTCTTTTATCTAGCCATTTACATTTACTTTTTGTACATCTGTTTCAAAAGAGCAAGTGATAATCCGGCAACCGGGTTTATGCTGGCGCTTATCGTCGTTGTTGGCCAGTTTGCTGTCTCCTACATTCGCCCCGACTGGCAAGGATCAACAGGCTTTTTACCATTCATTTTCATTCTGGGCCGTTTCTTAGGCATCCGGCATCCGGATACAGACGAAAACGAACCACTCGACGCCCCTCGAATTATCCTTGGAGTCTGCGCATTAATTATCTTCATTATCTCATTCAGCCCTACTCCTTTCGTGATGGTTGAGTGAGAATAAAAACGCACCGCTTCATAAAGAAACATGAAGGCAGCAAACACGCAATCGACAGTTGACACTATATCGCGGAGAATGTTCTTTGCGGCTTTTGCGGGTTTGCCTTTATTGGGAAAACTTCCTTTTGAAGAACCGTTTACATTTTCTGTCAATGGTAAAATAAGCACCACTGACCTTGGCAAGACGCTTATTCATGAGCATATTCTTGTTGATTTTATCGGAGCTGACAAGATTTCAAATGACCGCTGGAATAATGATTCGGTCATTGCAAAAGTGCTTCCTTATCTTCTTGAAATAAAGCAAAGAGGCTTTCAAAGTATTTTCGAATGTACGCCTGCATTTTTAGGTCGTGATGTGGCTTTGCTAAAAAAACTTTCTGACAAGTCGGGCCTGAACATTATTACAAATACAGGCTATTATGGCGCCTCAGACAACAAATATCTGCCAGCATTCGCATTTACTGAAACGGCCGAGCAGCTTGCTAAGCGTTGGATTAGTGAGTTTCAAAACGGCATTGATGGAACCAATATAAAGCCAGGATTTATCAAAACCGGGGTTAATAACGGACCATTGTCGGACATTCACCAAAAGCTGATTAAAGCTGCCGCCATTACTCACTTGCAAACGGGACTAACAATTTGTTCTCACACAGGTCCCGCCCTACCCGCTGAACAGGAAATTGAAATCTTGAAAAAAGCAGGCGTCAGTCCAGCTGCATTTGTATGGGTGCATGCGAGCGGAACCAACGATGAATGTGAGCGCATTGCGAAAAGCGGTTGCTGGATCAGCCTAGACGGCGTCGACGAGGATAATGTTGACAAAATTGCAACGCTCATCCTTTTTCTAAAATCCAAAGGTTTCCTCAAACAAATCCTTCTTTCCCACGACGCAGGGTGGTATAAACCAGGCGAACCCGACGGCGGCGAATTCCGGGGTTACACAGCAATCCCCGATAAATTATTGCCATTGTTAAAATCAAAAGGCATAAGTGACGCCGAGATAACCCAAATGATTGTTGCGAATCCCGCGAATGCATTTGCGATTCAGGTTCGTAGAGTTTGATTCGAGGATTTAATGAGCTGCAATTATCAGTCTCGTTGAGCAAACTAGCGTCAAACCTACATCACAATCGCGAAAACAGTCCAGCAGTCGCCATAAGTTTGTAATGAAAATTCGAAGCCGTGATTGACCAGGATTTCTCTTGTTAGGGTCAGGCCAATGCCTTGGCCGTCGTGTTTCGTGCTGAAAAATGGGTTGAAAAGTTGGGTTGCTACGGAGGGGTCGATGGGTTTGCCGTTGTTTTTAACTGTTAATCCAGTGGTGGTAACTTCGATTTTTATTTGATTGCCGTTGTTGCAGGCTTCAATTGCGTTTTTTACAACATTGACTAACACATGCTCCATCTGGCCCAAATCCAGCATTTTGGTCACGGGGAAGTCGGGAACGGAGGTTTGAATTGAAACGCCGCGCTGAGCCGCTGCTGGCTCCATGAACAATGTGACGTCGTTCGCGAATTTACTGACGTCCGCCACCGCAAGAACCGGCATAGGCAGTCGCACGACATCCGCAAAGTTTCGCATAAATCTCGTTAGCCGCTGGTTTCTTTCGGATGCAATGGTAAGCGCTTCGCGCACATCTATAAAAGACTCATCTGTAAGCAAATGTGTTGTAGTTTGCAAAATAGAATCCGTCGCACCCAGCGTATTATTGACTTCATGCGCCATCATGCGTATCACTTTTCCATACGCGTTTTTCTCCGATTCCAGAATTTCCGTTGTCAGCTCTTCGATCATTAAAAACGAGCGTCTGAAACCCTGATCCATGAAATGTGAGCGCTGCACTTTGAACATTGTAACGCCATTGGTTTTGACAACCCTTGACTCGCCATCTTGCAGCGAAGCCAGTTCTGCAAGGAGGATATGACCGGTTTCAGCCAGCTTTTTTCCCTTCAAATGATCGGCTTCATCCTTAAAATATTCCTGCGCTTTCACATTCAAAGATTCGATTCTATCATCAAAATCGAGGATCACAATCGAGATCGGTGACGCGGCAATGAGCTTTTCGAGGAAGTAATGCTGTTCATGCAAACACGTCCGCTCTTCGCGCAACTGATCGATCATCAGGTTGTAAACTTCAATCAATGTATCAACCTCACCTTTTCCCGTCGGGACAAATTTTATAGAAAAATCTTTGTCCTTTATGGCTTCAATCCCGGATCTCACAAATTCGATAGGTTGCATAAAATTTCGGTAAATCTGAATGGAAACGATAGCAGAAAGCAGCAAAAAAGCCTCAGAACCGATAAAAAGGAGTTTGTCCTGATATAAAATCCGATAGACGAGAAAGATCAGGACAACATGAAGTGCCGTTATGTAGACAATGTATTTGGCCTTCGTCGATAACCTCATGCGTCTTCCGATTCAAACGCAATTCCGTATTTTTCAAGTCTCCGATATAATGCAAAACGTGTGATTCCAAGCGATCGGGCGACTTTACTGACCTTGTTTTGATGAAATTGCATGGCTTTGGTAATCATTTGATATTCCATTTCCTCCAATGTGATCGCTCCCACCTCAGGCAGATTTTTCTGGACGGAAGGCTGTGCGCCGCCAGTCAGATTCTTTTGCAAATCGGCAATGTCCAATGTATCCGAGCCGGAAAGCAAAACCGTCCGTTCTACCAAATTTTTCAACTGACGAATGTTGCCTTGCAATTGAAGCGTTTTCAGCCATTTCATCGCAGCCGCGCTCAGGCGTAAATTGGGCCGTTGATAAATGGTTTTCAGGTTGTTAAC
This sequence comes from Dyadobacter sp. AC419, assembly GCF_979253085.1. Taxonomy (NCBI): domain Bacteria; kingdom Pseudomonadati; phylum Bacteroidota; class Cytophagia; order Cytophagales; family Spirosomataceae; genus Dyadobacter; species Dyadobacter sp. AC419. The sequence continues at coordinate 75,245 of NZ_CEEDCD010000015.1, read as the reverse complement.
AAAAAATTCCGACAACAACGGAATGTCATCCGGTCGCTCGCGCAAGGCTGGCAATTTCACAGTAATGAGGTTGATCCGATAGTAAAGATCCTCTCGGAAAGTGGCCTGCGCCACCATTTCTTCCAGATTTCTGTTCGTTGCGCAAATAACACGAACATCCACCGTGCGGCTTTTGCTGCTTCCCAACGGCTCAAAAGTGCGTTCTTGAAGCACCCGCAGCAATTTCACTTGACTTGAAAGGTCCAGCTCACCGATTTCATCCAAAAAAATAGAACCTTTATGCGCCATTTCGAAGCGGCCTAACCGGTCTGCTTTGGCATCCGTAAAAGCACCGCGAACATGTCCGAACAGCTCACTTTCAAACAATGTCGAAGAAATGCCGCCCAGATTCACCTTCACAAACGGACGCGATTTGCGCTTGCTGTTCAAGTGGATCGCCTCCGCAATAAGCTCTTTTCCCGTCCCGCTTTCGCCGGTAATGAGCACAGCGGCATCGGTAGACGCAACGCGGCCCACGGTTTCGAGAATGTCCAGCAGTTTGGGGTCCTGACCGACGATATTTTCAAACTGATATTGCTTTTCTAACTTTTTACGCGTGCCGGAAAGCGGAACACTTTGGGCTAAATTAAGAATGGTTCGCACCGATTGAACCAGATAATCATTCTGCCAGGGTTTGGTAATAAAATCAATCGCGCCTTCCTTCATCCCCTTGACAGCCAGATCAATGGTGCCCCACCCGGTAATAAGGATCACGGGAATGGCGGGATATTTCCGCTTAATCTGCTGCAACAATTGCATGCCTTCTTTGCCCGAAGTTTCAATGGAAAAATTCAGATCAAGCAAAATCAGCTCCGGCGTCACCGTCCTTAAAGTTTCAAAAGTTTCTTCCGGCGACCCCACGCCTTTCACCTCAAAACCCTCCTTTTTAAGAAGCAGGATTAAAGAAGTCCGTATCGCCAAATCGTCGTCAACTATTAAGAGCATATTTTATCAAGGCAGTCATTCAACATTATTCCTCATGCAGCGCCACAGCCGGATGGATTTGTGAGGCTTGTTTGCTGGGGAGCCAGGCGCAGAGGGTGACAATTAGGTAAATTATGGCAATGGATGCAAATATCGATGTAATGTAAATTTCGCTATCGAGATCAAACACATTCATTAGCGGGAACTGGATGGCAAAAAGCAGACCGATAATAAGGCTGAATGTCGCCAAAACCCATATTTCCCCTAAAAACTGGATCGTTACCCGGCCTTCCGTTGCACCCATGGCGCGCCGCAACCCGATCTCGTTTTTCCTGCGCGAGATATTAAGGTTTAATATCCCAAAAAGTCCCAACGCAACATTAGTAAGCAAGAAAACACTGACGATCAGGAAGATAATCACCGGAACAAGCGTTAGGTTCTGCCGGTTAAGCCGTGATTCTTTTAAATAACTGACTTCGATTCCCCAGCCAGGCAACATCATGGCAATGTCTTTCACAAGCTTGGCTTCAAAATTCGCATCTGTGCCGCGCTTGGTCTTGATCAGCACATTGGAATTCCAGCCGTCGTCGTTCGCAAGCATTTCGAAAACTGCGGGACTGTCCGACATATATTCACCTTTGGCCTTGAAATTATCTACAATGCCTAAAACTTTGTAAGCGCTTTTGTCATCGTTTTTAATGACCTTATTCAATGCTGTCTCGTTCAGAAAAAGCTTGTCTTCCATCGCCTTATTGATGACAATAGGGATAAATTTTGCTACCCGGTCACCATTCTTATACCACCGCCCTTTGATAAGCGGCAAATTGAGTGCTTTGTTGAAATCCGGATCCGTATGGTAGAAATCCGCACCCACAGTAACTTTATTATAAGTGATCGAACTACTCATCTGACTGGCCGAAAATGGTGTATTACTGCTCATTCTCGTTGCCACTTCAACCTCTTTATAGGATCTGATGCGTTCCATCACACCAGCAAGTTTATGAGCCACTTCCACCGTATCCTGATTTTTAGCCAAGTCCAGATTCCAGACCTGTTCATACTCAAAACCAATTGGTTGCAAATAATTTCTCACATTAAAAACGATCAGCGACAGCACGCCGAAAAGCACTAAGAAAGAGGCCAGGATTTCGATAATAAGCAGGGAATGCGTGCCCTTTTTATTCCAGATAAGTTTGAAAAGATGTTGAAGCATGGTAATATTTTTGAATGATTAAACTTTCAGCGCATCTACGATTTTCAACCTTGACATCCTGAATGCGGGTAACACGCCCGAAAGGAGTCCAAAAAACAGGCAGACCGCCAAACTGATCACAAAAACCGGCACATTGATCGTCAGGTCCGCGTAGGCGATCCAGCCGCTGGAATTGATGAAGTAAATGATCAGGTAAGAAAGTGCGAGTGCAAATGCGCCGCCAATGAATGTGATGAAAATATTTTCAATGATGAACTGCCATAGCAATGCGGCCGAAGGAGCACCAAATGCTTTTCTCACACCAATTTCAGATGCCCTTTCCAAAATCCGGCTTACATTGACATTGACCAGATTAATGGCAGGCAAGCCCATAAACATCAGAATCACAAAACTCACCACCGTGTAAAACAGAAAACGCTGCGTGCTGCTCCGGGCAAAAGTATTGACAAAGTGATCGAAATATTTGTCTGCTTTTACTTCCAAAACAGTAAGGTTTTTATCGGTATGGATCTCGGAATACGGAATCCGGGAAATATTGCTGTCGAATTCCGACTGGATTGCCGGCATATCAGATGCATCCTTTGCCGTGACGATGGCAATGAAACTGCCTCTTAGTCCCTTGTTTTCATAATTGCTCTTGGGAGCCGTGTAAGGGAAATAAATGTCGGAATAGGTGTAAAAGCGCGTTGGCGGGCTGCCTTTAACCACACCGATCACACGGTAATTGATATTTTCAATTTCAATGTTCCGCCCTATCACAGACTTGCCGCCAGTTTCAAAATACTGATCCCGCAAAGCATCGGTAATGACTGCCACGTGATCTGAATTCTTAATGTTGTTTTCATTATAAGGCTTCCCTTCTAAAAATTGAAAACCCATCACGTTCCAAAACTCAGCGTCCGTGTATTTGGTGTTCAGCTTGATCCGCTTCCCATTCACATAAGTGTTGGAAAAATTGAAATTAGACATAATTGCCACCTGCTCAGCAGATTTGAGTGACTTAACATGCTTCGTCAAAAATTCAAACGACGCAGGACCGGAAGACATAGAAGTGCGGGCTGAATCGGTCTGGATAACCGTGGCGATATACAATGAGCGATCGCGGTTAACCTCCGGGTAATGTGTCCCGAACAAATGATCCAAAAACGAGGTCAGCACCATCAGCACCGTCAATGTAAGGCTAATGCCGAAAAGCGTGATGAATGTATAGAAAGGATGCCGCAGCAAGACTTTCCAGGCGATTTTAATGTAATTTGAAAGCATAATATTAATGAGCGAATGAGTGAATTAAAGCACCTGCGATCCGTCGAACAGCCGGATCAGACGATGTGTGCGCTTGGCCATGGCGTCATCATGCGTAACCATGACGATGGTCGCGCCTTCTTCATTCAGATTTTGGAGAATGCTCAGAATCTCATTTCCCATTGCGCTGTCCAGGTTTCCCGTTGGTTCATCGGCCAGAATAATTTCCGGTTTGCCAACAATGGCCCTCGCAATGGCTACGCGCTGCTTTTGACCACCTGAAAGTTGTTTTGGAAAATGTTTCATGCGGTTACTCAGCCCCACTTTTTCCAATGCCTGCTGCGCAAGTTCCCGGCGTTCTCTGGACGAACTATTGCGATACAGCAGCGGAATCTCAACATTATCGATCACGGAAAGGTCATTGATCAAATGGAAACTCTGGAAAATGAAGCCCAGCTTTTGATTGCGCAGATGTGCCAGCGACTTATCGGTGTACTTTTCAACTTTGCTGCCATCGATTTCGATATGGCCTTTGCTAGGCTCGTCCAAAAGGCCCATAATGTTCAGCAATGTGCTTTTTCCGCAACCAGAAGGGCCCATTATGGAAACAAATTCGCCTTTTTTTACATCAATGTTAATGTTGTTGAGTGCCAGCGTTTCAATGGCGCTCGTACGGTAAACTTTTTCAACGTTTTGTAATTTGATCATGGCCTAATAAGTGATTTTCGTGTTTTGTTCAAAGTCGTACAATGTCAGGATCCGGAGGCTGTAATAGGACTGCCAGTAATCCCTCAATGCTAAAATATAGTCCCTTCTGGCAATGTCTTTTTCCTGGGTTGCAATGCCGAGGTCCGTTACGCTAAGGTCGCTTAAAATGAATCTTTCCTTTGCAATCTGATAGCGTTCCGCGGCGATATTATCGGCCAGTGTGGTCAGTTTAACCTGTTTTTGCAACATTTGCAAAAGCGTAACCTGCGTAAAAATCTCCTGTTCAAAAGTGAGCTTATCCTGCGCCACGGATTGTTGTGCAAATTCCTGATTGGCCTTCGCCACCTCGGTCCGCGCCTTGTTCCTGCCCCACGTCATAATCGGTAATGTGAACTGCAATTCGACAAACTCGCGGTCCTGCGGATTGGTGTAAACGTCGGACGGCCGGGCGCCCTGATTTGACAATCCAAAAGTGGCATTAAGCGATGCATTTAAGCCATTTTCCCTTCGTGCCAGCTGCACATCCCGTTCTGCTTCCAACAACTTTCTGTTAAAACCCACCGCGGCGGACCGGTTTGCAAAAGCCTGGTCCAATGCGACTTGCGTGTCAATCGGAAATTGGGGTGTTTCGAGTGGAATTTCAAGATCCAATGCGTTGTCCTCGCGCGAACCTATGAAAAGCTTTAATTTTAAAGATGCCACGGCTGCTGCCTGTTGCGCGGAAGCCAGATCTTTCTGAGCGGTCAAAAGGCCCATTTGAAGCTGTAAAAGGTCATTTTGAGAGATCTTTCCCAGTTCCAGTTTGTGCTGAGCGATCTTGTAAAGCGTATCGTTGTTGCTCCGGTTCTTCTCCGCAATCTGTAAATTGACCTGCGCCACAAGCAACTCAAAATAATAACCCGTTGCATCCAAGGCAATCTGTTCCAATGACTGAATGAACTGCTGATTGCCTTCCTGATATTTCAACGGCTCAATTTTGCGGTCCCATTTCAGCGGATTGAAACGGAACAATGGCTGGCTCACACCAATCTCGAACGGAATGCCGTTATAGCGCGTGTTATTTCTTGCAAAATCATCAAAACGCTGCGTTTGCTGCTGCACATAAATCGTCCCGCCGGTGACCGCAATGCTTTGACTCAGAGACAGATTAAGTAGAGAATTGTTGTTTGAAACCTGCTCAAAAGAGATCGTCCCGTCCGGCTGCGTCACTTCAATGTATGACCGCGTGAAACCAGGAATTGTGCCTTTAAGGCTCAGCTGCGGCTTATAATCAGCCTGGAACGAGCGATATTGCCAATAATTCGTTTTCTTGGCAGTAATGGCCTGTTTGGACGCGATTGATTGCTCCTTAGCGACTGCTACAACTTCTCGCAGCGACAATTGCCGAAGTTGTGCAAAAACAGGAAATGCCAGGAATATGCTGATAATGAGCGTAAAAAGATTTTTCATAGCAGTTACTGAATAGAAATTTCTTCTAAATGCTCATAATCGTTCAAATCCGTCAGGATCACCTTTTCCCCAGGCTCAACGCCGCTTTTAATCTCGATGAAATCGAAGTTCGAAAGACCGGTTTCGATCTCCCGGCGATAAGCTTTGTTATCCTTTAAGACATACACAAACTGCTTTTTCTTACCCGTAAAAGCAGGCCCGTTGGCCACGCGAAGGGTGTTAATGCTGCTGCTCGTCACTACATAAACTTCCACTTTCATGTTCGGCCGCAATGATTCGCTTTTGGCATCGTCCAATTGAATGATAAATCCAATAACGCCATCCTTCACAGCTGGCTTCACTTGCGTAATCACCCCACGCAAAATCACCTCATTGAGCTTAATGATCACCGAAAGTCCGGCTTTCACCTGATCCGCATACACGTCCGAGCAACTGCCTTCAATTCTGAAACTGCCCAAATCAGCCACTTTGGCTAGCATTTCACCTTCATTGACCGATGAACCGATATTTTCATTTACCCATGTCAAAACCCCTTTTCGGTCCGCAACAATGTCTGCCATTTTCAACTTATGCTGCAATTCTTTGAGATTTTTACTTTCGATTTGCGCACCCAGTTCAGTTTCTTTCAAGCTGGCACCCATCGACTCGCGGTTGTATTTAAGATCATTTTCTAATTGCTTTTTCTCCAATTCCGAGATCTTCAAAGCATTTTCGGCCCGGGTAATGTCCTCCGCCGTTCCTCCTCCTACTTTTTGCAAGCGTTTGGCGTCTTCGAAATCCGCACGCAGTTTGTTAATGTTCAGCGATTTGATGCGGTCATTAATTTCCGCGTCATACAGATCTTTATTCAGCTTCATCCGCAGCTGCTCAATGCTGTTCTGCTTCAATTTCAGCTGATCTTCATAGCGCTCAAATTCGATTTCAGTGAGTGATTTGTCAAGTTCAACAATTGGCTGTCCCGGCTTTACCGGTGTCCCGGGCGTAAGCATAATGCGCTTGATGCTTGCGCGGATCGGACTGGTGAAAATCTGTTCATAAGCGGGAATCACTTCGCCGGAAGCAGTTAATGTGTTCTCAACATTTCCCTTTTCAACCGTTCCGGTGCGGATCCGCGAACTTTCAATCGTGCTGTTCAGTGACCTGCGAAATAAGAAAAGTGTTGTGGCAAGAAGGGTTATTCCCAATCCAACGAAAAGCCATCGGCGGTTTCTTGTCGTTTTAATGTAGTCCGGCGCAACTTCCCGATCCATTGTAATTTTGTTAGAAGGTTTAATGCTGTTTCATGGCTAATATGCTTATCATTATTACATTATTGTGCCAATTCATAACAAACTAACAATCAACTATTTATGCTATAAATACAACAAAAAAAACCGTGCGATTGCGCACGGTTTGTGTGATTTGGAACAGGTTGAAAGCTGACCTTTACTGTTAGGTTTTCAGCTTCTTCTTCTTGGCTGCGGGAAACAAAATGTTGTTTAATATCAAACGGTAACCTGCTGAATTGGGGTGCAGATTAAGATCCGTCGGCTCCTCTCCTACGCGGTGCTGATAATCTTCCGGATCGTGACCGCCGTAAAAGGTAAAAAATCCTTTTCCATGCGTGCTATGGATGTAGCGCGCCTCTTTTGCAGATTTATTTTCAGCCAGAATAATCACCTCCGGCTTGATAACACGGTTTTTGAAAGCAGTGGTTTGACCCAAAAATCCTTTGATGATCGTCTGATGATTTTGCGTCAGCATACTCGGCACAGGATCCCATTTAGCCGAAAATTGAAACAGAGAAAAGAAGTCATTCGACTCCGTCAGACTGCGTTCTTCTGGCTGGTTATCAATGTCTGAAAATTCGACCTCATAAGGATAAGTTATAGTCTTGAAATCCTTGAAAGCGAATGTGTTATCAAAGTTTAACTTACCATTCGCGGTCGGATCCGCAGGCGTTCCGTCATATATGGCCTCAACAATGTCAAGTCCTTCGGCAGCGAGCGTAATGTCAAATGTATCCGTTGCGTTACACATAGCAAACATATAACCGCCACCCGACACAAACTCCGCAATGCGCTTAGCAACAGCGAGTTTCATCTGCGGAACATTACCAAACTGATATTTATTGGCCGTCTCTTCGGCTTCACGCTTTTGCTCGCGATACCAGGGAAAATCTTTGTATTGATAAAATTTACCAAACTGACCCGTAAAATCTTCGTGGTGCAAATGCAGCCAGTCATATTCAGGAAGCTTGCTGTTTAAAACCTCGTCATCATAAATCACGTCGTAAGGAATCTCCGCATAAGTAAGGACCAGCGTTACTGCGTCATCCCACGGAAGTTTTGATTTTGGCGAATAAACCGCAATTTTAGGCGCTTTTTGAAGCTTAACCGCATCCATATTCACATCCGGCGCACTGATCTGATTTAAGATTTGCCCCGCCTGCCCTTCTGAGATTACTTCAAAACTTACGCCGCGAACCGTCATTTCACTGGCAAATTGCTGGTTATAAGCAATCATAAAACTGCCGCCACGGTAATTGAGCAGCCAGTCCATTTCCATTTCAAAGTTTTTCAGGATCCAATAAGAGATTCCGTAAGCCTTTAAATGGTTTTTCTGGCCCTCATCCATAGGGATTAGCAGCCGGTTTGAAAACCCTTGAATTGATATGGTTAAAAAAATGATAAGCGGGATAAACACGCGTATCACTGGTTTGATTCTTTCACGTTTCATGCGCAGCTTTACAAAAGTATGTATATTAAGTGTTCGGGTTTCCATATCTTAAATCTCAGAAACTCCGAATCAAGCCTTTCAATCGGGTAATTATTAAATATATAAAGAATTTAAAAGTATCCGAAATATAAGCAGCCACCGACCGGTTTAGTTTATCATCGGCAATTGTCTTAACGACAGAATTTGAATTATGGTGCACAATCTTTATACCAATGGATATCCGCGAAAACATTGACGAAGGCCTCCGCTCCATTCAGAGCAATTTGTTAAGAACGGTGCTCACAGCGCTCATTATCGCCATCGGCATCACTTCGCTCGTCGGCATTTTGACGGCAATTGAAGGCATTCAGAGTTCGGTTAACAGCAGTTTCGCGGATCTTGGCGCCAACACATTTACTGTCAAGAATAAGGACGACGACAATTTCAGGAACGGAGGGCGCCGCAGCAAACAATATCCTCCTGTTTCGTATCGGCAGGCACTTACCTTTGCCAACAAATTTAAAGCGTCTTACAATGCAACCGCCTCACTTTCAGCAGACATTGGCGGAGCCGTTCAGGTCAATTATCTTTCCACCAAAACCAATCCGAACAGCAGCGTTGTTGGTTCCGACGAACAATATCTGGGCATTAATGGCTATAAAATCGACTATGGCCGGAACCTGGATAAAAATGACATGGAAAATTCGCTCAACGTTGCCGTGTTGGGCCAGGAAATTGCCAAAAAGCTTTTTGAACGCGTAGATCCTATCAATAAGGAAATTACATTCATGGGCAGCAGATATAAAGTTGTGGGTGTTTTGCAAAAGAAAGGTTCGCTGGGCGGACAAAATGACGCCGACCGGATTATCCTGATTCCGCTCGAAAATGGCCGCGGACTTGCTGCAAATCGAACATTAACTTATAACATTACCGCGTCAGCACCCAACATTTCGGACGGCGATTTCATCGTCGAAGAAGCCCGCGGAATCATGCGCCGGATCAGAAATGATGCTTTAGGCGAAAGAAGATTCGTTCACGATCGACCGTGCCGACGCCATTGCAAAAGACTTTGAAAACGTCACAGGTTATCTGCGGATCGGCGGTTTCGGCATAGGCATTATCACATTACTAGGCGCTTCCATCGCGTTGATGAACATTATGCTCGTTTCGGTAACCGAGCGCACACGCGAAATCGGCATCCGCAAGTCACTGGGCGCAACGCCCAGCGTGATACGTTTCCAGTTTCTGATCGAAGCCATCGTGGTCTGCATTTTAGGCGGAATAGCAGGCCTCATTTTAGGAATAGTCATCGGCAATGTCATTTCCAGTCTCATCAGCTCCGACAGTTCATTTGTAATTCCGTGGATTTGGATGGCGATGGGAATCCTGGTTTGCGTGGTCGTGGGCGTACTTTCGGGAATATATCCCGCGATCAAAGCCTCCCGCCTGGACCCAATCGAAGCATTGCGCTATGAATAAGCGACTTACGCCGAAGACGCAGATTTGAACATTTTTTTCAAATGTTTTTTTCGACATTAAGCTTGCTTAATATATTTTTCTACATACTTTTGCACTCCCAACAAGAGAGATCAATGCCCAGATGGCGGAATTGGTAGACGCGTTGGTCTCAAACACCAATGAGGTTACACTCGTGCCGGTTCGACTCCGGCTCTGGGTACAAAAACACCTGATAATCGATTGATTATCAGGTGTTTGTCATTTTCGGGGGTGGCTAAAAGGGTGGTCAGAATAAGTTCATAATGTTTACTGTTCCATTTTTCCCTTGCTTGTGTGCCGTCTCCTTGCTGCGGCCTGGGGATCTGATTCATTATAAAATTATGCGTCCGAGCAATTTTCCAATCTTCGTCTCACATCAATCTCACCATTAGATCACATTCAACATAAGGCCTGTTATACAACAAAATATTATTTGGTGAACAAGCCAAGAAATAAGCTTGCGAGGTATATTGCATTTGTCAATTATTGGCAGCCGTGTGTGCTAAAGGGTTTGAAATATGGCGGGTGCATTGAGTTAATAGATCAGGCATGTGAGCATTATCGGCAAAGACTTCTGTCCACATACGTCTTATTCCCGTTACTATTTATATAATAACACCCACCACGTGGTCCGGTTATGTAGGATGTTCGAGGAGTGCGGTACGACCTCCTGACTACTGGTACAGCTTCTGACTCACGTTCAGGCAACACATAGTTATCAAGGGAATATTGAGGTGTAGCCATTTTTAAGTCAGCGACTTGATTGGCAAGTATCTCAACCAGTCTTTGTGATTTTTGCATTGCTAACTGTGCGCTTTCCTTTTCTTGGGTCCGTTCTTTTAATTGCATCTCCTTAGAACTCAATTCAATCCGAAGATTCTCTAAGGATTTGTCGAATTCAAGTCTATACTCTTCTCTTTTATTGTCAGCTGCAATCTTACTTTCTTCCAATGTGCTTTTTAATTTGCCGTTTTCAGCTTTCAGCTGTTGAATCTCAACCATCTGCCGACGTACTATCGTTTTCAAGTATTTCCTTGTGTAATCAAGTGTTTGAGAGTAACTAGTTAAGCTAACCAGTAGAAATAACGCGGCAAGAAACGCTTTCATAAAAGAGAAACAATTAAGTACAATTTAGTAAAACTACAAGGGTTAGTCGTAATAGGCATAACCGATTAATCATTTCTTTTCAATTTGGCGAATGCCTGAATTATCTGATAAATAAGTTTGTAGCTTAGGGTCATAGTAACTTTGTTTCGTATACGTGATCGGTTTGCCGAATTCATACATTTAACCATTGAGGACCTCCGTGAAGTGAAATTTGCAGGAGTAAAAACGTGTTTAATCAAACGGCAAATCATTGTGTTGTTGTGCACAACAATTTACTTAGAACGACAAATTCTGGCTGCAATTCGGAATTCGCGTTATTTATCATGGCACTGAAACCGTTACTATCAAAGAAGCAATTCAATGACACTAAAACAAACCGAACGGCAGCAAAAGTGTAAACCAAAACGGAACCACATCAAATAGCCCTATTATGGTCAAAGGTGACAGACAGTTAACTTTCGTTGTCTTACCCCAAAGAGTCAATGACGGGGGCTAAATACTGTTTAAGGTAGAGCCATGCGATATCCTTGGCTTGGACGTAAAACTAAGCCAGATAGCCAAAGTGAAGGGTTGAGAGGTTACAGGTTTTGCGGCTTTGATTAGCCGGTTGATACGGCCAACAGTCTTGCCAACGCGGCGATGGACGACTGTGACGCCAAACCGTTGATCGCTTTCATGGTAAGGGATAAAGGCTTCACGAGGCGTGTATTCAATCTCAACGAGCAATTACTGCCCCTTTCAGGTAAACTCAATCTTTGTACATAGATTTGCTTAAAACTAATGATATGACACCTGTATTATGGGTTATTGTATTTCTCTTTGTCGGCTCATTCATATTGAGCGGAATATCCAAATTAAACAGGAAATACGATAGGGAGCATTTTATCAATGAAAAGGGTATAATTGTAAATGCTGATGATAAATCACTGACATACAATCAACATAGGATAGAATTAAAAAAGGTAAAAAATCACTACGTAGTCAAAGAGGGATATAATGGCGTTCTGATAATTGAAACTGATGATAAGGTTATACCTGAAATAAGGATTGTAGTTTATAATGGAGATTTTGGTGTCAGAGGAGCAGGATATCTCGAGGATAGGTTTAAACAAGCCATTGAGTGGAGTAAAAGCAATACTCCAAAATACAAGATTGATGATTATTTGAAAAAGAGGTATGGTTAAGTAATATAATTCCTAAGTATCTCAAACACCTGACCCCACCCCATCAGCTGGCGACTTGGCTTTCACCACATATACATTAAGTAAAATGTTAAGAGAAGATACTCCAAATGGCTTTCCAGAAAGCCTTAAAAGGTATAATCCAAACGACCCTACAATTATATATCATGGTCAAATCGTCCTTGAAAAAGAGGATTATGAAGTTTTTATTGATGGGAAAATTTCATTTGACTGGTTACCAGAGATACGTCTCACGTTTGAGGGAGCCATCCCTGATACGGATATTTACCATGATTTTTTAGGGTTCAACTTTAAGCAAGCAGCCGTTGCGAGTCCGAGCTGATAATATAGACTTTGGTAAGGGTGAGATTACACAATTTGTAAACGGTAAATATTCCGGGCGTATTATTGGGGAAAAAGCAATTGGCGATCTGAACGCGCAAGTTGAAAAAATTACTTTTGTCATTCCAAACCTGAAAAGCATTTCCGGAGAAGCTGTCTCTTGGGACGGAAATTATTATTCAAACAAGAGACTCACACTCGACAATATGGATTATTCAATCATCTTAGAGGAAAATGTAGCTTATAAGGAATCAAAAGACCAGCTTCAAAATACCGGAGGGTATTGCATACAGTACTATTGTTAAGCGGTAAAGAAAGCAGGGCTCTTCACCTATTCTGAAGCGACATCCCTAGCCCAGTCCCTTAGTACGTTCTTAAGCTTTATAGTTGGACGGCGCACATCACTTTTATTTTTGACTGGAATGTCTCGGAAGAGCAACGTCTGGAATGACTTCTCTACAAACATCGTTGATAGGTATAAACCTGTCAGTTCTTGGTATCATCGAGATAAACAAATGGACTTAAAAGCGTTATGGAAAACTTTTAGTTTTATCTGGAACGATCAGAAGCAAGTGTCAAATCTAAAAAACGTAATAAGTTTTTATTTAGAATCCAATTGCAATAAGGTCTTTATAGAAAATTGCATTGTTCTCAGCCAAGCGGCGATGGAGTTAATCTATAACTGGGAGTTTGTTGAGAAGGGATTAGGTAAAGAAACCGACTATGCACAGGTGAAATTGGCTAAGCTCGTTGAAAACCTTATGCTTTCAACAGATATCCCACAGTCACTTAATTATCTAAAACAGCTCGAGAATGTAGTTTTTGTTGACAAATTGTTCAGTCCAAGGCCCAAAATTACCTTAGCAGCAGAAGCATTCCTTGAAATACGAAATGCTATTATACACGGTAATACCTGGCGTCGAGAGAACCTTGGCAAAATTAGCACACATGCTCGAATTGATGCGTGGATACTTGGTAACTGGTATATCGAGTTGTCTATTTTAAAGATTCTTGGTTACAACGGCCTTTACAATAATAGAACAGTCTCAATGAAAATTGACTACTCTCAGTATGGAACCTGTACCTTGGGTATAAAGCGCCCGATCCAGGAAGGATCCCGCCTTCGTCAGACAGAATTTTTCACCGACGCATAAAGATCAAGAGATCCGAACTTGATTTATGATACATAGTGATAGGCCCTAATTCAGTGTCTATTATTTGCAAATTTGCCGAAATACTTGCGTGAAATATTGTGTTTTAAAATCAATGTTTAGTTTATTCCTTAAGGCGTAAACAAAATTTTATAACATACGCCCCTTAGTCTCCCAAAAATTCAAAATTTGTTGCGGATGTCGGCGACATAATTAATAGTCACTTCCAGGGCAGAAGCAATCTGTTCGTCCGTTAGCAAAGATTGCTTGATCAGGTTTCGAACAGTGTTTTCAGTCTTTTCTTGCTGCCCTTCGATTTTGCCTTTCAACTCACCTTCTTTACGACCTTTCTCGACAAAAATATCCAATGTACTCATAACTGTTTCTTTGATTTGTGTGGGCAACGATGTTATCAATTCAACGATTTGCTGCTCACTTAGTTCACTGTTTGCGAATGTATAAACAATCAGGCTAGTTTGCAAGTTCTGATCTATCTCGCCTGCCAGCTTCAATATTGTAGGAATTAATGGGTTAAGGCGATCCTTCAAGACGCTGTATTTCATGGCAAGAAGCGAGGCGGCCAGAAACTTGTTATGCAGCGCCTGGATCTGCTCATCAGGAATTTCACCTAGATTATTAAAAACGTATTGGTAATCCGGGACGAACCGTGATAGTTCTGGTTCCAGTTCCTGGAACAATGATGACAGCGTTTTATATTCCCACCGGGCCTTGCCGTGGTATAGCAGGATCGGAATGATCAGGGAAGGCTTCTCCCCTTCTGCAATCTGCTTTAATAAGCCTGAAAAGATGTAGCTGCCGATCTGGATCGGTGTATATTTATCCAAATAGCTTTTGTGCTCAATCAAAAGGGAAATCTTGACTTCCCCACTCCCACCTACTCTTTGGCATGCGTAGACGATATCTGAAATGGATTTTTGCAACTCCTTTGAAACATAAGTGTCAGGAAGTTGCCGGAGAGTACTAAAATCTAATTTTTCAAGAACCTGCTCTGGCAGGCAAGAGCGAAAATAATCCAGCGCAATTTGCTGGTTTCCCATGATAGACCGAAGGAATGTATCGTGCTTTGATGTATGCTCACCCATGAGGCAAAGATATAATATTTGAGCCCCTACTCTACCGTTCCAAGCGACTTGCATCATATCCAGCTTTTAAAATCTCACAAAAAGAGTAGCATTTTGGATATACCAATAACTCAAATGTTGCAGCCTTATGCTTGGATTAGATTAAGAAAGAAGCGTGATATGGCATTTTAAGAACGTCCGTTTGTAAAATGCCATAACGTTCTATCGATTAGTGAACGTATCCTAAATTCGAAAAGTCGCATAAGCCAGCGACTTGACCATGTGCTCGATCAAAAGGGAAATTTTAACCTCTCCTTCCCCACCGGTCCTTTTGCACACATAGACGATATTTGAAATAGACTTTTGAAGCTCTTTCGAAATGTAGGTGTCAGGAAGTTGCCGGAGAGTAGAAAAATCTAATTTTTCAAGAATCTGTCCTGGCAGGCAAGAGCGAAAATAATCCAGCGCAATTTGCTGGTTACCCATGATAGACCGAAGGAATGTGTCGTGCTTTGATGTATGCTCACCCATGAGGCAAAGATATAATATTTGGGACCCTACTTCACCGTCCGAAGCGACTTGCATCAGTATTATGATTGTCAAGTCTATCAATGAGTGTACTTTAAAGAGATACTACTAGCTCAATGGTGCAATATTACGTTTCAGTGACTTAAGGCAAAAGCCCTCTCTGGCATTTTAAGAAAGTCTGTTTGCAAAATGCTTTAAGATTAGATAAGTTGTGAGGCCAAGTCATGAAGTTACAAGCCAAAAGTTAACTGTCCTAACCATGCAAGAGAATAGCATTTAGGCAGATAATATAAATATTGAAGCATACTGCCAAAAGGTAAAAGGTCTCAAAATGACTTACAGCAGGCTTTTATTAAGTTGTTTTGTTCAAAACAAATTCAAAATGTTTATAGATAACCCTGATTATCAGCAACATCCTATTTTTGAAGATCTAGGTAAATACTTTAATTTTTATAAAGATCTCTCTTTCGGTGTATCGCATTTCATAGCAATTGGAACAATAGCGATGGGAAACATTGATACCCAGATATTTGCTGCGATGGGTGGGACGATGGACTCAATGCGGGCACTGTTATTGATAGGTAGGATTAACGACGCCTATAGCCTGCTAAGAAAATTTTATGATACGGCAATTATAAACGTATACTCAACACTCTATTTAAGCGACCATTTATCCACTGAAAATTTTATCGTCACTCAAATAAATGATTGGTTAGAAGGCAAGAGAAAACTTCCAGAATACAAGGAGATGTCAAATTATATCGGAAACCACACACGGTTGAAGACTTTTGAAGGGTTCTTTTATAAAAATGATTTTTACAAACGTTTGCGTAGTCGCTGTAATGACCAGGTGCATTACAATTTGTATAAATACTTACTTTATAATAATAATGAAGTTTACTTACCGCAAAGATTAAATCAACTCAATCAATTGAAAGCAGATGTAAAAAATGTCATTATTATGCATCTGGCTTATCTTTTCTTACTTAATCCACATTACTTAGCATCATCCGACTATGCAGACTATTTGGAATTAAATATAACACCACCAGATGGAATTGAAAATGAGGTTGCTCCGTTCATTCAAAATATTTTTGATGATGTTGTAAAAAAGCATCGGCCAGATATAGCGAAAATAATTTTGGCCAGTACCCCTATGAATTTAATCTAGTATGCTTATGGATAAAGCATAACAAAGAAATCAAACTCATAAGGTTTATGAATTCAGCATCAGATGGCGCGAGTTCTTACTTTCAAGCTTAAATAACTTTACCTTTTAAGGCACTTTGTCGACGTTGATGCGTAGATTGTATGTTAAAACTTTAATATTATTTAAATATTTTATTTGTCAAAAGTTTTATAGGTATTTAGGTGAAACATCCTCAACGACTTAATTTTTTTATTAAAACATTTCTAATAGTAGCGTCCTTTTCGAAAATCAAGTAAAGAGCTTTAATTGATTCGATGATGACCTTTGTAGCTTGTTCTAAAAAATCAACTTGATCTTGTGCCTTTAATCTAAAAATCATGCTATCTAAAACGCTAAAATGGTCCGTTTTAGAATACCAATCGTACAACAAATATACAGGTCTGCATTCGTCACCAACAATTTCGAGAATCCTTGAAGGTTTTACATTTATCTTAGTATTACAAAACATATTACGAAAATTGTTTAAACTGGCTTTTTGCAACTCAGATAGCCTCCAATATTTATTTCTCTCTAAGTTTTGAAAGGAATCTGCAAGCAGTTCTTTTATAAAATTCCTATCCTTGTCCCAAGCCATAATATACAAGCAATCCAACAAACTTGCTCTATTTAAAATTGCAATACTATGATGGTATAAGGACCAATTATCTTGTCAACCACTCTAGCAACGAAAGTACACCAAACGTGTTAGCGCGAAGTCTTAGAATAAAGGTGGCATATCCTAGCTTCGTAAACTGTACAATTGACGGTATCTTATAACAGTGTTGGAAATGTTTCGACTGGCCGCGTGTCGAAAAAAAAATCGGTAGAATCAATTATCCTCGCGAGATCCGCTTTAATTTTATCTATATCTAATTGATTCATTGAGCTATTTATATTTCAATTGGAAAAGTAAATAAGTTCCAAAAAATATCGCTATTAACTTAAAGCTTCTTCAAGCGATGGTTTCCAGTGATTGAAGCCCAGTGCCTGCCTCAAATCGCTACAAGTCTCAACGGTGGTTGTTACAAGGCTAGCTCGGCTTCTTCCACCCGAAATTTCATTCCCCATCCTCGTTTGAAATTCCGATAGGTGGGAGATCGCAGCATTGCGCATTCGTACGAGTAAATTGAGACGTTCAAAATGACGCTGAATCCTTCGCCAATTGTCAGCCTCGATTCCAAATAAATTGTTTAAGTAGAACGTAAAGTCAATCTCGCCGAAATCGTCTAAATAAATGTCGACATATAGAAATTGGGAATTCGGTAACTGATCTAAATAAGGATTAATAATAGATCGAACTCCGTCAGCATGCACCCAAAAATCTCCCTTCTTTGAATTGCATTTTGAACATGATGGCACAAGATTTTTGGCATGAATGCTTAATTCTGGAAAGTCGGCTTGTGGAACAAAGTGATCCATAGTGTCATTTGATCCCAATGTACAATACTGACAGGTATATCGAATAGCCTTGGCCGATGAGTCTGATATGGTCTTACGAACGGCTCGAATGGCAGCGTTGTCATAGCTGTAAAGAGCCAGTAGTTGCATCCTTATATCATCGTACATTCTATCGCGACTTAAAATCTCAAGCCGGCTACGCTCGAACAAGTCATTATAAAGATTAAACCTGGCCTCGATAGCCCCAAAGTATAAGGAAATAGCATGACGAGCATCTGCGCCGGTCATTCTTCGAACTGCCAGCTATAAATTCTGGATATCCATCACTTGGGTAAGGGATTAATTGCTTCATTCTTTACCAAAATAAGATTTTAACAGCAATCGTGTACTCAGATTCACAGGTAGTCCGTTTTGTTCTTCAAACATGTCTAATATTTCTTGGTATCCTAATCCTCTCGATACTAACTGTTTAAGTATATCAAGGTATGCTTTGTCAACGTCACGATTGCCAAAGACATCTTCTGTGATTACAGTTAGGTTTTCTGCAAAGGTTTCCCGTTCAAGAGTACGAAGTTGAATGTCACTGTCATTCCGATTAATTATTAAGACGTTTCTCGATTGAAAACACTGCACAATCAGCGGGCTATGGGTGGCTATAATACAAAATGACTTAAATCGTTTAACTAGCCACAAGATACTATTCATCAATTCTGCGATTGCATTTGGGTGAAGATGAGTTTCTGGCTCATCATATAAAATTAGACTATCGTTTCTGATTTGCGCGAACATCTCGGTCAGTACATAGATTAAAATGTGCTGACCCGAACTGAGTAGTTCAAATGAAGTCGCTAAATTGTTACGCCGAAAATTATAAACACCGCTTTGGAAGGTAAAGAATTCACTTAAGACATCTGAGCTGATAAAATTTTCTAATATTTCCCTCCAATCAGAAATAAGTTGCCTGCGCTCTATTAACGTAACGGCTTCAACAAAGCGTGTTCGGAGTTCCCGCTCAGAGAGGTGTTCATTACGGTCTTTCTTTAATCCGCAATAGACATAGTTAAATCCTCCATGAGCCTGTTGAATATCGAATCGATCAAATATGCTATATGACAATGTGAAAATTTTACTAAAAAGAGGTTTTAACGGACCTATCTTATCAGGTATTGGCATTGAAAGCTGATCTGCAATTCCAGACAAAATTCTTGTCTTTCCTGTGCCATTTTTGCCTATCAACACATATACCCTATGCTCAATATTATTTTCCCCGTCATAAACAAAATCAAAATCAAGGTCAATGCTTGTATTTGAGTAAGGAGGCTTAAAGTCATAGCGGAATTTAAAACCACGATCATGGCTCATGTCAGCCAGTTTAAATCTAATAGTGCGCCATAAGGCCTCGTCTGAATTATATCTGATCAAAGATTGCTTGAAAATTGCTGAATCTTCAAATTGCTCACTGATTCTTGGAAAAATACCTGCGTCTCGCAATGCATATAGAATGCTATTAAAAGCATTAGGAAACAATTGCTTTAAGGTCGCATAATATGTTTCGTCGCCACAAAATGAACAGAATTCAGTTGAAAGCTGTAAAAAGTTATCCGGTAGATAGTCCAAGATATGCGCCTCCATATCACTTTTCATTACTTTCAACACGCCAATTTTAATAGGTAGTGTTGTATCAGCATGATATGTTAGAATGACAGAGGTTTTGAATCCAAAATCGTTCCAATTGTCCCTTCCCAATTTGAAATATGGGGTAGCTGGTTGTTGTTCATTCGACTTATAAAAACGAATGTTGTTTCTTAGAAATATGAATTGGCAATCCCAAATCATCAGCTGTCTCTGCTTGGATTTCATAAACAGGAAGGCCCTCAAAATAATTGGTAACTCTTAAAACATATCCCGTCCCTCGCAGTTGATTGTTAATCTTGGAGACGTCAGAAATCCTAATTTCTTCATCTTTTTGAAACTGCCGGATCAACAATCGCTGCTAGAAATTTAAAAAATCTATCATCCTCATCATCATCAAATAATCTAAGCCGCTCGTCGAATATGCTACTAAATCCCAGTCACTATTATTTATAATGTGCTGTCTAAAGTCTGCATATGCATCCTTGTACCGTGGGTCGGCAGATGGCATATCACGTAGCGGCCATACTTTATTGATTATTGCTAAAACCTCAGGGCGATCTAGAAATTGACTAGGGCTTATAACAGCGTCAAATATTTGTCGCTTTTTCGTCTTTGCTAGCATTTAAAAGGGTTCTATTGTGAAAACGATCCTTGATCTAAGTGTTCAATATTTAAGCATCACTTCACTTCCGCGTTGGTTGAGCAATTTCCCTCTACTATCCAGCAACTAATTCCTTTATAAATTACTTGTTTTGACATTACGCCAGCGTGCCAAAATCAGCCGTGTAGTATGAAAAAATTTGTGTACTGCACTGCACAGTCGTTTTATTTAGTTACACGAATCCAGCCCTCTATTTCTATCCCTTCGTGTCGTAAATAGTTATATAGAGTAGCCTTGCTTCCGATTTTTAGCTGTTCGCAAATCTGCATTGTTGTATACTTCTTACTTTGATATAAAGTTGCAGCCAGGCTTGCAAGCTCCTTAGATTTTTTAGTCAGACCCTTTGGCCTCCCACCCACCCTACCTCTGGCACGCGCAGCTTCCATTCCGGCTAAGGTGCGCTCCATCAAAATCTCACGTTCATTTTCAGCAAAGACCGAACTAAGCATGTACCAAAGTCGACCCATTTTTGTAGAAGTATCAATGCCTTCTGAAATACTCCGGAAGTCCACTCCCATTTCCTTCCACTCAACCATCAGCTTGATCAGCTCATAAGTTGTCCTTCCGAGCCGGTCAATTCTCCAGACCACTATGACATCTCCCTTTCGAAGCTCCGAAACCATTCTTATATATTCCGGTCGCTGCATGGAAGCACCTGAAATCTTTTCATGATATATTTTCTCACAACCTGCTTTTTCAAGGGAGTCAAATTGCAGATCTTGGTTCTGCTCGAGTCTTTGATACCCGTATGTATCCAATCACCATTCCAAATAGTACAGTTTAACGTGCCAGTTTGCAATATACAGTAATTTGTTTTGGTGTACCACTAAAACGTAATTTCAAAACGGTAAAATCAGCACTTTTCAGAACCAAAAGGGAAGAAAATCAAATGAAGTCTAGAGTACCAGAAAAACCACCGAATAAATTAGCTAAAATTTCACATAGATATTTTCTATATGTGAACGTCCAACAAAAAAGCCTGCACTTATGGAACAGGCTCGTGTAGTAAGTATAGAAAAACAAATCCGACTCAGTGTTTCAGCTGAAATCCCCGGGTAGGAAGGAATCAGGCTTGGGGGAAAGCGCCTAATAAATTCAGAATATGTTTTTGCAATCTGTTCGTATCGTTCGTCTGCACCAAGGCTGGTGGATGATTGGATTCGCTTCTGGGTGGCTATGGTTCCTGTACGGTCAATTTATCTGAACATCAGATCTACGGCAGGGACGGTTTTGATAATCCTGCATACTCCCATGCGTAATGCGCAGCACATCTGGATCTTCCGTCATTTCCAATATAGTAATCAGCCTGAATTCTGCCGCTTTTAGCTTCCAATGTGCCGGTTTTAACAAAAGCCGCTGCAGGAAATAAATCTCATCCTCCTAGTTTTACTATTAAATCTGAAAGACATGAAAAATAAAATATTTAATACGTTCAAAATAATGCTGGTATTAGCGTTGCTTACAGCCATCAGGCCCGTTAAAGCGCAATCTATGCAGATGCATCATCAGCATTCGTCGGCAGGTAAAAACATGCTCCTTACCCTGATGGATTCCATGATGGTACAAATGAGTAAACTGCCAAAAGCCACTTCACCGGAATCTGATTTTATACAGCAGATGATACCGCATCATGAAGGTGCCGTAGCCATGGCAAAGTATGAAATTCAGCATGGCAAAGATTTTAACATGATACAGCTCGCAGAAGTATTCTGACTGAGCAAACCAGTGAGATCCAGCAGATGAACCTGCTGGTTAAAGCAAATTTCTGCAACGGACAAAGAAATGCCCTCCGGTTACCAGCAGTCTATGAACCAATCGATGCAGACCATGATGAACACCATGCCTTCAAATGAGCAGCTGACAGATATTGATCATGCTTTTGCAGCTGTGATGGTCCCGCATCACCAGGCCGCTGTTGATATGGCCAAAATCATATTAAAATATTCCGGTGATCAGCTGATTACCGGTTTTGCCAAACAACTTATTTCCTTACAGCAGGTTGAAATTGAACAAATGTCCTTATTCTTAAATAAATGAAAATGAAAACAATAGCGCTTGCAGTCATATTAAATCTTGTTGGTTTAATTACCGCTGCCCAAAGTCCGTATGCTCATGACCGTGTTTATACAGGTAACCAGGTTTCCAATACCGTTTCTGTTGTAGACCCATCAACGAATAAGTTATTGGGAGAAATTAAACTGGGTAAACCCTACCCTAACGTATTGAGTCCCTTATACAAAGGCCAGGCGCTGGTGCATGGCCTTCGATACTCACAGGAGAAAAAAATACTGGCTGTGGTGTCCATCGGCTCCAATGCTGTTACCCTGATCTCTACGGAAACAAACCAGATATTGAAGACCATTTATGTTGGCCGTTCCCCGCACGAGCCGACGTTTACGCCCGATAGTAAACAAATATGGGTGTCTGTGAGAGGAGAAGCATACATCAGTGTCATTGATGTTGAAAAAATGGCAGAGATCAGGCGCGTACCCGTTGCAGACGGACCGGGCATGGTATCCTTTACACCGGATGGCAAACTGGCCTATATATGTTCCAGCTTTACGCCGGAGGTAGATATTGTGGATGCAGCAACTTATACAATTGTAAAAAAGATTCCGGTTACCAGCCCCTTTTTCACCCAATATATTTACCAGTCCCAAAGGTGAATGGATAGCCATGACGCACAAGGATACTGGGAAAGTTACCATTATCAATACCGCTTCTCAGTCTGTTGCCAAAGTGATTACGACCGGCGCGATAACCAATCATGTTTCTTTCAGTTATGTGAAAAATAAACTGATGATGCTCGTTACAGTTGGCGGTGAAAACAAACTGCGGGTATTTGATGCAGCTCAGGATTTTAAACAAACCGATACGGTTAATATCGGAGCTTTGCCTCATGGCCTGTGGCCTTCGACGGATGGAAAATTACTGTATGTAGGCCTGGAATTCGCTGACCAGGTGCAGGCTGTTGACCTGCAAACAATGAAAATAATCAGCACGATCCAGATTGGACAAAGTCCGCAGGCACTGGTTTATGCTGAAAATGCGGTAACTAATATCAACGCTAAATCCGGTCTTTCTGCCCTGAATGATACGGCTTCCACACAGGTAATTGCATTAAATGCAGTTAACACAAATCAAAAATCACATGGCAGAATTGCTGTGCGAAGCATTGGCCTGGCTGATCTGGTGGAGCAGATTTTCACTTCATTACAACCGAACACCTCTTATACCCTGGCTTTATCAAGGTCAGATAAAGCGCCGTTTTCTTCTGATTATCAGATCAATACTTTTGATACCGATGCGAATGGCAAATACATGGGTCAGTCTACCGGGCTGGTTAAAACGATTAACAGTGTTGATAGTCAGTCTTTCCGTCATGTGATTTTAACCGACACTAAAACCGGGAATGTTGTATTATCAGATCAACTTTAAAAAGTAGATTTACAACAGACTGTTTGATAAGCCCTTATGATTTTTAAGGTTATCTTTGGCCGACTGTCAACTATTTTATGATTACCAAAAACAATGTCCGGTTGAGTAACAGCACTGTGTTTCGTGTCTCTGCCAGAGTGATATGGTTCAGTGCTTTATTTATGGGCGTTCTGGCGTCTATACCGAAAATACTTACAGCTGCATATTACGCTTATCGAACTGGCTGTGGATGCATCCGTTGCTTTTTTGTTTTCCCTTTTTGTATGGTATTTTAATATATACAGTCTGCCTAAATTTTCAAACCGACAATTTACCAGCCGGTTTTTCAATCTCAGACTGCTCTACAGTTTGCTTTTGGGCATTGGTTTAATGTTTCTGCTGGTCAGTGCCCATCAGCTATTGTTTCCGCATTATAAATTTGAGTCGATGATCATGATGTATGAGTTTCGCGGCATACTCATCAACCTGACCATTTATATGTTTTTATACCTGCTTTATCAAAGTTATCATACACAGCTGATCGGTATAGAACTGGAACGTGTAAAAGCAGACCATATCGGGGCACAATATGAATTACTGAAACAGCAGGTCAATCCACATTTTCTTTTTAACAGCCTGAATACATTGAAATCGATGATTGAGATTGGCGATGCGCATTCCGTGGAGTTTGTTCTTAAACTTTCTGATTTTTACCGTTTTACACTGAACAACAGACAACAGGATATTATTCCGCTGTCAGAAGAATTAAATATATTGCAGGCTTATATGTTTTTACTGGAAGCGAGGTTTGAAGAAGGCATCAACCTGAATATCAATATTGAGACATCCGCAGCTTTTACTTTCATTCCTCCTTTTACATTGCAGTTACTGGTAGAAAACTGTGTAAAACACAACGTGATTTCTCTTGAACATCCTTTAAATATTAAATTGTACACCGCTGATGATACGCTGATTGTTGAAAATCAATTGCAGTTAAAGAAAAATCCGGAAGCATCAACAGGAATGGGACTGGAAAATATCAATCAGCGTTACCAGCATCTTACTCAGAAAGAAATCAGAATAGAACAGAATACAATTTCCTTTAAGGTTATTTTACCTCTTATTTATGAAAATCCTGTTGATCGAAGACGAGATTAAAACAGCCAAGGCATTAGGGCAATTAATTTTGTCTATCAATCCAACTGCAAAAATCCTGGCTACTATACAAAGTGTTGAAGCAGCAGTTAAATACATCAGGGAAAATGAAAGTCCTGACCTGATCTTTATGGATATTCAGCTGGCGGACGGCTTGTGTTTTGACATATTTAAGCTGGTTAAAGTCGTTTCGCCGGTTATATTCTGTACCGCTTTTGATGAATATGCACTGGAAGCTTTTAAAGCTAACGGAGTAGATTATGTGCTTAAACCGTTTTCCAGGGAAAGTTTAACGGCAGCACTGGATAAAGTCGTTCACCTGAAAAACTTTTTTCAAACACATGACAATGCTTTGCCGGATCTGGAAGTTCTGCTGAATAAAATTGAAGTCCGTGGTAAAAAAGGCTTTCTGGTATTTAAGAATAACAAATATCTAACCATACAAACAGAAAATATTGCGTTCTTTTACACCCATCATGATACCACCACGATAACGACTTTTGATGGCCAGGAATTTCCCGTAAACCAATCCTTGGATGAGATTTACCAGCAATTGGCACCACATCAGTTTTTCCGCATTAACCGTCAGTACCTGGTAAACTCTACCGGCTGTTAAAGAAGTAGAGCATTATTTTACCCGCAAACTGGTCGTATCTTTATCCGTTGACACTCCCGATAAACTACTAATCGGAAAAGATAAAACTGGCTCATTCCTGAACTGGCTGGACAGCAGATAGTAAGTAAAATAAAACAATTACTCTCATCCCCACCTCCTGGTTACATATCCTTTGATGGTTTATGACAAACTATGCCAGCATAAATTCAGATCCTCCAAAAAATTCCTGCATGTACCCTTGCACTTTTCTGTCATTTTTCTTCAGGTCCGATTGTCATATGAACCCTAGCCTATTGTGCACATTTGTTAACAGCATAAAACGGGCTTCCCGGATTGTTAAATAGCACGTGCCGGGCTGTGCATTTGCCGTCGCTGTTATCAGAAGCCTCTGGCTAAAAAAGTCTTTTCATAGACCATTGGCTTAATCCACTGTAAAGCCATACTGGCGGTAAATCTTTTTTGCTTCGCTGCTGACCAGAAAGTTCATAAAATCTTCGGCAGCTTTGGGATGTGGCGCGGTTTTGAGCTGCCCGGCCATATAGATTGCCTGGATATTTTCCTTTTCCGGAACCGGGATCATCTCGATTGGATTGCCGATCATCTTCTGATAATAGGCCGCACAATACCACACGGGCCCCGGCCTGTGATTGTCCGTACATGATGCGCATGGGCGTCTGACGATGATGGATCTGGGTCAGATACGTTGTTTTATCTTTTACTTTTAGCTCCATGATCTTTTTTCGCAGCATTTCGCCACCGGCTTTCACATAGGCTTCTTCTATCCTTTTTCCAATTCCCTCCCATTCAGGATTGGGCATGCTCACCATCACATCTGCCCTTCCAAGATCACAGAGCCCTTTTACATTTTTAGGATTACCTTTTTGCACCATGATTGCCAGATCGTTTTTAGCATATACTTCGCTGCGGCTAAAAAAATCCTGCATCTCGGAAAGACTCTCGGATTTGCCCGCCGTATAAACATCAGGCTGATGCGAAATCCGCATGTTGCCAACTGTTATTGATCCACTTTTAATTTGCTTGGCCAAAATACCGGGCGGAAGTGTCTCAGCAAAAATGCGGGTGTAATCAGGATAGGCTTTTTTAAAGCCGGCCAGAAGGTCATCAATGACCATAAACTGGTTTCCGGCAAAAAACACAACCAGCTGCGGATCAACGATATCTCCGTACAGATCAGGCACATTGTCAACACCCGCTACGGTAAGGAAAGGCCTTCGTTCCAGGGTTTGTTCCAGGGTGGGTCAAAACGGTGTTCCTGCTGCTGGGCATGAAGCTGACTTAGGCTTGTTAAACTCAAAATGAGTGCGGTGATGATTACTAAATGTTTCATATCTGTTGTTAATAGGTTGATGATGATCATGGATGTACAATGGCCCAGCCTTGCTGCTGACGGATAATGATTTCTCCGTTTCCGCTGGGCACATAAGAAGTAAAGCTCAAAGAGCTGATCTTTGCTGATTTTTCTTTCTCGCATCGTGTGCTCGCATTCAGCCAGAATCACCCCTCGCTGCTGCAAAGCTTTTAGCTGGGTTTCATAGGCCTGCTCCTTTTTAAACACGGTCACTCCCCCGCCATGCGCCACAAGTTCCACTTCCAGTTTTCCATTTAAACGCGGGTCATCCAGCGCATTCATAATGTTTCTCATCGTTGCTTTAATTACTCTTTCGTCATCACTATTAAAAAGCTGATAAACCACCTGATAGGATTTCTGATCTGCAATAGCTCCGTGAAAATCTGCTGGACTTACGGGAGATTTCTGCGCAATCGCACCTGGGCAGAAATAAGCATTGCTGCTACATACATCATTGTTTTCAACGTTTTCATCTGTTTTGGTTTTAAAAGATTAGGGTACTGTTTAAATTATTTTCTTTCTTTTTTTGCATCTGCAATAGCCTTGAATGGACCGAAGCTTATGCTGTTTCTCTGTAAATTCGTCAGCATAGGGTGCAAACGGAAAATCAATTGGTTTTTTGGTAAGGTCCACCCAATCATTTTTTTGGTCTTTGTGCGGGCGTGGCTGTGAATTCGCCAGAATGCGGCAAGATCCCAGGCTTCTTTCTCAGTCAATAGCCTGTTTTCATAGCTCGCACCGAAAGGCATGTTGTTTACCACATAGCCCGCAAAGGAGGAAAGCCGGTAAAGTCCTGCCCCGTCTGTTGTAGCTGTTTTTACCCCAAAGCGGCGGATAGATGTAAGACCCTTTCTCCGGATTCGGTATTTCCTTTCACCGTTAACACCATGACAGCTTTCACATTTGGCTTTGTAAAAGATAATCTGCCCATTTTTAAGGATCTGCGGCTCGGTCAAGGTAGG
Source organism: Dyadobacter sp. AC419 (assembly GCF_979253085.1). Lineage (NCBI taxonomy): Bacteria > Pseudomonadati > Bacteroidota > Cytophagia > Cytophagales > Spirosomataceae > Dyadobacter > Dyadobacter sp. AC419. Next base: position 47,683 of record NZ_CEEDCD010000015.1, on the reverse strand, counting down.
CAAGCTTCTTCAGCCCCGTTCCTTTCGGCACGATACCTTTGGGAGTATCCTTCCCCAGCCACTTCTATGTAAGCGATCATCGCTGTCATTTCCTTGCTGGCGCTGTCGGGTTTCGTTCCGTTTAAACTTCTTTCAAAGCAGTCTGAAATGCGTTTGATGATGGTCTCTTCTCCGCGCCGAACGTGCCCTGAATTTGGGATAAGTGCTGAGTACCGCCGCATAATTATTGCCCATGATTTTGGTACCTGCGTCAAGATGGCAGTTCTGGCAGTTCATCCCATTACTAATCTGCATCACAGTTCCTTTTGGCCCCGAGGTAGTCAGCGGTGTGTGCAATCAGCTCTTTTCCATACCGGATCAGCTCTATCTCGCTGATTTTGGGAGTAGAACCTGTCTTCGGCGGCTGCCAGAGTTGATTTTGCGGCCGCACTGATTCCGTTTTCTTTGGGGCACTAGCAGCACTGGCTGATGGAATTTTAGCCGGTCTTCGCGCCAGGCCAGGCAGTAGAATTCCAGTGATCAGCAGCAGACAGACCTGCCAATCCAAGAAGACAAGTCAGAGTATTTTTCAGCAACTTCAGAAAGGTTATTGGATCCTTCATATTTATTAGGTTTAGAAAATTATTGTTCAGGCAGATTCAAGGGTATGATGACGTTCTGCTGATTGATGATACAAAGATAGGGTGAACACAGCCCTAATAGAAATCATTAAAAGTAATGTGCCATAACATTTCATTATAGAAGAGCGTACCATTCATATACTTTCATCACCTGGGTAATCCGGCATTACGGCAGGCAAATTTCATAAACAGTTCAGGAAGCGCTTCTTGCTGACCATGAAGCTGTGTGAAATAAAAATACCTTTCTATGTTAAGCCCTTCAATATCGACAATGTAGCACTCCTTGTTTTGAAGCTCCTTTAGTACCGCATGGATCGAAAAGCAATGCCATACAATCAGAATGAAGCATGTATAATTTTATACTTTCGTCTCTCCCTCCAAAGCTGCATTTCGCTTTTTAAATCAGACAGGCTCATGCCTGCCGCTTTTAGTGCATGTCCGATTACTTCCAGTGTTCCCGAACCCGGCTCCCGAAGAAGAAGAAGCGGAATTTCTTTGAGCTGCTGCGGCAGAATAGACCCTGATTTTACAAATGTATTTTTCAAACTGGAAACCAGCACGATTTCATCTTTCAGAAACTCTGAAAACCGGATGGCTGTATTTTTAGAATAACCCTCGCATCACGCCCAGGTCAATTATTTTGTTCGGAAGCAGCTGCTCGATCTGCTCGGTATTATTAACCGTAAGTGTCACCTGCACATCCGGTAACTTATTATGGAATGCGGCTAAAATAGGAGGTAAAACATATTGTGCAAGCGCGGCAACTGGCACCGAGCCTGAGTATACCGCTATGCCGTCCAGCCAGCGCATTGATATCAAATTCCAGGTTCCGGTAGGCTTCAAGTATCTGCTCGGTATGCACCAGCAGCAGCTGTCCGGCCTGGGTCAGGGTGATTTTTGAACCGTCTCTTTCAAAAAGTTTTAAATCTTTAAGCTGGCTTTCAAGCTCATGGACATGCTTTGGTCACAGCAGGCTGGGATATAAACAACTCAAGAAGCTGCTCTTGTAAAATTAAGCCTGGTAGCAACTGCTTGAAATACCTGCAAACGAAAATCGAATAGCATAGCTCTTTTTAAAGTTAGGTTCAGCCGGATTTTCCATCCGTTCATTATATTTTATTTTTATAAAGTCCTTTATCAGGCCCAATGCACAACTGCATACAAGGCAACGGCCGAGATCACGATCCAGAGTGCAAGGCCCTAAAGTAACGGCTTGTACCCAATGGATGTAAGCACTTTTCGTGACAGGCCAGCACCCCATCAGAAAAACAAAGTAAGCGTTAACCCCGCCTTAGCGATACCGGTTAACAAGGGCTTTACCAGGGCGATCTGAGGGACATTGGTATTGACCACCATGGCAAGTATGAAAAATCCTATAAAGTAAGGAATATTAATCTTTTTAGATTCATTCTTAAAGATAAAGGTGGAAGCAAAGGCAACCGGTATAATCCAACAGCGCCCTGGCAAGCTTTACTGTGGTGGCTACTTCAAGTGCCTGCTCGCCGTATTTGCTGGCCGCCCCTACGACCCAACCGGTATCATGGATCGCCAAAGCACACCATAGGCCAAACTCAGCCTGGGACAAATTATAGTAATGTCCGACTAGCGGAAAAATGATCAAATGCAGCTGAATTGAGAATAAAAACACAGCCAAGAGCTGTACAGATATCTGTTTCTCTTTCGCCTGGATGACGGGAGAAATTGCTGCAATCGCGCTTCCGCCGCAGATCGCCGTTCCACTCGAAATCAAAAAGGACGTTTTTTCTTCAATACGCAGCCATTTTCCCAGCAGATAACCGAAGCCCAAGGTCATACTGATCTCACCCTGAATGTGAAAAGTATGCCCTCACTGCCTGCTTTAATCGCACTGTGCACATTCATGCCAAAACCCAGGCCAACAACAGAAGCCGGTAAAAGCCAGTGCGTTGCTTTATGGTTTAAGTGCAGGTATGGGTGGCCGCTTAGCTGAGCAACAACCAAGCCCATCAGTAAGGCCATGGCCGGACTTACCAATTGTGTAATGCTAAGCACAACACAAACAATGAATATTATTTTTCTGCCGTTTTCGCTTAGGTTAGACATGATCTACTTGTTTGCTTTGTAATCTGATTTTGAGTATTCATGACTTTTCTGTTTTGATACGCAAAGGTCCTGGATTTAGGATTCATATTTTCATCACAAAAAGGCATGTGTTATAACTAAATGTTATCATACATAAATTATCTTTCCCAACATTGTACCAGTCAGGTTTATTATCAAAGGTGCCAGATGCTCTTTACCCCACTTTCAAGTTTCGGGCAGGTCAACTCATTTGCATAACCCTGTCCAGTTGTCTTTTTCAACCAAAACGTCGGTTGAATGGTCAACGCTTTTTAGGACGGGTCAATATTTATAAAATACGATTTAACGTGTACGGCAAACCATTATATGTACCAAAAGAGCTTATGGTATCTCAGAAGTGAATAATGTTGCATTTTTACCAAAGTTCGTTTATACCACCGATTAAATTCGAGGTATGACATATAGATATCGTTTATATGTCAGTGATTAAATTGAAATATCACGATCCTCGGCACCCGCCGCATCACGAAATAGTAGGAATTCCTTGCGGTGAATCTTGCTGAAAAATGGAGCCTCAAATCGCCAAGGATATATGGCCTTTGTCATTTGCGCTCGTTGGCGATTATTAAGAATTTGTTACACGAGGTGACGGGTCTGCAAATAAGTTGTTAACGTGTTAGCTAGTTTGCGAGGCGAGAGTATCTCGATCAGGGCTATCTTTTATAATGGCAGACACAGGCATGCTATCAAACAATGCAGTTGACGGGTCTTGAACTAATACAATGCCCCCATGCTCATGGATGCGGACAGCCCCTTTGGCACCGCTCAGAGCCCAAGCCAGAAAAAGGATAATGCCGACTGCTTTATCGGCAGAGTCATCAGCCAGGGAGTTGAAGAAAATGTCCACCGCCCAATTACTGCGATCATCTGGGTCCCGGTTAGTCGTTTGCAAATGCCCCTTAGATATCGTCATGAATTTGTTCGGAGCTAGCAAATAAATATGATTCGCTTCGACAAGGTCCTGATTCTGCTGCCCAACTAATGGGCAAGTTGGTATTTGGCATTAGCAAAACGTCCGCTACACTCGGGTGGTCACGGTTTAGGTGTTGTAATACTATGAAAGCAGCATTCGGGCTTCAGGCAGATGCGAAAAGAAATCTACTGAGATCTCCCCTTCCCCCCGCTGAAAAGCCAATGGCTACTATAAACAATTCCTTGCGGCCCCCCATGATATAAAGCGTTTAGCACTCTTTATGCAAAGCGAACCATTTAAAATTGGACTGAAACCTGCTCAGGTAGTACTAGTACCTTTATAGAATTCGAATCTTATGTAAGAAATTATGACAAGGACAGAACACATACCCCATTTTGCTCCGAGAGCTACATACCCCTAATGAAACAATTGAAATTACTGTGAAAGTAACAATCAGCCCGGTCGCGGTATTAAAATTTCAAATTGCTTATCTAACTAATAATCAATGTTTAATATTTCTCCTTTATGCTGAGTTAGTCAGACGACTTAGCAATAAGTTTAAGCCTGAAAGAAATTTCGGAAGGCCTACAAATACATCCCTCGCATGTCTCCGGCGAGTTTTTGAAGTATTTCAGCACTTGTCCTTTGGCTGAGTATATCCTGGAAGTTGCGCATCGAAAAAGCAGTAGACCTGCTTGCCAGCTTTGACCATACCTTATCAGAGATTGCCTATCTGACGGGCTTTTCAGATCAGAGCCGTTTTAACAGAATATTCAATGCGCGCATGCGAAAGCCCTTCCGATTTCAGAAAAAATTGGCCTAAAAAGTAATCCCGGTACAAATCCGTCATTTTCATACTATCATTTAGCTGCACTTTAAGTTAGTATTGCACCGCGAGAAGCAACCACCAAATGATACATATGAACACAGACACATCTTTTTTCTCGCAGGAACTGGCTACGCGCCAGCGGAGTGCTCGGGTCTGCCCAGCTTCTGGGGCTAAGGCCGTTGATGGCAAAAACCAATAGCGTGGCAAAGACGCCTGCCTTGACGCCAGAAGAAGTTGCCGCCATTGAAGCCGCGATGGGCAAAAAGGGCACCTACAATGAGGGGCAAGCTGTGCATACTACCCCGTTGCCACGTAACGATTTGAAGGTAACTGTGAAAGGCGAAGCTGTCCCGATTCCATTTGGATTTGGCGGCTGGGCTTCCATCAAAAAGACCCTGGACGGCAAATCGGCTGTACTGATGAGCGACAACAGCGCTTTTAGAAGAAGAAGTAAACCTATTAATATCAGCCGCACATGCAAATGGGCTGGAAATTGGAGCGATCCACAACCACTTCTTCTACGAACAGCCACGGATTTTCTATATGCACCTTCATGGCATGGGCACGCCGCAAGAGCTGGCCAAGAAATTCGCTGCAACTATTAAAGATGCCAAAATCTCCCCGGCCAACGCAGCCTGCGCCTTCTGCGCCACCAACCACCACCGGGAAAGAACTCTTTGATATAACCGCCCTTGACGCGGTTGTTAAGTATACCGGCGTAGTGAACGGCCCAACCTATAAATATACTGTTGGCCGCGACGATCTGACGGTGATGGCTATGGGGCGCAGAAACGACAGCTGCCATAGGCCTGAACTCCTGGGCAAGCTTTGCAGGAAATAAAGACAGCGCCCATATAGCGGGTGACATTGCCATGCTGGAAGACGAAGTCAATACAGTCATTAAAGCACTTCGGGCCAACAACCTGGAAGTAGTTGCATTGCATAACCATATGTTTGGTGAGAACCCAAGGATCATTTTCCTGCATTATTATGGCCGTGGTCCAGCCACTACGCTTGCAAAAGGGTTTCGATCGGCCTTGGATGTTCTTGGAAAACCTGTTAAAGCGGCGCATTCAACGCACTAGAAAAATGAACTCAATTACCCAAAAACGCCCAAATCGGTCAGATCGCCTGCTCGTAGCTGATCAAAACTTTGTGGACAGCCAAGGCTTTTTCCCATTATGTTCCCAAAGACCAGGTTTCTGAAAGGGCCCGCGGCTAAGGGCGATCCCATAAGATATTGAAGGTACAGGGTATTTCCCATTATGGCCATGCGATGAGTGCAGCTTTGATTACATCATGGCTAAACACCAGATTGATGACCTTGCAATTAAAGCTCGCGCTCATTGTCAGAGCAGCAAACATAAAGGCTTTCCGCCTGTATGGTACGGAATCAGCTTGGAGTTATATTACTGCGCTCACACCCTTACATGTAGTATTCCCGACAACCGACGATGAAATTGAGATGGCCTAATCTGCGCTTGTATGTGGTAGAATTAAAGTCCTTGCAAATCTTAGCAGCTCCTGCTTTTGCTGTAATGTTCTCTGCATGGGTAATTGTGCCAATCCAATTAGCCGCCGGATAATTTCAATGCCAACAAACTGATTTAAGGTGAAGTAATCAATTTGATTGATCAAGTTGTATCTATCCAGCGTAAAATCAACTATTATTTTACGTTGGCCTGCTAGGTGCAGGTGCGCAATCATGACGCCCAGATCAAACTCGGCAGGGCCATAAAAGCAGAACTCGGGGTCGATAATTTTTATTCCCTGCGTTGTATCAAGCCAGCTACCCGGATAAAAGTCCCCATGTAAAAGAGATTTTCCATCAGAAAGATAGGTTTGTCCCAAATGTGCAGCCTGAGTTTTTAGCTCATTATCATTCTTGTAGACAGTAGCGACAGCTTGCAATCCTGGCTGGACTGTATCAAGATCAAACCCGTTCTCTTTCATAAACGGGTATTCGAATATGTGTTGATGGTTCAGCGCCCTCATAGCATTGTTTTTGAGCGAATCGGCGGGCGATACGCAGGAAACACGTGTATGAAGCGTGCTTAAAAAATCCGTTAATTGCGAAACTTGGGAGATTTCAAGAGCCCTGGACGAATTGTATAGATATATAAAATCGCTGGCCGCGCCCAAGTCTTCCAAGGCCATGATATTGTTCACCGGATCAAGGCCAATCAGATCCGGGGTGAAGTCTGCGATCAACGGGTCAACGTTTGTCGTTTGATAAAAAGCACCTTCCATCAATACCCTGTCGGCGGGAGCACTCACATGCGGGTACTTTTCGACATATCCCCTGGATTGCTTGACAATGAAGGATCTGTCCTGGGTGGTTATCCGGAGCACATAGTTCATATTTCCCTCCCCCGGCACTGAAACCTGACTTATCCGTTCCCTATTTGTTAACCAGCCCTGGCTTTGCAGGTAAGTCTTGAGCGTAGCAATGTCGTTTGCACTTAGAATAAACATGTAAGGCTTTTTAGGATAAATTATGAGTCAAAGTTTTTCATTTTTTGCGTCCAGTCATACTCTTTGAATTTCAACGAATATTCTGAAAAGTCTTCGCCCAGGTATTTTTCCAAAATTATTTTAATACCCTGATTTCCACCAAAATCTGCTTTGAACCACTGCAATATCCGGCTAACCATTACTGTTTTTTTCTGCGGATTGATCTGTGTATCCGTCTTTAAAAACGATGATGCAGCAATGCCGAGCTGTTTGTCGATCTTATCATAGTCATAAAATGCGATTGGTGGACAACTGGTTGCACCACAGTTAAGGGCAAAATGAATACGATAATCAATTTTAGAAACAGCTAATTGTTTAATGATCTTACCAGGAAAAAACTGAGGCAGATAGCCCAAACTCAATTTCGCCCGGTAACGTCTGAGGATACCATGTTCGATCTGGTCAAGGCTCAGTTTTACCCCTCCGATCGTTATCAGTTTTTCCTCAAAAATGGCTGGCCTGGTTTTCTTTTCCTTTGTAGCAAGGATCTGAAAGTAAGCATTGTAGATGTTGATCCAGAATGTTTTACGGGCATCATCGTCAGCCAATCCGGAAATCAGGCAATCGGTTTTGATGGCTTCCAAAGCCTTGTGAATACTATCTACTGGCTCATCCATCTTCACCTGCAAGAGCAGTTTTCCTGATAGTGCAATCAGTTTTCGGTCAGGTTCTTTGTTAGATTGGCCGGCAACGGGTAGTAAACCAACTGCCCATATAACTAAAACAAGGCCTGTTATTACTAATATCCACTTCATTTTTTTTACCATTAACCATCAATATATCACGCAGGAAATCAATTCAACATCATTTTTTAGAAGTTACCCTGGCAATAAAACTGTTTACTTCTTGTCCCCGTACATACGCGTAGTGAAATTATTTAGATTGCTCACTGAAATCGTTCCGATACCTATGAAGCTCAGTATAATCATTCCAACCTACAATGAAGCAGCTAACATTGCACGCCTGTTACAGGATTTGTTCAGATATGCAGGTGATCAGCCGATTGAAGTCATTGTATCGGATGGTGGAAGCAAAGATGCTACCTTGGAAATAGCGCTCCAAGCCGGTGCAAGCGTGCTCAAATCTCCCAAGCCAGGCAGGGCAGCACAAATGAATTATGCTTCTGGTTTTGCAAATGGAGATGTGCTATACTTTGTTCACGCCGATGTTGGCATAAATCAGGATTATTTTCAAGACATTGAGCGGGCTGCGTCAGACGGGTTTGAAGCGGGCTGTTACCGGTTCCGCTTTGATTCAAACCGGGCAATCCTTAAAATCAACAGTTATTTTACACGTTTTAACAGGCTGATGTGCCGCGGTGGTGATCAAACCCTTTTTATAACCAGAAAGCTGTTTGACCAGCTAAATGGGTTTGATGAATATTATACCATTATGGAGGACTATGATATCATCATCCGGATCTGGAAAATAGCCCGGTTCAAGATCATCCCAAAAGAGGTAACCGTCTCTGCCCGAAAGTACCAGAACAATAGCTGGCTGCGGGTCCAAATTGCTAACTTAACTGCTTTTACCATGTTTTATTTAAAAAGAGAACCGGCTAGCATTGCCTTAAAATATAAATCCCTGCTGGATTACCGGTGAGACAAGCGCCCGCTTAATCTTTGCTATTCTGATCATCGTATATAAATGCCAACCTTAATCTGCCAAAGATGAATACCTATTATAATCCCGAAGACCTAAAAAAATTTGGTTCAATTGGTGAATTCCAGAAAGAACTGGCTGATAAATTTTTCTCTTATTATGGCTCTGTATTTGCCGAAGGTGCACTTACTGCCAGGGAGAAATCGCTGATTGCACTCGCTGTTTCCCATACTGTCCAGTGTCCTTACTGCATTGATGCCTACACGACAGATACCTTGGAAAAAGGGTGTTCGGAAGCAGAAATGATGGAAGCCGTGCATGTGGCCGCCGCCATTAGAGGGGGAGCGACTTTGGTGCACGGCGTTCAGATGATGAACAAAGCAAAAGATCTTTCCATGTAAGCGATTGTCGGCGTTTCACCAGTAACCCAAGTAAAGCAATGAAATCACTTAAGGCAAGCGGGCATTTGCTCTCGGATTCTGCGTCGCAGATCAAGACCTTGCATGACCAGGTGTTTGATAAGCTGCAGCTTCCTCTTTTTGAACAAAAAATGGAGGCTGCATCCCTGTATCCTTTAAAACCGGCCCGCACCACCACCATGCAGATTAATGTTGGTAAAATGTGCAATCAGATTTGCAAACATTGCCATGTGGATGCGGGTCCCGACCGGAAAGAGATTATGACCAGGCATACCATGCAGCAGTGCCTGGATAAACTTGCGGATTCTGAAATTACTACCGTCGATCTTACGGGAGGGGCACCTGAGATGAATCCTGATTTCCGTTGGTTTGTTGCAGAACTGACTGCAATTGGTAAACATGTTATTGTCCGCTGCAATTTGACTATTATCGTAGCCAACCCAAAATATCACGACTTGCCTGACTTTTTTAAGCAGCATCAGGTTGAAGTAGTCAGCTCGCTGCCCTTCTATAACGCCGACAAGACAGACCGGCAGAGAGGCAAAGGCGTTTTCGAGGATTCTGTGAAGGCATTAAGGATGCTAAACGCGAGAGGCTATGGAGTGGAAGGCAGCGGGCTTATCCTTAATTTGGTTTACAACCCAAATGGGGCATTCATGCCTGCGCCACAACAGGGCTTGCAGCGCCAATTCAAAAAGGCCCTGCATGATGAATTTGGAATTTTATTTAATGAGCTTTTTGCAATAACCAATATTCCTGTCAGCCGGTATCTGGATTACCTGATCAGCTCGGGTAATTATGATGGCTACATGGAAAAACTTGTTAACGCCTTTAATCCCGTAGCTGCAACCGGTGTCATGTGCCGGTCAATGGTTTCGGTCGGTTGGGATGGCTCACTATATGATTGTGATTTTAATCAAATGCTCGATATGCAGTTTGATGCTGCATACAACCACATCAGTCGCTATGACCAGGAGCTGATCGATAATCGTGAAATTAAGACTGGTCAGCATTGCTATGGCTGCACAGCTGGTGCTGGTTCAAGCTGCGGCGGTAACACGATTTAGCCCGTTTCCTATGAACAACGCTTTAATTGTTTTTTTGAAGAATTTAACGCTTGGAAAGGTTAAAACCAGATTGGCAGCTACCATTGGCGACCAGAAGGCCTTAGAAATTTATAGCCAACTTGTGGAACATACCTTAAATCAGGTGAATACGGCTAACTATGAGAAATTGCTTTACTTTTCCGATAACCTGCATAGTGACCTTCCTGTAATTGGACAAGATTTTCTGCTTCGCCAACAACAAGGCGGCGATCTGGGAGAGAGAATGTCAAATGCTTTCAAAGAAGTCTTCGAGTCGTCTGCTGAGAAAGTACTTATTATAGGAACTGACTGTCCTGGCCTGGATACATCTATTATCGAGCAGGCTTTTGATGCACTTGATATGCATCAAGTTGTGATAGGGCCAGCAAACGACGGAGGTTATTATCTTCTTGGAATGACTGGTTTCCATAGCTTTCTTTTCGAAGATGTACCATGGAGTACTTCAAGTGTGCTGGAATTAACGCTTCAAAAATGCGCCATGCATGGGCTTAGTTATACGCTCCTCGAAGAACTTTCAGACATAGATGATGAAAATGATCTGAATTCATGGAATGAATGGTTAAAAGTTAATCAGTCCAGAGAATCATGATCTATACAAGTAATGTCTTGGTTCGTTTGTGATAAACCCAGGTATGAACTATTAAAAGCAAAGTGAGAGCAGTAAAGATCAGGCTCACATCGTTATTGGCCAATAAAAAGCCGCCCGCCAATGCACCAAATGCGGAACCCGCATCCCGGAAAGTGGCATTAATTGAGACAGCGCGCGTCACATCGTCTTTCCCAGCGGATGCTGCGCCCGCTGCCAGGGATGCATTGACATTATAAAACGTAAATACGAGGATCAATCCCGGCATTACCCAGCCGCTTGTTGCCAGCAGCAAACCCATGCAGATCAAAAGTATTGACCCTGAGTAAATGTTAGCAAGCCCAAACCGGTCAGCGGACCAACCCGCAAAAGGCGAAATCAAAAGCGAGCAGATCCGTCTGAAAATAAGAAACCCGGCAGCAGCGGCAGTAATTTCAACTGCCGACCAATAGGGATGCGCATCCATCAACAGGGCTCCAATTAAAACCACAAGCATACCTTCCACTGCAAAAGCCGCTAGAAACGCTAACCGGTTAAAGACTGATGGAAATGATAATTTGAAGTTAAATGGGCGAGCTCGCAAGCTGTCCCTTTCTTTTAGTTTAAAAGCGAGGCAAATTCCTGGCGTCGAAAGGAGCGCAATTACTAAAAAGATCGAGCTAGGACTGATTACTTCAAAAAGCAGTGGGCCAACCAACAACGCTAGTAGTGGGCCTGATTCGATAATGCTTTGGCTCATTCCCAGTGCCAGGCCTTTCTTTGGATAATCCATGGCATAAGTAATTGCCCCAACGCGAAGGACAGAATACGATATACCCCACAAGATCCTGAGCAGCACCAAAGTTACAATGCCAAAACCTGCACCATAGCCAGCTGTGGCTAATACGGATACAGTTGCCGCGACGATTATAGGTATACGAAATCCCACAAGACTGAAAACGCGCAAGATAAGTGGGTTAAGCAGAATCCGTGTGAAGCGATTAATTGACAGGATGGTTCCTATCCAAATGATTGGAACGTGGATGCTGGAAGCATTTACTGGCAGAAAAGAATATAGAAATGCATCACCCATCAAAGCGAAGCTCTAAGCTGAAAGACGCATACATGGGCAATTTCATTTCGGCAATATTCTTTCTCATCCCTCCCTTAATTCGGTTTATTTAGCTCTTACAAACCTTAATCTGACTATGTATCTTGCGGCTGGATGATGATCAGGCAAAAATATCCTCTTTCCAGTCAGCTGCCGGATCAGATCGTAATTAAGCTTATCATCGCGGGTAAATACTTTCACTTTCCCTATAGCGCTATCTTCGCCAACAGAAAACTGTATTACAACTATACCGCCATTTTCACCAAGAACAGCAGGATAGTCAAGAAGGCAGGATAATTGATTGCCTAGGTCATACGTCTTTTCTCATCTTGTTAAAGAATAGCAAGTTGCCACTGTGGTAAAAAGAGAAGAAACAAAACCATCAAACCTTTCATCTGAATAAAGGTTAATATGCTTTTCTTAAATTATCTGCAAAAGCATTAGGAAGTAGGCTCAGCTCTACGGCCTGCGCTGCCTTTTCTACATCGTACTTAACCCTTACAAATTCAACCTTAACAGCATCTTGATCTGTACTACTGGCTGTCTGATTAATCGTGATAAGTACATAACAAGCGCGCGCATCACCATCTTTGGGTTTTCCGACGGAACCAGTGTTAATAAGGTGATGAAAATGCTCACTGCCATTTTCACCTGAATCAATGACACGGTGATAAGGCTTGTGCGAATGTCCGAAGCAAAGGATATCCGCTTTAAATTCTTTGACTATTTCAAGCATGCACTGCTCAGGCAGTTCCTGCAACAGATATTCGTTGATGCTTCTAGGGCTACCATGTACAAGCAGTATGTTCAGCTGCTGATCATTAAGCTGAAACTCTATTCGCAAATGCCTGGGAAGTGTTAACAGGTAATCCCTTTCTTTGTTTCCAACCAGTTTATAAGCATATTCGCTGTTTTCTTCTTTGCTGCAATCGCCTTGGGAAGGCAGTATCTTTGCAACTTTCAGGTCGTGGTTTCCTGCAATGGTTGCAATGCCATGTTTGCGCACCAAACCAATTACTTGGTTAGGCCATACATTATAGCCCACAAGATCGCCCAGGCAATAAACTGCGTCTGGCTTCCTGGTTTCCAGATCCGCTAGCACTGCCTTGAAAGCGGGAAGGTTTGCATGGATATCAGATAGTAGTGCTATTTTCATTTCCCCAGACGTAATGATTCTGCATATGCGTCGGGAAGGATGCTGCCTTCTACGGCCTTGGCTGCCTTTTCAATATCATATTGAAAGCGTATAAACTCTACCGTAATGCTATCCTTACTTGATGCCAGTGCATCGGTACTAATATGCAGGATCACATAACCACCCCTTGGGTCACCATCTTTTGGCTTACCGACAGAACCAATATTGATCGCGTGCCGGAAATGATCTGTGCCGTCTGGCTCGACTGAGCCCAAGATCCTATGATAAGGTTTGTGGGTATGCCCGAAAAGCATCACATCTGCGCTGGCCTGTTCCATGATCCGCAGCATGCTTTTTTCGTCACGGTCCTCAAACAAGTATTCGTTGATCCTGCGAGGGCTGCCATGCACCAGAAGAACCGAAAGTGGTTTATCATTCAACTGGAAATCCAGACGGATGTGTGCCGGCAAGGTTCTTAGATAAGCCCGCTGCTCGTCCTTGACAATTTCGTTTGTGTAAGCAATCGATACTTTGCCGTTTTCTTTTTCATCGTCCGTTTTATAAGCGCAGCCACAATCGTCGCTGCTTCGTCCGATCCCGAAGTCGTAATTTCCGGCAATGGTAGGGATACCACGTTTCCTGATCTGATCGATTACTTCGTTTGGCCAGATGTTGTAACCAACCAGATCACCCAGGCAATAAATAGCATCAGTGTCTCTTGAATCAACATCTTTAAAAAACGCCTCCAATGCCGGAAGGTTGGCGTGAATGTCAGAAAAAAGGGCAATTCTCATTTAATATGTAGTTAATTGGAAAACTTGTGCTGCTGTTTGAGTGCAAAATTGACCATCAGGATCAATACCGGCACTTCTATTAGTGGGCCAATGACAGCAGCGAATGCAGCCCCCGAATCAATCCCGAATACTGCGATGGCTACCGCTATCCCGAGCTCAAAGTTGTTACCTGCGGCAGTGAAGGCCAGCGATGTTGATTTGGCATAATCTGCGCCTGCGCGTTTGGACAGGTAGAAAGCAGAGAAAAACATGATTGCAAAATAGATTGTAAGCGGCAGCGCAATGCGCAGCACGTCAAAGGGAATACTGACAATCAGCTGGCCCTTCAAACTAAACATGACCACAATCGTAAAGAGCAAGGCAATTAATGTGATTGGGCTGATGGCGGGAAGAAATTTCTTCTCATACCACTGCTTACTATACAGCTTCGTTAATACGATCCGTGAAATAATGCCTGCCAAGAACGGGATGCCCAGATAAATGAAAACGCTTTGGGCAACTTGCCCAATAGTAATGTTAACCTCAAAGCCCTTCAAGCCGAAAAGCGGCGGTAATACCGTTACGAAAACATAGGCATACACCGAATAAAACAAGACTTGAAAAATGCTGTTGAAAGCAACCAGTCCTGCCGCATACAGGCGGTCACCATTAGCCAGGTCATTCCAGACAATGACCATGGCAATGCAGCGGGCAATGCCGATCATGATCAGGCCAGTCATGTACTCAGGCTTATCGGGAAGGAAGATAACGGCCAGGCCAAACATCAGCAGCGGGCCAATGATCCAGTTTTGAAGCAGCGAAAGCCCCAGGATCTTGGTGTTGTTAAACACCTTTGGCAGCTCTGCATAACGCACCTTGGCCAGTGGCGGGTACATCATTAGCACAAGGCCAATGGCTAGTGGAACGTTCACGCCTGACCCAGAATTAAACTGGTTGATAAAATCAGGTGTGCCTGGCAAGAAATAGCCAATTGACACACCGATCAGCATGGCCAGAAAAATCCATAAAGTCAGGTAGCGGTCTAGGAAGGAAAGACGCGGGTTATTCATGTGGTTGTATGCTTTAAATCTCTTTTCATCACGACAGCAGATGTTGGGCAAAGGCCACTAAACTGCTTGGTTTGCTGAATTGCTTCCGGCACTTGCTCACGGTTTACGACCGCAAAACCATAGCGGTCAAAATAATGGTCAGCTGTGGTTGTGATCAAATATATAGCTTCAAGTTCTTTCGTGTCAGCATTTGCCAGCAGCTGCTCGACCAATTTTCGGGCAATGCCCTTACCCTGATGATCAGGGCGAACTGCAACTGAGCGTAACAATCCAACTTCTCTATAAAGCTCTATTCCAGCAACACCAACAAGTGCTCCTTCCTGTCTGGCTAAAAGAAAATCCGGCAAGCCAGCAGGCAAGTCTTCGGTAAGAAGGCCTGCATCTTTCAGCAGGCTGATTACGAGTTCTTTGTCTGCTGGCCCTGCTTTATCAATTTGAAGTTTCATAGCTGGTTGTTTTGATTAGCAGCACCCAGAGCCTGGCTTGCAGCTCTCACCATCGGAGGTGACCAGTTCCAATTCCTGTTTAACAGGGGCAGGCGCGCAGCATGAAGCTTCGGCGGGCGACGTGCCGCAGCTTTGGTTTCGGGTAAGTGCCTTGCATTGGGTGAAGTCCGGAACCAGGTTAACAGTGAATGTTTCACCATCGGAGGCAAATTCTCCGGGGTACATCTGGCGTGTATCAAACCTGGAATTGCCGAACTCAATTTTAACGGTTGCATTAGGGTTCAGGGGAAGGGATTTTTCAACCAGGTCAACAATTTTCAGCGCTTTGTCAACTTTCATTGAACGGTCTACTTCTTTCTCTGAGGGTTCCCATAGCTGCACGATCACTTCTGTCCAGCTGTTCATTACCCCGCCGCAATCAACTGAAACAATCGGTGCTTGTTTGATCTCGGTAATGTGGTAAGAGCTGTCTACAAATTTGCCTTCCTCATATTGGAATTGCAGGTGCAGATCAGGGTTTTGTTTAAGGGTATTTTTGAAATCACCCCAGCTCATCGGACCGCGGGTCTCCGGATTTAATTGGCTCATGGTTTTTATTGGTTAAATGTATTATTACGATTGATATTTTCAAAAAAATGCCCTGCCTAGTTGCAGCAGGATTCACTAAGGGCAAATGTATCAAGCAACGTACCGAAAGTTTTTTGCGCTTCTGACCACACGACCGGGTTTATGCAATAACATACCCTTGGTGGATTGATTTCACCGTGGATAATGCCGATCCTTTTGAGCTCTTTTAAATGCTGTGAAACAGTTGCCTGGGCAAGTTCGAGCTCATCCACTAAATCACCGCAAACACATGCTTTTCTGGAAATTAGCAGTTGCAAGATCGCAACCCTGGCCGGGTGCGAAAACGCCTTTGCCAGATCGGCGATACGGTTCTGCTGCTCTGTGAATATTTCGGTTTTAGTTACTCCCATGCTGCAAATATAGATAGCATTCTATCAATTGCAATATTACGATGAATATTTTTTTGTCTGATAAATTCTATCGTATCTTTACGATTGACTACAACTTACCTGATAAATATGAGCCTGATCCATCTTTTACTAATAACCTTTTTTACCACTGCCGCAATCATGCCAGCTAGCAAATCAGACA
This sequence comes from Dyadobacter sp. AC419, assembly GCF_979253085.1. Taxonomy (NCBI): domain Bacteria; kingdom Pseudomonadati; phylum Bacteroidota; class Cytophagia; order Cytophagales; family Spirosomataceae; genus Dyadobacter; species Dyadobacter sp. AC419. The sequence goes on along the minus strand of NZ_CEEDCD010000015.1, from coordinate 31,301 downwards.
ACAAAAAAGCACTAAACCCGAAGCTGTCTTCCTACATCAACACGATTAAAGACGACATTTTAAAAATTCCAGGCGAGAGAAGAGAAGAGCTCGACAAAATAGCCGCATTTATCCAAAAGCAGGTTAAAGCCGGCCAGCCCGTGCAGCTCACTTACATCTGCACGCACAATTCGCGCCGCAGCCATTTCGGCCAAATTTGGGGCGCAACTGCTGCTGCAAATTACGATATCCCTAATGTGAAAACATACTCTGGCGGTACTGAGGCCAGCGCATTCAATGAGCGGGCGGTCGCTGCCTGCGAGCGGGCTGGTTTTGCGGTAACGAAAACATCAGAGGGCAAAAACCCGGTTTATCATGTAAGCTACGGGGACGGAGCTGAACCTATGAAAGCTTTTTCAAAAAAATATGATGACGCTAGCAACCCTCAAAGCAATTTTTGCGCTATCATGACCTGCTCGCAGGCTGATGAAGCGTGCCCTGTTGTAAAAGGCGCAGCTGCCAGGGTTGCCGTTCCGTTACGATGCACTCAAAAGCCTTTGATGGCAGCGCGCAGGAGACGGCCAAATACGACGAACGCTGCAAACAGATCGCCATAGAAAACTTGTATGTTTTTTCAAAAGTGAAAATCTAGGTTATCGCGCTAACAAGCATTGGACAGTTACATTCGGCAGTATCCGGGCGACCATTTTTCCAGGCATTTGTCTACACCGCTAATCATTGACTTCTTGATGAATTCCAGGTCAGCGATCTTACGCTCATGAGAGATACTTTTTCCTGATATTTTTACAGAGACATCCCTACATAATAAAGTAACTTTTCAAATAAACAGTAAACGACCGACTAACTAGTCAGCCAATAGCGGTTACAAAAGCCAGCTAGCAGCTCGCAAAAAAATAAGACAATTAAGTTCTCAAATAGCTGGGACACTGGAACCGTTTTTGTATCGAAACGCCAATTTCAATAATGTTTATTTAAACTATGAAATATGGCAAATCAACAATTTAAAGACTGCATCGACGCTTGTGCGGCTTGTGCAGTGGCATGCAGCTATTGTGCAACTGAATGTTTAAAAGAAGCTAATCCAGAAAAGTTAGTCAGATGTATCCAGCTTGATCTTGAATGCGCTGCCATCTGCCGTAGCGCCGTAGAAGTAATGAGCCTGGGAAGCGAATTCAGCGCAGATTTGTGCCGTGTTTCGCGAATGCTTGTAATGCTTGTGCACAGGAATGCGAGCAGCATGCGCATATGGGGATGGATCATTGCCGCCGGTGCGCGGAAGCCTGCCGAGCATGTGCAAAGGCTTGTGAGCAGATGGCCACGCCAGTATGAGAATCTGAACAAAATAGGAAGCCAAACTTTATGTTTGCTTCCTATTTCTATAATGAATTTAGCGATGCAGGGCCTTTAACGCTGGCCTGCTTGGCGGTATCTAATTGATCGGCTAAGTTCGTGTTGGCTATCGGCCTCCTTTAAACGCGCGTTATCTCTAGGGCCGAGCACTTATAGGCAAAGTGTAAACCAAAGGGAGCCACGTCAGTATGTTAAAGAAAAAGACGGCTTTCGGGGGAACCTAGTGCTTTCTCCTGCGAACCCTTCCCTGAGAGCAGATTCAAGAATCCTGGAACGACCGCAAACCTTGCTTAATCAGGTAACTGGTTTGGATAATCAGTTTGTTTAGTACTAAAATTACTTGCCTACCTTATCACTTAAAAACTGGTCTAGCTCTTTTCCATGCAGATTTAGTGCAATAATCGAGCCTTTTTCGTCAATGATCGCATTGAAAGGAATCCCCTCTAATTGATAAGTCTTTGCAACAGGCGATGCCCAGAATTTCAAATCGCTGACCTGGGTCCAGGGAAGACCGAGTTTCGTGATCGCCCGCTGCCAAGCGTCTCTTTTACTGTCAAGGGGAAACTGCAAAAATTTCAAAATTTTTGCTTTGTGATCCAGGGCGGTGATACTTTGCATATAATCGTTTAAGCTCTGGCTGCTCCTGAATGCAGGGCGCGCACCAGGATGCCCAAAAGTCGATCAACACAAGATTGCCTTTCATGGATGAAAGCGACTTTTGTTCGCCAGTTATCGAAGGCAGCGTTATTTCGGGAGCCTGGCTTCCGATTTTAAGTGGTTGCTGAGCGGATAAATTTCCGCCAATACCATACAAAAGAACCGTTAAAAAAACTATGAGGGGTAATTGTTTCATTTTAGAAATCATTATTGAACTGGGTAATCTTTATCTATCCAATCTGTTTTAATATTCTTGGGTATATCCAGAAGTTTAGCGTTTTTAAATCCCATTTTCTTAATCTGGGAAAGGCAGGCCTGATATTAGGACAACGATCAAAGGGACAGCAACCACAGTACAGGACCACTTCACGGTTTTTATCCTCTTTCGAAAGTAATGTTTCCAGCTTTTTAAGGTTGGCCTTTTCGTCTGCCGGGCCGATATCCACAGAACCTTTGATAACTGCCTGCGGGCCGATATTAACGATAAGGGGCATAAGAGTTTTTGCTTGCTGGATCCGGTCTGCCAATTGCTTTGGTGGCATAAGCTGAGAAGAAGACCAGGGCTCCTGCTTAGTTTGTCCCTGCACGAATGTAAATGATACTAACAGAGATAATACTGTAATAATTTGTGTGATCTTTTTCATGTTCGAAAAGAATTTTTAGGACAGGCCGTTTAATTTACATTAAAGCCATATTTGACATAAATATTTTTTGCGGTAGTACTGGTTAGAAAATCCATAAAATCCTTCGCCGCTTTCGGATGGGGTGCTTTTTTTAGCAAACCAGCCACATAGGTTGATTCAATATTATCTTTCTCAGGAATTTCTACCAGCTCAATCGGATGCCCGATCATTTTTTGATAATAGGCCTCAGAATACCAGACCGGACCTGCATGTGATTGCCCGTACAAAATTCGCATCGGTGTTTGCCGGTGATGGATCTGGGTTAAAAAAGTTGTCTTCGCATTTACCTTGTCATGCATAATCAGCTCGCGAAGCTTCTGACCGCCAACTTTCGTATAAGCTTCTTCGATAAGCTTCCCTATCCCTTCCCATTCCGGGTTTGGCATACTTACCAACACGTCCTTATGGCCCAGATCTGCCAGGCTTTTTATCTGCTGCGGGTTGCCTTTCTGAACCATAATGGCAAGTTTGCTTTTAGCATAGGTTTCTGTTCGCAAAAACATGTCCGAGAACTCATCAATTTTCCCTTTTCCGGCGGTATAAATGTCCGGCTGATGACTGATACGCATATTCCCAATCGTTATAGATCCAGACTGGATCTGTTTGCCCAAAATCCCGGGCGGTAACGTCTCTGCAAATACCCGTTGATACTGCGGATACTGTTTTTTAAATGCTGATAACAAATCATCAATCACCATAAACTGGTTACCTCCAAAAAATATGATTAATTGGGGATCAGTAATATCTCCATACAGATCAGGTACATTGTCTATGCCTGGTACTGTAAACTGTAAGCCTTCAGTGGGCGGCGTATTCCAGGGCGGATCAAAAGAATGATCCTGCCCGCTCACCCTGCCCAAAGCAAAAAGGTTTACGAGCATAATCGTAAGAAAAACAATTCTATTCATAGCGGTAGGCGTTTATGGGTGTACAACCGCCCACCCCTGCTGCTGACGGATTATGATCTCGCCGTTACCGCTAGGGACAAATGATATAAAATCGAAAAGCTCATCCTTACTGATATTACGCTCCCGAAGTGTGTTTTCGCATTCCGCCAGGATAACCCCTTTTGCCTGTAAGGCCTTCACCTGGCTCTCATAAGGATTGGTTTTTTTGAAGACCGCAACTCCCCCGCCGTGAACTACGAGCTCAGCCTTCAGCTTTCCTTTCAAACGGGGATCTTCCAGGGCATTCATTATGTTTTTTAGGGTTGCCTTAATTGTTTTATCATCGTCGCTATTCAGTTGGTAGACGACCTTATAAGACTTTTTATCGGCAGTTGCACCGTGAAACTCACTGGGGCTAAACGGTTTATTTTGCGCCCAGGCTCGGCTTGAAAGCAACAATAAGGTGGCAAATAAAAGACATGCGATCTTTTTCATTTCTTATAGTTTTAATTGATTTACTTATTAAGTATGATTATGCTGCTGCATTGGACTAGGTGCTAAGTCAGACAGCCTGTAAAAGTTTTTCAAAATGCATGATCTTTCCATTGATTGGAATGATACATAATCTGATAAACAAGCCTACAAACTTTGGTGAGATTTGTCATAAGCAGTTTGCTTCATAATGATTATTAAGTGGCCTTTCCTACTTTGCAAGCTGTGCGATCATATCAACAATTTTAGGACTACTGTAGTCCGCAGCACCTTCCTGTCTGTATACCATTTTGCCTTGCCTATCCAGAATAACCGTAGTAGGAACGGCTCCCTGCATAAAAACCGGCGGTATCTCGCTGGCCGGACTTACCACCTCCAAAGCATACTGGTGCTTCTTCATGAAGCTATCTGACTTCTGGTGATTACCATCTACATCCACCATCAAAAAGACCACCTTTTCATTGTCCTTAAACTTGCTATGCAAATCATTGATCGAAGGCATTTCTGCAATGCAGGGCGGGCACCAGGTTGCCCAAAAATTGATAAATATGACTTTTCCTTTTAACGAGGCCAGATCAATCGTCTTTCCACCACCATCTTTAAAATAAACATTTGGTAAAGGTTCTGCGGCAGCTTCATCAGGCTGCCTGTCAATTTTGGGCTGGAACAGGCCGATTTTCATCAGGCTCTGAATTGTCCATCCTTTTACCTGTGGGCTGATCACCATAGCTGCGATAAATACCACCATCATGGCCGAGAATATGTTTGAAGGCGATAACCATTTCTTTTTCATCATTATTTCTATTTTAAAGTGTTATTTAATTTTAACCTTACCGGCATTGAGCAGCTCTTCGCTGCCAATTTTGACAATCTGGTCTTTTCGATCCAGCTCGCCAAATACCTCCTGGACCGAATCCCGTCTTGTTCCCTCACTGATGGGCACTTTTCTGACCGCCTGGTTTTCCACACGCAATACGAATGTTCCCGACTGCGCGTGCACGATGCTGCTGGCAGGCACCCATAAAGTAGAATCTGGACGCCTTAGCTTCATCGTTACCTGGGCATACTCCCCTCCATCCAAGGAATTATCCTTGTTTTCCACATCAAATTCAGCGGTTACCGAGCGGTTCTGCTGCTGTAAAACCTGGCTTTTCCTGGATAGAACAGACGTAAACATTTTCCCAGGCAGATTGGAAACCGTAAAGCTGGCCATGGCATTTTTTCCAACAGACTGTGCATGTTTTTCCGGAATTGCAACAGTCAGCCTTAGCTTTTTGTTCTGGGCAATAACCAGCAGCGGTGTTGTATTATTTTCCCCCACCAAGGCTCCCACTGATACATTCCTTTCCACTACTACGCCATCGAATGGCGCAATAATTTTTAGATATTCTTCGATCTGTCCAAAGGATTGGGCACTCGATATAGCAGATTGATACGCAGCACTGTCACTTCTTAGTTTGCTTTTAGCCCTATCCAGCTCGATGGCGGCAACAGAACCGTCCTTTTGGGTAGCTTTCAAAACCCTTTCATACATCTGACGGCTCAGCTGAAAATCTTCATAGAACTTCTGCTGGTCAGACCTGGCTGACTGAAAGCGTTGTGAGACCTCCGGAGCTTCTAAGATGGCAAGTACCTGTCCTTTCTTGACTACACTGCCACGGTCAACATGGATGTTTTTTACAAAGCCCTTGACCTTTGCAAATAGGCTGACCTGTTCATAAGGTTTTAGCTCACCTGGCAACGCCAGCGTGTAGTCTGGCTGGTCTTTCACTGGACTGATTACCTGCACGCTCACAGGGCCTTTCACATTTGGCTTGCTTTGGCTGTCTGTTTCTGGTTTGCTATCGCAGCCATTTATACCAGCACTTATCAGGGCTAGGCCCAGAAAGAGAACGGTTGAATTTTTATGAGTTGTCATCATGTTTGACAGCATTGTCCTATTCATTTAGTGATTGCAATTAATTGAGCCTCGGTGTCGTCCGGATCCAGTGATGGACTTTCTCGGCCTGTTTTACGCATCGCCCATGTAAAAAGGTGCGGCATAACCAAAAGCACAGTAAGCGTGGACAAAAGAAGGCCACCGATTACAGCCTGTCCCAGCGGGGCGACCTGCTCGCCGCCATCTCCCATGCCCGAAGCCATCGGGACCATACCGGCAATCATAGCCAGCGTCGTCATCACGATGGGCCGCAGGCGCGAGGATGCCGCAGCAAGGCCTGCCTGCCGTGCCTGCATCCCCATGTACAACCTGTTATGCTCAGCCTCGTTGATTAGAAGCACCGCATTAGAAACAGATACACCCACCGACATGATAATACCCATGTAGGACTGTAAATTAAGTGTGCTGCCAAATAACAAAAGCATCAGGATACTTCCACCGATCACAGCTGGCACGACAGCAAGTATCATCGCAGATATTTTAAAGGACTGATAATAAGCTGTCAGCATCAAAAAGATCACCACAATTGCAACCACCAAACCGGTCTGGAGTCCCGACATCGTCTCATCCAGCAGCTGCATGAGCCCTTCGCTTGAAACAATTACCCCGCGTGGTGCATCACCCGCATCCGCCAGAACTTGTTTGACTGCGCCGGAAGCGCTACCCAGATCTTTTTGGTAGGTATTGGCTAGTATAGTAACATATCCTGGTTCGATCCCTGCCGGTTTACCTGTCCTGCTTGCTTAACCATTTCCAGGCTGGCCACGTCTTCGAGTACCGGTCGCGGCTCGCCCGATTTGAGAGGAATAGAGCGAAGTTTGTCCCAGCGAGCCCATATCAGATTCCGGTATCTGCACCTGCCACCTGAAATACTAGACCTGACTTAGGATCAACCCAACAGGTTTTTATTGGTAAAACGGGTTGATGATGTGCGGCAATAGCCAGCGCCCGTGAGACGTCTTCCATAGTCAGACCAAATTGGGCTGCAAGCTGCCTGTCTACATTGATCTTTACACTCGGATAATTGACCGGCTCGGCAATACGAACATCTCTTAAAAAAGGGATTTTATCCATTTCCCCTTTCAACTTCAACGCATACTGATTAGCAGCTTTTAGCTGCCCTGCTGCAACTTTGATCTGTATGGGAGTCATGGCCCCCTGGCTCATAATCTTTTCAACAAGCTCCATAGGCTCAAAGTTGATTTTCAGCTCAGGCAGCTCTTTTTTTACTTGTGACCTGATCCTTTCCTTACGAGTGCTGAAATGGACTCTTTAAAAATCGTCTGATCAATCGAAATCTGCAAAACCGCTTCATGCGAACCACTGGTGAACAGAAAGATGGGATTAATAGCGGTAGCCGATGGCTGAAGGCCTACAAAGGCAGAGCTGATTTTAATCGAATTTTCAGGCAGTGCCTGCTGGATGATACCCGTCACTTTTTTTAGGTATGCTTCTGTATTTTCAAGCCTGTTGCCCTCGGGGGCGACAATCCGTAGCTGTATATCACCGCTGTTGCTAGCTGGTAAAATATCAGTTCCGACTGCCAGAAAAGAGTGCCGCCACCATAACACCTACTGCAAGCGCATAGACCGTCAAAACAGCTACGGGCCTGCCTTGCAAACGGCGGGTCAGCAATAAAATATCGGGACTTAAAAGCGTCAAACCATGTCCGCTTTGCGCCTTTAACCCTGTGATGGGCTTTTAGCTTTTCTGGTTTCATTAGCCAGTTTGCCATGATGGGAACAAATGTCTGGGAAGCCAGAAAAGAGGCGATCATAGCAAAAGCCACAGCCAAAGAGAGCGGCATAAACATATCTTTTGGAATGCCACTCATCATAAATGAAGGGATCAGTACCGCTAGTATACAGAGCAGAATTAAAAGCTTAGGGACCGAAATTTCAAGCAGTGCATCCAGGATAGCCCTTTTTTTGGGTTTATCCATTTCAAAATGCTGATGGATATTTTCAATGGTTACCGTAGCTTCATCTACCAGGATCCCAATGGCAAGCGCAAGACCGCTCAAAGTCATCACATTGATGGTTTGACCGAGCATGTATAGCATAATCACAGCGGAAAGGATCGCGATGGGTATGGTCATTACCACAATCAATGATCCACGCGAATCTCCCAGAAAAAGAAATACCATCAGCCCTGTTAGCAGCGCCCCTAAAATGCCTTCGTGGATCAGGTTTTCAAGTGAACGCTCGATATAACCCGACTGGTCGAAAACATACCGTATATCTACATCTTCCGGCAAGGCTGCTTTCAGCATGGGTATGGCAGCTTTCAGGTTTTCAACCACTTTGAGCGTAGACGCATCTGATTTTTTGATCACAGGCAAATACACAGACCGTTTGCCGTTGATGATCGCATAGCCGGTGGTGATATCGGCCGCATCTTCTACACTGGCAATATCTTTGACATATACATTGGTCCCTGAACCCTTCCGGATTGGAATATCTAAAAATTCCTGTGGATCATTGGCAATCGAGTTAAGCGGGCTCATCAAATTTTGGTTGCCGATCCGGATGTTTCCAGCAGGGGCCGGAAAATTATTCTTGGCTATTGCAGTAGTGACTTCTTCCGCTGAAAGCCCGTAGGACTGCATCAGATCGGAATTAACCTTGACAACCATCGTACGGATATTACCACCGAAAGGTGCAGGGGCCGTATCACACCAGGGATGGACACAAACATCGGCCTGATCTTGGTCAGGGCCATATTTTGAAGCTCAGTGATTGATCTTTGAGGGCTTTCGAACACCAGCTGCCCGATCGGGATCGAGCTGCCATCAAAGCGCACGACCTGAGGCGGCACTGCTCCAGGTGGCAGAAAGCCCATAGCCCTGGAAACCTGGGTTGAAACCTCGCCAGAAGCCTGCGCCATATCGGTACCAGGGTAAAATGTCAATTTCATCAGCGTAAAACCCTGGATACTTTTAAAGTCAATATCCTTGACACCGCTTACAAATATGAGCACTTTCTGAAACTCGTTGGCCATAAAACCATCCATATAGGCTGGTGATAGCCCACCATAGGGCATAGCAATATAGATGACCGGAAGTTCGACCCTAGGGAATATATCCACATTGATCTTGCGGATCGCCGTGAAAGAAAAGTAAGCTATACCAATAACAGCTACCATTATCGATAAAGGTCTTCGCAAAGCAAGCCTTATAATATTCATCGTATTCTATTTAAATTGGTTTTGCAGATAGGAAAAATCGCCCGATGCCTCCGAGCGGACCAGAACCTGCTCCCATAGTTGACTATGGGCATCGATATTGGTTTTCTCTGCTTGCTGTAAGATCAACTGGATCTGCAATAGTTCTGTCAAACTGATCAGCCCATTCTCATATCTTGATAAATAAAGCTCGTAAGCCAGCCTGGCGTTTTTAACCGCTGCATTAATGCTGCTGATTTGTTTTAGTTGTCCTTCAATACGTTTTGAGGCCGAACTCTGCCGTGTGTTCAGATCAAGTTTTTGAACATCATAATTTGCCTGGCGTGACCTAACCTTTGACAATATACGTTTCTTCTCTAAGTTACTGTTAGATGCATTGGTTATGTTCCAAGTAACAGCCACACCCAGCAGGTAGTTGGTGGACCCGTTTGCGTAGCCATCTAAAACTCCATTTTCCACAAAGCCATCCTGACTAATACCGCTGCCCCTCAGGGCTAGTCCTCCAAGTGCTGAAAATGATGGTAGCGCCTGGCGGCCAGCGAGCTCAGCCTGGGTCTGGCCATACCTTACAGCATCATCAAGTACTTGCAAGTATGGGTGACCAGGCTCTATCACGCCGCCTTGCATTACAGGAGCCGGGGCCAGGTAAGGCTGATAATATAGCGCCTGGGCTGTGTCCACCTCAGGTGCGAGTTCAATTAGCGCTTGCAGGTCTGAGCTTAATTTTGCTTGCCACGACTCTTGCTCTGCATCCGTCTGCAAATAAGCAGACAAGGCAAGTGAACTGTCCGCTCCCGGCTTCTAAGCCTGCCACAGCCAGACTTGCCGATAACTCAAAGATTTGTTTTGTACCGTGCTTCATTTTGAAGTGCCCATTGCAAATTGACTTTACTGTTTAACAGCTTCAAAAACAATTGGGTAGATCTGGTTTTAAGCCTAAGCTGTTCAGCGCTGAGCTCGTTTGTCGCCTGATCGATACCCAGATCAGCAGCTTTGATGGAAAGATTTTTGCGGCCAAATTCGAAGAACTTCCAATCTGCTACAACCGATCCGAAGGTATTGAATGCTGCTGACGGCTGGCGTGGTTGCCCTGAGGCCCGGCCATTGATATTAATCACGCCAGGAAGTGGAAAAAATGCACCGCTGCTGCTGGCATAGGTCCCCATCGAATTTTGGAGCTGCAATTGCACATTGGGCATATAGGCATTATTCCGGGTGAGCCTCTTAGTGAATCTGGATTCATCCAGCTGCGCTTGTTTTGAGCTTAATGATGGATAATCGGAAAGGGTCATTTCCCAAATTTTGGTAAGTCCCAAACTGGATTGTGCATGCAAGGACGAGCTGACAAACATCACGAAAATGCTTGACAGACAAAGCTTAAGCCTTATCATATTAAATCTATTAAATTTAAAACTGCGGCATCAACAAGGGTAAAATCTTGTTAGTACCAATAAAAAGTTAGATTTATTATGTAGGCTCAAATCAGAAGATATCTGTTTTTGATGTAGATGGGAATGCCAGTTTTGGCAAGTAAAACTTTAAAGTGATGCGCCAAGGGGCTGTGCACATCTCCCAGGAATCTAGCGAATATCAGCAGAAATGGCAGATACGACAATGTAAAGAACTCAGCCGCCGGCAAGGTAGCCGTATCTGATGTGGTACTAAGGTGCTGATCAGCATAAGCAGAGTTGTTATGAATTCCACAAGGCTCATGCTGGGTCACCGTAGTAGCAACAGGTAAACCTTTATCGATTCTCTGCGTGGTATTCTCTTTGCTTAAGTGATCTAGAAGTGCATCACGCAAAGATTTTTTAATTTGACAGTTGGACAACAAAAACAAAATAAAAAACAAGAAGACCACCGCCCTGACAGGCTTGCGTCCTTGAACTTGATGTTTTATACTGAATTGTTTCACTGTAAAATCAAATATTGCAAGTGGAAGTTATATCAGATCAGGTCTCCCGACCGCTTGCTTTAATATTGTTAACGCAAACGATCGGGTTTTTAGTGAATCAAAAGTCAGTTTTTTTTTAAAATGCTCTCGGAAGATTAATCACTAATCAACAGCAGGCTGCTCATCAAACTCTTTGATGTGTTCTCCAATGTCATATACGGCTTTGCCTTCCCCAATTAACGAAGCAATCAATGAGCTGCCAATAGCGCTTCGGTATCCACCCGCGCAGTGTACTGCAATCGGCTTATCATGAGGGATTTCATCAATCCTGCTTTTCAAATCGGCCAGCGGAATCGAAATACTACTACTGAAAATTGGATTCTCAGATACTTCCGAGCTGTTTCTTACATCAACAATGGTGTATTTGTCCTGATGATCCCTAAAATCTTCCAGGTCCAAAGGCTGAATAGTTTGCTTCCCACCGTTTAATACAAAAGCTTCCTTGATCTTGGCTTCATATCCGATGGATGCTGTGCGCTTAATAAGCTCTTTTAAAGTTTCTAAATTCTGGGCAGCAAGGTAAAACTGCTCCGAAGGATCAATCATGCTCCCCAGCCAGGTTTCGAACTTGGCTCCGTCCATAATATTAATGGATCCGGCCAGATGCCCGTTTTTAAAATCCTGTTGGTCGCGGCTATCTACAACCCATAGATCAGGATCTAATTGCTCAACCTTACTTTGCCCGAATGATGAAGCCGGCTTTTACTTTACCAATACTGTCCCCAAATGCTGGTGCACCTTTTTTATTCAGATCGACATCAAAAGGAAAATAGCCTGGAATAAAGGGCTGATCAGAGCTTAATTGTTGTACAAAGGCTTCCTGACTCATGGGTTGCAGGGACCAGTTCTCTCTCTTTTGCTCTCCCATGCTGCTGCTGGCAGCATCACTCAGCGCTTTTCCGCATAAAGTGCCCGCTCCATGCGCCGGATAGAGGATCACATCATCAGGTAATGGAAGTAGTTTTTTGCGAAGTGAATCATACATTTTAGCTGCCAGTCTGTTGCGCTGCGCGTCCATGTCTTTGCCAGTTCCTCTCAAATCCGGACGGCCACAATCGCCAATGAACAGCGTATCCCCACTGAACAAATATTTAGGTTTGCCATCATGTTCTAAAAGAACGGATATGCTGTCATCCGAATGGCCTGGTGTGTTAATAGCTTTCAATATGATTTTGCCAAAAGCTAATGTGTCTCCTTCGTCAAAAGGCGTCAAAGTGTAAGCAGCGTCAATTTTTCGGCTCGCATAAATGGCAGCACCAGTGGTCTGGGCAATTTCCAGATGACTGCTGACGAAGTCGGCATGTGAATGCGTTTCTATTACAGCGATAATCTGGGCTTGATGCTCTTTTGCAAACGCATAATAAGGCTCTGGATTCCGGGCCGGATCGATTAATACCATTTTTGATTCGCATTCACTTAGGATGGCATAACTGTAATGTGCCAAGTATTTATCTTCGAATTGTCGTATTTTCATAACAAAATCTTTTTTAATTCAACTCTTTACTGAAACTAATGAGGTAATTGATCCCTAAACCGGCCATACACCCAGGTTCCTGCCACTGCGCTAATTAGCGTGACGATTACAACAGTTGCCCCCATACCAATCTGTGCAAACAAAGGCCCCGGACAAGCGCCGGTCAAAGCCCAGCCCAGCCCAAATAATAGGCCTCCATAAATTTGGCCTTTATTGAACTTCTTATCGGTGAAGATGATAGCTTCCCCTGAAATGGTTTTGATCCGGTACCGTTTGATAAGCCACACTGAAATCATTCCGACCAGTACGGCGCTTCCAATAATGCCGTACATATGAAACGATTGCAGCCTGAACATTTCCTGGATCCTAAACCAGCTGATCACTTCTGCTTTCACAAATAGTACGCCAAAAAGTAATCCAACCACAAGGTATTTTAAGTTATAATACCATTTATGTTGTTTTTGGCTTTCATTGATACATATTGAATCCGTTGTACGGATGTCATGCTCACTTTGTGAGCTGTGAGCTATTGATAAATTTGCCATTCTCTTTTACTGTTTTACTTTAATGAAATCCGCAAAAAGGAAATCCTGATTTGTTTGAAAAGGGGTAATATGCCCCGCATAAAAATGTGTATTTACGGCAAACGAATCTTTAAAGACATCGGCAAGTGCAGTCATATCGTACTGACTCACCGGCAATCCACTGCATTTCTGAGGGCCGGACAAAGAAAAAGTGCCCAAAATCATATGCCCTTTTGCGACCGCGTTTTCAGCGATGCGCTTATATTGGGCTTTCTGCTCAGCAGTGATCAGGAAGTGAAACACCGCCCTGTCGTGCCAGATTGCGTATTGTCTTTCCGGTGTAAAATCCAGTATGTCGACCACCAGCCAGGTAACCTGCTCAGACTTTGCTCCAAGCCTTTTTTGGGCTTTCTCTATCGCCTTGGCTGAAATATCCAAAACTGTTATATCCGAGTAACCTTCCAGCAATAAATAATCTACAAGCAGGCTGTCGCCGCCACCAATGTCAATGATTGCACTATCTTTCGCGGTATTTGTATCCTGAATCAGGGCCAATGAATGCGCTGGCTTCTGTTCTGTCCAGCTTAACTGCTCTGGTGAGCTGGTACCATAAATATTTTCCCAATGTGCTTTTAAGTTATCTTTCATCTGCTTACATCATTAATATGAAAGGCAATATCCAGTTTGCCATTACAAATCCGCCAATCATAAAACATACTGTTGCAACCAGCGAGGGCCATTGCAGGGTAGCAAGTCCCATAATCGCGTGACCGCTCGTGCAGCCACCCGCGTAGCGCGCACCAAACCCTACCAGAAACCCACCACCAACCATCATGATAAAACCGGGCAGCGTCAAAAGTTTATTCCAACTTACCAGCTCAACAGGCACGAGCGATGAAAAATCAGTAACACCATAAATGCTCAGCTCTTTTTACCAATGATGGGTTCAGCTGGACTGGCGCGGTGTTGGCCAGAAATGTCACCGCTATCATCCCTCCCAAAAAGATACCCAGCACAAAAAACATATTCCACAACTCCTTTTTCCAATCGTATTGAAAAAACGGGATTTTAGCCGGAACGCACATGGCGCAAACATGCCGGAGCGATGATGAAATCCCAAAGGACTTATTACCCAGGTATTTAAAGTGCAGGCACTGTTAGCCCGATCAGCGGCCCGGCCACATACCATGGCCAGGGCTGTTTTATTATTTCCAGCATAATAGTTTAAAGGTGTTTTTTTATTGAATTTTTTGTCTGAGCTTATCCCAGGCCCCGCCGTTATAAACCTGGACCCCGGCCATTTTTAATATCCCTTCTGCCAGCCCACTGCGCGTGCCGCTACGACAACAGGTAATGACAGGCTTTCCATATTTTTTCAAAAATGATGCTTTGTCGCTTATCTTATCAAGCGGAATATTAATGCTCTCATCAATATGGCCCGATGCGAATTCCTCAGGGCTACGCACGTCAACGATCAGTGCCCCGTGCCCGACAAGGCCTTTCAAGTCTGTTTTATTATGTCCGAAAAAACAATGACATAATTCCCATGATCTTATCTTACAATAGTGTACTTGGACAAACATAATTGCTTACTTCAAGCTTGCCTGAATCCTTAATTGCCTTAAAACCTCCCCTGACATCGATCAGATTGTCATATCCCCGTGCTTTGAGTACTGAATTAAAGATCATCGACCGGTAACCGCCGGCGCAGTGTACGAAGTACGTTTTGTTTTTATCGATCTGCGCCAGGTGATCATTGATATAATCCAGGGGGATATTTTCTGCATCCAACATATGCTCAGAGGAACTCACTTGCCTTACGTACGTCCAGCACGCACCGATGGCAAGGGTCAATTTTCAAGCGCTGACTCTATCTGGTCAGCGGTTACTGACTGGATCTGGCTGGTTTCTTTACCGGCTTTGACCCAGGCATCGATCCCGCCTTTTAAATATCCGATCGTATGGTCATAGCCCACACGCGCAAGACGGGTCACCACTTCTTCTTCCCTACCCTGCTCAGTAATAATCAATATGCTTTGTTTGATGTCGGGAATAAGCGCTCCAACCCAGGGAGCAAAGCCGCCATTTATCCCGATGTTGATCGAGTCTCAGGCACGAACCCTTTTGCAAAGATTTCTGCATCCCGGGTATCAAGGACGACCGCGCCAGTTTGGTTTGCCACCGCCTCAAAAGCCGCCGCATCCAAAGCCTGGGGCTCCCCTTTCAAGAACCCTGTCAATGCTTTCGTAGCCATTGACATTCATCAAAACGTTCTCGGGAAAATAAGCAGGGGGTGGCATCAGGCCACCCGTAACTTCTTCGACAAATTCTTCCCTGGTCATATCCGGTCTGAGGGCATAGTTGGAGGTTTTCTGGCTACCCAATGTATCGGTTGTTTCCTTGCTCATGTTTTTACCGCACGCACTTCCTGCGCCGTGGGCCGGATAGACAATAATATCATCAGCAAGCGGCATAATCTTATTTCGCAAGGAATCAAACAGATGCTCTGCCAGCTTTTCTTGTGTCAGTCCGGCGGATACCTTTTGTGCCAGATCAGGACGCCCAACATCACCAATGAACAGGGTATCCCCTGTAAAAATGCCGAACCTGTTTTCCCTGCTGATCACTTAAAAGATAACAGGTGCTTTCCATGGTGTGCCCTGGCGTATGCAATACTGTAAGCGACACATCGCCCACTTTCAGAACCTGGCCGTCCACGGCTACAAGAGCATCAAAGCCGGGTTTAGCGGTCGGACCAAAAACGATTTGCGCACCTGTTTTTTCAGCCAGGTCAATATGGCCTGATACAAAATCCGCATGAAAATGCGTTTCCAGGACAAATTTTATTTTTGCCCCATTTTGTTCTGCACGGTTGATATAGGGCTCAACTTCACGCAGTGGGTCGATTACGACAGCTTCCCCATTGCTTTCGATATAATAGGCTCCTTGCGAGAGGCAGCCGGTATAAATTTGCTCAATTTTCATAGTGATGGTCTTTTGATTTTTCAAACCTTTTTGAATTAACTATACAAATTTCAGGATGTTTAGCTGGCCGGTCAGTGACAAGAGTCACATTGCGGGGAAAAAATGAAAATCATTTCACCTGCTTGGCCAGTAATTGAAAATTTATTTGAGATGTATCAGCTCGGAGGATATAATGTAAATCCCCATCACCAGCACAAACCAGCCAAACCCTTTTTTCAAAGAAGTAGCATTAACCCTTTTGGCTAGGATGCCCCCGATTAAAATCCCTGCCATGGCAATACCAGTAATTTTCAGTAGAAAAGCCCAGTCAATCACAAAATGTCCTATATCCCCTGCAAAACCAATCAGCGAATTAAGCGCGATAATCAGAAGCGAAGTGCCCACAGCTTCCTTCATAGGCATACCCAGGATCAATACCAAGGTCGGTATCAGCAAAAACCCGCCGCCTGCTCCCAGAAAGCCCGTAGTAAGTCCAATACCGATGCCACTTAAAAGCATCCGGGCAATATTACCTTTTAAGTCGCACTCCAAACACCCCGGTTTTCGCTCCTTGCTCTTGATCATGCCTACCGATGCCGCCACCATCAGCACAGCAAAGAGTACCATCGTCAGTAAAGGTTCGGTGATCTGAAAGGCTCCAATGCTAAAAAGATCATGGGGCACCAAGGGAATTAAAAACTTACCGCGGTCAGGAAAACCGTTGTGATCGATGTGCTTCCGAACAGCAGTGCAGTTTTGATTTTGACTGCGCCTTTACGGTAATTGCTATATGCCCCGACAAGACTGGTTGATCCGACAATGAACAGCGAGTACGATGTTGATACCAAAGGACTAATACCGAACATATAGACCAGGACAGGGACAGTCAAAATGGAGCCGCCCCCGCCGATCATACCCAATGAGATACCAATAAATACAGACGCTATGTAGGCGATGATTTCCATTTTTTTGCATTGTTTATGCTGCAAAAATCAGAAGTGTCAAGCGCCGGGAAAGTGATAAAGGTCACATATGGGAAATAATATTTGTTATGTCCCCAAGCTTTTAGAAACAAACATCTCGGAACCTTTTAGTTCGCATTTTTTTTATGACTTTATGCCCCGCTTAATCATTTAGCTAGTTATGAGTGAAGATATTTCCTACTTTCTCGACACCGTTTTCCCGGATTTCGAACCTGAATTAAAACAGCACCTGATCCGGGAATGCAGCCTGAAAACGATTCCAGCGGGAGAAGTAATCATGCGGGCCGGACAGTACATTAAACATACCTTGCTTATTGGAAGCGGGAAAGTGAAACTTTACCGTCAGGGTGATGATGGGCAGGAAGCCTTTATCTATGATCTGGAACCGGGAAGCGCATGCGCCTTGTCCATGATCTGTAATACCAAACAAGAGGCTAGTGAGATCATGGCCAAAGCCCTGGAAGATACCGTTGCAATTCTGATCCCGATCCAGTTAATGGACGAGCTGATGCAAAAATATAAAACCTGGTACTACTTTGTCATCGCCAACTACCGGGCCCGCTTTGAAGAGCTGCTGGTGGTATTTGACAATGTAGTATTTAAGGGCATGGATGAAAGGCTGGAATTTTACCTAAAAAATCGGTTTAGCACTACTAAGACCAGTCAGATTTTAATTACCCATCATCAGATTGCCAATGATCTCAATACTTCTCGGGAAGTCATATCAAGATTGTTAAAAAAAATGGAACAGGATCAAAAAATAAGACTTCAAAGAAATAGTATAGAATGGGTTACCCGGATGTAATTTACTTGATCTCCCAACTCTGATTTATTGAGACACTTCCAGCTAACATGCAATATTTCGGTAGGTTTGTAATTACCTTTTAACCTCGAATTACTCTGAGAAGAATAGCTACAACCGCTATCACAAGCAAATAATGAAAGATGTTGCCCATCCCAAAGCCGTCAAATCCAAGATACCCGATCAGCCAAAGGATTATTAATATCAGGGCGAGCGTCGATAGTATGTTTCCAATAATATCTTTCAAAAGTATTGACAGTTAAATAAAACGGCAGTCTGAGACAGCCATCTGTATTAAAATTAGCGAGATACGCAGTGCTGTTGTTGGGACCAAAATAAACACCTATTTGCCGACCGCTTTTCCCTGACAAGATATCTCTGTGATCATCGGCAATTTTGGGTAATTCTTATAAAAGGGTAAAAAGCTTGAATTAAAATCAATCTTCAACCATTTTGTATAATACCTATGCCGACATTATACACTCTGTAATAGATATGCAATCAGCAGAATGCTAATCAGGAAAATAACCCCAGTCAACACTGTGGTAAGTACTGTAGTGGGTTTGTACTCTCCGGTCTCGAGCTGCCTTTCAGTCCTGCGGTATTGTAAGAAAGCAAACAGGATGGAAAGCGTACCCAGGCCGACCAGAATAATTCCGATTATCGATGAATAGCCATGAGAGGGCGCAGTTACTTTCGTATGCAATACAAAACCAATCTGTTTAACGAAAAGCGAAAATTTTACTACCACAAAGCCAAAAGCCATGATGCCGATGCCAGTTCTAACCCAAGCCAGATAAGTCCGCTCGTTGGCAAGGTGGTCATTGGGCTTAAATGGTGATAGATTATCTTTTTCTTTATCGGTGTTCATCTACGAGATTTCTTAGGGTTTAATAAGTATTATTATGTGCCTCATAAAGTCCATACAACTTCCGAATATAGATCAGATAATTTATCGATCAATAGGGTTAGCTACTTCATAGTATTGCTGCTCACTAATACTGCCCTGATTGTATTGCACCAGTAAATTATCCAGTTCCTTTTTAATCTGGGATTTCAGACATCTTCCTTTTCTGCTTTGCTCGCAGTCTACGTTTATTTCTGCTTTTGTTTGAAGTAAGGACGGTCGAAAGATAATGAACCCAAAAACACACTACACCCAAAATAAGCAGGCATAATAGATCAAGTAGTATCATGGTAATGACAAGTTAGAGATCCAAGTAACTTCAAATTTCCCTCGCTCTAATTCATGGCAACCTGCGCCCCATCTTTCATATCATTTCGTGGATTGACAATAATTTGGTCGCCATCCCGAAGCGCGCCAAAAACTTCTGTCATCTCATCCGATTGCATGCCTTTACGGACTTCAACAAACTGGGCTTTTCCCTGATTGACCTTAATCACATACTGCCCTTCTGTCGATGTGACGACCGCTTCTGCTGGCACGGTAAGAGCACCCTGTGTACCTTCCGGAGTGAAGACAACTTCGGCGAACATACCAGGCTTAATTCCCCCTTTGGCATTTGCTACATCTATTTCAATAGTCTCTGAGCGGAATTTTTGGTTCATATTTCCAGAGCGGCGGCTGACCTTACCCTTGAATTGCTCGCCAGGCATTGCATTAACTGTGAAACTGACCTGCTTTCCTTGCTTTAATCCAACGCTATATGTCTCAGGCACATCTACGACCAACCTAAGCCGGTTTTGCTGCTGGAGCATCAGCATCGGCCCTTGCAGGCGCACTCCGGAGCCAACCAACGCACCAGGGTGAACATTCCTTTCCGTAATGACGCCATCGAAGGGCGCGCGCACTGTAAGATAAGATTTGATCTTGGTAAGCGCATTAAAGTTAGCCTGCTCCCCCATCGCCGCTGCACTGTCTGCCATCATTTTCGCATTGGCGCTTTCCAGGTCCAGCGCTGACACAGATCCACGGATGCCGGCACTGGCTTTTAGCCTTTTGTAATGCTCGTGACTAGCCACCAGCATGGCTTTTGCTTTTAGGTAATTGGAGCGGGCTGCTACCAACTGCTCTTCGGTTTCAGGAGCCTCCAAGACCATCAACACCTGCCCTTTGCGGACATTGCTACCACGGTCTACAAGCACTTTTTCTACGAACCCGTCTGCTTTTGGGTAGATGCTCACTTCCTGAAAAGCCATGAATTCGCCAGGCAGCTGAACGTGCTGGCCTACTTTCGCAGAGCTTACCATCCCAAGCTTTACAGCTGGTTTGCTCACGCTTTTTTCTGTGTTTTAGTGTCGGCAGACTCTGAGGACGAGCAAGCGCTGAACACGGTTAGCCCAATTGCAAGGGCAAGACAATTATATGCTATGTTTTTCATAAGTAGTTTGGTCTGAGTGCCCATTGACATGCAAATCTGATGGAGTGGGTAGCGCGTTTTCAAGGGGTAAAAGGGATGGATCTTTATAAGCTGTTTTATTTTGTAAAAACACATATACCTGGGGTACGATGTAAAGGGCTGCCAGCGTCGAAGCGATCAGCCCGCCGATGACCGCGCGACCAAGTGGGGCAACTTGTTCTCCGGCTTCCCCGGTTCCCAAAGCCATTGGCACCATACCTGCCACCATGGCAAAGCTGGTCATTAACACTGGCCTTAAACGCACACCTGCACTTTCTAATGCTGCCCGGCGCACGTCGCGGTACTCCCATCGCAGCCGCTCGGCATTGGTTACGATCAGGATCGCATTGGCAACGGAAATACCCGTTGACATAATGATACCCATGTAAGATTGCAGGTTTAGTGTACTGCCAGTCAATAGCAGAAATGCAATTGAGCCCACGATTACGGCTGGCACTGTTGAAAGGATCACCAGCGACAACTTAAATGATTGGTAGTTAGCAGCCAAAAGCAAAAAGATCACCACAATTGCAATGCCCAGTCCAAGTTGCAAGCTGTCCAGTGTTTCGGTCAAAAGCGATGACATTCCCTTTACTTCTGTTACCAGACCTTTGGGAGCCGCTCCCAACCCTGTGATTACTTTTTCAACTGATCGGGTGGCACTACCCAAATCCTGGTGATGGATGTTGGCTGAAACGGTTACAAAGCGCCGCGGCCCGATACGGGCGTATTCCCCTGGAAGTGTATCAACCGAAAAGGTTGCCACATCGGCTAGCACCGGTCTGGGCTGACCTGCTACCAGCGGGATTTCCTGTAACTGGGCCATGTTTCGCATCGCAAATTCTGGGATCTGGACCTGCACCTGGTAAGTATAGGCTGCCTTTTGATCGAGCCACTGGTTTTTTTCGGTGTAGCGGCTCGATGATGTTGAAGCCGTGATCGATCGCGCGGTTTGCTGTAAGCTCAGTCCCATTGTTGCCAGTTTCTGACGGTCGAGTTTAATATTGATGACCGGGAATTTAAGCGGTTGAATAATACGTACATCCCGCAGATGATCCTGCTGTGACAACCCCTTCACGAGTTTATTTGCATAGCCTTCAATTTCTTTCATATCCCTTCCTGCAACCTGTACTTCTGCGTAGGTCTAAAAGCCCCGCCACTCATGAGCTTTTCAGTCAAATCAGCTGGTTCGAATGACAATGTAATCTCTGGCATCTGTTCGGCTACGGCCATTCGGATCCTTTCTTTCAAATCCTGCATATTGGTTTTATACTCAGGATCAAGGCCAACTTTGATCACCGCGTCATTGGGGCCGCTCGTGCTTACATATAAATTAGTAGTCGCGTAGTTGGTAGGAACAACGCCCACATAAGCAGACGAAATCGCCAGGTGGTCATCAGAAGCCTGGTTGACCAATGCCAACAGCTCACTTACCTTCTCCTCGGTCCGTTCAAGCCTTGTCCCATCGGGTGTTTTCATGCGGATCACCATTTGGCCGGAATTCAGCTGCGGAAGCATGTCTTTCCCAATCCAGACGAATCCTGCTGCCGCCAACGCAAAAACGACAACGAGATAAGCTCCAACAACGAGTTTGTTGCTTTTGACAAAACGCTCATTCTGGCGCATGAAGCCGCCCCTTACCCCTATCAAAAAAAGTAACCTTACGCTCGGCACCAGCGGATTTCTCATGCACATGCTCTTTGAGCATCCAATTAGCAAGGATCGGCACCAGGCTCTGAGCCAGGAAATAGGATACCGTCATGGCAAAACCAATCGAAAGCGACAGCGGCAAGAACATCGCCCTGGGAACGCCCGACATAATAAAAGAAGGCGCAAAGACGGCAATAATACAAAGCAGGATCAGCAGCAACGGCAGGGCTACTTCCTTACAGGCATCGTAAATAGCCTGTTTCTGGGGCTTGCCCATCTCAATGTGCTGGTGAATGTTTTCAATGGTCACCGTGGCCTGATCTACCAACACGCCTATGGCTAGTGCCAAGCCCGACAAAGTCATGATGTTGATCGTTTGACCTGCAAGGCTTAGCATTAGCACGGCGGCGACGATAGAGACAGGGATCGTAATGATTACAATCAGCGAAGAGCGCCAGTCGCCCAGAAACAATAGTACCATTAGGCCTGTCAGAATTGCGCCCAGCCCTCCCTCAAACAGAAGGCTTTTTACAGAATTGATTACAAAAATGGACTGGTCGAATTCGTAAGCTACTTCAATGTCGTCGGGAAGCAGACTGCGCATTTCGGGAAGCCTGGCTTTTAATGCTGTCACCACATCCCATGTGGATGCGTCAGCGGTTTTCACAACCGGAATGTAAGAAGAGGATCGGCTGCCATTGACCAGGGCGTACCCAGCCGTCACATCCGATGCATCAGCCACATTACCCAAATCACGAAGGAACACGGTCCGGTGCCCGTCTGTGGTGACGGGGATCATGGCCGAAGTCTGAGACCTGATCTTCCAGCGAGTTGAGCGTCGTTATGTGCGAGTGTATTGCCAATCCGGATGTTACCAGAAGGGGTCATCGCGTTATTGGCAGCAAGGGCTTCCACTACTTCGTCAGGCGAAATGTTTAGGCTGCGGATTTTCTGCGGGTCAAGGTTGATGACGATCGTGCGCGAGTTGGTACCGATCGGTGGCGGCGCAGTAAGTCCGGGAACGGTTGAAAATAGTGGCCTGATCCGGGTAACGGCCAGTTCGTGGATCTCTTTAAGCGAGCGTGTTTTACTGCTGAATACCAAATCACCAATCGGAACTGACGATGCATCATAACGCACTACCTGTGGGGGCAATGCGCCGGGGGGAAAGAACTTCATCGCCCGGTTGACCTGGATAGCAACTTCGGCTGCGGCCTGGGCCATGTCGCTGCCTTCGTAAAAAGCCAGCTTGACAACAGTAAGCCCTTGGACGCTTTTGCTGGAAATTTCTTTGATACCGCCAATGTACAGGAACTGGTCCTGCATACGGGTAGCAAAGAAACCTTCATCTGCGCAGGAGACATACCCCCGTAAGGTTCGATCACATAAATCACCGGTGAGTTAAGCCGTGGAAAAATATCAATCGGTATGCGGCTAGCCGACATAACCGAGAAAACAACAAGCCCCGCAATAAGTACCATGACTGATATAGGGCGTTTTAATGAAGCTGATAGCATATTTATACAGGGTTATGGACGCCTGAAAAGATCAAAAAATGGTTCAAAATCACTGGTAGCATAGGCCTTTTCCAGTCTGACTGCCACGGCGCGGCGCTGCACGTCGATCACCTGCCGCTCAACCCTGGTCAAAAGCTGCAAAGCATCGGTGATACCCAAGAGCATTTTCGATCCCATTATTATAAAGTGACATGCGTTGCCGGGTAGGCAAGCGGTAGCGGCATCTTACCGTGACGGGAAGCTCACGCAGGGAAAGTCGGATGGACGACATTACAGAGTCTGCCATCGCTAGTGTGTTTTGCAGTTGCACCTGCTCGACAGTCAAGAGGCTTGCCGCTTCGCGCACACGCCACTGCTGCTGGATAGCGCGTGTTTTGACCCTTTTGAAATCAATGAGGTTGACCGTTGCGGCCAGTCCCACTAAAAAATTAGTACGGCTATAGCCGAAGCCCTGACGGATTGGGCCGAAGTTATTATCAATATCAAGGCTGGTTCCTCTTGCTGAGACAGCAGTAAGCAGCGTAACCCGGGGCAGAGCAGATTTACGGATCATGTCGATCTCTGCATTCTGACGGGTAAGCAGGTTACTGCGGTATCTGAGCAGTGGATGCGATGTCGGCGCTCTGTACTTGGAGCAGGCTCTCCCAGCAGCAAACCACCATTGAAGGTGGTATCCACTTCCAGCTCATTTACCTGACGGCCCGTGAGTGTTGCCAGCTGGACATTGGCCCTACGGTACTCTTCCTGCATCTGATAGTAGCTCAGCTTGGCGCGTGATAGCTCGACAGAAGCCAGTGAAGAATCCAGTCCCGGCCGGATGCCGTTTTGTACCAGGTTATTGATAATACGCCTGACTGTATCAACCCTGGCCAGGTTCTGCTGCTCGATTTTGAGGTTTTGCCTGAGCCATACCAAATCCAGATAGGTTTTAATAACGACCTGGCGAAGTCCAAACTGCTCGCGTTCCAGTCCCGCACTCCCCTACTGGCGATGTCGGCATTGGCCAGTTTATTTTCGGCCCCAAAGCGGCCAAAGTTATAGATCTCCCAGTCGGCAGAAGCCAGTGCCCAGATTGCCCGAAGCCAGATCAGATGCGTTTTCGGGTCTTCTTCACGACCAGACGCGCGGAACAATAAGGCCCATCGAAAAGTAAGCATCCCGAAAGCCCGTTGGCTGTTCCCAGGTTAACCTGGTCATGCAATTTGACATTAGGAAGCCGGTTATCACGCAGCACCTGCAAATTGGCACGGAAGGCTTCAAGCGCAGATCTTTGCGCTGCCAGCGTAGGATAATGGTTGACCGTCGTCCTTCAACGGCTCCCTCCAAACTCAGGGTTTGCCCCCAGAGCAGGTGGATGCCGGTAAAAGACGAGCGTTACAAAAAGGGTTAAGGATTTTTAGACAGCGGCTCATAGCTTTAATATCGAGTAGCGCCTTGTTTGGCGCCGGGGTACATCTTACTGGCTTCAAATTAAAGGTGCACCTGGTTAGAGGGTGGTGAGAAGGTTATTAGAATTTGGTGAGAAGGGCCCGTTTTTAACGATATTCTAAATCCCGATCCCTAATTTTACTCCGTCAAATAGCCAGAAAATAACAGCATGAATGTCTTAGTTGTTGAAGATGACCTGGAACTTACGCAGTTCATTCAGAAAGGGTTGCAGTCAGAGGGTGCGACCGTTGCGATAGCATTCGATGGGGTGATCGGAAGAAGTATGGTCAATGAGAACAAGTTTGACGTTGTTGTGCTAGACGTGAATTTGCCTGGATTGAACGGTTACGACCTTTGCAGGTTCATTAAGCAGAACTGGCCAGCCGTGCCGGTGATCATGCTGACGGCCCTGGGAAGCCTTGATAACAAAGTGATGGGTTTTGAAGCGGGTGCTGACGACTACTTGGCAAAGCCTTTTGCCTTTAAAGAACTGCTTTTTCGTTTGAAGGCCTTGGCAAGACGTCATCCATCGCGGGCTCCCAGGCCCAAGCGGCTGCAACTTCTTGACCTGGAAGTAGAAACGGATTCACACCGGGTTTGGCGCGCTGGCGAAAGGGTCGAGCTGACTGCCAGAGAATATGCGCTTTTGGAATACTTTATGCTCAACCAAGGGGAAGGTCATCAACCGTGTGGATCTGTCTTGAAAATGTCTGGGATGTACATTTTAATACCAACACAAACGTAGTTGATGTGTATGTGAACTACCTGCGCCGCAAGATCGACAAGTCGGAACCGCGCCTGCTACATACTGTGTTCGGGGTCGGCTATTTGATGGGGCCGGAGCCATGAGTACTAAGCAACGCATTACCATCGTTTTTGGCTTTCTGGTAGCGGCTCTGTTGCTAGTCTTTTCAATCTTCATTTACCAGGCTTATGAATCTTACCGACAGTCGCTGATGCGTAACCGCCTTCCGCGCAGGGCAGTGGCTGGACAATTATATTTTGAAAACCGCCTTGAATTTCATCGTTCCAGCTACCTGACCCTTCCCGACCAGCACGAATTTTTGGTAGATAGCAGCAACAAGGTTATTTATGAGTCTTCGGGAACGAGTGATTATAAGCTTACCTCGGAACTCCTTAATGAAGCCCGCGAGCAAGAAGTCTATTTCAGTTATAAATCCAGACCCTTAAAAAGGGTTAAAGAAGGTATTGCCTTGTCCTTTAAAGTGGATGGAAAGCGTTACGTCTCTGTTGTCACGGCGCACGATCTTAGCGGGATACAAGCAAGTGAGAGCCTTTTTTTATTCTGGCCAGCGGCAATATTATTCTGCTGGTGATTGTTGCTTTTGCCGGGTTTTTCTTTGCGCGCCGCGCAGTGCGACCCTTCGACGAGCTGATCGCTCAGATGGACCCGGCGGCAGTGAGCGACTTTTCATTCCGGTTGCAGGGCCGCAAAGGTGCTGATGAAGCTGCATATCTGGCAAATTCCTTTAATGAGCTGCTAAGCCGTTTAAACGCACTGGCTATCAGTCAGGAGCATTTTGTTTCCTACGCGTCCACATGAGATCCGCACACCCCTAACAGTTGTAAAGGGAATCCTTGAAACCTCGCTGGCTTACGATAAGCAGCTAGCCGATGTCCAGCAAAGTATGGAAAAGGCGCTGGTTCGCTTAGAAGGTGCTATCGAGCTTGCCAACTCACTGCTGCATTTAGCGGAAGTCGAAGGTTTGCAGTCTGCAAGAGTCCGCGATGAAATTAACATCGTCGATACGGTGCTGGATACAATCACCTACTTTGGTGAGAAGCGGCCAGACCAGCAAATTGACCTGGTACTGACAGATACCTTTACCCAGCAAAGTTCTAATCTTAGGATTCTAGGGAATGCGACGCTACTGCGTACGGTTCTGACTAATATCCTGGATAACGCAAGCAAATACTCACGGCAAGAGCCAGTGGAGCTAAAAGTTGATTTAGAACCTTCGTGGGTCATTATTACAGTCACTGATCTGGGTATCGGCATCCCGGGCGCTGAGCTAGATGATGTGTTTTTACCGATGATGCGGGCTGGTAATGTGGGAAATGTGCCAGGCTTTGGTTTAGGGCTCACCATTGCAAAGAAGATTATCGACATACACAAAGGGCAGCTTAGTGTAAAATCCATGAAAGACAAGGGCACCGCCGTTTCAATAAGACTGTCTGCTCTGCCGCTGGCAGATTAGCGCGCTGCTTGCCTGCTAATATATCTTTAAAATAAGCTTTCACCTGATTTGCATCACCCATAGTGGCGCATTGTCCCCCCTTGTCAATGATGATAGATATGCCTGAAACTTTACTGCTAGTCAAAACGCCATTTGAAAAATCGCTCGCTCAGCGCATTAATTATGCTTGCTCTATTCTCGAAATCGTAAGCGCGTCCCAAATCTATGTGCCAAAGCGTGAAATGGATGCTACGGATGGATTACAAAAGTCGCTTGAAGCCTACTCACGAGTTAATACCCACTATTTTAATGTGTTTGAAAAATATTTTAAGGCAGCCACCGAGCGCAAATCGCTGATCAAAGGTGCAGGCCAAAGTGTAAAGCGAACTGCGCAGTTGATAAACCGGTGTATGATCAGTGATCTTACAATCGATCATGCCCGGCGCAAACAAATTAGTGCCCTTTACCGTAGGATCTACGCACAAAACCGTCTGAATGCACCTTATGACTTTTCCAGGCCATCTCACAATCAGGACATTCAAGATTACTTTCATAGTAATCAAGTGATACTCGATGTTTTCAAAGAGATGGTTGCTCAGCTTGATACGTATATATTTTCGGGGCAAAAGCAGCAGTTTTCACTCCCGCATTGTTACCTGCTGATTTCAGAAATGGAAATGTTTAATGCAGAGATAAGCCTGCTCACTGGCAAACTGAATGTACTCAACACTGAAAGGCTTGAAATTTTTGATCGGATTGCAGAGCGGTGCGAGGCTATTTGCAATAGAAGCCGGTTCATATTCGGCGCTAGCTCGCCTACATTCAAGCTTATTAAAAGGCGCAGGTTATCAGTCAGATAGGCCAACCCTTGGTTTCGCTGTATTGATTAATTATCAATGCTGCCAGAATTTTTGAATAACCCTGCCATGTTTGGTTTATCAGTATCGTACTACTTTTCAGGATATCTTAATATAAACCGAGGGCTTAACTGGCTTCTTCCTGCAAAAGATCTGCCAGTTGGTCAATCAAAGCATCACTTTGCTCGCAGTATTGTTTCTCACTTAAAAGGCCTTTATTGTAACGTGACAATAGACCATCCAGCTGGCTTTCTACCCTGTACCTGCTTCTACTACAGGCATGTTTTGTACCGCCTACCATAGCATGCTGTCTGGCAATTTCCAGGTGATTGGCAATTAAAAAAAAGACAACCCCCGTGGACAGTATAATCAGCAGGTCGACAAGTATCATAGCATTCCAGGTAATGACTGGTAGCAAGCGCTGCCACTGCTACTGCAAATTGGTGGACTCATAGAACTTCCTGTATTTAGGGCTACACGCCCATATCTTGTAGCATGATCGAGCACATCCGCTTCAAAATACTCCCTATACCTTGCAAAACGCCCAGCACAACACAGACAGCGAAAATAAACGGCAAAAAGATCAACCATCTTAGCGCCATCGTAGCATTGAATTTTCTAATGTTCCTGCCCATGTCTAATACATAAAGGTAACAATAATAAATATAATTTATAAAGGAAATACTTGCTCTTCGTAATTCAATTACTTGTAAGAGCTCTATCAACTATAACTCCAAAATGAACGGCGTAATAACACATGTAATTAAAAGGCTGCCCTATAATCATCCAATGGCTTAATGAGATGAAGATGCCCACAATTGACTTAATGCTGCTAACTGTTATCAACCAAGTGCTAGATGATCTCTCTGAGCCATCTGTTCACTTTCTTGTACACGCAGAATACTCCTTTACTGATGGCATAGATCCTATTTATGGACCAATTTTCTTGAACAGAATTCATAGACATTCTTGAGGTCACCCAATCAGGTATAAACTGTAAGGTCCATGTCAACAAATCCGCAGATGATTCAGATTTTTTAATCAGAATACCGTATCAGAAAATTTGGAAAATATCGCGCTTCTATTCGCTGGATTTTAAAGATGAATACATCTTGTACATGAAAGGGTAAACTAAAAACATCATCAGTCGTACCTTTGCTTGGGGTTGACCCAGAAGCAAGTCCCAACCATGGTTTACCTGGGATATCCAAACGTTTCTATTTTTCATCAAGCAGGTTTTTAACTGTAATTCCGGCCTTATATACTTAGAAACCATCCAATAGTTAACCACAGTTGGTGGGATCTAACCACCTGTGAAAATCCATTCACACGGTATTCTAAACCAAGCTCAATTTTATTATCATCGGTTGCATTGTATCCCAGGGCAAGTGATGCACGGATCTCCAAATCTGCTTCTTTGTCTGACCAAAGGGCCAGATATTCGTTATTGACTTTCCCATAAAATTCCTTTGGATCAATCTGCTGGCCGCTTAACGGCGACTCACCTCCAAAGCGGTACCGAAGCCTGAATTCTGGTGGACTCCCATCACTAAACGTCTCATCCAAGACAACTCTATGGGCGATAATCAAGACTTCCAGCTCTTTTACGTTACTAAACTGTTGTATAAGGCGATGCGTAAATTGGCCGTCCTCTAACCTGGCCAGGTACCCCCCACCTATTGTATTGTCTGCTGAAATCTTTTTGGTAAGTACCCAGCTTAGATCCGTTCTTTCATATTTCAACTGCTGATTCAATCAGCGCTCGCGCCTGTTTTCTCGAAAAATTTCTCTTGCCTCCAATTTCGTGTTCAACTTCCAGTTTTCTGCAGACTTGAGCGTCTGACATGAGTTGGGGAATTGGCCCAGCCTTTTGTAACTGGCCTGACCAAAAGCGGTTGCACTAGTTAATACAAATAAAAAACAACCAGAAAGGGCTTGTACATCAATAAATCAAGTTATCAGTGTTGCGTTGTACAACTTCCTTAATGCTAACGATTGTCCCGTCATTTTCAGAAAGTACTTCATAATAGCGCTCAACTTTGCGGCGAGACCCTTTCAAGATAATTTACCCCATAACGGACCAGAACACCCTTTACAGCAATGTCTGCAAGCAAAGATTCTTTAAGATGTGCTCGGGTCCCTTCCAATGCAATTGGGTCTTTACAATTTTATAACGTGAAAAGGATTTGCTTAGGAATGTTTCAGTTTTGCTTTTCCCACTTGATTCATTTTACCAATACTTGACAATATTTCAACATCCTGAATTTCTCGGATTCGTCGAACTCGATGCTGTAACGTTTGCCTGAATATTTCAACTTGGCTTCTACCGACTTTCCGGTCAGACTCTCTTCGCCATACCAATGGATTTTTGACTTCTTAAACACCGAGGAAACAAAATCAATTGCCTTTGCAGGAACAGCCTTGTGCTTGATGCTGAACTCGCGTTCATACTTTTGTTGTCCTAGGCAAGGTGTACAAAAAAACCAGGCAATCAGGCCAAAGATGATTCGATTATAAAATTCCATACTAATCATGAGATATTATTTCAGGCACTCAGGTACTGGCTAGGATACGGCGTTGGAATCTAAATATAAAACTATGTACCACATGCATTTACTTTGTCTGGTGACCAGCTCAATAAAAAACCTAATATTCTTTGCAAAACCGTCACACTAATCAATCGTGGAATATTACTACTACTAACTACCTTTATCCGCCCTGATAATTCTTCCCATACTGTGAGAAGCTTCCGATTGATTTGAAGGTTATCGAGCAATTTAAAGAGAAAAGCCTAAGAGAAGGATCCTGGCCATCTAATCGCGTACCTTTACGGTGCTAAAAAGCAGGATACCTAACCTAATAGCCATGTTCTTCCAAGCAGAAAGAAATGTTAACATAAAATAAAAAAGCGAATTTGTGACAATCTCAACTAGAAAACATACTAACAATAAAAATGCTCTTGAAACTCAGTACTTATGTCTGTTGAAAAAGATTTTATCAGAAACGATCCAGGAAAACACTGGTATAATCAATAGTATTTGCAACACTTATTTTTCCAGATCTGATGATTTCAAAGATGCCAGGCAGGATGTCATTTGCCAGCTCAGGCGTTGCCTTGCGCAACATTACGAGGTGATTCAAGGAAGGAGTCAGGCACGCTAGATTTACAGGGTAGCCCTTAACACAATTTTAGCCAAGAGGAAAAAGGATCACAACTTGGCTCGCAGCTAGATGCAAATCGGTGCTCGCGACTTGCACACTCGACCCTGATTTTCATCTTGCGCTGATGCCGAGCGCAGATTTTGCCCAGGAATTTGCCTGGTTGGTCAGCACCCTCAAAGAAGGATTGTGACAAGGCTATTATCATCCTTTTGGCCGAAGGATATTCCGGATGAGAAT
>NZ_CEEDCD010000014.1:0-33940 GCF_979253085.1 Dyadobacter sp. AC419 | reverse complement strand
CTTTGGTTCTTCGTTCAGTTGAACCGATGAACAAGCCTGTATTGTCCGTTCTCTAGTTTTCGCATTTATCGTGAAACGCTTTCGCGTTTTTCGTGCGCCGCTTCATCAGCCAGTTCATGCCTTTGCTTCCTCGCGATCCTTTTCTACATCCAGGCATTTCTGGCTCTGATGTATGAAAAGCCTTTCGTCAGCTTCTCTGCAGTTATCTCCGATTTGGGGTGGTCGAGCTGTCGCTCCCGCCTTCATCATTTTCCACGGCAATGCGCTCGTCGCCCTGGGATGAGAGCAACGATCACCGGCAGATGCCGGCGCCATCTTTTTGATCGGTTTGAGCAATCCCCAGCCCGCTCGTTTTTGGCAGCTGATAATCCAGAAACACGCATCCAGGCACCCACGAATCCAATGTTAGCAGGGCATCTTCGGCATATTTACAAATTTTTACCTCCCCGATCTCCACCTGCGATTTCTACCAGTGCGCGAAGCAGGTTCATCGCATCAATTTCATCGTCTTCGACTAACAAAATGCTTATAGGAGCCATGGAGGGAGGTAAAACGTGTTTTTTAAATTTCGCCGGGATATTCGCAAAGCGTCCAGTAACTGTTCAGAAGTGGACACTGCCAGAATAAAGCGGTCCAATTCAAAGCGGTTTTCAGGATATAACCAGCCACGGTGAGGTTGAAGGCTTCAGATTTTGTCGGCTGTATTTGCCTCATTAGACCTCGTCATCGCAAAAACGGAAAGCTGGGCCTCAGTTCGGGATCCTGACGAATCTCTTTCGAAAAACTCGATTCCACCCATTCTGGGCATATTCAGGTCGAGCAGCACGATTCTCGGGCGCGGACTGTCTGTCGCCGGGGAACGCAGCACAGCAAGTGCTTCGATGCCGTTGGACGCCACGACCAGCGGATTGGAAATATTATTTTTTTTGAACGCACGCTTTACGTTCATTACATCTACTTCATCATCTTCAACCAATAGTATGGTCATTGGAACGGGAGTTGAAAGGGTCATTGAATTTGACAGTTATTATAAAGGGTTATTTTTTCAAAAAGGTTATTCTTAAACAGTTTCAGCTTGTTTAGCCTCGGTTTTTGGCCAGGTAAAAATGAATCGCGTGCCTTTATTCATCTCCGATTCGATGCGGATAATGCCGCCTTTTTCGTCCAGAATTTTCTTGACAATGGCCAGCCCGACACCCGTACTTTCAATTTCGTCCCGGGCTTGTAATGTTTGAAAAATGACAAATATCCGCTCATGAAACTCGGGACTGATTCCGGCCCGTTGTCTTCTACATAAAACTGATATTGATTTTCTTCCTCCGTCCAGCCGATAATGATCTCCACCTCGGGCTTGTCGTTATATTTGATCCCGTTTGAGATCAGGTTTTGAAGAATTTGCGTTAATGTGATTTTCTCTGTTTCCAGTTCCAGATCAGGATTTCCTTCCAGAATAAAGCGAATGGGCTTTTTGCTGCTGAATGTTTCATGCAAATCTTCAACAAGCGAATTAATCACAAACCGCTCTTTTGTAGTTTTAATCCGGCCAGCGCGCGAATAGGAAAGAATGCCATTGATAAGGCTTTCCATCCGGTGCACCCGGCCGCGCAGCAGCTTAAACTGATCAAGCGTGTCGCCTTCAAGCAAGTGGCTGATATCTTCTTCAATCCACTCCGAAAGGTTGTTTATTGCCCGCAAAGGCGCTTTCAGGTCGTGGCTTACGACATAGGCAAATTGGTCGAGTTCGGCGTTAATGCGTTCGAGGTCACGCATATAGGACTTCAATTTCTTTTCTGCCAAAACGCGCTCTGTTACATCAGAAAACGTCCCGATATATCCTACTTGTGTCTCTCCGCTGAACTGTCTCATCAGCGAAATGCCAATCCAGATCTCTTTTCGTTGCGCTGTCAGAATCTTGATCGTAGCGTCAATTGAAGTTGAGTCGGAAGCGAGCAGTTGGTTGATTTCATTTGCCGAATCTGAAAAGAAATCCATCCAATTCCGGTTAATGCATTCATTTACAGTATAACCGGTAATATTTTCCCAGGCTTTATTGAGATAAATAATGTTGCCTTGGTTGCCCAGCTGCACCAAAACCTCTGTAATGCTGCTCACCACTTCTTCCAGCCTTTTGCTCGTCAAAGCAGCTTCTTCTGTCTTTTCTTCTGCAATGCGGCTTAATTCGCGGTTGGCTTTGAAAAGCTCGCCTGAACTTTGTTCAAGAATAAGCTCAACGCGCCCCAAGTCGTCCTGATATTCCGTATATGCTTGATTTACAGATAATAAAAACTCCTGAATGTCAGGATGCTCCGCCAATTCCGGCGGTAACGATTTCCGGATCTGGCGCTTTCACAAGCCGGTGATAACTGGTGTCCGTTAGTTCGGGCATATCCATTTTTTTAATTCTCGCTGAAAGTGGTGATGGTCATGGTCTGGTTATGCAGCTCGCAAACCGAATTCCGGTTGAATGGGGCCAGTTCGCCGTAAGAATAAAATCCGGTGATCACCGGGCTGTTCAGCACATCCGACACCGATTCAACTTCTTCTTCCACCATTTGTTTGAGCACGAGCTTGCGACCAACACAACTCACAAGAATGGCAAATTCGGGACTGTTTGTGAGGCCTTCCGAAGCGGCATGTGCGGCCTCTTCTGCACCCGTAATGAGCCTGTCGTTATTCGCTTTCATAAGCCTTACGAAGGAGCCCTCCGGAATGTCACCCGCAAATGTGAGGCTCTTTTCCTCTTCATTAATGCCTAATATCGTACGAACCACGGGTGCGCGGTCTTCGCTGTCGCGCATGCTGAGCGGGAAAAGCAACCCGGATGCCGGAAGTTCTTTTGCTTTGTCGCCCAAAAATGATTTATAAAGGTCGAGCGCGGGCTCGCCATCAATTTCAAATAAAATGTTCTCCTTTGATCTGGTTACGCGTCTGTCCCAGCCCGAAGCTGTCCCAGCCGCCGCGTGAGCCAAAGCCGATCGTCAAGTTTTCTCCATAAAATCCGATTGCAGCAACTGTTTCGCTGGCCACGGCGCCGTCCGGTTCAATGATAACCGTTCTGGAAAATTGCGACCCATCGCCAGCTAGTCCGCCCGTTACCGAAACATGCGCATCAAGTCCTTCCGCCATGCCTTTTACAAGGTCGGTCCCGTTCACTTTCAAGCCATCTGAAACCACGAAAACGTGTTTTAAGCCTTCTTTCGGCAGTTGAGAAACCAGCTGTTTGCCAGCTTCCATGCTGCTGAATTGAATGTCTTCCAAAGCAATTTTTGAGCTTTTAACAGTCGTGTCGTCAAATCGAATCGCCGTAATGATGATGGTGTTGTCTTTAACGGAAACGTCAGAAATTTCTCCTGCTGTGGAGCAGCCGGAAAAAACGGAATTAGGATAAAGTGTTGCTAATTGGGCTACAACGTCAGTTTTTTCGAGAAGTTCGCGGTTTCCAAAGATGAAAAAAAGTTGAGGAGTAAACGGAAATGTAATGATTGAAGACGCATTGGTATAAACCAATTGTTTGATTTCCATGTCGATATAAGGGCTTATGAAATTGATCAACAATTTACATAAAACTTTTGACTGGCGAATTAATTTTACAATTATCGCCAACCAGCCGGAATAATTGGCGCTTTTAGGAGAGCGACGGGAAAGAGATTCCTTTGATTTTACGGAACAATTCCACGGCATATAAATCTGTCATTCCGGAGACAAAATCCAGAACGGTTTGAATCCTGGCATATTCATCTGTCCTGGAAGTGATAAATTGTTTGGGGATCAAGTCGACGAGCTTTCGCGTGTAATGTGAATTGTTATTAAGATAAGCCGGAACAAATTCTTCAAGCAAGCCGCCCATCACTTTGTAACCCGCCACTTCAATCTGCACAACAGACGAATAGTTGTAAATTTTATTGACAGAAATCTTTGCAATGTCCTTCATGACAGAACGATAAGGCTCTTCAATGGCGTCGATCAGTCCCGAATTGAAGTCTCCGTTCAGGATCGTTTCCTGTTCGTTGTAAAAAAGCTCCGAGCATTGCCCGATCAATGTGCTGATCGATTTGGCGCGTAACAAACTGATTTTCGCATCTTCATCATCGATTTCGGTTAGCCGCGCAGGCATTTTCGGATCGTTGCAAAGGCGCAGCAAAAGTGTCTCGACTTCCTTGTAAGACAATATTTTGAGCCGATGCGCATCCTCCAGATCAATGATATTATAACAAATATCGTCCGCCGCTTCAACCAGATAAACGAGCGGATGGCGCTTGTAAACGAGTGGTGAATCGCTCACAACGCTCAATTCAAGATCAGTCGCAATTTTCTGAAAGCCAGCTTGTTCAGATTGAAAGAAGCCGTATTTTTTGGTGTAAATGTTTGATTTGTTATGCCCGGCAATTGATTCGCATGGATATTTTGCAATGGCAGCGAGCGTGGAATACGTGAGTGCAAAACTGCCGTAACCTTTGCCTGCATAGGGATGTGTCAGAATGCGAAATGCATTTGCGTTCCCTTCAAAATGCGTAAGGTCAGCCCATTGTGATTCGGTAACTTTCTCGCGATATTTCAATCCGGCATCATTCGTAAAGTAATGTGAAATCGCCGCCTCACCCGAATGTCCAAAAGCCGGATTTCCCAAATCATGCGCCA
The DNA here is from genome assembly GCF_979253085.1 of Dyadobacter sp. AC419. Taxonomy (NCBI): domain Bacteria; kingdom Pseudomonadati; phylum Bacteroidota; class Cytophagia; order Cytophagales; family Spirosomataceae; genus Dyadobacter; species Dyadobacter sp. AC419. The sequence continues at coordinate 29,302 of NZ_CEEDCD010000014.1, read as the reverse complement.
GGCAAGCCGCCGAAACAATGTTCCCGATTTCGCTGATCAATGGCAGCTTTTCGTCGACTTGCGGATCGTCCTTTTTTAATTTGTTATAAAAAATCCTTCCCGATGATTTACCCACGCTCGCAACTTCCAAGCTGTGCGTGAGCCTGTTTATGCACAAATACGCTGCCCGGGAGTGGGAAAACCTGCGTTTTGTTTTGAAGCCTGCGAAATGGCGAGGAAAAAATCAGCCTGTCGTAATCGGCGCTGGAATTCTGACCGGGCTTCCGCAGGATCAGCATTATATTTGTCTTCACTCCCCCAACGTTTCGCCGAAAGCAATTTTTCCCAATTCATCATTTGTAAATTATCAGGCGGCAAAACTAATCGCTTTCTGCCAATTACGGAATTATCGGTCTGTCATTGCCCGCATTGCAATGGTAGTTTCAGAGATCGTAAAGCTTTTGATTTAAGCATTTACCAATTTTGAATTTCAAATCAGATATAGATGAAAAAATGCTTTATAGTAATCGTTTTGCTGCTTATTCAGCTCGTTTTCAATGTTCAGGCAGAATCGCTGGCCAATGTTGCGACAAAACCGGGAAGAGACGAAAAGCTGGCCAAAGAGATGTCTGCTGCCGCAACAACTTTTCTAAAATCACTCAGCCCTGAACAGCTTGCGGAAACCAAATTGCCATACGACGATCCGGCGCGTTTTGACTGGAATTTTACACCCAGAAAACGGAAAGGAATAACATTCAAAACCATGACAGCTGAGCAGCGGAAAGCGGCTATGGACATGGTAAAGCTCGTTTTGAGCCAGGAAGGTTATCAAAAAGCGGAGCAGATTATCGATTTGGAAAACGTGCTCCGCGTTGTAGAAACCAGACCGGCCAATGACACTTACCGCGATCCGGAAAACTTCGCTTTTTTGGTTTTCGGGGAGCCAGGCGGCGAGCCTTGGGGCTGGCGCGTAGAAGGTCATCATTTGTCGCTTCATTTCTCGTCAATCAAAGGTGAGATTACTTACACGCCGAGTTTTATGGGCAGCAATCCCGGTAATGTAAAGGCAGATGTGCCGCAAAAAGGTTTGAGAATCCTGAAAAACGAAGAAGATCTTGCCTTTGAATTGTTGCAATCCCTGGACGAAAAACAGCTTGGAAAAGTTATGCTGGGCGAAACTGCTCCCAACGAAATGTTCACTGCCAATTCCAGAAAGGCTTCTTTGGAAAAATTGCAGGGCATGCCGATGGCCGAAATGAACGCGGCACAAAAAGCCAGTTTTAAAAAGCTCATTATGTCATATTTGCAGCGTTATCACGTTACATTGAAGAACCAGCAATGGGAGGAATTAGAAAAAAATGGCTTGGAAAAAATACATTTCGCGTGGATGGGTGACCAGAAAAATGTTATCGGCGAAGGCCACGGCCATTATTACCGCATTCACGGCCCCACTTTCCTGATCGAGTTCGACAACACCCAAAACGGCGGCAACCACATCCACTCAGTAGTCCGCGACCTGACGAGTGACTTTGGGGAGGATTTGCTGATGATGCATTATGAGAAGGGGCATGGCAAATAGGGGATGAAGGAAAAAAGCAGTATTTTCGGGTAACTAAATCTAGAAGATTATGTCGATGGTAGATCTGAGGGAGCGATTGATAGGAAAGATCCAGGAAATTGAAAATGGCGATGTTTTGGCAGAAGCATATCGTTTGCTCGGCCTTGAATTGGAAATTGACGAGCCGTATCAGCTTAGCAGTCAGCAAAAAAGTGCAGTTCACGAAGCAAGACAACAAATAAAAAGCGGTGCTTTTTTAACAGACGAGGAAGCGGACAAAGATATTGATCAATGGCTAAACAAGTAATTTGGTCACTGCGCGCACAAAATGATCGGAAAGAGATTTTAGGCTATTGGATTGACAGAAATAAATCAACTGCATACAGCAAAAAACTTAACTTCTTATTTAAGGAAGCTATAAAGTTAATTGCCAAACACCCCAAAATTGGCAAGCTCACCGACGAAGAAAACGTCCGGATTAAGATCATTCGCAACTACTTTATTATCTACGAAGAAACGGAAACGCAGATCCATATTCTGACACTTTGGAGCAGTCATCAGGATCCGGAGCGTTTGGAATGGGAATTTTAGTTTTTGAATCAATGCCAAATAATCCGCACCGTTATTTCATCATCAACAAACCCCCAAACATGGTTTCGCAGTTTGTGAGCCCGGACAATGTGGGTTTACTGGGGGATTTGGATTTTGAATTTCCGGAGGGAACGCATGCGATCGGGCGGTTGGATGGACATTCGGAGGGGCTGCTGATTCTTACTACAAACAAGCGCGTTACTAATCTGCTGTTTCAGGGCGAGGTTCCGCACAAGCGGACATATGTCGTGAATGTGGCCCACCACGTGAGCGAGGAAACATTGCAGAAGCTCCGCACGGGCATTGCGATCCGAATCAAAGGCGACGTTGATTATGTAACCTCACCGTGCGAAGTCGACATTGTTCCGAGGCCCGAAGGTTTGCCGAAACATGCGAATGAAAGCTGGGCGAATGTTCCTAACACCTGGCTCAAAATCACATTAACGGAAGGGAAATATCACCAGATCCGGAAAATGGTCCGCACCGCCGGGCATCGCTGCAAACGCCTGATCCGGATCAGCATTGAAGACCTGGAACTGGGCGATCTGGTTGCCGGTGGTGTAAAAGAAATTGAAGAGACTGAATTTTTTAAGTTATTGAAGATCAATAATTGGAATCAATAACAAAATTTATCTCAACATGAACTTAATAGGAAACATCATCTGGCTCATTTTTGGCGGTTTTCTGGTCTTCCTCGAATATATGGTTGCCGGTTTTCTGCTTTGTCTCACCATTGTGGGCATTCCGTTTGGCGTTCAATGTTTCAAGATCGGGCTGCTGACCTTGTTTCCGTTTGGACAACAAGTCAGAGAGGTTCCTGGCCAGACGGGTTGCTTGTCAACGATTTTTAACATTCTCTGGATTGTCCTTGGCGGCATCTGGATTGCACTCACACATCTGGTTTTTGGAATAATTCTTGCCATTACGATCATTGGGCTGCCATTTGCCAAGCAACATTTCAAGCTTATGAGCTTATCCTTCACGCCTTTCGGCAAAGAAATTTATTAATAATTTACAAAATGAAAGCGATTGTCATTACGCAACCCGGAGGCCCGGAAGTGCTTCAAATACAAGAGCGGGAAGTTCCAAAACCTGCCGGTAACCAATTGCTTATCAAAGTGTTTGCTGCGGGCGTAAATCGTCCGGATGTTTTTCAGCGCAAAGGAAATTATCCGCCGCCAGCGTGGGCTCCGCAGGATATTCCGGGGCTGGAAGTTGCAGGCATTGTTGAGCAAACAGGAGATCATGTCGGCAATTTCAAGGTTGGCGACAAAGTGTGTGCGCTTCTTGCGGGCCGGTGGTTATGCAGACTATGTTGTGGCCGAGGCGGGGCATTGTTTGCCTGTTCCGCGCGGATACGATTTCATTCAGGCGGCGTCTTTGCCCGAAACCATTTTCACTGTTTGGCATAATGCATTTCAACGTGGCAAACTGGTTTCTGGGGAACACTTTCTGGTCCACGGCGGAACGAGCGGCATTGGAATAACAGCCATTCAGCTTGCTAAGGCCTTTGGTGCAAAGGTTTTTGCCACTGCGGGCTCAGAGGATAAATGTAAGGCCTGCATCGAGCTGGGCGCCGATATTTGTGTGAATTACAAAACCGAAGATTTTGAGCAAAAACTAGAAAAAGATGGTGTAGACGTCATTCTGGACATGGTTGGCGGTGATTATATTCCTAAAAATATCCGGTTACTGCGCAACGACGGCCGGCTGGTTTTTATCAACACCATGAAAGGCGGAAAAGTGGATCCCGAAAGTGACAGCGCTGATTTTTCGTTGATCATGAAAAAGCGTCTGACGATTACAGGAAGCACATTGCGGAACCGCGATAATGATTTCAAAACTGCGCTTACCAGTGAAATTCTTGATCATGTATGGCCGGTGCTGGAAAGAGGTGATTTCAAACCGGTCATTGCGAGTCAATTTCCGCTTCACGAAGCGGCGCAAGCGCATGCATTGATGGAAACCAGTTCGCACATTGGTAAAATAATGCTTGTTAACAACTGGTAAGCATTGTTTTAGTGATTAATCGCTCAGTTTTTTATTCAAAATATCTGAGATCTGCTTGGCTTGCGCGTAAACCATCAAATGTCCGGCACCTTCAATGGCAACATCCGGCTTAACCAGTTTCATGGAGATCAGCTTATCGTTGGTGCCATGAATGTGATATAGATTTTTCGGCTTCTCGCTTCGTTTCCACGATCCCATTCTCACGAGTGCCCATTTCAAAAACTTGCTGTCCGTGTCGTGCAAAATTGATTTCAACAGCGACTTCAATTCCGGTGTGTCTGCACCAAAAAACTTATAAGTAATAGAATTGGCAGATTTCAAAAATGGCGCTGCAAACGGGCTAAGGAGCAAAAATCTGGTCAATCCCTGAGAAAATTTAGAAACCGGAACGCCCGTGGGTGTGCTTGAAATGATGACAATCTGTTCCGGATGAACAATTTCTGACAATTCGGAAGCGATGATGCCGCCAAATGAAAGTCCGACCAACTGAAACGGGCGTGTCGTGTCAATTTGGGCGACCAATCTGCTCGCATAATGTGAAATCGTCTCCTTTTTTTGCGGCTGAATCCATTCAATATAATGCACTGCAAAGCGCTCGTCAATGTTCAGTTTGCTAAAAACGCGCTTATCGGCCCCGAGGCCGCTCAAAAAATAAAGGTTCATCTTATTTGTGTCCGGCGTTGAAAAATCGCTGGCTTTATGCTGCGATCCCGTCCCGACGGAAAAATTAGCATCATTTCCTGCATTTGAAGCAATCCCTTTTTCAAGCGGTCGGTTTGCGTAAACGATCGTTTGCTGACCGAAGATCTGAGCGCTTCGGAAGGTCAGATATAAGGTAAAGCAAATGCAGGAAATGTGGATATTCGAAAGCATAATGATGATTAAAGCCTTTCGAATATACGCGTGCAATGGCAATTAAGATGCTGTTATTTTACAAAATTGAATCGCAAACCACCCATCAGCCACCGGCCCGGCATTTTGGAGCCGAGCAGGTCGCTGTATTGCACGTCGAATGCATTATCGGCTTGGATAAACACGCCCAACATTCGGTTAAGGAAAGCATATTCTGCTTTTGCGTTGAGTAAAAAATAGTTTTTTGAAATGTTCGCTTCGATGGCAGAAGCAGCACGTTCCGCACGCTCTTTATACAAACCATTAATGCTGAATGAGAAGCCCGAAACGCTGTAAATCGCAGAAAAGTTGGCTAAAAACTTGGCGTGTGAAGACACGTAAAACGAAGGTTGCAGGTTGCTGCTTTTGCTATCCAGCCACGTTAACCCGGCATTGAAGAGCAATTTCTGATTGTCACTAATGTTGTTCGCGGTCTGGAAATCAAGCTCAAATCCGGTCGTGTTCACTTCGGCAATGTTTAACGCAAGTCCGAATGTGCCCGTTGGCGAAAGGTTTTCCTTGTGTGGCATTTGTGCATAAGGTGTTGAAACGTAATCGATCAGATCATCTTGCAGTCTTTGGAAAAATGTTCCCGAAATTTTAACCTGGGTTGCCGAATTTTTAGTCAAGAACCAATCTGCGCCAGCTTCATAACTGAATGATTTTTCGGCCTTCAAAGCCGGGTTTCCAACATTTCCACCGGTAACAAGTGTTTTATTGTAATTATTGAATCGTTCGGTGAAATCCGCGTCGCGAATGGTCTTGCCCGCACTTCCCCGAATTTGCCAGTTCTCTTTTTTGTAAGACAAATTGATTTGCGGAACGAGTTCAGAACCAATGTCTTCGCGCCAGTCCAGGCGGACGGAAGGCGTAATTGTAAAGTCATTTCCAATGTTTTGAACCAATGAAATAAAAGGCGCGAGCTGGCTTAAAGAGTGATCGCCACGGTCGTTGGAAGCAATGTTCCGGTTTTGATAATTAAGTCCGGAAATCAGGTTTGTCGTCGCTGAGAAAGTTTGTTGCCAGGTCAATAACCCTTGCCAAAGTTGCGATTTGCTGCTATTGGCGATGGAATGCGGGTTGAAAAGATATTGGTCGCGCACAAATTTATATCCGCCGTCCAGTGTGATCGCCGTCTTCTCCTTTTTGTAAGCAATTTTCACCTGGTTCCAGGAAGTTTTTACTTTCTCGCTCGCCGTGTCGGATTTCAATGCGGTGTAAAAGTTCTGTGCAGCAAAATCCCGGTGATCGTAAGCGCTTCGCAACGACACATTTAGGGTTTTTGAAACGGCATAATGTAAAGACAATGATGCTGTATTATTGTGAAAATAACCCTTAATGCCACGCTGCGGGACGCCAGACGCATTATTAGTGAGGAAACCAGCGGAAGCGGCCAACTTATTTCGTTGCACAAAAGCACCGATATTTCCATTTTTCAGACCGTATTCTCCGGCAGTAAGCGCACCGTTAATGCTTGTTTTTTGCACATTTTCTTCTTCCGCAGATTGTAATCTTGCAGCAAAAGTTTTTGAAATAACATGAATAACGCCGCCAACCGCATCGGAACCGTAAATAGCGGATGAAGCGCCTTTCAAGACTTCAATGCGCTCAATTTCTGATGGCGCAATGGGAATATAACTGTTGAAATGTCCTGTATTGGCATCATTAAGGCGCAAACCGTCCAGGATAACAAGCACTTGCTGAAATGTCCCGCCCCGAAGCACAATGTCGCTTTGCGAGCCCATCGGCCCACGCGCCTGGATTTCGACGCCCGGCACATAGCGAAGTAAGTCATCAATGCTGTGCACGGGCAGGTTTTGAAAATATTCTCCTTTGATCACAGCAATGTTTCGCCCGGTTTCAGATGCTCTTTTTTCAATTAATGAAGAAGTGACGGTCACCGGATCAAGAGAAATTTCCTGAGCAAAAAGCGGAGTAGATAAAGCCAGCAAGATAAGATTTCCCGGCCTTTTCAAAGCGCAAAAGATAACATTTGCCGGGCTTTTCAAAGCCCGGATCACAGAGTATAGAAGAGATAAAGTCATTGATAGAATTTGTAATCAGATTAATTTTTCTTCAAACTTAGTATCTTGCCGGACTGTTAATGTACTCCGGTTTTAAGTTTATGAGTAGTCCGGTTGAGATTCCCTTTCAAAGCATCATTTCTCTTGACCGGCAAAATGGAACGCCGGTTTACCTGCAAATCGCCCGGCAGATGATCAATGCGATCCAGCGCGGCGTGCTTTACACGGGCGCCCGGTTGCCCGGCACACGCGCACTTGCTGAAACGCTCGCGGTTCACCGGAAGACCGTTGTTGCCGCTTACAATGAGCTCGATGCGCAGGGATGGATTCAGCTGTTGCCGAATAAAGGCACTTTCGTAACACAAAAATCACCTGCTAACAATGGCAATCCGCTCCAATTTAATGCAGCCGATCTGGTCAGATATCCTCAGAAAACCGGCTTTGCATTTGAGGAAAGTATGCTGCTTGACCGGCCGGTGTCTGTTTCCAAGGCTGAATTGGAATTCACGGACGGACTGCCAGACGTCCGCCTCGCGCCCATGGACAAGCTCGCAAAAGCGTATTCCAGCGTGTTGCGGCGGGCCAATAACCGCAAATTACTCACTTATTCACATGTTGAAGGCAATGCATTTTTTCGCGCCAAACTAGCGGATTATCTCAACAATACGCGGGGCTTACACATTGGAAGAGAGAATGTTATCACCACACGCGGCATTCAAATGGGCATTTATCTGGCGTCAATGCTGCTGCTCAAAAAAGGTGACAGCGTGATTGTGGGTAATCTGAGTTATTACATTGCCAATATGATCTTTCAGCAAGCCGGGGCGAACATCATTGCTGTTCCGGTCGATGAACAGGGGATTTCTGTTGACGCCGTCCGGAAATTATGTGAAACGAAGCGGATCCGCATGTTGTACATTACGCCGCATCACCATTATCCCACAACCGTGACATTAAGCGCCGAGCGGCGGATGGAATTGCTCAATCTTTCGATCCAATATGGATTCATTATTCTGGAAGACGACCACGATTACGATTTTCACTACAATAGCAGTCCTGTTTTGCCGCTGGCAAGTGCGGATGGCGCAGGAATGGTGGTTTACATTGGTTCTTTCTGCAAAGCGCTCGCGCCTGGTTTGAGGTCCGGTTACATTGTAGCGCCTCAAAATCTGATCACGGAACTGGGCAAATTCCGCAGAATTATTGATAGGCAAGGCGATTTAATGATGGAGCAGGCGCTGGGTGAGTTATTGGATGAAGGTGAAATTCAGCGGCATATCAAAAAGGCGCAGAAGGTTTATCACCAGCGCCGCGACTTACTGGATGATTTACTGCGCTCGGATTTCAATGATTTCCTGGAATTTAAATCACCGCCGGGCGGGTTAGCGATCTGGACGGAATGGCGGAAAGACATTAATTTAATGCGTGTTAGCAAAGCCTGTTTGAAACAAAATCTGCATTTGCCGCAAACATTACTTTTCCAAACAGGGCAGCTCAGCGCCATGCGCCTGGGTTTTGGGAATCTGGACGAAAGTGAAATCCGAGAGGCGGTTGAAATACTGAAATATTCAATTAATTTGGGATAAAATCATACTTGTGATCCGTCACTTTTCCCGCCCGAATATGAATAAGCGAACTTTTATCAAACTATCATCAGCTTTAATGACAGCACCATTATTGTCGCCACTGAGCGGCTGGGCAACCGGCGGATCGCCAAGCGAAAAGCTCAAAAACTGGGCGGGTAACCTCGAATACAGCACTGAAAAGTTGGATCAGGCGAAAACTTTGCAGCAGGTAAAAGACATTGTCAAGAAATATGATAAGCTCAAAGTTCTGGGCACACGACATTGCTTCAACAACATTGCCGATACGAAAGACCAATTTATTTCTTTGGTAAATGCAGACGAACAGATCCTGCTGGATGAGCAAAATAAGACGGTTACTGTCAATTCTGGGCTGAAATATGGCCAGCTGAGTCCCTATTTGCATGAAAAAGGCTTTGCGCTCCCGAACCTTGCTTCCTTGCCGCACATTTCTGTTGCTGGCGCATGCGCAACGGCAACTCATGGCTCGGGCGACAAAAACGGCAATCTTGCGACGGCTGTCTCGGCGATGGAAATCGTTACGGCCAATGGTGAAGTGTTGCAGTTGAGCAAGAAAAATGATGGGGAGAAATTCAATGCAGCGGTGGTCAATTTGGGTGCATTGGGTGTTGTTACAAAAGTTACGCTGGACGTGGAGCCGACTTTCATGATGGGGCAGTTTGTTTATGAAAACCTGCCGCTAGACCAATTAAAGGACAATTTTGACAAAATAGAATCCAGCGGGTACAGCGTGAGCCTTTTTACCAATTGGCAAAGCAATGACATTACGGAAGTCTGGGTGAAGCAGAAAGTTGAGAACGGAAAGCCTTTAAAAGCAGAAAAGGAATTCTTCGGCGCTAAACTGGCAACCAAAAACCTGCATCCGATTCCGGAGCTTTCAGCCGAAAATTGCACAGAACAAATGGGCGTTGCGGGCCCTTGGTATGACCGGATGCCGCACTTTAAAATGGGTTTTACACCGAGCAGCGGCGTTGAGCTGCAATCGGAATTTTTTGTTCCCAGACAGCATGCGGTGGATGCCATTATGGCTATTTCAAAGCTTGGAAGCCAGGTTGGCCCGTATTTGCTTACGTCCGAAATCCGGACTATTGCGGCGGATAATTTTTGGATGAGCCCATGTTATAAGCAGGATTCCGTTGCGATACATTTTACCTGGAAACAGGATTGGCCGGCTGTCAGCAAGCTGCTTCCTGTGATTGAAAAAGAGCTTTCTGTTTATAATGTGCGTCCACACTGGGGCAAATTATTTTCTGTCTCGCCCGACTTGCTGGCCAAACGTTATGTCAAGATGGAGGAATTCAAAGCGCTGGCAGTTGCGCTGGATCCGAAAGGGAAGTTCAGAAACGACTTTTTGAATCTGAACATCTTCCGCGCCTGAAAATATTCAAGGCTCGAATGAATGTTTACTACAAGTATTTTTGTTGCTTAATAGCTGGCTTGGAAACATCTAAAGCCCGCCAATATTCGTTTAATAAGAGTGTATTGTCACGTTGTTAACCCAATAATATAATGGCAGCAAAAGTTAGAGACTTCCCGGCAGCTGCTGAGGAACTCACAGCAGATAAGATTACAGAATTATATATGCATGATTGCCTTGAAAACAACAAAAGGCCAGATTCGGTTTATTTGTTTTGCAAGCATCATGGCATTGCGGAAAAAGAATTTTACCAGTTTTTCTCTTCTATCGAAGCCGTTGAAAAACGCGTTTTCGTCAGCTTTCACAAACTGGCGGTAACCCTGATGAGCCAGAGCGGCGACATGCCGACATTAGGCTTCCGGGATAAGCTGCTGACTTACTATTACACTTATTTTGAGATTCTTACGGCCAATCGTAGTTATGTGGTTTTTGATTTGAAAAATGATAAAAACCAGCTGAACAACATGATGAAGCTGCGGGATTTCAGAAGGCAGTTTAAAGCATTTGTCGGTGAAATAAGCGCAGGTTATCTTAAATCACCAAGCGAGCGCATTCGTAAGACACAGCAGGACGCATTGGAAGAAGGGGCGTGGATCCAGTTTTTGGTTACATTGAAATTCTGGCTGGAAGACGAATCCATTGGTTTTGAAAAAACAGACCTTTTCATTGAAAAATCGATTCGCGCTACGTTTGATCTCATCGATATTACGCCGTTTGAAAGTGTGATTGATTTTGGTAAATTTCTCATTAAAGAAAAGTTGAGGTAGGAATGGAAACAATAGACAGCATACCTACTTCGAAAATTCAGCGTGCAACCAGATTGATTTCGACCGGTGTAAAAATCGGAGGTAATTATTTGAAATATTACGGTGAGAAGATCACCAATCCTGAATCAGCGCGGGATAATTTGAACACAAACAATGCTGAGGACATTTACGACGGACTTAAAAACCTGAAAGGCAGTGCTTTGAAATTGGCGCAAATGCTGAGTATGGAAAAGAATTTCTTGCCGCAAGCCTATGTGGAGAAGTTTTCTTTGTCGCAATTTTCCGTGCCGCCATTGTCTGCGCCGCTGGTTGTGAAGACTTTCAGAAAGTATTTTGGCAAATCGCCGCTTGAAATATTCGACACATTTGATGCCAATGCAATCAATGCTGCGAGCATCGGTCAAGTGCATAAGGCTACGAAAGATGGCAAAGACCTTGCCGTGAAAATTCAGTATCCGGGTGTTGCAGAGAGCATTTCTTCTGACTTGGCATTGGTAAAACCGATCGCCATGAGCATGTTCAACATTCAGTCGAAGGATTCAGATAAATATTTCAAGGAAGTTGAAACCAAGCTGACCGAGGAAACGAATTACATTCTTGAAATTGCGCAAAGCACTGAAATAGCGCAGGCCTGCGCGCACATTCCGAACCTGAGATTTCCGCATTATTACCCGGAATATTCCTGCGAAAGAGTTATTTCAATGGATTGGATGACAGGAAAGCATCTTTCGGAATTTACTAAGGTGAACAAGGATCAGCACGTTGCTAACAAGCTTGGACAGGCGCTTTGGGATTTTTATATGTTCCAGGTGCATCAATTGCGCAAAGTGCACGCAGATCCGCATCCGGGAAACTTCCTTGTTGATGATATGGATAACCTGATCGCCATCGATTTTGGCTGCATTAAGGAGATTCCTGAGTCGTTTTACACGCCTTATTTTGAGCTTGCAGAAACTGAAAAGCTCAATGATCCTGAGATTTTCTATTCGCGGATGGAGGCATTGGAAATCTTGTCAAGTAAGGATACGCCGCAGGAAACGGTTTATTTTTCCAATCTTTTCAAAGAAATCCTGTCGTTGCTTACCCAGCCGTTTCAGTCTGAAACTTTTGATTTTGCAGATGAAACATTTTTTGCGAGGCTTGCGGCTTTGGGAGAAAAATATGCGAATGATAAGGAGTTGAGGAAAATGAATGTGAACCGCGGTTCCAAACATTTCATTTATATAAACCGCACATTCTTTGGCCTTTTCAGTCTGCTTCACGACTTGAAAGCGACCGTTGAGACTAAACAATTTGCAATGTAAGAGGCCAGGCGAAGATCACAGATCTTCGCCTGCTGCTTTTTTAGGCGGTTTCTTTTTATTTACAAATCTGAAAAGATTGTTGTTTGCCTGCTCGGGCGTTTGATCACCGAGTAAAATGCCCCACGGTTGAAGCCCATCAACCCGGTCAAAAACCACCTTCATCATCGCAATCGCAGGAATAGAAAGGAACATTCCGGACAAACCCGCCAGCGCGCCGCCCACAAGCACGCCGACAATTGAAACCAAAGCATTTATTTTAACTTTTGAACCTACAATCAGTGGGACAAGCAGGTTATTATCAATGAATTGAACCGCGATAAAAACACCAACCACACCCAGCAGCGTATGTGCATCCGGGTGACTAATGAATGTGACCATCACTGCCAGAGCCGTTGCAACCAAGCCGCCAATGTAGGGCACAAGGTTCAAAATGGCAGCCATAATGCCCAAAAGCATTGCATACTGAACATTCAACAGAAGTAACCCGACCGAATTCAGCACTGCAACCACAGCCGTTTCCAGCAACAGCCCGACCATATAACTTTGAATGATTGACTTGATCTCTCCTAAAATTTCGAGAACGCGCGGCTTATGCTTTTCGGCAAAAAGCACCACCATGAAGTGCAGCAGCATCGTGCGGTAATATAAAAGCAAAAATGCGTAAATGGGAATCAGGATGAGCGTTGCTAACGGTCCGGTTACAACGCCGAGTGTTTCGGCGCCTTGGAAATTTTCGAGTGTTTTGGTTTGCGCATTTTTAAGATATTCGGCCTGTTTGCGATAACTGACGCTATATTCCCTCCTGATCCATCGGCGCGCGTCCATGTAAAAGTCGTTAATGTTCCGTTTGAGCTTCGGCCATTCATCGGAAAAATCAGCAAGCTGCATTGAAAGTAAAACGCCAACGCCGGAAACAAGAATTATAGCCAGCAGCACCGCGAGCGTGATCGCAATCACTTTCGGGACGCCCAGCCGTAGAAACCAGGCTTCAACAGGCCGGAGCAAAACGGCAATTAATCCCGCCATCGCCAGCGGAACCAATATATCCTGCCCTAGAAAAACAGCCAGCATGATAAGGCCTACGGCTAGGAGGGAGTAGGCGAGTTTTTGAGGAAATGGGGCTGAGGAAAGTGAAGTCAAGGAGGATGATGTTTAGAAAATCTAAAATAATTTTGATAAAACTAATTTTTCCATAATTTTGAATTCCAACACACTATACAACATAATGGTCGTTATCAGCTATAAAGCTATAAGAGAATTTGGAGAAAAGCACCAGGATTCCGTTGAAGCATTGACAGTTTGGTTCAAAACTGTATCGAAATCGAACTGGGCACATTTTCATGAAGTTAAGCGGGCGTTCAATTCTGTCGACTCAGTTGTCGGGACAATTTACGTCCTCTTCATTGGTACGCATGCTGAATATGACCTGATCGATGCATCACTTATTAAATTCAAAAGAAAATAATATGGAATTTGAAGCGATAAAAAGTGAGCGCCAATATGACAGTATTATGGAAGAAATACTGGACATCATGAACAAGGGCGAAGCGAACATTACGAAGGAAGAGTCAGAAAAGCTTCGCACAATGGCTCTGGCGGCGCAGGCTTTTGAAAAAGAGCATTATTATATTGAGCCGCCCAAGACTTTTCAAGGGATGATTGAATTGCGGATGTATGAACTGAAATTGAGACAAAAGGATTTGGCGGAAAAATTAGGGGTAAGCAATGCAAAGCTTTCTCTTATCATGAACGGAAAGCAAAGGCCTGACGTCCCATTTATCAAAGCGGTCTATAATGAGCTTAATATTCCCGCCGACTTTATTCTCCAACACATTTAAGACAATCGCTTTTTCATAAAGACGCTATGCCCGATCTCCTGAACCTGATCGGGTTTTTCAGCAATTGAATAGCCCAGTTTCTTATACATTTGGATGGCTTCGGGTTGTTTGTTGCCAGTTTCCAAAACTGCTTCTTCGAAACCCAATTCTTTCGCCCACACTTCCAATTCCTTAACCATAGCGGACGCAATGCCCTTTCCTCTGAAAGCCGGATCAACGAACATGCGTTTTAATTCAATCGTTTTTTGATCATAAATTTTGAAGCAGCCGCACCCGATTGCAATGTCGTTGGCATACGCAATAATTACCGTCGGTAAGTTGGTAATGCGGTTATATTCTTCGTAATCTTCTTTTTTTGTGTTGTAAAGGAGGCAAAGCTCATCGTCCAGCTTGTCTGTTAATGCCTTGAAATCTGGATTTTCACTGTTCGTTCGGATCATGAAGGGTGGTTTTGTGATTGCGCATCTAATTTCTTCAAAAAATCGTTCGCAACCTTCAAATGTGATTGCTGTTTGGCCTCATCCATATTGTCAAATGTCCGGATTAACATGCCGATCCTGGGATTTTTCAGAAAAAACTTCCTTTGCTTATCCATAAACCGCCAGAAAAGTCCATCCCAGATCGGCTGCCATTCCCCTTTCGTAAAATCACTCATTTTCATCAGATAATTGCTGCCGCTAATGTACGGTTTGGTGGCCATGAGACCGCCGTCGGCAAACTGGCTCATTCCATATACATTCGGCACCATCACCCAATCATACGCATCAATAAAAAGCTCCATGAACCAACGATACACGTCGTCCGGATCGAATTCGCAGAGTAACATGAAGTTTCCCATCACCATAAGGCGCTCAATGTGATGGCAATAGCCAATGTCAAGCACTTTTTTAATGACATTGTCAACAGGGTCAATCCCAGTGGTTCCGTCCCAGAACGATTCGGGAATCTTGCGCGTAAATCCCCAGTAATTCCGTGTTCGCTCGCGGCTTCCTTTGAATTCGTAAACGCCGTGAATGAATTCACGCCAGCCAATCACTTGTCGTACAAATCCCTCGACGGAGTTAAGCGGGGTGTCGTGTTTTTTTGCATAAGCCAATGTCTGATCAATGACTTTTTTGGGCGTTAAGAGGCCCGTATTTAACATTGGGGTGAGCACGCTATGATGCAAAAAGTGCTGAGAAGTGACGATTGCATCTTCATATTTGCCAAATGATTCAAAACGCTCCTGCAAAAACCGATTCAGCCAAACTTCACTTTCCTTCGCATTTATCGGAAACCTGATCGTCTCCGGAATCTGGCCGTAATTGTTGGCATAATGCTGCTCCACATACATTTTAGCATTGCTGTAACTTTCGTTTGTATCCGGAAATCTTATTTCAGGCGGCGTCTGCTTTTTCGGAAATTTAAGCCGGTTCTCTGTGTCAAAACTCCATTCTCCTCCCTCTGGCTCGCCATCTTCATCTAAAAGTATGTTGTTTTTCTTACGCTGAACGGTGTAAAAGTCGGCCTGGAAATATCTTTTCTTATTCATGAAATACATTTCCAAATCCTCTTTCGAATTCAGGAACATGGGCGTTTCAAATTGCGTAAGTGTAATTTGATGCTTTTTGGCAGCGCTTGCCAATCTTTTTTGAAGCCAGTTATCCGTCACGTCCGCATAGCAGATTTCTTCGACACCTTTATTTTTTAACACTGTGACGAGCTTTCTCACATCTGCATGCGCTTCCTGTGCTTCGATGTAATGCACATTGATTTGCAGGTTTTCCAAATGCTTTTTGTATTCAAGCATTGACGCCCGATGGAAGAATAATTTGTGTTTGTGAAATGAAAGTTGGTTAAAATAAAGGTGTTCTTCAACCAAAAACACATCCCTTTCTGCCGCGACAGCCGGGTGATCCTGAAACAACTGATGCGGAAAAATTAACGTAATTGACTTCATTTGCTATTATTTGTAGACGGATGCTGCTCAACTCCATTACTAAAATCATGCGAATCGCTTTATTTCTTGCCTTAATCTTTAATGTAAATATTTGTTCGGCTCAAAACGGTTTTCGCGTTGTGCCATTGGGTGTAAAAGGTGGCGGGGATGACGGAAATTTGTCCGCCTATATGATCGCACCTGCGAATTCCAATGCGTATGTATGTCTGGATGCGGGACAATCAGCAATGGCATCAAACAGGCAGTTGCCAATCATGCCTTCAATACATCGCCGGATTCTGTGTTGAAACATTACATTAAGGCTTATCTGATTTCGCATCCGCATCTGGACCACGTTTCGGGGATGATCATCAATGCTGTGGACGACACGGCTAAGCGCATTTATGCTTCTCAACATTGCATTGAAACATTGAAAAATCATTATTTCAACTGGCAAAGCTGGCCGAATCTGGGCAGCGAGGGCAATAGTCCGGCTTTGAAAAAGTATACTTATCAGGTGTTGTCCGAAGGCGCTCCCACCGAAATTGCGCAGACCGAAATGTCGGTAACGGCGTTCAAATTAAGTCATTCCAATCCCTATGAAAGCACTGCATTTCTTTTGAAAAAAGGTGAGGATTACGTTCTTTATTTCGGCGACACGGTCCTGACGAGGTTAAAGATCGGATAAAATGCAACTTGTTTGGAAAGCCGTCGCGCCGCTTGTTTCTGCCAAACGCCTTAAAGGGATTTTTCTGGAAATTTCTTATTCCAACGAACAGCCTGATAAAAAGCTGTACGGACATTTAACGCCGAAATGGTTTATGAAAGAGTTGAATGTGCTGGCGGCGCTTGCGGAGGGGACTTAGCAGGAATGAATGTGGTTGTAACGCACATGAAGCCAACTGGTGACAGCGAAGCAAAAATCAAATCAGAACTCGCAACGGAGAACAAACTGAAAGTAAACCTCATCTTTCCTGAACAAGGCAAAGCATTCAATCTGTAAAAAGCAGGTTAGGGCAAACGTCCACGTTGGCCCTAGCGCCGCATCTCCCTAGCTCTTAACGGGCAACGGCGTTGGATGCGCCGGAACTTTCAATTCCATTCCCAGTTCATCATTAAATTTCTGTATCAAATAAGCAGACAAAAGCGGTGAAGCTTCTTCATGATTCTGGTGCACGAAAAAGTAGATGTTTTCAATTCCTTCATCCATCCACAATTTCAATCTTTCAAACCAGTCATCCAGCCGCGTATAATCAGAATCTACATTTGCGCCATTATAGCGTACAAATGCAGTGGGCGTTGTCAGGCGCATATGCAGCAAATCGCGTCTTCCGGCAGAATCCGTGACAATGTGCGTGATGTTGTTTTTTTCTAAAACAGCATATAGTTGTTCATTGTCAAATGATCCATCATACCAGCCCGTATGGCGTAATTCAAGGGCGAGTGGGAATCCGGATGGCCATTCTTCCAGGAACGCTTTCAATGCATCCCAGTTTTTCGGGCCAAAATTATCGGGCATTTGCAGAAATAACATGCCGAGTTTTTCTTGCAAATGCGCGATTCCGTCCAGATAAGTGTCGGTCGTTTCTTTCGCTTCTTTTAAGCGCTTCCAATGACTGATTCCCTGGTGTAATTTTGGAAAAAACCGGAATTCGGCTGGTGTTTTATTATACCAGCTTTCTATGGTTTCAATAGGGAAATTATTGTAAAAAGTGGCATTCAGCTCAATGCTGTTGAACTGCGTTGCATAGTAACCGAGCTCATCTTTTGTTCCTTTCGGATAAAAAGTTTTGAGATCGGCCTTGTTCCATTTAGCACAACCAATGTAAACATTCGGTTTGCCTTTCTTGGCTCCATTCAACAATTGCTTATTGGCAGCAGCGTCATCGGGCAATGTAAAATCAATGTTTTCTGGATTATCAACTTTCCCGAATTTCATGGTCTAATATTCTAAATGGATCAATGTAAATTGTTTTGTAATTTCCGTCTGTTTAAACAGACGGGAACATTCTCTCGATTATCTACCGAAATCATCCTGAACGCGAACGATATCATCTTCGTCGGATGGATTTGCGGCATCTGTGTGTTTCCAGATTTCTGCAACGAAACCCCATTCATCAACGCCTACCAAACGGTGACGCTCTCCTTTTTGGAGTTCCACAACTGTTCCGATCGGCAATTGGCGCAAGGGCGCTTCTTCATCCGTATCGCTGATCACAATGCCAGCATTGCCACCAATTACTTTCCAGATTTCGGCACGGCGATGGTGATATTGCCATGAAAGACGCTTGTTTGGCGCTACGACCAATATTTTTGGGCTTAGCTTTTCGTAGCCAGCAAAATCTTCAAGAGACAAATGCGGGAAAAACGTCGATATGAATTTTGGAGCTTCTGTTTCTTCCAAAACAAAAAAACCACCCCAGGGCCGCGAGTGATCTTTACTTACGACGGTGAAACCCTGCTCGTCGATAAACTGCTGCACTTTTGCAAAAACAACATCCTTATCGGCTGTCGCGGTGAAAGATTGAATCATAAACGTGATGTTGGTAAAATCAGTGATGGTTTCAAAATTAGGATAAAAAACAAAAAGATGCCCCAAAATATTCAGGACACCTTTTGAATTATATCTACTAATTTATACTATTTGTCCCACCAAACTTTGGTTGTGAAATCGTCGGGTAACGTTGCGCCAGTTTGATAATTCGGGTTTCCGGCCACTTCGTTCGTCGGGTAACGAAGTCTTACTGGAATTGTGCCGCCTGTAACGTTTCCAGGATAGTTGGTTGGGGTCAATTTAGGAAATCCAGTTCTTCTCCAGTCCGACCATGCTTCCCACCAGTTGAAGAATTTATTAGCCCACAGTTGCTCTCCAATCATTTCCAATGCAGGTTTTGCAACGCCGTAAGGATAAGTGGTCAGATATTTCGTAACCGCCGCATCAGGAACAGTCAGGGTCGCGTCATATGGCGTGTACATCTGCATGGATGCCTTCACACCCGCGTCATAATGTGACTTTGCCGTCCCCGAAATTCCGGTTCCAATCTTGCGCTCGATTGCTTCTGCAAGCAGAAACTCAACTTCTCCATAGTTCATAATCTGATAAGGATCAGAATCTTGGAGCATTTTTGTGTTGATTCTCGAATAGGTTTTAGCCACATCCACTTGCTTTCCTTCCAGTTTGTCAAGCATTGCCTGATCATATCCGTTAGGCATTCCTTTTTGTTTCAAAGGATCAACAATTGTTCCGTTAATGCCACCGCTGATGATCATCAAGCGCGGATCGTCGTCCGTTGCAACGGCTTGGTTTGTGCCTTTTAGCCAGTTAACAAGGGTTGCGCTCAGGTAAGTTGGCTGGCCGCCATCGCCCGGATCGAATGCTCTTGAAATACCATTTTGGTTTGTCCACTCGTTGGGTCCGTCAGACATTTTTACCCAAACATTGTCAGCATTGCTTGCAAACACACCGCCTGCTGCCGCTTTCGTCACATAAGTCGCCGCTTTCGCTGCGTCAACGTTAGAAATACGCATGGCAAGACGCAACATGAGCGAGTAACCCCATTTTTTCCATTTAGTAATGTCACCATCATAAATGAAATCCGCGGCTTTGAAACCTTCGTCCGGATTTGAAGCGCTTAATGCTGTGGTTGCTTCGTCAAGCTCTTTTAGCAAGTCGGCATATACAACATCCTGCGTATCATATTTTGGGAAAAATATCCCTTCAATGCCTTGATTAGCCTCTGAATAAGGAATGTTACCGTAAAAATCTGTCAATCTGGCGAAGCTGAATGCACGAATTATACGGGCTGCCTGACGCATATTTTTGTATTTGCCATCCGCAAATCCACCCGGCCCCGACTGTTTCAGGATCTCGGCTACGTTTTTCAACTGATCATTATAAGTGAATTCAAATGGCGCCGCATTGGTTTCTGCATTGCTTTGATATTTGTCGCCGGGAGCAATTCCACCGCCCGAATTGGCCAGATGCTGGATCGCATAAGCGCACATGCCGATGTTTGTCCGCCAGTCAATGTAACGGTTATCGCCCGTCGTGCCGTTTGAAGCAATTGCAAGCTCCGTAGAAGTGAAAATGAAGTTCAGATCCACCTCATTCAATGCCTGCGGGTTAATGTTAAGGTCGTGCAATTGCTTTGTATCGCAACCCGTCACCAAAACCACTGCCAAGCCGTATTTTATATATTTTTTCAAATTTTTCATTTTTCAGTAATTAAAATGATGCTCTCAAATTGAAACCGTAACTGCGTGTCGAAGGAAATCCGAAATAGTCAAAACCTTGTGAGTTTCCATTAGAGTAAGTCGATTCTGGGTCCACATTATCAATGTTTTTGAACAGGATAGCCAGGTTACGACCCACGAAAGAAAGCGTCAGGTTTTGCAAAGGGGTTTTTTCCAACAATTTTTTAGGGAAAGAATAGCCCAATGTCAGCTGTCTCAATTTCAGGAATGAAGCGTCGTACAGATACATTGGCGTTACTGCATCCGCTTCACCGCCCACAGATCCCCAGTAATTATAAGCTTCCTGCGGCGTAAGGGTTTTTGTAAATGGTTTGTAATCAGTTCCTTCCTGGGTTACACCTGTCACTGTCAGAGGAGCTTCGCCTTCGCGGCCTTGCAATGATCTTTTGCTTACGCCCCATTGATCAAGTCTCATGTTTGTTCCCGAAAGAATGTCGCCGCCTACTTTGAAGTCCATCAGGAATGAAAGATCAATTCCTTTGTAGTTGAATGCGTTGGTTAAACCTCCTGTCAACTTCGCGATGCCGTTTCCGATCACCTCATATCCAGCCGAACCAACCGGGCGGCCGTCACTGTAAAACACAGGTTGTCCGTCTGGTGATAATTTTTGAACGCGGCCTGTAATCATTCCAAAAGGCTGTCCAACGATGTTTTTGATATAAGCATTTCTGGTTCGCGGCTCGTCCATAACCAGCTCATCCACACCATCGATCAGTGATTTCACTTTGTTGGAGTTTCTGGCCAGGTTCAATGTTACGTCCCACGTCACACTGCTCGATTTAAGCGGCGTTGCGGTCAGTAACAGCTCAATTCCTCTGTTTTGCAGCTTGCCCAGGTTAACCGATGTGCTGCCGAATCCGGAACCTCTCGAAATGGTCGCATTCAGAATATCGTCTGTCGTTTGCTGATCGTAATAAGTAAAGTCAACACCGATTTTGTTGTTGAACAAGCGGAAGTCGATCCCGATCTCTGTTTCTGTAACCGTAAGCGGTTTCAACATAGAGTTTGGAATGTTCCCGCCGTTGCCCATTGCCGAGGAGAAAGATGCCATTGGATAACCCAAATGTGGATTTCCGTTCAATGAGTAAGTCAAATTCGTCGCATATGGCCCGATTGTCACGTTACCAACTTGTGCCCACGATGCCCGGATCTTACCATAAGATAACCATGTCGGCAGTCCTTTAATGGCGTCAGAAAATACGAAGCTGCTTCCGATGGATGGATAAAGAATGCTGTTTGTTTCAGGATTAAGCACTGAGAACCAGTCATTTCTGGCAGTCGCAGTCAAGAAAAGGAAACCGTTATAAGAAACTTCCGCTGATCCTAAAAGCGAGTTAATGCCTGATTCTTCCGGCGTGTAATCCCATGTTTTGCCTTTCAGATTGTTTAATGCCGGGAAGAACGCAACATTGAATCCGTTGCCATACATGTTGGTGTATTCATATTTCCTGCGCATTCTGTTCCCGCCTCCGAAAGCCGTGATGCCGAATTTGCCGAATTCTTTGGTTACGCCAATGGTGTATTCTGCATTGATTTCCTGCACATCCCAGTTACCAAGGTTTCTTGCGCCACCGCGCTGATAACCAGTTCCTTCTGGCGTCAAACCTTCTGCGCGGCGTGAGTATTTGTCCATTCCCACACGGCCTTGAACGAACAACCAGTCTGTCAATTGATATTTCAACTGCCCTGATGTGATAATCCTGTTTTTCTGATCGGACTTGATAAATTGATAAGCAGTCCAGTATGGGTTTTGGCCCCAGTTGTTGTTGGCTTGCTGGAATTCTTCACCCACTTTTTTGCCCCAAAGGCTCAGGCTTGCTTCGTCCGTTCCTGCCGGAATGGCGCCTGGCTTGTTTGGATCGCCATAATAATCCAGCACATTCTGATCGCCTGGAATTCTCCAGATCGCCTGGATTGCATTACCCGGTGAGTCGGAGACATTAGGACGGTTTTTTGCCTTTTCTTCTGAATAAAGCACTTTCGCATCCAATGTCAGCCTTTTACCGAATTTCGCATTGGTTGACAACGAAAGGTTTAATCTGTCAAATCCTGAATTTGGAATGATAGAAGTGCTTTTCAAATTCGTCACGGACGCACGGAAATTCTGCGTTTCGTTACCGCCTGAGAATGCAAGGTTATTTGTAAAAGCATGGCCTGTTTTAAGATATCTAGAAAAATTATCGCCTGCATGTGCATATGGGCGCATCTTGCCGTCAAATCCAACCACCTGACTGTTGTCAAATTTAGGCCCCCACGAGTCATCTCCCCATTCGTAAGCCTGGTTTTGGTTAGCAGGTTTGGTTGCAACGCGCTCTACATAAGAACCTGTTCCGTAGGTTTTTTGAAGATCAGAAAGGTCATTTAATTTTTCAAATACATAATTCGAACCGAATTCAATGCCTACTCCTTTTCTCTTCGTCCCGCGCTTGGTAACGACATTGATAACGCCATTTGCAGCCCGTGAGCCGTAAAGTGCAGCCGCATTCGCACCTTTCAAAACAGTAATTGATTCAATGTCATCCGGGTTGATGCTGGAAAGGCCATCGCCTTCATCCGAGCCGCCCCAAAGACCAGCTTGTCCGAAGTTGTTGTTGTCCATCGGAATACCATCGATCACATATAAAGGTTGGTTATTGCCTTGCAATGACTTATTTCCACGAATAATTACCCTCGAAGAACCGGCGGGACCCGTTGCGATTTTGCTTACGTTCACACCCGCGACACGTCCGGCAAGTGCGTTACCCAGGTTGGCCTCACGTGCCGAAGTCAGGTTATTTCCGCTTACTTCTGTGATAGAATAGGCTAATGCACGCTTATCTCGGCTGATACCCAAGGCCGTAACCACCACTTCGTTCAAAGCAGTTGCCTCCGCAGCAAGATTTACATTGAGCACACTAGCATTGACAACCATTTCTTTCGAAACGTAGCCGATGTAGCTGAATGTCAGAGTTTTTCCTTTTTCGACTGAGATGGTATATTCTCCTTTATCATTGGTTGTGGTTCCGCGGGTTGTGCCCTTTACCACTACGTTAACACCGGCAATTTCTCCGCCCGATGCATCATTCACTTTCCCGGATACTGTCATTTCCTGCGCATAGCCGTTGAGGGCGAGCATGGAGAGCAGTACCAACACAATGTTCAGTACATGTTTTTTCATACGCTTTTCTTTGGGTAATAATTGTTTAAATCGTCCGTAATTGGAGTCGCAATAAATGCGGTTCAAATATACCACTTGCGAAAGCATATGCGTATAGTGATTTTTTATCTAAAAATAACACATTTATAACGCTTGCAGGATTGAATTATAAGTGTAAAAGTGGTTATAACTTGTTCACTGTCAGAAGCTGTGTACGTAAACGTCGGATTGAGGATTTATCACTGCATAATTTTAACCATAATGTGTGCCGCTAATCTATATACGCAGAATTTTTGTATCATGTTAATACAGGAGCTTTGGCAAGATATTCCAAGTTCTTATTAATCAGATTTTCCAGCGTTTTGCGTGTTGCTGCTGCGCTGAAACCGTCCGGCGGCGTGTGTAGGACGTAATCCAAAAGACGCGTAATGGAAGAAGTCGCCACGTGCAGGCGCGAATCGGATGCGGCATAATAGATGAACACCTTGCCGTCGTCATCCATGATCCAGCCGTTGCAGAAAACTACATTGGAAACGTCACCTATCCGTTCGTCGTCTTGCGGTTCCAAAAAATAGCCTGCGGGCTTGTGCGTGACCTTTCCAGGGTTTTCAAGATCTGTCAGGAGCATATAAAGGACATAGCGCAGGCCGGCCGCGGTGTGCCTTACGCCATGCGCCAGATGAAGCCAGCCCTCCGATGTTTTCAAAGGCGCCGGTCCCTGCCCGTTTTTGAGCTCCGAAATGGTGTGATAATGCTTGCCATCAACAATGGTTTCCGTGTCAATTACGGCGTCCTCAATGCAATTGGAAAATCCGATTGCGATGCCTCCGCCCGTGCCTGCTTCTATGAAACCATCTTGCGGGCGTGTGTAAAAGGCGTATTTTCCATGAACAAACTCCGGATGAAGCACGACGTTTCGTTGCTGCGGCGACTTGGTTTTAAGATCAGGAAGACGTTCCCAATGTTTTAAATCCTGCGTGCGAACGATCCCGCATTGTGCAATGGCGGCTGATTCGTCGCCTGGTTTTGCATGCGGATCCTTGCGTTCGGTGCAGAAAAGGCCGTAAATCCAGCCGTCCTCGTGCTGTGTCAGGCGCATGTCATAAATGTTTCCATCGGGTTCGCTCGTTTCGGGAATATGCACGGGATGATCCCAAAACCTGAAATTGTCAATGCCGTTTGTGCTTTCGGCGATTGCAAAAAACGATTTTCGATCCGTGCTTTCGACCCGCGGCATAATGAGATACTTCCCGTTTAACTTGATTGCGCCTGCATTGAAAGTTGAATTAATCCCAAACCGTTTCATGAAAAAAGGATTTGTGCCAGGATTCAGGTCATATTCCCAAAACAAAGGCACATGCGCCGCCGTAAGTACCGGAAATTGGTAACGCTCAAAAATGCCGTTTCCTGACTCGATCATTGGATTGGATTGCGCATATAACTTCTCCTGATCAGATTTTATCTGTTCCAAACGTTTCTCGAAAATAGTCATAGCGGAAAAATTATCGATATCAGTCAGTTTACGGGCAATTTTTTATACCAGGTTTTCCAGAGAATCAAGACGCACACGGCCAGGGCTGCGGCTGCAATTCCTGTTTGGATTGGCATAAGCAAGATCATAAATACGGGCAATGCGGTGATGGAAGTCTGGGCGGTGATGCCGACAACAACATTGAACATATCCCAGCGAAAATTGCGATTTGGAACAAACAATGGGTCTTCGCCTTGGACAGCAGCCAGCACGGGAGCCCAAAAACCCCAGGGCCTTACATTTTTATAAAATGCTTTTAGTGTTTCAAAATCGGTTGGAGGCGTTCAGTAAGGAACCTGCAATGGCCCCGATTGAGGAAATCAGCAGGATTACTGGGAAATAGAAGAGCGGGACGGTTCCTGTAAAAATATAAGGCGCAATGAGCGCGCAGACGATCCCAGACAGCATTCCCCAGAAAAAACCGCTGCTATTAAACCGCCACCAATGCCATTTGAGCACATTGGAAGCAATATAGCCGCCAAATAATGCTGAAACCATCCATTGGAGAACGCTATTCACATCTTTGGCCAGAAAACCAAGTAAATACTAATGGTTACGACGGCCATTCCCAGCAGATAATTCATGCGGGAAATTTGCTTGTTGGTGGCCTTCGGGTTGAAGGATTTGATATAAATATCATTGACCAGATATGCTTGCGCCGCATTGAATGTGCCAGCAAATGTGCCCATAAACGCACCCATTAACCCAACCAAAACCAGCCCTAGCAAGCCAGGAGGCACATATGCATTCAGCACAGCAGGCAAAATCCTTTCAAAGTCCTTTTTATCAGCAATTGAAATGTTCAGTTCTTTATAAAACAGCAAACCGAGAATGGTGACGCCGATAATCAGCAAGTAACGTGTTGGCAATAAAACGACATTGACAACCATGCTCATTAGTGCGGCCTCGCGCGGTGACTTTGCTGAAAGAATTTTTTGCATGTCGTAGTTTGGCACCGGACCTGCAAGGCTCGCCAGAATTCCTTTTGCGGTCATTAATGCGAAAAAATAGCCGAAAGGGGAGAAGCCATTCGCTTTGATTTTGTCATTCACTTCTGGAATATGGGCGGTCCAGTCAAGGTTGAGTTTCTTTACCAAAAAACAGATTATTCCAACCCAAAGGAACGGGCAATGAGCCGGCATTGTGAAGCGCCTGTATCGCAATTACCGCGATCACAACCGACACAAAAACCATGATCCCATAATGGATCAGGATCTGCCCAAACAATGCTTTTCATGCCACCTAGCAAGGAGTAAAGAACAGTGAATAATGTAAAAATGACGCCATAAACATGCGCTGCATATCCTTGCGGAACACTAAATGGCACATAAGGCTGGAGCAAAATGCCACGGAATAAATATCTCAATGAATTTGCCCAAACCAATAAATCCGTAAGCCATGAAAACTCAGGCAGCTCAGCAGGGCAAAAGCAATGATGATCTTTGTGCGACGGCAGCGCGTCTTTATTATTGCCAAAGCGCGTCAGCATCCATTCAGGCACCTGTCGAAACATTGGACCTACGCAACCAGATGGACAGATAGACCATCATGAAAATCTGGTTAAAAACCGGCCAGGAGCCACGGCAGCCAAATGCTTTTTACGCCATAAATGAACAGTGATCGAAACCATCCAGACTGTGCCCGAAATGTCGGCAAACATCCCGACGCGTTGGACACGCCAAGCATCCAGAATGGCATTGATCTCCCGCCGAGCATGTAATTATTTTTACTCTGCTGGGCCTGCTTTTCCATTATAATCCCGATGATAGTAACGAGCACCAGGTAAGCGACTATGATAAGAAAATCAACTGGTTTTATTCTCATGCAAGGAATTAGGCGTCCGTAAATTCATACTGGTGAATTTAAATACCAATGGACGAGATTCCAACATGCACGCGGTCTCTTTCTTGTCACAAACTTATTCATCCGAGCAGCGTGGTGTATAGTACTATTTCATCAATCATTAGAATTTTTCATACTAATGCGAAGTGCTTAATCGATAAACATGTTGTAATAAGGTGGTTACAAAACACGGAAAGTAAATATTTTATCATGATTAGATGAAATATTGCGCCCCGATTTTATTATTTTGGTATGATACAACTTCGGACATCAAAGGGTCATATATCACACATCAAACAAAGTTGACAAACATATGAGTGAAATTTACCGCGAAATAACTCCCCTGACTCAGTACGATTGCTTTACCATTTTTGCCAGAAAAAAAACCGTTTTTGACTTTCCTTTGCACAGTCATGATGAATTTGAATTAAATCTTGTGCTGTCTGGAAAAGGCGTAAAACGGATTGTAGGAGACCATACTGAGGTGATTGACGATGCAGAGCTGGTTTTGGCTGGCCAACAATTTGCCGCATGGATGGCTTAACAATGCTTACAAATATCAAGAGGGAGGGCCGGAGGAGTTGCGGGAAATAACGGTTCAGTTCCGCCGGATACTTTTTACGATGATAAATTTCTGAAACGCAATCAGTTATTTTTTGTCAGGTCGTTGCTGGAAAAATCTGCGAAAGGGATTTCCTTCTCAAAAGAAACCATCGAGCGCATTACGCCGAGGTTGACGGCACTTGTTGAAAAAAGTGGTTTTGACTCGATATTGGAACTCATGTCGATCTTGCATGATTTGTCGGTTTCGAGGAACATGCGATTTTGTTGCTGATCGCACTTTTAATGGTGAAAATGTCAATTACAATAGCCGCCGCATTGAAAAAGTGTTTGCGCATATGCGGGACAATTATGACAAGGAGGTCAATTTGGAATGCATTTCGAAATTAGCCGGCATGTCAGAAGTCTCGTTCAGCCGGTTTATTAAAAAACGGACTGGGAAGACGTTTTTTATCGGAACTCTGAATGAAATAAGACTGGGACACGCGTCACGCTCGCTGATCAACACAACCAACACAATTTCGGAAATCGCTTACAAATGCGGGTTTAATAATCTATCCTATTTCAACCGGATCTTCAAGAACAAAAACGGCTGCACGCACCGAAAGAATTCAGGGACAGTTACCTCAGGAACCAGAACATTTATTTGATTGAGTTGAAAAGTAAAAAGTTCAGAGTTTAAAGTCGGTTAGACCTTTACTCTGAACTTTTTACTTTGAACTTCTTGACTCTAAATTTTAGAGCCTTTCAGCATCCAGCCGAATGTATCTTCAACTTTGCCTGTGCGCAAGTCTGTCAAATATGTTTTTACTTTGTTTACAAACGAATCTATCTTCGATACTCAGGAAGCTGATAATCAACTCCTTCATAAGCGATAGAAGCAAATGGAGAGATTACAACAGCCGTTCCAGCGCCAAATGCAGCTTCCAGACTTCCGTCTTTCAATCCATCAATAATTTCTTTAACACTTACTCTGCGTTCATTCCACCGGAATTCCCCAATGTTGTGCAATGGCAACAATACTTTTGCGGGTAATGCCGTCCAATGTCGTTTCAGAAACGTATGGCGTTACAAGTTTACCGTCGAGGATAAACGTGATGTTCATCGTTCCCGGATTCTTCGATGTAAGCATGCTCACGTGCATCAGTCCAGATCAATTGATCATAACCTTCTTTGCTGAGCCGATTTTCCAGGATAAAGCGAACCGGCATAGTTCCCGGCACATTTCGTTGCACCCACGCCACCTTCGGCAGCACGGATGAAATGTGTTTCTACTTTTCACGCGCGGCGGTTTCGCATAGTAAGTGCCAACCGGGCTTGTGAATATGATAAAGTAATATGAATCAGATGGTTTTACGCCAATATATGGGTCTGTTGCGAACATATATGGGCGAATGTATAGCGAGCAACCCTCTTGTGAAGGCACCCAGTCAGCATCCTGACGAAGCAATTCTGTAAGCCCGGTCATGAAGACTTCTTCCGGATTGTCAGCATGCAAAGACGTTCAGCCGATTTATTCAGTCGTTTCCAGTTGTCGATAGCGCAAAGAAGCACTTCACCTTCTGCGCTTTTATAGGCTTTCATGCCCTCAAAAATAGCCTGGCCATAATGTAGTGCGGCAGTAGCAGGGCTTAGCGAAAGGTCACCATACGGGACGATGCGGAGGTCTTGCCATTGGCCTTGGCGATATTCGGCGATAAACATGTGGTCGGAGATGTTCCGGCCAAAAACGAGGTTATTGAAATCAACCTCTTGCAAACGTGAATTTGTTGTTTGCTGAACCTCTATTTGCAACGTGTCGGCTGTCATGATTGCCTGAATTTTAAATTGCGGATATCGTTTTTAAGGATGTTTTTGCTTCTTCCTTACATCCACAATTTAAAAAAATAAATCAATAATCAACAGATATTTAGTATAACAATTAAATTTTTGGAGCAACCCTCGGTTTCCACGTAACTTCCTCAATTTCCAGCTCGTAAGTCATGGCGCGGCAGAGCATAAAAAGATAATCTGAAAGGCGATTCAGATAGCGAACCACAATGTCCTCCACTTCCTCACCTTGCTGCAAATGGATAAT
>NZ_CEEDCD010000013.1:0-11133 GCF_979253085.1 Dyadobacter sp. AC419 | reverse complement strand
TGTAACCTACCTGGGCTCAGTTCTGTTGTAGTGCAAGCGATATTTAACCAAGCCTCTCATTCTAGTTCTCTAGTTTTCGCATTTATCGTGAAACGCTTTGCGCATTTTCATAGCCGCTTTTAGATCCCTGATCTACCATGCAAAATACACTTCTTTCAGAACCCATGCATGAACTGAAAGCACGGAACTCGCCTTTACTTACGAGCCCGTTTTTGACATTTATGCATGGCCGTGGCAGGAGAGCCTGTTAATTGCGCTGAATTTCAACTCAAAAAGGTTAGGCCTAAGAACATACCCCAAGATGGTTTGAGTTCTCTGACGAGCACAAAAGCGTACTTCTACGGCTACGTACATGGCAGGTGACAGATCCAAATATACAGTACGGGTACGCAAAAGCAATCGGTATGAACGAGCCAATAAGCTACTTTATGAATGGCAACTAAAAGGGAAAGAAATTAGAACAGGACCCAGAATACTGTAATGCCGTCTGGTACGAATAGGCAAAGTAGCATCTGGCAGAGTTAACCTAGTGGGGATAAAATAGATGTTTTACGAACTTAATCTTGTTCCTGAAAGCGATACATCGATTCGGTGAGACGGCTATTTAAGCCCACTTTTAGGCAGTTTTGGCGCGGCTGGTGGTGACCGGCACAAGCCGCAGCAGACGGACGTTTTGATGGAGCCAGTTTCTTCCATGTGTTGCGGATTGATGCTGCTATTGTGTCAGAGCAGGCCGCTGAAAGGGCTTAAAGAATTGCTTTAAACTCGAAACAATCTTTACCTTACATCTAGATTATCTCGGCCTCTTTCTCCCGCGCCGTTTCCACTGCCGGTTAAGCCATTCTATCCAGCAGTCTAATGAAGATATCACATTTGGCATTGGAACATATGAGGCCTGGACAATTCTTAAAAATCTTTTTAATCCAGAATCATCCTAACCTTTTAATAAATATGACAAATAACGCTTTTACAGGCTCTAAAGGCGTATTTGCTTTTGTCAGCCCAAGACAAGCTTCAATTCCTAAGCCAAATATCAGAAATTGAACAAATGCAGGGAATGGTTCGGCTGCGACTATACAAAATCGCTACTTATGCGAGCATCCAAGAGAAATGTAGATTCGGCAAGCGGGCTTTCTGCTGTCCAGCATCAAACACCGCATTGATGGCGGCTATCAAAACGATCTACATTGTTGATGATGACGAAGACTGGCGTTTCCTGGTAAAGGAAGCGATAAGTGAAGTCGGCGTACCTATATACGTAATCGAAGCAGATAATGGCCAGGAATTGTTTAAGATACTGCAAGACGAAGTCGCCGATGCCATTTTAGTGCTTGACGTTAATATGCCTGTAATGAATGGCCTGGAAACGCTAGAAGCCCTAAGGAAATCATCTCACTGGTCTTCCCTGCCTATTTATCTGGTTTCCAGTTCAAGCAGCGAAGATTTGGCGCTTGCCGCTCGGGAAAAAGGCGCTACAAAGTTTATTACTAAACCAACCTATTCTAATGAATATGTTGAGCTGGTCAAGGCGTTATATAGCCACTATCAAAGAGATACAGCCAACAAAGTACACTAATCTAATAGCCCCATCATTTTTAAGCGATAAAGTTGCTTGATTAAACTATTAAGCTCCTGCTCCCATTTATGCCTTCTTCGAACAACTTTCTGCTCGTATTCAACTAGTTGCTGAAAATTTTGCAATTTTGGATTAAGGAATTTTATAGAGTCTGTTCCGTATACTTTCCTTCATAACAATGTATTGTGAGCCCTTAGTTTTTGGATGCGGAGCCTACAAAAAATCATTCCTTCTTGTTAACAACGGTCTGTTTATGCAGCAGCTGCTGCTCCGGAACAAATGGGAAAGGTGACCAAACCTTGTACAAAACCAAGAACTTTCCCAAAACTCCAGTGCCCCCCTTGTTCTGTGTTTTCTCATTTAACATAAAATCTGTTATACAAACTCAATGGCGGGTTTCTAGCTTTTCGTTATGCAATTGTCTTTAAAACTGACAGCCTATTTTTTTGCACTATTTTGATTTTGTACATTTCAAAAACAGGGTTTATCAGGGCTACTTGTTATTTTAGATCTATCTGTTACTAAATGAACAATGGCAATGCATGTTACTCCTTTATTAATAGCCAGTCATTTTATAGTCGGATTTCTGCATGCATTAGGCTGGGTGTACTTCGAATATAAGAAAACAGGAAAATTTAAAAGTGACCAATATACTTGGTTTGAAGTCGTTGCCGGATTTATTACGGTGGTCATTATGGGGTATGCTGGTATTGTGGTGCTAATTGCATGTTTTGCAATGGTTCTTGCTATCACAGCAATCCAAATTATATTTTGGACAATCTGGGCACTTTTTGATAAAGCCAAGACGATCAAATGGCCAAGTATGGCCGAATTTGGCTTGTATGCATTCTTTTTGCTTTTTTTTGGTGGATTATTAACTGAATGCACTGCTCCTAGGGAAGGCGCAAATTGCAGAGACGGCTCGTACAGCTATGCAACCGGTCGTGGAGCTTGTTCATGGCATGGCGGAGTTAGTAGTTGGGACAAAGATTATTGGTGGGAGTAACAATGATGAATCATCAGAATAGGCGAATCACCTTCTTTAAATTATGCCAGAAACAATACAACAAAAGCTCCTGGCATAATTCTGCTTACCAATATCAACCAAATCCAAAAAAACTCTTAATTGGATCTTCTAACAAAACTCCTGCAACAAAAAAACACAGCCCAAAAAACGCTGTCAACAACCAGTTATTCTTAACCATTTCAATTACTCCCGCTGGATTAAACCCATAAACCTTATATGTTGGTGTTTTAACTTTTAAACTGTTACTTATGGTCAAATCCAGGATTCTATCTATAATCTCCACTTTTCTTTCTGTTGACTGATGTAACTTTCGATAGTCTTTATTTGCAAAAGCATCCGCTTCCTCCAATCCTAATAAGGCGTTTCGATTGCTTATCTTATTACGATCTGCTAAGTTTAAAAGTTTGCCTTTTGGTGCATCCTTTTCAAATTCTTGTGTGTATATTCCATTAATTAGGTAAGAGAGATCAAAAGTAAACTGATCTTCAATTTCTTCCGGTTTCCGTCCCAAAATTTTGATTCTGTCACTAATAGCCTGAAATCCATAAGTAGAATTTCTCATATTCCAATGTATCCACCTATAAGTTTTATGTTTCTTCACAAATGCATAAAAATCTTGCAGCATCAGTCTTTCAAACTGATCTAATTCTGCTTCTGTTAAGGAAGATGGATTCTTATGCGCAATTTGTGCCTGTAAGTGAATCGAAAAAATTCTGGATACATTGTTATCCTTAGTTTTAACACAAATTGCAGTAATTCTGGGAGAAGTGCTTTTGTTGAAAGATTCACAAGAATAATGCACAACTATCACCCGGCTAATGTTTCTTTCTAAATCATTAATTATCTTTTCAGCGTTCCTTTTTTCATTTAAACGCTTGTTGGTAAAAATATTCATATTGTTTCGAAAAAATTATGTGGTATTCCTTGGAATACCACGTTGAAAATTTGATTTGTGGTTTCATTTTTTTTGTTTTAAAAGGTATATGTACAAGAGTAATTTATAAGAAGTGGTGCCTATAACTTCTGACGGTTAGGCAATCCTAAGCTCCACCGAACCATATCTCCGATTATTGGATAAATATCATTGTGCTTAGCACCAAAACGAAATACTGATGAAGAGCTTTCATATTTTCCAATGTCCCTATTTCCTTCTTCTTCCGAAGGGAGATATTCTGTAAGTTCGGAAAGCCCGCTTTCTGCTCTTTCAGCTTCACTCATTTCATAATATCTCCATATGGGATTAGTGTGCTTAAAATCAAATGTTTTGATTCCAGCCCAAAGCTTTTCTTCATTTTCTTCATTAATCCATGCTTTGTTCTTACCAAAGCTGAAATCATAAACCAACTTTGCTAAAGCTTTAAGAACTACTGGTTGTGCAGCAACCGTTTGTTGTTTGGCATCTGCGTTTTGTAAGCCCTCAATCTCGCTCACCAATTGCCAAAATTGCTTTGCTTTTTCTTTTTTTGGTTCAATTATAGAAGGAACAGCACCATTTATATTCGTTTTGTTCAAAAATAACAAAGAGTTTACCGCTACTAATTCCTGTCTACTAAATCCGTATGAATTCCAATCAGCTTTCTCCTTTTCTGAAATCAATGGAATATCAGCAACAGCAAAAATATCATCTATAATAACCTCCCCAATAAATGTATTTATTGGATTTGACCCATCAAATTGTAGTGCTAAGCTTTTATCAACCTTTTTTCCTAAATTATTTAAATCATGAAATAATTGCCTTTCTTGATCAGTAGTGAGTCCTAGATGGATCTCAATGGCTACGGTACAACTTTTTAACATTTCCTGGCAATCAATCCAAACTTGTAGTTCCTCTGGTGTTAATTCCTCTTTACCTCCATTATAAAGAAGGGAAGCTCCTCGCGCTGGATATTTATGATAAGTTGTAACATGCTTAAAAAAATCATAAACTATTTCGATGGCTTTTCTCCTGTGTTGTCCATCAACAATCCACAATATATCTGCCTGACTCAGATAAATTAAATAGCAAACAGTTTCGTTACTAGCAGTTTTTTGGGGAGCAACTTGCATATTAGAGCCTCCTGGCTTACAGTTCCTTAAAGAGGCTACTAACGGCGGTATTGCAATATACGGCTGAGTGCCGGTTGCCTTTTGTATGTCCGTAAAAGTTTTTGATAACGCTTCTCCATTTTCATTTTTTTTCTTTTCCGCAGCCGAAAGCATTCCTTTTAAAAGATATTTCGCAATTGAAGATGCGTGATATATGTCAAGCTTTCTCTGAGCGATAACTTCTGAGTTTTTTGACTGATCATTTGCAACTTCTGTTAACTCATTTACTTCAAAAAGAGATGCGTTTATTGTAAAAGTCCTATTACCAGTATTGTATCCAACAAAGGTCTTGACTGGTCGTCCTACTGTGCTTTGATGCTTTAAAGCTTCATCAAGCGATACTATTTCTGTTGCTGTATTTGTCATATTATATTAATTTATATAACAAAGGTAGCCCAGGGTTTTCTTATATCCTAATTTTTTTGTGTTTATTTTTTCCCAGGGATTTTTTAAAGCTTATAAAAATACTCCTGGGTAAATATTTTATGTTTAAATAGCATATTTATTTTATGCTCATAGTCCCCACTTTCGCTTGTTTTGCTGCTCTTTCTGCGACTTGATTTCAGGCTGCTGCGCCAGCTCCTTCTTTTCCCCTTTGTTCGGCTCCAAAGCCAGGCTCTGCTCTTTGGCTTGTTTTTCCTGGTGGCTCCGCTCGGCTACAATCTATATCAGCGCGCTGCATGGCTGTACCATTTAGCATGACCTTCCGATATTGAAAGGTTTCGTTCAGCTCACGTACATAGCTAAACGTTCGGTCAAAAGCTTTTTCACAGCGCTCCGTAAAATCCAGCCGGTCAAACTGCCCGAATTTTTGGCTGTGGCCGGCGTTGCTCCCTCGGTGGTTGGTCATGGGGCTGATCAGCCGGCCGTTGTCTGCCGTCTTGCGGCTCACTATCAGCTGCGCATGCATGTGGATCCCTTCCTTTGCTTCGCCGCGTTGACGGATGCCCTGCTTTACTTCCGGATCTTCATGGGTGTAATACCGGTTGTATTCAATCTTGCCGTAATACTTGATATCGTGTTCAGATAGGCCTTTATTAAAATTCTCTGCATACTCTTTCATCACTTCACGCGCAAATGCTTTCAGCTTTTGCGGATCATTGCCAATATGGTCGAGCTCCTTTCCGGAAGGGCTGATATTAATTAGGTAAAATTTAGCTTCGGTCTTTTTAAGCTTGGCCACGTTCTGATCTATTCCAGTTTTGACCAGATCAGGTCCGATATCATCACGCCCCTGGTCAAACCATAACTCTTTTTTGCCCAGTTTTTGGTTTTCCTTTTCCAGGTAATCAGTCAGCTGTCCGCAGCTGCCGGTATTGCCGCCCGTTTCACTGGCGGTAATATTGACATGTGCCATATCAAATAGATTTGAATTGGCTCCGGGTTTCATCCTGGAGCTTTTTAACGGCTGCCGAACTTCCAAAGGAATTTAGTACCGAGTTCAGATCCTCGCGCTCACGTATATAATTCTCAAAAAGAAGGACAAAATGATTCCGTATACGGTCCTTTTCCTTTCGCAAATCTGAAATAGTACCCTGGAAATTCTTTACTTCTGCCAGCAGTGTCTCTACCAGTCCACCGGTTTTTCCCTGTGCTGTCAGCGAAGCTTTTGAATCCTTATGTAGGAGACGGACCATTTCCATAAAATGCCCTGCTACTTGTTGATCTTCATTTTCACCAAAATAAAACCGCAATAGCCTTGCGTACTTACGGAATTGCTCGTGCTGAAGTTTTTGCTCAGCAAGCATAGGCGCCAGGATATCCTTCTCCTGGACTTTGACAAAGCTGATGATCCGATTAATGCCTTGCCCCAGCTCCTTCTTTAAAAGCTCGTCGCTCAAATCTGACGGGTCTTTCTTGGATTTGTAAAAATAGTCGACCATTTCAGCAAGCAGATCCTGCTTGCTGCGGCCTAGCTTCTCGGCGATTTTGCCGAATTTCTCATCGGTAGCCTCTGTAAAACGGACTGACTTATTATATTTCTTTTCCATAGCTTAATATATTAATTGATATACTGAAATAAGCTATTTTAGACTAATTAGGCAATATTAAATACTAAAATATATTTATGTTATACTAAGTATAGCATATGAAAACACATAATAAACTGAATACCAATATTTTAGCCTCGCAGAGCAAGAATGAATTATCGCGCAGCGTAATTCCTTCTTGCTTCTAAAAAGAACAACAGGATGGGAAATAAAAATATTTAAAAAATTGCTGTTTTTAAGTTAATTGGCGGGATTAAGTCCTATAAAGGAGATCGGAATGATTTACAGGTAAATTATAAAGGGGTACGAAGGTTTAATAGCATCAGTTACTGTACATTCGTCGTATATCTGGCTCATTTCTGTTCTACGCCAGCCCCATAGTTGTTTTTAGCGGAGAATGCATAATTAGCATCCTGTTTAAACCATTCTAGTAATAAGCTCTTATTTATCGTCGTAATGACCTTTGGCAGAAAGGATATAGACTGTAATGATATCCTCATTTACAGAGTATACAAGTCTATGCTTGTCGGTGATTTTCCTGGCATATAATCCTGCTAGGTCGTGTTGCTTAGAGTTGCGGCTTGCCCCTCCCACTTTTGGGATGCTGCTCAATCTCCTTTAAAAGTAAAATGGCCTTTTGATAAACTTTTGGCTCTGATTTAAACAGGCTATATAAGTCCTTCTCAGCTCTTTTTGATAAGACAATTTTATACATTACAGCGACTCAAAGTACTTGTTCAGTTCATCGGTGCTGT
The DNA here is from genome assembly GCF_979253085.1 of Dyadobacter sp. AC419. Classification (NCBI taxonomy): domain Bacteria; kingdom Pseudomonadati; phylum Bacteroidota; class Cytophagia; order Cytophagales; family Spirosomataceae; genus Dyadobacter; species Dyadobacter sp. AC419. Next base: position 3,699 of record NZ_CEEDCD010000013.1, on the reverse strand, counting down.
TGAAGGATATAAACTTGCCTTCCCTGATCTCCTGTTGGGCGTCTCTTATGCGCTGAATCATTTCAGGCGTGAAATACAGGTCATCTTCCGATACCGGGGTAAGCACATATGTTTGTTTACGCCCTCTCCGGATCACCACTTTCTCCCCTTGTCGGCCAGCTCAAAGAAATCCTTTTGCCGCTCCCTAAATTGTCTGCTAGTTGTTTCTACAATTGCCATTGCGTACATGTTTTGGTACACAAATATACAGATATTTGATTCTATTAGCTACTGCTAGCGATATAGTTCAAAACATAACCACTTAATAGCTATTTACCCCAAATCCGCTGCCATAATGATTTTCGGGGATTTTCGCTGGTTTCCTGAGTCACGCGGTGCCGGTAATAATTTAAGCTCCCTATTTTCTTCTCGCAGGCCTTTGTTCTCCTCTCTCAAGTAAGTGATTTCATTTTTCAATACCTGAATAAGTTCATCCTTCACAGCCAATACAGGTGTATAGTCTTGTGTATGGACTTGTATTGGGTCTACATTTACACGAGTGTTTAGGCTATCCTGTTCTAGCTTACCTAGCGCCTTTTTAGGAGGGTATCTATCAAAAAGGTAGTTAGTCTGAATAGTATACAATGAGCCATTTTTCCCTTCTTTAAGCCTAACATAGGGTTTACTTTCTGCTTTTTTACAAAGCCGGCGGATGGTCATTTCGTTTAAGCCAGTAGCTTTTGCTGCTTCTTTCAGAGTTATATAATTCATATGCAACGTTTTACATGTACAATATACTGTAAATGGACATGTATAGATATTGTATAGGCCTTATAAATATATATTATTATATATAATATAGGAATATTTAAATAACTAATTATTTAGTTTTCAGGGCTACCTATCCTTTTTCTGTCCAGGAATTTTTGTTCGTTTTTCATTGTCAAGCTGGAGTAAAAACTGTCATTCCCCTCTCAAAGAAATAGCGTGCGCGTAGCGACGCAGGCCGCCCTGGTGCGTAGAAAACCAGGCCATTTGTTATCCCAAAAACACCTTTTTTGCTCAACAAACTATATAGTAGTAAACAGTATAGTATTATATAAGGTACTTCTCGAATAAAACGAGTTTTGGTACGGAATAAAACGAGTTTTGGTACGGATTACTGGATAATAAAACGAGTTTTGGTACGGATTAGATGGAAATATATTTTTACTACTCGTTTTATTATTATATTAGCTTTTCTGTAATAAAAGGAGTTTTAGTACGGAATATGTAAACATATAAATTTACTACTCGTTTTATTTAACAGACTACTAGACAGTTATTTACATTAGCATGGCTAAAATAAAGAAAAAGGATAAGCGAGAGATTGCCCAAATGACTCTTCCTTTGATTTACAATGAAAAGGACGCCAAGTCATATGTTAAACAACATTGGAATGTAACTTTTGCTCGACAGCGAAAAGTGTCGATTTACGCTAAACGCATCATGGCTAACGTATTAGCTATGATTAAGGAGGATGACTCCGATCTACGTCCTTATTACCAAATGCACATTTCTGATGTTGTCCCTTCTACTGATTCGGACTTCTATGCTAAAATAAAAAACGCCTTTAATGAGCTGACAGATCTGAAGTGGTTAATTGAAGATTTAAAGACTAAGTACTTTTCTTTCAGGCACTTGCTTGATACAACTAAAACGATAGCGAATGACGGTTTCGAGTGCGCTTACAAAGATGGAATGATAACTATCGTGCTAAACCCCGCTTTAAAGCCGTATTTCATTGAACTAGCTCATTACAGCATTTATGAACTCAAACACTACATGCATTTTACCAGTTGGTATAGTCTGCGAATGTTTGAATTACTTTCTGCCTTCAAGGATACCGGGGTTTGGTGGGTGAGTATTCAAGAATTTAGACAGCTGATAGACTGTGAAAGCAAATATCCCAAAGTCCCTGATCTAGTAAAATACACTCTTTCAGAACCCATGCATGAACTTGAAAGCACGGAACTCGCCTTTACTTACGAGCCCGTTTTTGACATTTATGCACATGGCCGTGGCAGGAAGCCTGTAATTGCGCTCGAATTTCGACTCAAAGAGGTTGAGGCCTAAGAACAGTACCCCCAAGAAATGCGTTTGAGTTCTCTGACGAGCACAAAAGCGTACTTCTACGGCTACGTACATGGCAGGTGACAGATCCAAATATCATCAGGTACGCAAAAGCAATCGGTATGGAACGAGCAAATAAGCTACTTTATGAATGGCAACTAAAAGGGAAAGAAATACAAGACAGGACCAAATACTGTAATGCCGTCTGGGTACGAATAGGCAAAGTAGCATCTGGCGAGAGTTAACCTAGTGGGGATAAATCGAGTGTTTTACGAACTTAATCTTGTTCCTGAAAGCGATACAGTTTTTACGATTGGTGAGACGGCTATTTAAGCCCACTTTTAGGCAGTTTTGGCGCGGCTGGTGGTGACCGGCACAAGCCGCACAGACGGACGTTTTGATACGACTAGTTTCTTCCATGTGTTGCGGATTGATGCTGCTATTGTCGAGCAGGCCGCTGAAAGGGCTTAAAAATTGCTTTAAACCGAAACAATCTTTACCTTACATCTAGTTTATCTCGGTCTTTTCTCCGCGCCGTTTCCACTGCCGGTTAAGCCCGGTCTATCCAGCAGTCTAATGAAGATATCACATTTGGCATTGGACAATATGAGGCCTGGACAATTCTTAAAAATCTTTTTAATCCAGAATCATCCTAACCTTTAATAAATATGACAAATAACACTTTACAGGCTCTAAAGGCGTATTTGCTTTTGTAGACCAAGACAAGCTTCAATTCCTAAGCCAAATATCAGAAATTGAACAAATGCAGGGAATGGTTCGGCTGGACTATACAAAATCGCTACTTATGCGAGCATCCAAGAGAAATGTAGATTCGGCAAGCGGGCTTTCTGCTGTCCAGCATCAAACACCGCATTGATGGCGGCTATCAAAACGATCTACATTGTTGATGATGACGAAGACTGGCGTTTCCTGGTAAAGGAAGCGATAAGTGAAGTCGGCGTACCTATATACGTAATCGAAGCAGATAATGGCCAGGAATTGTTTAAGATACTGCAAGACGAAGTCGCCGATGCCATTTTAGTGCTTGACGTTAATATGCCTGTAATGAATGGCCTGGAAACGCTAGAAGCCCTAAGGAAATCATCTCACTGGTCTTCCCTGCCTATTTATCTGGTTTCCAGTTCAAGCAGCGAAGATTTGGCGCTTGCCGCTCGGGAAAAAGGCGCTACAAAGTTTATTACTAAACCAACCTATTTTAATGAATATGTTGAGCTGGTCAAGGCGTTATATAGCCACTATCAAAGAGATACAGCCAACAAAGTACACTAATCTAATAGCCCCCATCATTTTTAAGCGATAAAGTTGCTTGATTAAACTATTAAGCTCCTGCTCCCATTTATGCCTTCTTCGAACAACTTTCTGCTCGTCTTCAACTAGTTGCTGAAAATTTTGCAATTTTGGATTAAGGAATTTTATAGAGTCTGTTCGTATACTTTCCTTCATAACAATGTATTGTGAGCCCTTAGTTTTTGGATGCGGACCTTACAAAAAATCATTCCTTCTTGTTAACAACGGTCTGTTTATGCAGCAGCTGCTGCTCCGGAACAAATGGGAAAGGTGACCAAACCTTGTACAAAACCAAGAAAC